>NZ_JBBPEU010000012.1:0-114838 GCF_040225985.1 Shimia fortis
TCCGCCGCTCCGTCTGGCGTCCCGTTGTGCGCCTCAGCGCCGCCGGTGAGGGGGGTTCTACGGTTACTGCACAAAACCCGCAAGTGCTTTTTTCACATTTCTGCAAAAAACTTCTGCTAAAATTTGAAACCTCAATAAAACAAGGGATTTCCGCACATGATTTGGGCAGCATCCTTTGGCATTGGCCAGGTTTTCCACCGCGATAACAGGCCCGCCCCCCGAAATTTGCCGGAATCACGGGGTGATTTGGGGTGAATCGACGGGAATCTTGAACCGATTCAGGTCGACTCGGGGCTGTGCCCCTCAGAAACCGGGTCAATTTCTGGAATTTTTCTGGAATCGCCTGCCAACAACGGCAAATCACTGGGAGTCGGAATCATCACCCGACTTGCGGGCCCCCACATAGCCCGCAAGAACCTGCATGATCTTGAAAGCTGTGCCCGCATCGTTTTCGACCACGGCGAGAAATTCCTCTTCTCCAAGTCTCAGCGCCCGCATGGGCGTACGCGCGTACATGTCCAGCGCACGCGGCTCCTTGCGGATCAGGGCCAACTCGCCGACAAGTGTGCCAGGTCCAGCAACGGCGACAACTTCCCGATGACCGTCCTCTGTCGTGAAGGACAGTTCGGCCTCCCCCTCAAGAATCAAGTAGGCGCCATCCGCCGCGTTGTCCCCCATGTGAAAAACATATTCATCCGCAGGCAGGTCCGCCCATTGGGCACCAAAGGCCAAAAGGCGCAGCTGTCGTCGCGGCAGGCTGGCGAACAGGTCGGTTGACACAAGGGCGCGCATCTTCTGGCGCAGGTCGGCACTGGCCGCGTTGTCCGTAAATCCCTCTCCATAAATCTCGCCATCCTTAAGCCGCCCATGTTCAATCTCGAACACATGCTCAAACTCTTCGGGTTGCTGAATCTGCTCTTCCAAGAACAAGAGGCTGGCCTCTGGAAGCAACGCGCGCAGGTTCCGAATGATTGAACGTGCATGGGCCGGGTCTTCACCTGCAAGCACGCCATCGAGGATAAGCAACTCGGGGCGCTTGACGACGGCGCGGCTGATGGCAATCGGCCCAATCAGGGATGAAGGGGTCCCTGCCCCGGCAATGCCAGTTTGCACGCGGAAAAGAAGTTCCACGATCTGTTGTTTAAGACCGGCCTCATCCAGCACTCGCGCCACGACATCGCGCACCGCATCCCCCTTGCCACCGGCAGAGGATGAGATCGTTCCGTATAGCGCGTTTTCCAGAACGCTCAGGCCGGGCGCAAACTTGGCTTCGTTCAACGGCTCATAGAAATCTGCCAGCCACGCCTCGAGCTTGACCCGCTGCGCATGACGCAGATCAAGTATGAGGCTTTTCAGATCCTCGGAAAAGGCCGGACCGATCTGTTCTGCGGACACTTCGAACGGCAGGGACAGCATCTCGACCTGTTCGTCATGGTCAAGCCCGGCATGCCCTTCTTCGCGGATTTTGCGGGTCAATTCGACCTGCCGGCGGAAGGCATCGGGATCAAGCCCCAGCCGCTGGAACAGCGGATGCTCGGTGCCGTCGACCCCGAAGGTCAGGTTGAGCATCTCGATCACCTCGCCAGAGAGGCGCAACATGCCTTCTGCCAGACCCAGTTCTTTCAGCAGTTCAAGGAAATCGCTGACGGTGCCTTCATCATATTCACGTCCCCGTTCGGTGGCCGTGGCAAAGAACAAGTTGGCTGAAACCGGCATGGTGGGATTATACCGCTCGGGGTCAAAGCGGTAGAACTCGGTCTCGAGCCCTTCTTCCCTGAGCACCTCAAGCACGCGCGGGCGCAGCGCAACAAGTTTCTCGGCCAGATCGGGCGCTTCCTTGGGCAGGAAGATCTGTTCGAGCGCGCGCCGATACATGCCTTCGCCCGCGCCGATCGCATCCATGGCACGCAGCCACCAGTCTCTCAGTTCATCACGATCTGCCACGCCCGCCCGTGCTGGATCGACCCAATCGGCCAGATAGGTGTCCATGCTGTTGCCGGACCGTTCCGTTTCAGTGTCCCGGTGCTTTTCAGCGGCAACCCGCTCGGGGCGGATATCGAACAGGTTTACTGGCGCGACCCTCAGGGGCATCGTAATATTGGCCCCGAACGTGCCCTGAAAGACATAGGGCGGCATCTCGGCGTAACCAATGCGCGTCGCGATCACCATCTGGTGCAAGCTTTCAAGGTTTTCGCCGTCAATCATAACTTTGCCTGCCGACGCATTCACCTCTCGGGTCAAAAGCTCGGCAACAGCGCGGCGCTCCTCCTGATCGTTGGTGGAAATCGCCACAAGCCCTCCCTTGGGCAGCGTCAGCGAAATGTCTTCAAGAATAGAGTCGCCATTGTGGTCTGTAACCGTGACGTTGCACAATTCGATATCGCCATCCAGATGCGGGATTTCCTCGGGCTCGCCTTCGAACAGTTTTTCGTCCACCATCCCGGCAGGATCAAACCGCTCGGCAATCAGTGTCCAGCGCAGTGACATGTCCTGCACGCGGTTGTAATAATTCAGCAGCTCTTTCCACGGCGAGGACAGATCCTTGTATGCTGCCAGCGCGGCCACCAGCGCCCCGAGAGAGACCTTACCCTGAATAACAAGAAGGCCGCCGACTGCATAAAAGAAGAACGGTGTGAGCTGGGTGATGAAGTTGTTGAGGAACTTCATGAAGAATTTCTTCTTGTAGATGGTCAGGCGGATGTCGAACAACGTGCCCAACCGGCGCGTGACCTGCGCCAACCGATAGCGCCAGCCTGCGTTGACTCGCAATGTCGGCGCCCCGGCCGCAGTTTCACCGATTTCCCCGGCCAACAACCGCACCTGACCAATCCGGTCTTTGTTGTGCAGGTTGATCTGCCATTGCAGCTTCGGGATGATCCACGCCTGCAGCGGAATCAGCGCACAGGCCGCCAGCCCGAACCACACACTCTGGGCAAACAGGAAAAACAGAATGGTCAGCATCTGGCCGGCCTGCAGCACCGGCAGGCTGATCGCGTCGCCCATCATCCCGCCCATCGGTTCGGATTCGGACGTGATCATCGACACCATTTCCCCTTGCGAGGTGCGCCGCAGATAGGATTGCGGAAACCGCATGATCCGCCCGATCAGCGTATAGCGATAGCGCCGCAGCATCCGTTCAGACAGGATGCCTTTCATCGTATTGATGCGCATTTTCATCAGGCCATGCGCCAGGACCGCCAAAAGAAAGCCCCCGCACAACACGAAAAGAAAAGTCACCTGATCCAGCTCGATGTCGAGCGCGTCTATATAGATAAAGGCCTGATCCGATGAAATCGCGTCGTTGATGATCCGCTTGGGCAGTTCCAGAGTCAGGTACAACAGCGGGAACAGGCACGCGGTCATCACGAGGAGAATAAGCTGATCGCGTTTGGAGTATTTCCAGATGAAAGAAAATAACGAGCGTTCTATGGCCGTGGCCCTTCTGTCGGGGGCGGAACCCGCCCGTCGCTTCTAATTGTTGCAAGGTTAGCAACGAAGACTCCTCGGGATCAAGGACTCGCTACTGACCACACGGCATCCGATTGCCCCGTTGATTTGCGTGCAATATCGGCTACCCTGAAAAAATAAGACCCCGGAAACCAAGGCCGGCCCATGGAAACGACAACCGCCATCCTGTTGCTGTTCGCAGCGCTGCAGATCAAGCATCTGCTGGCGGATTTCTATTTCCAGACGATGTGGATGATGGACGGGCGCGATCGCTATTTCCATCTCGGGCGCACATGCCATGCCGGAGTGCACGTCGCATTCTCAGCCGTGATCCTCCTTGCGTTCAGCACACCACTGCCACTCTTGGTCGGGATCGTGGTGCTGGAATGGGTGCTGCATTTCCACATCGACTGGTGGAAAGCGGGTCAAAACAAAAGCAAGGGCTGGACCCCGGCCGATGCCGCCTTCTGGCGGGCACTCGGCGTGGATCAAACGCTGCACCACCTATGCTATATCCTCATGGTCTGGATTTGGCTGACCTACGCCTGAGCGGTTCGGCAAGGACAGATGAGAAAAGCGGCCCCGAAAAGGCCGCTTTTTTTCATTTTGTCTAGCGCTTCACATACCAGGGTCGACAGGCTCGGACGCGGGCCCGCCCCCATCTTTCCAGTCACTCAAGCCGCCAAGGTTATAGACCTCGGCATATCCCATATCCTTGAGCAATTTGCCCGCCAGCGCGGCGCGCCCGCCAGAGGCACAATGCAGGATGATCGGACGGTCGAATTTCAACTCTGCATCATGGAACTGGGTGGCGGGATCGGCACGGAATTCCAGCATCCCGCGCGGGATGTGGTGGCTGCCGGCGGCGCGGCCCTGCATCTGCAATTCGGGCGCGTCCCGGATATCAAGCAACAAAGCCCCCTCAGCGATCTTGGCTTGTGCGTCGGCCACGCTGATCCGTGGCACGGCGGCATTGGCGGCTTCCATCATCTCGGCAACGGTCAAAGGCATTGGGGTCTCCTTGAAAAATCCATATGACCCAATCTAAGGACAGGTCTTTCTTTTGCAACGGGCGCGCAGAACGCCGCTAGCGGATCACCGCCCTCAGCCGCTTGAACCGGGTCTTGGCCTCGGCGTTGCGGACGGTGCCGCGGCGTACGAGACCATAATCATCCAGCTCGACCTTGCCGCGCATCAAGAGATAGGACTCACCGTCGGGGCCATAGCCCTTTTGCTCGAACCGGAACCCGCTCGAGGTGGGCGTATTCGTCCGTAACATATTGGTTTTATATGGCTTTCCATCTACCACACCCTCTTCCACAAAGCTGCACTCACCCACGGTGCGCTGGCAGTTGTGGGGCGTGAAGCTCACCACCTCGCCGGCGGCGGTCACCCATTTCACTGTCTGCCCCGCACCATCACGGAAATAGCGCGACCGCCCCTCCATGGCCGACGGATCATCTCCCGGAACCACGTCATAAACGTGATAGGCGCCCGATTTCCCTGCAAATACATGGGTATAAATCTGATCCCCAGCCTGGTAGACGGCATAGCTGCCCTTGCCGATCTCGGGCATATTCACCCCGATCCCCTCGGCCGAGGCAGCCCCGGCGGCGGCGACAAAGGCAAGTGCAAAACGAAACTTCATGGCAAACTCCGATCGCGGAAAACACCCGCATCGTAGCAGCCCCGCACCATCCCGCAACGGAAAGTTACGCCGCTGGTAAATCGCGCGGCGCACGGCGCGACAGGCGGGTTTTAACCGGTTTGTACAACAATTTCCGGAGCAGCGACCATTTTGTACACCCCCGGAGGAACCATGAGACTGACCATCAGCAAGGCCCGCGCCCATCTGGGCCAGATCTGCACTCTTGTTCAGGACCCGCGCGAACACTTCGTGCTGACCCGTCACGGCCGCCCCATCGCCGCCATCGTCTCGTTCGAGGAGGTCAAGCGGATCTGGGACCTGCAAGAACGCGACACGCGCGGCATCCGCAACCCGCTGAGCGGGATGTTCGGCAACTGCCTGCTGCCGGGGTTTGTCTCGGGGCTGAACGGCGATCCGGTCACCCCGCGCGAGGCCGCGCTCCAGATGCAACAGGTCCAGATCGAGCGCGCCGCCGAACGCGGGATATTGGCAGCAGGCGGGTTGGAACCGGTCGAGGGCGGAGAGCTGGGCGTGATGGTGTCCGCACCGAAACGGCGCTGGTGGGCGTTCTGGCGGCGGGGGAAAGAGTGAAGATTGAAATCGGCTTCGCTGCAGGATGGCGCTGACCGTGCATTGCACGGGCAGGCCGATTCTAACGAAAAAGCCGCCCAAAAAGGCGGCCTTTAACATGTCTTTTTGGTGGCTTGGAACTCGCCTTACGAATCCATCTTCAACGCCGAGATGAACGCTTCTTGCGGGATGTCGACCTTGCCGAACTGGCGCATCTTTTTCTTACCGGCCTTTTGCTTGTCCAGCAGTTTCCGCTTCCGCGTGGCGTCGCCGCCATAGCATTTCGCGGTCACGTCCTTGCGCAGGGCAGACAGGGTTTCGCGGGCAATGACCTTGCCGCCGATGGCCGCCTGGATCGGGATCTTGAACATGTGGCGCGGGATCAGGTCTTTGAGCTTTTCGCACATGGCGCGGCCCCGCATCTCGGCGCGATCGCGGTGTACCATGGTCGAAAGCGCATCGACCGGTTCGTCATTCACGAGGATCGACATCTTGACCAGATTGTCCTGACGATAGCCGGTCATTTGGTAGTCGAAGGACGCGTAACCCTTTGTTACCGATTTCAGGCGATCATAGAAGTCGAACACAACTTCATTAAGGGGAAGGTCATAGACAACCATCGCCCGGCTGCCCGCATAGGTCAGGTCTTCCTGAATGCCGCGGCGGTCCTGGCAGAGTTTCAGCACATCGCCGAGGAATTCGTCGGGCACAAGGATCGTCGCCTTGATGCGCGGTTCTTCCAGATGGTCGACATGGGTCAGGTCGGGCATGTCGGCAGGGTTGTGCAGCTCGATCATCGAGCCGTCGCGCATGTAGATGTGATAGATCACGCTGGGCGCGGTGGTGATCAGTTCGATGTCATATTCGCGCTCGATCCGGTCGCGGATCACTTCGAGGTGCAACAGCCCGAGAAACCCGCAGCGGAAACCAAAGCCGAGCGCGGCAGAAGTTTCCATCTCATACGAGAAGGAGGCATCATTCAAAGCCAGTTTTTCAATCGCGTCGCGCAGGTCTTCAAACTCGGCACTGTCGACGGGGAAAAGGCCACAGAACACCACGGGCTGTGCAGGCTTAAAGCCGGGCAGCGGCGTTTCGGTGCCGTGTTTGTCATTGGTGATGGTATCGCCGACGCGGGTGTCGCGCACTTGCTTGATCGACGCGGTCAGAAACCCGATCTCGCCGGGGCCAAGGCTGTCGATCATCTGCATCTGGGGGCGGAATACGCCGACGCGGTCGACATGGTGGATCGACCCGTTCGACATCATCTTGACCTTCATGCCCTTCTTGAGCGTACCGTCCATGATCCGAACAAGGACGATCACGCCGAGATATGCGTCATACCATGAATCAACCAGCATCGCCTTGAGCGGTGCATCGACAGTCCCGGTCGGGGCGGGCAGGTCGCGCACAATCGCCTCGAGCGTTTCGTGGATGCCCTGCCCCGTTTTGGCGCTGACCTGGATCGCGCCAGTGGCGTCGATGCCGATCACGTCTTCGATCTGTTCGGCCACGCGATCACAATCGGACGCGGGCAGGTCGATCTTGTTCAGGACCGGCACAATTTCGTGGTCGGCGTCGATGGCCTGATAGACATTTGCCAGCGTCTGGGCCTCGACCCCTTGGGTCGAGTCGACCACTAGTAGCGACCCCTCGACGGCGCGCATCGACCGCGACACCTCGTAGGCGAAATCGACGTGTCCGGGGGTGTCGATAAGGTTCAGGACATAGGTCTCGCCATCATCCGCCTGATAGTCGATCCGCACGGTGTTGGCCTTGATGGTGATGCCGCGCTCGCGCTCGATATCCATGCTGTCGAGCAATTGCTCTTTCATGTCGCGGTCCTGCACCGTTCCCGTCTCTTGGATAAGGCGGTCGGCCAGCGTGGACTTGCCGTGGTCAATATGGGCCACGATCGAGAAATTGCGGATTTTGTTCAGGTCGGTCATGGTAGCGGGATATGGAGTGGAAAGCGGTTTTGGTCAAGCTCTCGTGATGCGTACCCGAGGGGGATTCGCGACCTAAATGTGCGGGAAGCGGCGAGGCGATGCCGATCCGCCTCAGCGTATCGGGTCTGAGGGGGCCGACCCTCGCGCCAGAACGGTGCTGGATTCGCCCTTTCGGCGACCGGATCAGCGGGCAGCTACCACGACATGGCGACGGTGCGCGGACTGGATATCGTAGCGTCCCTGCATCGGGTGGAACCCCTTACGCAACAGGTCGGCGAGGTAGGCAATCACATCGCCCTTGCCGGATTGCGCGCCGTACATGTTGATGTTCTGCACCCCGAGATCCGGCAGCGCACCGTTATGGGCCACCACCTCAAGATGCGGCGGCTGGGTGCCTTCGATCATCGCCATCACGCCAAGATCGGCGCTGACTGTTGCCTCGACCGTGCGCTCGGAATTGGTTTCGACCGCCATTTCCCATTCGATGCCCGCATCGTCCAACGCACGAATGGCACTGCTGCGGAACACGCAATTGTCGCCGGAAGCAAACCGGAACGGGCGGCGGCGCCACGTGGCCCCACCAGGCGCGCCGATCCAAGCCATGGGCAGGGTACACAGCAACTCTGCCCCCGACCCGCTCTCGGCCTCGGTGGTGAGGATGAGATCACATTCGCCCTTGTCGAACTGCGCACGCAGCGACCGGGTGTAGGACGAAATAAGGTGCACCTTGATTCTGGGATAGGCGGCGGCGAACTGCTGCATCGCGCGCGGAATCACCGGATAGACGATGTCATGCGGCACCCCGAGCGTGACTTCGCCTTCGAACTCTTCATGGGTCAGACGTCGGATCACCTCGTCATTGAGCGACACCATGCGGCGCGCATAGCCCAAAAGCTGCTCCCCCGCCGGGGTGAGTGCGATGCCGCGCCCGGACCGGTCGAGCAAGGTGACACCGATCAATTCCTCAAGTCTTTTCAACTGCATGGAGACAGCAGATTGCGTCAGGTGCAAAAAACCGGCCGCCTTGGTGACCCCGCCCAGATCGGCAACTGCCACAAAACTACGCAACGTGGTTACATCAAGATTCCGCATTTCATCACCATTTTTGATGAATGATCTCACAAACATTCGTTTTTAAAATAAACACATTTCCCCATATACATCAAGCAAGTTGATGAAAGATGCCAAAACCATTTCAAAATCAGAAAGGACAGGATTATGGCTTATACTTCTGCAATGGGTCGCACTGCCGGCCTTTCCTCTGCCCGCAAGCCCTCTTTGATGGGTCTGCTGGCGCTGTACCGTCAGCGCCACGCGCTGGCTCGGCTGGACGATGCCGCGCTGCTTGATATCGGCCTGACCCGCGCCGAGGCACTGGCCGAAGCCAAGCGTCCGATCTGGGACGTGCCGAAGACTTGGGTCCAGTGCTGAAACAGTCGGAAATTCGACTCTAAAAACCTTGAAAAAGCTGCAAAGCTCACCGATATTTCTGGGGACGGCTGCCGGAGTGATCCGGCAGCCCAAACAGTTCAACCTCGGAGGCTTTAATGGCTGAATTTGACACAATCCGGAGCACTGCGGGCGTCCGCACGGCCCAGATTGACGAAGGGCTTCGCGCCCACATGAACAAGGTCTACGGCACGATGTCGGTGGGGACACTGATCACCTTCGTCGCCGCGTGGGCCCTTGCCGGTCTGGCCGTCACCAGCGATCCCGCTGGCGCCAGCGGACAACTGAATGCTGACACATACCTGACCTCGCTGGGCTATGCGATATATGCGTCGCCGTTGAAATGGCTGATCATGTTCGCCCCGCTGATCATGGTTTTTGCCTTTGGCGCGGCCATCAACCGCCTGTCGGCCGCCGGTGCGCAGCTGTTCTTCTACGTGTTCGCCACCATCATGGGTGTGTCGATGAGCTCGATCTTTATCGTGTTCACCGGCTATTCGATCGCGCAGGTGTTCCTCGTGACCTCGATCGCCTTTGCCGGTCTGTCGCTCTGGGGCTACACCACTAAGAAAGACATCTCGGGTTGGGGCGCGTTCCTGATCATGGGTGTGATCGGTATCCTGGTCGCGTCGATCGTGAACATCTTCCTCGGCTCGCCTGCGATTGCCTTTGCCGTGTCGGTTCTGGGTGTGCTGATCTTTGCGGGCCTGACTGCCTATGACACGCAGAAGATCAAAAACACCTACCTGCAGATGGCGCACACTGGCGACACCGAATGGCTGGGTAAAGCTGCGATCATGGGCGCGCTGAGCCTGTATCTCGACTTTATCAACATGTTCATGTTCCTGCTGCAATTGTTCGGCAATCGCGAATAAGACGCGCAGACACATCACGACATCAAGGGCCGGTCCGAGTAACCGGCCCTTTTCTTTTCGGCGCGGATCAGATGTCGCACAGCATCTGGACCGCAGGGAAATGCACACCAGGGGCGAGGGTCAGTTCGATCTCGGCCACTGGGGCAAAGCCCATCTCCTGATAGAAGGGGCGCGCTGTCAGCGTGCTCATGCAGTGCATCCGCACAAGGCCAAAGGCGCGGGCGGCGTCTAGGGACTGGGAGATCAGCGCCCGCGCGATGCCCCGGCGCAGAAAGCCCGGATGCGTCGCCACATGGCGGATATGCCCTTCTCCGTCGCGGCCCACCCCCCGTGCGGGTGAAATATCGGTCCAGCCCCCTGCCCCCACAACCGTGCCCTGATCGTTCTGTGCAAGGTAATAGGTGCCACAGGATAAAAGCGCGGGCTGTGCGGTTGTGATATGGGGCAGCACGGCACGCAGGGTCGTCGGTGCGTAATCCTCGGGCAGCAACTGCGGATAGGATTTGCGCAGCAACTGGGTCACGGCACTGCTATCTGCGGGCATTGCGGGGCGAATCTGTATGTCGGGGCACTGGATATCGGGGCACATGGCGGCCTCCCTGTCGTCAGGATGTTCTGAGGTCAGGGCGGGACCGATGTGCAGAAAAGCAAAAAGCCGCGCCCTGTTGGCGCGGCTTCTGCATTTTGTCTCAAGGGGCGATCTTACTTGATCTTGCCTTCCTTGTACTCGACATGCTTGCGCACCACCGGATCGTACTTACGTACGACCATCTTTTCGGTCATGGTTCGCGCATTTTTCTTGGTCACGTAGAAATGGCCCGTGCCCGCGGTCGAGTTCAGACGGATCTTGATGGTCGTCGGCTTCGCCATTGTTCTTCTCCTGCGCGGGCAGCAGTGCCCGTGAAATTCTCATGAAGCCTGCCTTTTAAGGATACACCACCCCGAGTCAATGGGGGTAGTTCAAGAAACTTTGGCAAAAGCGGTTTTTTGCACCGTTTTTTGAACACGCGCGGGGTTTTGGCCAAAATCGCCATTTTGCCATCCGGTCTGGCGGCCATATTTCCCGTATTTCAGCACCGGCAGGCGCATATGCACAGAGGGCCTGTAAGCCGGATTCTGTCCAAGGGGTTTCCCCCTCTGGATGACCATTCTTCTTGAGATCCCGTTACCGGAATCCCTCTAGCTGCCAACCCGGACCTGCTCGGGGCAAGACTCCCCTGTGGCTTGCGCCACGCGCGGTCCCTATTTGGCATTGCTCCCGGTGGGGCTTGCCGTGCCGGTCCTGTTGCCAGGCCCGCGGTGGTCTCTTACTCCACCGTTTCACCCTTACCCCTGCGCACAAGGGCGGTCTATTCTCTGTGGCGCTTTCCCTCGGGTTGCCCCGGCCGGGCGTTACCCGGCACCGTTGCCTTGTGGAGTCCGGACTTTCCTCGGGGTCGCCCCCGCGGCCATCCGGCCCTCTGTGCGAGGTCTGCTTTAGGCTGTCGGACGGATCAGGTCAATCGCGCGAGCGCAAGGCCCTGCGCGATGGCCATGTCTTCGGGGGCAAGGGGCCCCTCCCCCCACGGCCGAAAGCGCAGGCGCACAGCCCCGAGCAAAACCGAATCCTCGACGTCTGGAAAACCGAAGCCGCAGACCGCCGCGCGAAAGCGCTCGGGGCAAGGGGCAGCTGGAGCGCCGTCGGGGGTGGGCAGTGCCAGCCCTCCGCGCGCGAGCCGTGGCCAGTCAAAGCGCGGTCCGGGGTCCCTTTTGCGGCCCGGAGCCATATCGGAATGCCCGATCACCCGCGCAGGCGGGATCGCCCAGCGGGCCATGATGTCTTGCATCAAGGTTTCCAGCACGCGCATCTGCGGTTCGGGGAAAGGGTGGTCGCCGTGATTGGCCAGTTCGATCCCGATCGAGCGCGAGTTCACATCCGCAACATCGCCCCAGGCCCCGGCCCCGGCGTGCCAGGCGCGCATGTCTTCGGACACCATTTGCCAAAGACGCCCGTCCTCGGCGATCAGGTAATGCGCCGAGACTTCGACATCAGGGTCGCAAAGGCGCTCAAGCGCGGCTTTGGCGCTTTCCATCGCGGTATAGTGCAGAACGATAATGTCAGGCCGCGCGGCGTTCCGGCGGGGGCCGAAACTCTCGCAGGGGACCTGAGTGGCGGCGGGCATGGCCCCTAGCCGCCGGCGGCGGCACGATAAGGGGCCGGATCCCATTTGCAGGCAAACCCGTCACCATCGGGGTCAAGCCCCAGACGGTCGCGCTTGGGGCCACCCTTTGCCAGAAAGGCGGCCTGCGCCTCGTTCGCAGACGGATAAGCCGCGCAGGCCTGCTCGTGGCGCGAAGCGTTTTTCAGCCCGACGCGCGTATAAACCTTGGTCCCGACGGGGTTCTTGGTCTGGAGTGCATAGGCGACGATATTCGGCGCGCCGTTGCCCTGCCGTTTGGGCACGGCGGTGGGCGAGATCACCTGGTAGTTCGCCTTGGCATTGGCCAGACGCGCGGCGTCGTCATCAATGGACCTGCGCGCGCCGACGGCGGCGAAATCATTCTCGTTCGACAGGCCGGGATTGTTCATGAGAACCGGCGCCGGGTTCGAGGGGCTGGCATGCACAACGCCATCAGGTGTGGTCTGGGGTTGGTCCGGCGCGGTGCGGGCGGGGGCCGCGGGCTCGGTCGTGGCCGGTGCAGACGGTGCTGGTGACGCAGGGGTCGGCGCGGGTACGGAAGCAACCTGAACCGGTTGTGGCGCAGGCGGTGGCACTGCCACGGGCGCGGTTGCCACCGGGGCGGGCGCCGGCACAGGGGCCGCCGTAGTCGTCACCGATGTGCGCTGTAGTGTGGCCAGAGTTTCCTGTGACACGCTATTGGCCGGCGGAATGGGCGGCACCTGCGTCAGCTGCGCGTCAATCTGTTTCTGTGCCTGCGGCGAGTTCACCGCATTGTCGAAACCAACGCCGGCAGCGCTGTCGGGAATCTTGGGCTGGCACGCGGCCAAGGCCACGAGGACACAGCCCGTCAGAAACACTCGCATATTGTCAGAACCTGCTCTTGTTTTTTAGGTTTTGAGCAGTTTTACCACCATTTGCCGGGTTTGGCTACAAATCCTGCGGCGCTTTCCAGTGCGTAGGCGGTGTTCAGCAAGTCACCTTCTTCCCACGGACGCCCGATCAGTTGCAGCCCCAGCGGCAGGCCCTGATGATCCAGACCTGTTGGCACCGAGATGCCGGGCAGGCCCGCGAGGTTTACGGTGACGGTGAACACGTCGTTCAGGTACATCTTGACCGGATCTTCGTCGTTCATCTCGCCCAGACCAAAGGCTGCCGAAGGGGTGGCCGGGGTCAGGATCGCGTCAACGCCTGCGTTGAACGCGTCTTCGAAGTCTTTCTTGATCAGGGCACGCACACGGCGGGCGCGATTGTAATAGGCGTCGTAGAACCCGGCGGACAGCACGTAGGTACCGACCATCACGCGGCGCTTGACTTCGTCGCCAAACCCTTCGGCGCGGGTCTTTTCGTACATCTCGGTGATGCCGTCGCCCGCGGCGAGCGTGGCGCGATGGCCAAAGCGCACACCGTCATAACGGGCAAGGTTCGAAGATGCTTCGGCCGGAGCGATCACGTAATAGGCCGGCAGCGCGTATTTGGTGTGCGGCAGCGAGATATCGACGAGTTCGGCACCAGCGGCCTGCATCATGGCGCGGCCTTCTGCCCAGAGCTGTTCGATCTCTTCGGGCATGCCGTCCATGTGGTATTCCTTGGGAATCCCGATTTTCTTGCCCTTGATATCACCGGTCAGCATGGCCTCGAAATTGGGCACTGGCAGATCGGCGCTGGTGCTGTCTTTGGGGTCGTGTCCGCACATGGCTTCCAACATGATCGCTGCATCACGCACGGTTTTGGTCATCGGGCCGGCCTGATCCAGCGAGGAGGCAAAAGCCACGATGCCCCAGCGCGAGCAGCGGCCATAGGTCGGTTTGATCCCGACAATGCCGGTAAAGGCAGCTGGCTGGCGGATAGAGCCGCCGGTGTCGGTGCCGGTCGCGGCCAGACAGAGATCGGCTGCGACCGCAGATGCAGACCCACCCGACGAGCCACCCGGGGTCAACGGGGTGTCATCATTGCCACGGCGCCACGGGCTGACTGCGTTGCCATAGACCGAGGTCTCGTTCGACGACCCCATGGCGAATTCGTCCATGTTCAACTTGCCCAGCATGACCGAGCCTGCATCGAACAGGTTTTGCGTGACGGTGGATTCATATTCGGGCTTGAACCCTTCGAGAATGCCCGACGCAGCCTGCGACGGCACGCCCTTGGTACAGAAAAGGTCCTTGATGCCAAGCGGCAGGCCACACATGGCGGGCGCGTCGCCCGCCGAAAGGCGCGCATCAGCGGCGCGCGCCTGCTCCAGCGCGATTTCGGGGGTGTTGTGGACAAAGGCGTTCAGCGCACCTGCGCCTTCGATGGCCGAGAGGCAGCTTTCGGTCAGTTCAACCGAGGTAACATCCCCGGCCCGCAGCTTGTCACGGGCTTCGGCAAGGGTCAGTTTGTTCAGATCGTTTGTCATATCGTATCGGCTCCAATAGCCCATTTTCTGCTTGGCGACGGTGCATCATCGGGCTCCGCCCGTTCACGGCTGAAACTGTCCAACGAACAGTTTCCTAAAAGCCGCTCACTCCACCACCTTTGGCACGGCGAAAAAGCCCTCGCGAGCGTCAGGGGCGTTGGCCAGCACTTTTTCCGGCTGGTTGCCGTCGGTCACAACGTCTTCGCGGCGCTTGAGGCGCATCGGTGTGACCGAGGTCATCGGCTCAACCCCGTCCACGTCAACTTCGTTCAGCTGTTCGATAAAGCCGAGGATGGTGTTGAATTCCTGCGCCAGCGCGGGCAGCGCGTCATCTTCGACCTTGATCCGCGCCAGCTTGGCCACGCGCGCGGCGGTGTCCTTGTCAATCGACATGCCAAAACTCCAGTTAAACCTTGGAAACAGCCTTTAGCCTTCCCGTGGATAGGGTGCAAGCATTGAGCCGGGGGAAACCGGCAAAGAGGGCCTCACGCCCTGTGTCATGCCTGCGCATGCCGCGCCCTGCGGGCACGGCGCGGGGGCTCTGCCCCCGGACCCCAGAGGTATGTTTCCAAGAAAAAGCCGCGTCAGCGCGCGGTCAGGGTGTGGCGGCGGTAAACCTCGATCATCCAGCCGAGCATGAGCGCGTTCAGGATATGCCATAGGAAATGCGTGCCCAGCGGCAGCGCACCACAGATGGGCAGATCAAGACTGCGGAAGACAAGCGAGATGCAGAGTATCAACGCCCCGAGAGCAAGGCTGCGCGCAGTGTCAGGCAGGCGATGGCGCAAGGCAAAGGCGTAAAGAAAGATCAGGAGTGGCACAGGCGCATAGCCTGCGGAAGACCCCAGACCGGGGACCATCCGGAAAAGTGGCACGGTGATTGCAGCGAAGGGAAAGAACAGCGTGGTGGCCCCGAGGGCGGACCAGAGGGAAAGGCCCCAGTAAACGCGGTTGGCGATAAAAATGTAGAGCAGGACATAGAGCAGGATCGGCGTGGTGTCGGCAATCGCAGCCCAGATCTGCCCGTAGCTATGGAACAGGTAACTGCCGACTCCGATACCGGCAAGGATGATCACCAAAGCCCGCGCCAGGGGCAGATCCTGTCCACGCAGACGGTGCCACATAAGCGCAGCGGCGATCAGGAAGGCGGCGTTGGTCACCGCGTTCACGGGTTCGGACCAGTATTCCGGTCCGGTCCGTTCGCAATAGTTGTCGATGGCGGCGGTCAGGTCCATTGGCTCTTTTCTCCGCAAGGAAAGGTGCTAGGCTGATCTGTAAGCCTCCGGGGTCTTTACGAAAACATTCGGAGAGCAGTTCACAAAATAATCGTCATTCAGGGAGAGAGAGATGAAAATCATTTGGCTTGGACACGCGTCGTTCCGAATCGAAACCGGAGATAAGGTTCTCTTGGTGGATCCTTGGCTGACCGGCAACCCGATGCTGCCCGAAGACCAGCACGAGGCGGCGGTTTCGGGGGCCACCCACCTAATTCTGACCCATGCGCATTTCGACCATGTGATCGACATGCTGCCGCTGGCGCGCAAGCTGTCGGTGCCGATCATCGGGCAATATGACCTGATGTCTTACTGGGAAGAACACGAACATCTGGACACGGTCGGCTTCAACAAGGGCGGCACCGTGGATCTGGGCGATGGGGTGACGCTGACCATGGTGAACGCGGTGCATTCCTCGACTTTTGGCAGCGACGCGGGCCCCAAGGCGGCCGGCTCGGAATGTGGCTATATCCTGCGGGCCGAGGGGCGCGTGGTCTACATCTCGGGGGATACGGACATCATGGCCGACATGGACTGGATCGGGGACTATTACAAACCGGATGTGGGCATCCTGTGTGCCGGGGGGCATTTCACGATGGACATGCAGGGCGCGGCCTATGCGGCGAAACGGTATTTCGATTTTAAAACCGTGATCCCATGCCATTACCGCACCTTCCCGATTCTCGAACAATCTGCCGAGGCGCTGGCCAAGGGCTTGCCAGGGGTGGATGTGATCGAACCTGAAATCATGCAGGCGATCGAGCTCTGACATGCCGGCCTCTGATTTCACACAAGCCGAGTACGAGTCGCGCCTTGCCATGACCCGCGCCGCGATGGCCGCACAGGATATCGAGACGCTGATTGTGGCGGACCCGTCGAACATGGCGTGGCTGACGGGCTATGACGGATGGAGCTTTTACGTGCCGCAGGTTGTGGTGCTGCACAAGGATGGCACGCCGCTGTGGTGGGGGCGTACGCAGGACAAGCCCGGTGCATCGCAGACATCCTGGCTGCCCGTGGATTGCCTGTTCGACTGGCCCGAGGAACATGTCCAACACCCGGACCACCACCCTTACAAATCGCTGGTGGCCTTGCTCGAGGTCTATGGCTGGACCCGGGCGTTGGGGGTCGAGATGGACAATTATTACTACTCGGCGGCAGCGCACAGGGTTCTGGAAACCGCATTTGGCGTGGACGAGATTGCCGATGCCACGGGGCTGGTCAACTGGCAGCGCGCGGTGAAAAGCCCGACCGAATTGGAGCTGATGCGTAAGGCTGGTCAGTTGAGCGCCCATATGCACGAGGTCTTGCGGGCGGGCTTTCGCGAAGGGCGCCCCAAGCACGAACTGGTCGCCGAGGTGCAGGCGGCGGGGGTGGCCGGTCTGCCGGGGCTGGCAGGGGACTACCCGGCAATTGCGCCGATCGCGCCCTCGGGGCTTGAAGCGTCGGCGTCACATATCACGTGGAATGACCGCCCCCTGACCGAAGGCGAAGCCACCTATTTCGAAATCTCGGGCTGTTACCATCGATATCATTGTCCGATCAGCCGCACACTGTTCCTGGGCGACCCGCCAGATGACATCCGGCGTGCAGAAGCGGCCGTATTGCGGGCGATTGAAGAAACTTTCGCGGCGGCCCGCCCCGGTGTCACCTGCGAGGAGATCGCGGCCTGCGTCTACGAAAGCTTTGCCAATGCGGGCTATGTCAAAGGCAACCGGACGGGCTATCCCGTTGGGCTGAGCTACCCACCGGACTGGGGTGAGCGCACGATGAGCCTGCGGCCCGGGGATGTGACCCCGCTGGAAGAAAACATGGTGTTTCACCTAATGCCGGGCCTTTGGACACCGGATTGGGGGCTGGCCATCACCGAAACCTTCGTGATTACCCCTGACGGCGGACAACCGCTGACTGATATTCCGCGCGAGATTTTTGTCGCACCGGTCTGAGGTTGGCAGGATTTCTATGGCGCGCGTTTTGCGGCAAAAAACGCCTTGAGCAGCGCCTCTGACTCGGCTGCGGCAATGCCGTCATAGATTTCGGGGACATGGTGGCTCTGGGGCTGTGCAAAGATGCGCGGCCCCTGCGCCACCCCACCCGATTTCGGATCGGCGGCACCATAGTAAAGACGGGCGATCCGGGCCTGACTGATGGCGCTAGCGCACATCGGACAGGGTTCCAGCGTGACATAGAGATCGTGTCCGACAAGGCGTTCGCTGCCAAGCGCCGCACAGGCGGCGCGCATGGCAAGGATTTCCGCATGCGCGGTCGGGTCGTGCAATTCGCGGGTCCGGTTTCCGGCGCGGGCCACGACCTGTCCGTCAGGGCTGACAATGACGGCCCCGACGGGCACCTCGCCCCGGTCCGCCGCCGCGTGCGCCTGATCCAGCGCTTGTTGCATGAAACTTGTGAACACCATTCTTCTGGTGTGCCCTGCCAAGCCCCCTTTCGCAATCCCTGAAAGCGGGCTAGGACGGGGACATGACCCAGCAAACTCCAAAAGGCGACAGGATCGCCAAGGTTCTGGCCCGTGCGGGCCTTGCCAGCCGCCGCGAAGCAGAACGCATGATCGAGGCCGGTCGCGTGACCGTGAACGGCCAGAAGATCACCAGCCCGGCGTTGAACGTGACGGACAAGGACAGGATCACCGTGGACGGCAACCCCCTGGCCGAGCCGGAACCCGAGCGCCTGTGGCTTTATCACAAGCCGACGGGGCTGGTGACATCCCATAAGGACGAACAGGGGCGCGACACGATTTTCGACCATCTGCCAGATGATCTCCCCCGCGTCATGTCGGTGGGGCGGCTTGACCTGAACTCGGAAGGGTTGCTGCTGCTGACCAATGATGGCGGCGTGAAGCGCAAGCTGGAACTGCCTTCGACGGGATGGCTGCGTAAATATCGGGTGCGGGTGAACGGGCGCCCCAACGAGAAGACGCTTGAGCCGCTGCGCAAAGGTGTGGTGATCGAGGGCGAAAAGTTCCAGCCGATGCAGGTTTCGCTTGACCGGCAACAGGGGGCGAATGCGTGGCTGACAGTGGGCATCCGCGAAGGTCGCAACCGTGAAATCCGTCGCGCGATGGAAGTGGTCGGTTTGAACGTGAACCGCTTGATCCGGGTGTCCTATGGGCCGTTTCAGCTGGGCAACCTGAAATCGGGCGAGGTCGAGGAAGTGCGGCGCCGGGTGCTGCGCGACCAGTTGGGGCTGGATGGTGCGGTACCAACAGAGAGCCGCGCCAAGCCCCAGCGCAAACGCCGCCGCTGATCTCTTCACCCCGCTTCAGGTCGGCGCCTTGGCGGCTTGGCTCAGGGGCGCTGCCCCTGAAACCCCGAAGTATTTCTCCAAAGGTGAAAAACGGCGGCCGGCTCCGGCCGGCACGATTCTGAGGGCGCCCGCGCAATCTTCCCCCTAGCAAGTTGGGCAGGGACTGCTTAGATTTCTGTCAGGTTTACAGGAGGCTTAACCGGATGTCGGGCACCACATTGCAAAAACTGGCCTATGTGCTGCTGCTGGTGCTGATCCTTTATGTCTCGATCGCGGGGGGTGTGTGATGGCCCGGCGCTTTGGTGGCAAATACAGCCCGCAGGACACTTCCCGCCCGCAGTCACATCCAAAGTCACGCCCGCAGCAGCCTGCCGCGCCCTTTGAAGGGGCACGCCGCAGCAAGGTGGGCGGACGGGTCAACCTGTTGTTTTTTGCACCGCTGCCCCTGATCTGGCAGGCATTTGGCGCTGGTCCGGTAAATTTGGCGCTGTGCCTTGTGGCGCTTGGCCTGTTGCTGCTGGCCGCGTGGATGACGCGCGAGGGGCTGTTGGCGGAAGAAGCCTATGAGGCGCGCAGCGTGGCACGCCGCCCTGCGCTGCCCCGCAAGATCCTCGGAGCGTTTCTGACAGGGCTGGGGCTGGCGCTGGCAGGCTGGGCGGGCACCGGCGGACTCGCGGCACCAGTCATTTACGCCTGTGTTGGGACGGCCCTGCACCTGATGGCCTTCGGGCTGGATCCCTTGCGCGACAAGGGTATGGATGGTGTTGACCGGTTCCAGACCGACCGTGTGGCGCGGGCGGTGGAAGACGCGGAAAGCCACCTTGCCGCCATGACGGACGCCATCAAACGCTGTGGCGACCGCAGCCTCGAAACACGGGTTGCACAATTCCAGACCGCCGCGCGCCGCCTTTTTCGCGTGGTCGAGGAAGACCCGCGCGACCTGACAGCCGCCCGCAAGTATCTTGGCGTTTATTTGATGGGCGCGCGGGATGCGACGCTCAAGTTCGCGGATGTCTATGCGCGCACACGGGATCCCGAGGCCCGTGCCGACTACGAGGCGCTGCTTGACGATCTGGAGCAGAATTTCGCCGCCCGTACGGAAAAGCTCTTGCTGGATGACAGGAGCGATCTGACAATCGAAATCGAAGTGCTGCGCGACAGGTTGCAGCGCGAGGGTGTCTCAGGCGCCCCAACCCATGAGAGGTAAGTCCATGTCCGAGAAGACCCTTCAACAGGCGCAGGCCGCCCTGAAAGAACTGGAAGACGTGACCGCAGTGGAACTGGCCGAACCGGCGGCGGCCGGTGATATCGTGCCCCTCGAAAAGGCCGATGCCCCCTTGGGCGAAGAAATCACGCGCCGTATGGCCGAACTCGACATGACCGACACCGGGTCTATCGTGCATTTCGGGTCGCGTGCACAAGCCGAATTGCAGGAAATCAGTCAGGCCATGCTGGCCGATGTGCGCAACAAGGATGTGGGCCCTGCCGGGGACAGCCTGCGCAACATCGTGACGACGATCCGCGGATTTTCGGTTTCGGAACTGGATGTGCGCCGCGAGCGGACCTTCTGGGAAAAACTGCTGGGGCGTGCAGCCCCCTTTGCCAAGTTTACCGCGCAGTATGAAGAGGTGCAGGGCCAGATCGACCGCATCACCGAAGAACTTCTGAGCCACGAGCACAAGCTGCTCAAGGATATCAAGTCGCTGGACCTGCTGTATGAAAAGACGCTGGCCTTCTATGACGAACTGGCGCTCTATATCGCTGCTGGGGAAGCCAAGATTGCCGACCTGGACCAGACCGACATTCCTGCCAAGGAGGCCGCGGTTCAGGCCGCCCCCGAAGAAGATCAGGTGATGAAGGCGCAGGAATTGCGCGACCTGCGCGCGGCGCGCGATGATCTGGAACGGCGGGTGCATGACCTCAAGCTGACGCGGCAGGTCACGATGCAATCCCTGCCTTCGATCCGGCTGGTACAGGAAAACGACAAGAGCCTGATCACCAAGATCAATTCGACCCTGGTCAACACCGTACCGCTTTGGGAGAACCAACTGGCACAGGCGGTCACGATCCAGCGCAGCGCCGAGGCTGCGGGCGCGGTGCGCGAAGCCAATGACCTGACCAACGAATTGCTGACCTCGAACGCCGCCAACCTGCGCCAAAGCAACAAGGTGATCCGGCAGGAAATGGAACGCGGCGTCTTTGACATCGAGGCGGTGAAGCAGGCCAATGCAGATCTGATCGGAACCATTCAGGAATCGCTGCAAATCGCCGATGAAGGCAAGGCCAAGCGGGCCGCCGCCGAAGCCGACCTTCAGAAGATGGAAGCTGAACTGCGCGATACGCTGGCTGCGGCCAAGGCGCGGGCCACCGGCCTTGGGGATACGGCGTCGGGCGCGGTTCCGAAAGACTGACAGGTGCGGCGCTGGATCCGGCATATCGCCCTTGCGGCGGGTGCGGCGGCTTTGGTCGCCTGTGACGACATGCCTACGGGCCAGCGCCCCCCTGCCCCCACGACTGCGCCGCAACCCCAGTCCGAGGCCAGCCGCGCGCTTCAGACCTATTACACCAATGTGCAGGCCGACCTGCTGGCGCGGGGGCTGCTGCGCACCGATGGTGGTGGGCCGGACACGCCCTATACGCCGGACATGCTGGCACGGAATTTTGAACAGATCGCCTTTTACGACGAATATGCGCGCGGCGGCGGCTTACGTCCGTCGAGCGGCGGGGCGGGTCAGTTGCGGCGCTGGTCGGGACCGGTACGCATCTCTGCCGAGTTCGGTGCCTCGGTGCCAAGGGACATGCGCAGCCAGGATACGGCAACGATCAGATCATTCGCCGCGCGGCTGGCCGGTGTTACGGGGCACCCCATTTCCTATGGCGGCGGGCGCGCGAATTTCCATGTTCTGGTGATGGGCGAAGATGACCGCAACCAGTTGCAGGCCCGTCTGCAGCAGATCCTGCCGGGGGCCAGCCCGACCACCCTGTCGCTGTTCACCAACGTGCCCCGGTCGATCCATTGCCTTGTCGTGGCTTTTTCGGCCAGCGAGAACGACCATGATTATCGCACCGCCGTGGCGTTGGTGCGGGCCGAGCACCCCGACCTGATGCGCAAGTCCTGCTATCACGAGGAAATCGCGCAGGGTCTTGGTCTGGCCAATGACAGCCCACAGGCGCGCCCGTCGATCTTTAATGACGATGACGAATTTGCCCTGCTGACAACACATGATGAATCGCTGCTGGCGATCCTTTATGATCCACGGCTCGGGCTTGGCATGACATTGGACCAGGCACGGCCTGTTGTTCGTATTCTGGCCCGCGAGCAGGCTGGCCGTATTTACTGATATTCGCGAAGGAGACGCGTTCCATGGGTATTTTCGATTTTCTCACCGGTGAATTCATCGACGTGATCCACTGGGTTGATGATACCCGGGACACGATGGTCTGGCGGTTCGAGAGGGAAGGCCATGAAATCAAGTATGGCGCCAAGCTGACCGTGCGCGAAGGTCAGGCGGCGGTGTTCGTGCATGAAGGCCAACTGGCGGATGTGTTTACGCCCGGTCTTTACATGCTTGAGACCAACAACATGCCGGTGATGACCACGCTTCAGCACTGGGATCACGGGTTCAAATCCCCGTTCAAGTCGGAAATCTATTTCGTCAACACGACCCGCTTTGGTGATCTGAAATGGGGTACCAAGAATCCGATCATCTGCCGCGATCCCGAATTCGGCCCGGTACGCCTGCGGGCCTATGGCACCTATGCGATTCGGGTGGTGGATCCGGCACGTTTCCTGACCGAGATCGTCGGCACGGATGGCGAATTCACCATGGACGAGATCAGCTATCAGATCCGCAATATCATCGTGCAGGAATTTAGCCGCGTGATTGCCGGATCGGGCATTCCGGTGTTGGATATGGCGGCGAATACCGCCGATCTGGCCAAGCTCATTACGGCGCAGATCTCGGGCACGCTGGCCGAATACGGGCTGGCGATGCCGGAATTCTATATCGAGAACATCTCGCTGCCGCCCGCCGTGGAAGAGGCGATGGACAAGCGCACCTCGATGGGCATCGTCGGGGATCTTGGCAAATACACCCAGTTCTCGGCAGCCGAAGCCATGACCGCCGCCGCGCAGACGCCGAACTCCGGTATGGGCGCCGGGATTGGCGCAGGGATGGGCATGGCCATGGCCCAGCAGATGGCAAATCAGGGCCCGTGGGGCGCGCGCCCTGCCGAACAGGCCTCGCCCGCGCCGCAAGCCGCCGCCGTTCCCCCGCCCCCGCCACCGGTCGAACATGTCTGGCACATCGCCGAAAACGGCCAGACCAAGGGGCCGTTTTCCAAGGCAGCTCTCGGTCGGATGGCCACCGCCGGAGATGTGACGCGCGAAACCTATGTCTGGACCCCGGGTCAGGACGGATGGAAGCGGGCCGAAGACGTGGCCGAGTTGGCGCAGCTTTTCACCATCCTGCCACCCCCACCGCCCGGCGCCTGACATCCCATCTGATTGCGGGGCTGGCTTGGCCCCGCTGCACCCTTTTCCCAAGTTCTCTCGCCGGAGATACGATCGCTGATGTCGCAGATGCCGCCACCGCCCCCGACACCGGAAAGCACGCACCGGTTTCCCTGCGAACAATGCGGTGCCGACTACAGGTTCGACCCGACCCGGGGCACCCTGACCTGTGACCATTGCGGCCACGTCACGCACCTCGTCGGGCAGGACGACCCTGCCATCCGCGAACTGGATTTCCGCGAGGCGCTGAACGACCAGCTTCCGGCGCAGGAAATCGAGGAAACCCGCGTTTCCACCTGCCCCAACTGTGCGGCGCAGGTCGAGTTCGATGCCATCACCCACAGCACGGAATGCCCGTTCTGTGCCACGCCCGTGGTGACCGACACCGGCACCCACCGGCATATCAAACCCCGCGCCGTATTGCCGTTCAAATGGACCGAACGGCAGGCGCACAAGGCCATGAATGACTGGCTCGGGCGGCTTTGGTTCGCGCCGAACGGGTTACAGGAATACGCCCGCAAGGGGCGCAAGATGAACGGTATCTACGTACCATTCTGGACATATGACGCGGAAACAAAATCCAGCTATTCCGGCCAGCGCGGCATTGTTTATTACGAAACGCACACGGTGATGGTAGACGGCAAGCGCCAGCAGCGACAGGTGCAGAAAGTGCGCTGGACGCCGGTGCGGGGGCGCGTGGCGCGGTTTTTTGACGATGTGCTCGTCCTGGCATCTCGGTCTCTGCCCAAAAGCTATACCGATGCTCTGCAACCCTGGGATCTGGGCGATCTGCAACCCTATAGCCCGGAATACCTCGCCGGATTCCGCGCCGAGGGCTATGCGGTCGAACTGGCCGAAGGCTATGAAGAGGCGCGTGCCCAGATGGATCAGGTGATCCAGCGCGACGTGCGGTTCGATATCGGCGGCGATCGCCAGATGATCCATCAGATCAACACGCAGGTCAGTGATGTGACCTTCAAGCACATCCTGCTGCCGGTCTGGCTGGCCGCGTACAAGTATCGGGGCAAGACCTATCGTTTCGTCGTCAACGGCCAGACCGGCCGCGTGCAGGGCGAACGCCCCTATTCCGGCTGGAAAATCGCCTTTGCCACGGTGCTTGGTCTTTGTATCGCTGCGGCGATCGGCTATGTGATGGCCCAAACACAGTAAGGCCAAAGCGGGCACCATGACACATCACGACTCACTCCAGCACCTTCTGCAAACACGCCATTCCTGCCGTGGGTTCCTTGACACACCCGTGCCACGTGACGTGATCGAAACCATCCTGCAGGATGCCGGGCGTGTGCCCAGTTGGTGCAATGCCCAGCCGTGGCAGGTCATCCTGACCTCGGGTGCCAGCACCGAAGCGTTCCGGCAGGTCATGCTGGATGCCTTCGACACGCAGGGGGCCAGTACCGACTTTCCGCCCCCGAGCGGTTATAGCGGCCTGCGCAAAGCACGCCGCCAAACCTGTGGCCTGCAACTTTACGAGGCGGTGGGAATCGAACGCGCAGACAAGGCGGGGCGCGCGGCGCAAATGCGCGAAAACTATGCATTCTTCGGCGCGCCGCATGTTGCGCTCATCACCACGGCGGCCGAGCTTGGCAGCTATGGCGCGCTGGATTGCGGCGGGTTCATCACGGCCTTTTGCCTGAGTGCGCAGTCACAGGGCGTCGCCACGATTCCGCAGGCCGCGCTGGCCTTTTATGCCGATACGGTGCGGGCCCATTTCGATATTTCCGAAGATCAGTTAATCCTTGCCGCGATCTCATTCGGATATGCCGACATGACGCATCCCGCCAACGCATTCCGCACCGAGCGCGCATCCTTGGATGAGATGGTGGATTGGCGCGACTGAGGCCACCGCGCCCCTAATCGGCGACACGCATTCCGTCCTGTAGGTGCGTTGGTACATGGTTTTGCGCAGTAGGATGAATCGCCTCGGATCGGTCCTGCCCCACGCGACGGGCCTTGCGCAGCAGGAACATCTTGCCCCAGCCCCGCCATGTACCCGCCGCCGGGGCATCGGGGTCACAGGGAAACCTGCCGCGCCAGCCTTCGGGCAGTGGCAAACCGCAGCTTTCCGCACGCTCAAGCATCCAGACCAACGGAATATTGGACAGCGGACGGGCGGCCTCGAACCCGCCAAGCTGCGCGCCGATATCGCCATGCGCGCCCCGGAACCACATCTGTTCGGCACGTTGACCCGGCCATTCCTCGGGACACTCCCACAGCACGGGTTCGAACACCTCGCGGGTTTCATCAAGCGCCAGAGCGTGAAACCCGTGTTTGACGTTGTCGGCAAGGTGATGGTTGTGAAAGGCATGCCGTTCCTCGGTCAGCCGCCACAACACGGGCAATCGCAGGCCCAACGCCTTGACCGTGTCCCAGACGCCGATCATCTCGATCTCGACATGGGGGTGGCAAAAGGCGTCCGCAAAGGCCCGCGCGGCATCCCCGTCGGGGTTGTTTTCATAGAGTCGGTAGACCTGCCGGATATTGCGTTCGGTGGCGCAGTTGGCCCGCACCAGCCCAACCCTGTCGATGATCCCGGCCAAAGAGCGCACGGCAAACGCCCCCCGCGAATAGCCCATCAGGAAAATCTTGTCCCCCGGGCGATAACGCGAGGCCAGAAACCCATAGGCGCGGCGGATCTGGCGGTTCAGACCGCGCCCGATCATCACGTCGATGGCGTTGTGCCAGCTTTGCCACTGCACCCCTGCCTCGTAATAGAGGGTCAGCTGGCCATTCATTTCCTGTAGCAACCGATAGGTCAGGCCGGCGTTGGTTTCCTGCCCGGGTTCGAGGGATGACATCGTGCCATCCAGGATGATCACATGACTCTGCGGTCCGCGCTTGCGCGTTTTTGTGTGGTCCGAACGCAGCGGGCGTCCGAGCCATCCAAGAAGCCTTTTACCGATCCGTGTGAGCGACATCCCTTAGCAATTCCCATACTTTCACCGGCGTAAACGGCATATCCGCCTGACGCACGCCACGATCCCACAGCGCGTCCTGCACGGCGTTGGCCGTTGCCGCCATCGCGCCCACCGTTCCGGCCTCGCCACAGCCCTTCATGCCCATGATATTGGCCGTAGACGGCACCGGCACGGTGTCAAACCTATATATAGGCACATCCGCGGCTCTTGGCATCGCATAGTCCATGAACGTTGCCGTGAGCAGCTGGCCATCTTCATCATAGCCGACATGCTCCATAATGGCCTGCCCGATCCCCTGCGCAACGCCGCCGTGCACCTGCCCTTCTGCCAGCATCGGGTTGATCAGGTTGCCAAAATCATCGACCACGGTATAGCGGTCCACCACGGTTTGCCCGGTCTCGGGGTCGATCTCGACCTCGCAGACATGGGCGCCGTTCGGGAAGGATCGCGCCGGCAGGGTGATGCGCGACTCGTGGGTCAAAAGATCGGCACGCCCATCGGTCCGGGCCATCTCGGCCACGTCAAGCACGGTTGGCGTCATGTTCGACCCTTCCGCGCGGAACCGTTCATCGTCGAACCCGATTGCATCCTCGGACACGCCCATCTTGTCAGCCAGATAGGGGCGGAAGGCAGCCATCATGACGTCGACCGTGGCCAGCGTGGCCGAGTTCTGCACCGTGACCGAGCGGGATCCACCCGTGCCGCCGCCGCGTTCGATCCGGTCACTGTCGCCCTGCACTACCTCGATCAGATGGGCCGGAATGCCGGTCTGGTCCGACAGGAACTGAGCATAAACCGTCTCGTGCCCCTGACCGTTGCTTTGGGTGCCGACATAGATCGCCACAGTGCCGTCCTCTCTGAATTCGACCTTCGCACCCTCTGAAGGATCACCCAGAATGCTTTCGATATAGTAACAAAGGCCCTGCCCTCGCAGCCTGCCGCGTGCTTCGCTGGCCTCCTTGCGTGCGGCAAAGCCGTCCAGATCGGCAAATTCAGCGGCGCGGTCCAGAACGCGTGGGAAATCTCCAACATCATAGGTTTCGCCGGTCGCGGCGGCATAGGGGAAAGCCTCGGGCGCGATGAAATTCTTGCGGCGCAGATCCCACGGGTCGACGCCCAATTCGCGCGCGGCCCGGTCCATCAGACGCTCAAGCACATAGATCGCCTCGGGGCGGCCTGCGCCACGATAGGCATCGACCGGCGCGGTGTTGGTATAGATGCCTTCCACGTTCAACCACGTGGCCTGTACATCATAAACCCCCATCAATACACGGCTGAACAGGCGGGTCTGGATCAATTGTCCGAATTGCGAACTGTAGGCGCCGAGGTTCGCACGCGTATGCACCCGATAGGCGATGGCCTTGTGGTTTTCATCAAAGGCCATTTCCGCGGTCGAAACCAGATCGCGCGCGCCGTTGTCGCCCAGCATTGCCTCGGTCCGATCCGACATCCAGCGCACGGGCCGCCCGATCTGCCGCGCGGCCTGCGCGACCGAGAACATCTCGGGGTGGACCATCCCTTTGAGGCCAAAGCCGCCGCCCACGTCAGGGTTGGTCACACGCACCTGTTCCTTGGGCAGGTTAAACCCGGCCGCAAGGTGATCCTTGGGCACCCAGACCCCCTGCGCATTAACGGCGACATGTAGTCGTCCGTCCTGCCACTCGGCATAACATCCACGTGGTTCAAGCGGGTTCACGATGACCCGGTTGTCATCAACCTCGAGCGAGACCACATGCGCGGCCTTGGCAAACAGATCCGCAACGGCGGTTTCTTCCCCCATGCCCCAGTCAAAAGCACGGTTGTCGGGCACATTGCCATGCAGGGCCTCACCGCCCGGCGCGCGGTCCATATGGGCGGGCAATTCGTCATAGTCGAACAGGATCATTTCCACCGCGTCGCGCGCCTGGTCCAGAGTTTCGGCCACGACCAGGGCAACCGGTTCGCCTACGAAGCGGACCTTGGTGTCGGCCAACATCGGGCGATAGGGGTTCACGGATTGGGACCCGTCGCGATTTTCAAGCGTCATGGCGCGCATCGCCACGTTCATGCCTGCCGCCTTGAGATCATCGACGGTCAGGACCGCATGCACGCCGTCAGCCTCGCGTGCGTCGCTCACGTCCAATTGGGTGATCACGGCATGAGCCACCGGAGAACGCAGGAACACGCCGAACAGGGCACCCTCGGGGGCAATGTCATCGACATAACGTCCCTCGCCCCGCAGAAACCGAAGATCCTCGACACGTTTGACTGATTGGCTTTTACCGAACTTGTCCATCAGAGCGCCCCTCGCTGGTAGATAACAAATTAAATGTACTCTCCCGGCGCGCGCCGTCCACCCCCAAGTCGCACTACGCGGCGTCGTTCACAATGCGGTCACTGTCACCACGTCCTGAAGCCCGTAGCCGTTGAATCCAGTCGAGATCGACGCGGAATAGGCCCCCATTGCGCGGAAGAGAACATAGTCATCTTCCTGGATATCCGCGGGCAGGGGCAAAGGGTCGGGCAACCGGTCCAGCGAGTCACAGGTCGGCCCGAACACCACGTGCGGGGTAGGCACACCAGACGCCCGTGTCCCGTCAGGGCGCATCACGATGATACGGTCCGGCGCGCCAATGTCGCGCAGTTCGGTCAGAGAGCCGTAGACACCGTCATTCAGGAAAACTGCGTGATCCTTGCGGACGGATTTGACCCGCAGCCCCAATGTGAACGCTTCGGCCACCATGGCACGGCCCGGCTCGCAAACAAGTTCAGGAGCGTCGCGGCCAAAGGCACGGCGCGTTTCGGTGGCGACCCGGTCAAACACGGCTTCAAGATCGGGGGCTTGCCCGTCGCGATGGGCCGCAAACCCGCCGCCAACATTCAAACGTGTCAGCGTTACACCAGCCCGATGCGCCACATCCGCCGCCTCGATTATATAGACGGCCCACGCCTGCGGGTCGCGGCACTGGGTTCCGGGGTGGAAGGTCAGCGCGGTGGCGAACCCCATACCGGCCGCCTTTTGCAGCAAAGCCACGGCGAGATCGGGGTCGGCACCGAATTTCTCGCCAAAATCATAGGCCGCGCCAGGCACGGGCAAGCGCAGGCGCACTGCGATCTCGGTGTTCTCGCGGGGCACATCCACCAGTTTTTCAAGCTCGTTGGGGCTGTCGACAGACCAACTGCGGATACCGTGCCCGACCGCTTCGGCGATTTCCCCGTGCGAGCGCACCGGGTTGTGATAATGCAGCACGGCATCGGGCAGGACGGCCCGCACCCGATGCATTTCGCGAGGCGAAGCCACATCAAAGGCCGTAACGCCCGCAGCCACAAGGTTATCCAAAACCTCGGCGTCGTCATTGGCCTTGACCGCATAGGTCACAAGCCCCTGAAACCCCTCAATGAACCTGCGCGCGGTCGCTTGCAGCACATCTGGGGCGAAGTAAAGCACCGGCAGATCTGGACGAAATTTCTTCAGATGCCACTCGGGGGACGGCCAAAGGGCCGGTTGATTGCGCATGTCGCCACCTCAAATCCTGTTCTTCTTTCAGGATGAACGGATTTTTCGTCGATCTCACGTATCAAATCAGATAAATCTTCTGCCATTGCTGTCATTGTGACGAAGCTAAGATGCAATTAGACGAAACAGACCGCGCCTTGATCTCGGCCCTGAGTGAAAATGCGCGCGCACCGGTCGCGACGCTGGCCCGCAAGCTGGGGCTGGCGCGTACCACGGTGCAGGCCCGACTTGACCGGCTGGAGGAAACCGGCGCCATCGCAGGCTATACCCTGCGTCTGGGCGAGGTGGTGCGCCCGAGGATCCGGGCCACCGTTCTGGTGTCGATCGAGTTGCGTGCCGGGCCGTCCGTGTTGCAGCGGCTGAAAACCCTGCCTGCCGTGGAAACCGTGCATACCTGCTCGGGGCGGGTGGATCTGATCGTGATTGTCGCGGCAAACAGCACCGCCGAGTTGGACCAGACGCTTGATCTGATCGGAGAAACACGCGGGGTCAAGGGATCGGAAAGCCTGATCCATCTTGCCACCAAACTGGACCGCACCCGCAGTTAATTTTGGGGGCGCGGGTCAGTCAAGGCCAACCTTGAGCAGCGACCCAGTCCAGCAACCAGATACGAAACTGGCGGGCAGGCGGACGCAATCCTCGTAGCGAGTCATAGACAAGATGGTAGGCCTCGCTGCCCTGCACGGAAAACTCCGGCAAACAAGGGGTCAATCCCCCGGCCGAAACATCCAGATCGCTGGCCGGAGAACGGGCCAAGGCGATCCCGCGTCCGGCACGGCTCATCGCCATGGCCATGACGGTGCTGTCGGCATGTACCATCTGGCGGCGTCCGGGCATGACTCGCAATTCTTCAAGCACCTGCACCCAGCCTGACCGGTGCGTGCCGACCTCGATCAAGGGGAACTTCAGAAAGTCCGAGGGCTGGGCGATCTGCGCCACGATTTCGGGGGGTGCAACGGGCACAAGGCATTCGCCCATGATGCGGTCGCTTTCGGCGCCATAAGCGTGAGGATTCCCGAAGATGATCTTCAGATCCGTGAACCCGTGGTGAAAATCCGATGCCGAATTTCCGGTCGAAAGCATCAGCGAAACATCAGGGTGTCGGGTTTCAAAATCGGCAATGCCCTGCGCAAGGATACCATGCGCAAAGATCAGCACCGACTGCACGTAGAGCCCCTGCCCCCGGCTGGCCCCGAACAGAACATCGGTCGCGCTCTCAAGGGTCATCAACGCTTGTTGGACAGGTGGCAGATAGGCGCGCCCCGCTTCGGTCAGGCGCACGGATTGGGCCTGTCTGACAAACAGAGGCGTGCCGAGCCGCTCTTCCAGCGCACGCACCTGCTGGCTGACTGCGGCAGGCGACATGTGAAGCTGTGCCGCGGCGCGGGCAAAACTTTCCGTGCGCGCGGCTGCTTCGAAGACACGCAGCCAGTTCAGCGAGGGGATACGGTTTTCCATGCGAGTAGGATAAGTAAAACTTAGCCTTACCTGCAAGAACCGTCGCTCTCGAGTTAGAGAGGGTCAAGTTAGGGTCACGCAAGACACCAACCGAGGACCAGCGCGATGATTCCATCTCTCCCTTTGACCTCTGGCCATCTGTCGGCAGAACAGGTCAGCCGATATTGGAAAGACGGATTTATTTTTCCCCTGCCGGTCGTGGCCACAGATCAGGCTGCCGCATGGCGTATTGCCTTTGAACTGATGGAGCGCAACTGGCTTGACGCGGGCCTACCATTGCCTCTCAACAGCTACAAACGGCTTAATGCCCAATGTGTGATGCCGCTCGCCTGGGAGATCGGCAGCCATCCGGGCATTCTGGATGCGGTCGAGGATCTGCTTGGTCCCGACATTCTGCTTTATTCGGTTGAGTTCTTCGTCAAGGAACCGGGTACACGCCATGTCGTGACCATGCATCAGGACCTCACCTATTGGGGCATGGGCGCCATTGACGGGCTGGTCACGGCGTGGATTCCTCTTTCTCCCGCGACGCCGGCTTCGGGGTGCATGGATTTCGTGCGCGGGTCGCACAAAAACGCGATCCTGCCCCATCAGGATACGTTCGAAGCTGACAATCTGCTGTCTCGCGGCCAGGAAATTGCCGTGGATATTAACCAGGCAGACAAAGTCGCAATCGAACTGCACCCCGGCCAGATGTCGCTGCATCACGGCTTGACCATTCACGGATCTGGCCCCAACATCTCGGCAGATCGACGGATTGCGGCGGTTGTGCGGTATCTGACGCCGGACGTGGCTCAGGAACATGGCGGTCAGGATTATGCGATCCCGGTGCGCGGCACGGACAAAAAGGGGCATTTCATCCACTATGCGCCTGCTCAGGAATGGTTCACGCCCGAAGGTATCGCCATGCATGACAAGATCCGCGCGCACCAGGCGCAGGTGACCATGGCAGGTACGAAAGAAAAAGGTCTCTACGAGGGAGCACGGTAATGGACAAGGTCAGTTTCACGCAGATGAAGGACGGCACCAAGGAAGAATATGAATTCCTGACAGAACACGAGATCGACCACACCAAACACACCGCCCAGCGCCTGTTGACTGCACTTGTCGATCTGGACCAGAGCCTGTCCGGCTATCAGATCACGCGTCTGGGTCATTCGGTACAATCGGCCACACGTGCCTGGCGGGACGGAGCCGATATCGACTGGATCGTGGCGGCATTGCTGCATGACATCGGCGACATCTACGCGCCCTATAACCATGACGAATACGCTGCGACGATCCTCAAACCCTTTGTACGCGAACAATGCACATGGTGCGTCCGGACGCATGGTGACTTTCAGATGCTTTACTATGGTCATCACCTTGACGGCTTCGACCAGAACAAGCGGGACCGCCACAAAGGCCACCCCTATTTCGACGATTGCGCCGAATTCTGCGAACGCTGGGATCAGGCGTCCTTTGATCCTGACTATGACGACCTGCCCCTGTCGTTCTTTGCCCCGATGGTGGAAGAGGTCTTTGCCCGCGCCCCCTATGATCCGACGGTAATCCGAAGCGGTGAGCGTGTTCCTTTGACCAATAGCGATATTGCCCGCGAGCGCACGGACTGAACACCGTCCAATCAACGAGACAAGGCGCGCGCCGTCCTGCGCCGCTCAGGCCCGCAGTACGGCAATTGCGCGGCCAAGAAACGATCCTGCAGCAAGTCCGGCAATCGCTGCGAACCCAAGCTTGAACCCGAAAGACGCGTAAACCACCGGGGCTATTGCTTGCGCCACACCGCCAGCAAAGTTCACCCAGAACACGATCATAAGAACAAGAAGCGTCATCCACTCGCCGGCGAGGCGCACCACGCCGCCCGACTTTTCAAGCACCAACCCTGCCTGATACCGCCTGCCGAACAGTGCCCCGCTCAGATAGCCCCCCCCGAAGACAGCCCACACGGCAACGCCAACATTCAGCCCGTGAACGGCATTTAACGACAACAGGCCCGCAAGCGGTAGAACATAAAGCGACCAGCTCGCCACGGAACGTACCCGTGTGGCCCGCAACCCCAACCAGACAAGCAAAGCCAGTACCGGCCAGACCCAGAACGGCGCACCATGCAATATCGATATCACCATGTTTTCAGCCCTTTCTGATCGCACGACGAATGACGATGAGCAGGCTTGCCCCCGCGACCGCCGTAAAGAACTGCCCGACCAGTCCGCCAAGATGGATACCAAACCCCTTGGAGAGGACGAGGTTGAGCAACACCGCCCCGATAATGCCCAGTACGATATTGGCGACCAGTCCGCGTTGCGTGTTCGTGATCCGACTCGCGATATATCCGGCCACGCCGCCAACCACGATCATCATCACCCATCCAAGTTCCATGACACTTCTCCGATTAACCATGACAATGCACTTGCCATGACCAGAGGCACGGGCAACAAACAACTCAGATTACGTGAATGGAAGGCCAGACTTCGTGAACGACACCTCTCGCCCCTCTGCGACACGCGAAGACCCCCGCTGGTATCTGCCCGAGATGGCCGCGGCCTATATCATGGCCGTAGGGGTTTTCACGACGATCGGTCCCTTCGGAACGTTCGACTTTTCCTTTTGGTCGCGAGCGGCCTATTGGGCGATCGCGCTTGGAACGGGCTGGCTCTGTGTGGCAATCGCCATCGTGTGCCTGCGCAGATGGGGGCCGTACCGGCCGGGAAAGCCCGTTCGCAATGTCACGATAGCGCTGGCCCTAGCCGGGGTGCCCACGGCGGTTTCGGTGTTGGGGCTCGAAGCTGTGTTTCGCCCCGACGGCGGCACCTTCTGGAATTTTCGCATCGTGGGCTATGTGTTTCTCGTGATCGCCGTCCTAGGTTTTGTTGTCGTGACATGGCTTCGCCCTGCCATCCCCGCTGGCCCCGCCGCGTCGGGGGCGCCGCCGGCCCCCGCCCGCCAACAACCACCATTTTTTGCGCGCCTCTCGCCCGAGTTGGGGCATACCCTCATTTCACTCACGGCGCAGGATCATTATGTCGAAGTCACGACCCAAGCCGGACGGGACCTGATCCACCTGCGTTTTGGCGACGCGCTTGAAGAACTTGGTGATTATCCGGGACAGCAAATTCACCGGTCGCACTGGATCGCAGCCTCGGCCTTTCGGGGGCTCGGACGACACAACAATCGTCTGGTGGCCTATCTGAGCGACGGTCGCTGCTTGCCGGTCTCGCGCAGCTTTGCTGCAACGGTGCGTCAAATGCGTGCCTAGGCCCCGGTTCCCACCCCTTAATTCACCGGATTGTACCACCTCCCACCTTCCCCTTTCCGCGCCCTTTCGCTAGATGGGGATCGGACACAGACGTTTTGCAGGATCACTCAAATGGCAATGGAAAAGACCTTTAACGCGGCCGAAGCTGAAACCCGCCTGTTCGAGGCCTGGGAGAAGGCGGGCTGTTTCACCGCCGGCGCAAACGCAAAACCCGGCGCCTCAACCTATTGCATTATGATCCCGCCCCCGAACGTGACCGGCGTTCTTCACATGGGCCACGCGTTCAACAATACGTTGCAGGATATCCTGATCCGCTGGAAGCGCATGCAGGGGTTCGATACCCTCTGGCAGCCGGGTACCGACCATGCGGGAATCGCGACCCAGATGGTTGTTGAACGCAAGCTGGCGGAAAATCAGGAACCCTCGCGCCGCGAACTGGGCCGCGAAAAGTTCCTTGAAAAGGTCTGGGAATGGAAAGACCAGTCCGGCGGCACCATCATCAACCAGCTGAAGCGCCTCGGGGCCTCTTGTGACTTTGACCGCACCGCGTTCACCATGTCCGGCGCTCCCGGCGCCCCCGAAGACGAGGCCCACGGCAATTTCCACGATGCCGTGATCAAGGTCTTTGTCGACATGTACAACAAGGGCTTCATCTATCGTGGCAAGCGGCTGGTGAACTGGGACCCGCATTTCGAAACCGCGATCTCGGACCTTGAGGTCGAGAATATCGAAGTTGCGGGCCACATGTGGCATTTCAAATACCCGCTGGCCGGTGGCGCAACCTATACCTATGTCGAAAAAGACGAAGACGGGAACGTCACCCTTGAAGAAGAGCGCGACTACATCTCGATCGCTACGACCCGCCCCGAAACCATGCTGGGCGACGGCGCGGTTGCCGTGCATCCGTCGGATGAACGCTATGCGCCCATTGTGGGCAAGCTGGTTGAAATTCCGGTTGGACCCAAAGAACACCGCCGTCTGATCCCGATCATCACCGATGAATATCCCGATCCCGATTTCGGCTCGGGCGCGGTGAAGATCACCGGCGCGCATGACTTCAACGACTATCAGGTGGCCAAGCGCGGCGGCATTCCGATGTATCGCCTGATGGACATGAAGGGCCATATGCGCGCAGACGGTATGCCCTATGCCGAGGAAGCGGCCAAGGCACAGGCCCATGCGAAAGGTGCCGGATTCACCGAGAACGAAGTCGACGCGATCAACCTTGTCCCCGACGACCTGCGCGGTCTCGACCGGTTCGAAGCACGGACGCTGGTGATCAACCAGATCACCGAAGAAGGTCTGGCCGTGATGATCCCGAACCCCGCTGCGGGTGCCGAAGGCGAACCGGAAACCATTCCCTATGTCGAAAGCAAGCCGATCATGCAGCCGTTTGGCGACCGCTCAAAGGTGGTGATCGAACCGATGCTGACAGACCAGTGGTTCGTGGATGCGGAAAAGGTTGTCGGCCCCGCGCTGGACGCCGTGCGCAATGGCGACGTGAAAATCCTGCCTGAGTCGGGCGAGAAGGTTTATTACCACTGGCTGGAAAACATCGAACCCTGGTGCATCTCGCGTCAGCTGTGGTGGGGCCACCAGATTCCGGTCTGGTACGGCTTTGACCTGTCTGGCGAAGGCTTCAAGGATGACGAAGGCGACGGCAGTCTTGATCTGGTCGAAATGGGACGCCTTCTGTCGGAACAGAAGCTGCTCTTGGGCGATGAACGTCACCACTGTGCCGCCAGCTTCGAAGAGGTGAAGGCCCAATTCGACGATGTTGAGGCCGGCCTGCCGACCCCGCTGAACCACGCCACCGTGGTCGAGGTCGCCGACCGCAACGAAGCCGTGTCGCGGTTTGCCGCATCGCTGGCCGAATACGAAATGACCCAGGACCCGACCAAGCTGGTTTATCCGGTTTGGCGTGACGCCGACGTTCTGGACACTTGGTTCTCGTCCGGTCTCTGGCCCATCGGCACGCTGGGCTGGCCCGAGGATACGCCGGAAATGCGGAAGTATTTCCCGACCTCGACCCTGATCACCGGTCAGGACATCCTTTTCTTCTGGGTCGCGCGCATGATGATGATGCAGTTGGCCGTGGTCGACGAAATTCCGTTCGACACTGTTTACCTGCATGGCCTCGTCCGCGACGCCAAGGGCAAGAAGATGTCGAAATCCACCGGCAACGTCATGGATCCGCTCGACATCATCGACGAATACGGCGCGGACGCGCTGAGGTTCTCGTCGGCGGCGATGGCGGCACTGGGCGGAGTTCTGAAGCTGGATATGGAACGCATCAAGGGCTATCGCAACTTCGGCACCAAGATCTGGAACGCCGTGCGCTTTGCCGAGATGAACGAGGTTTACGCAAATGGCGCGCCCGCTGCAGAGGTGCCACGGGCCACCGCCACCGTAAACAAATGGATCATCGGCGAGACAGCAAAGGTCCGTGAGACCGTTGACGATGCCTTTGACGGGTTCCGCTTCAACGACGCAGCGCTGGGGCTTTATGCTTTTGTCTGGGGCAAAGTTTGCGACTGGTATGTGGAATTCGCCAAGCCGCTGCTCAACAGCGACGATGACGCCATCAAAGCTGAAACCCGTGCCACGATGGGCTGGGTTCTGGACCAGTGCATGATCATGCTGCACCCGATCATGCCCTTCATCACCGAAGAGCTGTGGGGCGTGACTGCTGACCGTGCGAATATGCTGGTGCATCAGGACTGGCCGACCTATGCGGTGGCCGATCTGGTCGATGCCGAGGCCGACCGCGAGATGAACTGGGTAATCTCGGTGATCGAGAACGTACGCTCGGCGCGGGCCCAAATGCATGTGCCTGCCGGTCTGAAAATTCCGATGCTGGTGACGGAACTGGATGACGCCGGCAAAGGTGCCTGGACCCGGAACGAGGCACTGATCAAGAAGATCGCGCGCATCGACAGCCTGACCGACGTGGCCGACTTCCCGAAGGGTTGCATCACCGTCGCAGTTGATGGCGGCACCTTTGGTCTGCCGTTGGCTGATATCATCGACATCGACGAGGAAAAGGCACGGCTTGAAAAAACCCTCGGCAAGCTGGCCAAGGAATTGGGCGGACTGCGCGGACGTCTCAACAACCCGAAATTCGTTGCTTCGGCCCCGGCCGAAGTGGTCGAGGAAGCGCGCGAGAACCTTGCCGCCCGCGAAGAGGAAGAAGCCAAGCTTAAGGCCGCCCTCGCAAGGCTTGCAGAAATCGGATAAACCACTTAACAAGTGAAGCAATTCACAGGGCGTCCGCATTGTGGGCGCCTTTTTTTCATGCAAGGGATGATCTGATGGGTAAATCTGCATTCGAGCGGACCGATGCCATGGTCTTTTTCGGTGGCATCACCGCGCTGACGGCGGTTTCGATCGACATTGTGTTGCCCGCCACGGGGCTGATCGCGCGCGATTTCCGGGTCGAGGATGCCTTGGGATCGCTCTTGGTCGGAGCCTATTTCATCGCCTACGCCATCGGCCAGTTGTTTTGGGGCCTGTTTTCGGACGCGTTCGGGCGCAGGCTGGCGCTGATCCTAGCCCTGATCGGGTTTACCCTGTCCACAATCGCCTGCGCGCTGGCCCCAAGTTTCGAGTTCTTGATCTGGATGCGTGCCTTGCAAGGGCTGACCGGTGGCACGCCCGTCATTGCCCGCGCCATGGTGCGCGATGTGGCCTCGGGCAACGATGCCGCGCGCATTCTGGCCATGCTGATGGCCATCCTGACCATTGGCACGCTGATTGCACCGGTTCTGGGATCGGGGCTTCTGGTTCTGTTTGACTGGCGCATGATTTTCTGGGCCCTTGCGCTGATGGGCGTGGCATTTCTGACCTATACACTTTTCGTGCTTGAAGAGACAGGCGGACAACGCCGCCCCGAACGGTTTACCCTGTCATTCGTGCTGTCCTCATCGAAAAAACTGTTGTCTTTCAAGGCGTTCCTGGTGCCGATGTTCATGGGCAGCTTTGCCTTTGCAGGCTATGCCGCGATGTTGTCGATTGGGGCGGTCCTGACCGAAACCGTCTATGACGTCTCCCCGCAGGCGTTTGGGTCGCTCTTTGCCCTCGCGGCTGCGGCCAATACCGCCGGGGCGTTGACCGTGCGCCACATGCTCAAGACCCTGCCCTTGCTGCGGGTCAACGGGTTGGCTGTCGCCTTTGCCGGTCTCGCCACACTAACCACGCTGGCCGCCACAGTTTTCGCACCTTCACTGCCGGCGTTCTGGGGGGCGGTCTGCCTGTTCGTGATCGCCTTTGGTACCGTGATGCCCACCTCTGTCGCGCTAGCCCTTGAACCGGCGGGGGATATGCCTGGCTTCGCCAATTCGCTGGTCGGCGCGGTTCAGATGTCATTCGGCGCGGCAGGCGCGGCACTTGCAACGGTGTTGTTTGACGGTAGCCACCGCGCCATTCCGCTGACCATGACCCTGTTCGGCGTGCTCATCCTGCTCACCTATCTGCTGGGCCGCAAGGCGCTTAGACCCTAGTCTTTGAAAACCGGGGCGCGTTTTTGCATGTTGGCGGCAATCACCTCCATCTGGTGCGGTTTACCAATCAAATCAGCCTGTGCGCGGCTTTCCTCGAGTAAAACAGCCTCGACATCATCCATATGGGTTTCGGCATAGTCGATCAGTGCCTTGGCCGCACGGATGCCCGAGGGGCTCTTGCCCGCGATCTGCTCGGCAAGGGCGAGCGCCGCCGCTTCGGGATCATCAGCCAGTTCGGTGACCAACCCCCATGCCTCGGCTTGGGGCGCCTCGATCATCTCGTTTGTATAGGTCAGCTTGCGCAGCACGTCCGACCGCAAAAGACGCGGCAGGATCACCATTCCGCCCATGTCCGGCACAAGACCCCATTTCATTTCCAAAACGGACAGGCGGGTGTCTGGGGCCGCAATGCGAATATCCGCGCCCAGCGCAATCTGTAGACCGCCACCGATACAGACCCCTTTCAGCGCGGCAATCACTGGCACGGGAATTTTCTGCCAGACCATGCAGACCTGTTGGAACTTGTTGCTGTCGCCATGGCTGCGCGGCATCAGGATTTTCTTGGGATCGCCCCCTGCCAGCGTCGCAAAACTCATGATATCGAGGCCCGCGCAAAAGGCATCGCCCTCTCCGGCCAGAACCACGGCGCGTACATCCGAGCGATCCAGAAGGCTTTCGCCCGCCTCGATGATCGCATCGATCATCTTGGTGTCCAGCGCATTCATCTTGTCCCCACGGGTTAGCGTCACCCGGGCGATGTGGTTCTCAACTTCTACTGATACACGCGACATGGCGGCCTCCCGTTTTGGATTCGACGCCACTCTGCCGCCAATCCCCGCGCCGTGCCAGAGAAACGTCAGGGCAGTTTCAACACCGGCAGGCGCGCAAACCAGGGCGAGTCGAGGGTTGTGATGTAGAGAGTATCATCGACAACCTTGCCCCCGGTCGTGATGCCAAGGCGTCCGCCCGGATCCTGCACCGTGCGCAAAACCGTGCCGTCGCCATCAAACTGAATCAGCATCCCACGATGAATCGGTGCTGGTCGCACCATCGGGCCCAGACGCCAGATCACCTTGCGCAGGAAGGGATAGGGCATCAATGCCTCGGACGGGACGCGCGGGCTGGCAAACGCCAACCAATAGGTGCCGTCGCCCTGCGCTTCGAGGTTATCAGGATAGCCCGGCAGATTGTCGAGGAACACCTCTTGTGTGCCTGCCTTATGCCCCGTCAGCCACAACCGGTGGAGTCGCGCCCGCCCCGTTTCCGCGATCAGCAGGAAATCCTCGTTCGGCGACAAGGCAATTCCGTTGGTATAAACAAACCCCGTGGCGATCTTTTCGACCGTGCCATCCGGCGTGCGGCGCGCGACATAGCCCGCGTCAGACTGTTCCCAGATGGTCAGAACCGAGGTCGGCTTGGTCCCGCCCATTGTTTCGGGATCGAAGCGGTCCGACGAGTTGGAGAAATAGATCGTGCCATCCCGCGCCAGTTCGATCTGGTTGGCATAGATGACAGGGCCGCCGTCGATCTCTTCCACAACGGGCGTCAGCGTGCCCGGCCCGCTCCACCGCATCACGCCGCGAAAACTGTCGGAAATATAAAGGGCCCCGTCCGGTCCAGCCTTGAGGCCAAGGGGACGGCCGCCCAACCGGTCGACCGCGACCGGTGTGTCACCGTCGATACGATAAAGAATGCCGGAATGCGAAGTAGTGTAAACGCCCCCGTCCGGCATCACGGCAATGTCCTCGGGACCGATCTCACCATCCGGCAGGGATACGGTTTCGGCCATATCCAGTAGGTCGTTCTCGGCATAAGCGCCGACAAAGCCTTCATCCTTGGGCGGGTCATAGGCCACGGGATCAACCGGCACAGGCCAGAACAGCAAATAGCCAAGCCCCGCCAACAGCAGTATCAAAAACGCGCGCATCATACTCTCCCTATCGCTCTTGGCCGCAGCCTGCACGGGGGCGTCTGTTCTGACAAGCCTTGCCGACAGTCCGACCTTGGGGTTATCTGCCCACATGACCGGACCACGCTATACCGCCCTCGCCCAGACCTTGCCCGCCACCGTGCCCTTTGTCGGCCCCGAGGCACAGGAACGTGCCATGGGTCGCGCCTTTCAGGCTCGGCTTGGCGCGAACGAAAACGTTTTTGGCGCCTCGCCGCGCGCCATAGCCACCATGAAAGAGGCCAGCGACGGGGTCTGGATGTATGCCGACCCGGAAAGCCACGACCTGCGACAGGCCCTTGCCCGGCATCATGGCATCGCGCCCACGAATATCGTTGTGGGCGAAGGCATCGACGGGTTGCTGGGGTATCTTGTGCGGCTTCTGGTCGAACCGGGAGACGCGGTTGTCACCTCGGACGGGGCCTATCCCACGTTCAATTACCACGTTGCCGGATATGGCGGCATCCTGCACAAGGTTCCCTATCGCGAAGATCGCGAAGACCTGTCTGCTTTGATCGCCAAGGCGGCCGAGGTCGAGGCCAAAATGGTCTATTTCGCCAATCCCGACAATCCGATGGGCACGTGGATGTCCGGCGCAGACATCAAGGCGGCCATGGCCGCCCTACCAGACGGCACCCTGTTGGTGCTGGATGAGGCCTATGTAGAATTCGCGCCCGAGGGCACGGCGCCGGATCTGGACATTGAAGATCCGCGGGTCATCCGGATGCGTACCTTTTCCAAGGCATATGGCATGGCCGGTGCGCGTGTGGGCTATGCGATGGGGGCAGCCGATCTGATCCGCAATTTCGAAAAAATCCGAAACCATTTTGGCATGAACCGGGTATCACAGGTCGGCGCATTGGCCGCGCTGCATGACCAAGACTGGCTTCAGCAGACCTGTGCCGATGTTGCCGCAGCGCGAGATGAAATCTCGCGGATTGCCGGTGAGAATGGACTGTCGGCTGTGCCTTCAGCAACCAATTTCGTGGCGATTGATTGTGGCCGGGACGGCACCTTTGCCAAGGCGGTTCTGGACGGGCTGGTGGCGCGAGGCGTCTTTGTGCGCATGCCCTTTGTCGCGCCCCAAAACCGCTGCATCCGGGTCAGCTGTGGACGCCCCGAGGATTTACGCATTTTTGCGGCAGCCTTGCCAGACGTACTGGCAGAACTTGGCTGATCCTGCCCATGTTCACAGAACCGTGGCTGGTCAGATGCGGAAACCGAAGTATCCTCTAATCGGAAAGGATATGCCATGGCCCGACCGATCAACCGAGTTGAGAACTATACGACACCCGCGCTGGTAATGGGATTTGTCAATCTCCTCTGGTTTTTCGGAGTGCTTCTGGCAATCTGGGGCTTGCCTGCGGTCCTGGTTGCGGGCTGGGTGCTGAATTATGCCATCACCCTTTTTGAACGCCATTTGAGGGCACAGGGCAAATACCCCTAGCCCAGCGCAATCACCCTTGTCGCCGCATCCAGCCCGCCGGGGCCGAAGGGAATATCCAGCGCCGTCATTCCGGCCTGCACCGTCGACAGGATCGCCAGAACCATCTGCGCATTGACATGCCCCATGTGGCCAAAGCGGAAATACCCATCGCCCTGCGGGTCTTCGTCCGTGCCCATGCCCAGCCCGATGCCAAGCGTCAGACCGGCCTCGTGCTGGGTCCAGCGCCGCAGGTTTGTACCAAGCGGGGCGCCGATATGCAGCGACGTCACCGCGTGGCTGCGCAGGGCTGGATCCTTGATGTTGAGGGCAATCGGGCCGCCTTGGCCCCATGCGTCAACCGCCGCCCAGATCGCGCGGGCAAGCGTTGCGTGGCGCGCCCAGACATTTTCCAACCCTTCCTCGAAAATCATGTCCAGCGCCGCGCGTAGCCCGTACAGGTGATGGGTTGGCGCAGTGCCGCAGAAGAGTTGGTAGTAAAACTCGGGGTTGGCGCGCGGCGTCCAATCCCAATAGCGGCTGACCCTTGGCATGTCTGCCCGTACATCGGCGGCCTTGCCGTTGAAGAACACAAAGCCCAGTCCCGGCGGCAACATCAGCCCCTTTTGCGAGGCCGTGACCATCACATCAACGCCCCAGCGGTCCATCTCGAAACGGTCACACCCAAGCGACGCGATGCAATCCACCATCAACAAAGCAGGGTGATCGGCGGCATCCATCGCCGCCCGCAGGGCCGCAATATCGTTGCGCACCGAAGTCGAGGTGTCCACATGTACCCCCAGAACCGCCTTGATCTTGTGCGCCTTGTCCGCGACCAGTGCCTCGGCCACCTTGGCAGGGTCCATGGCGTGCTGTCTTCCAAAGTCGATCACCTGCACGTCGGCCCCGATGCCCTCGGCCATTTCGGCCCAGCCAAAGCCGAACCGCCCGGTGGCAGGCACAAGAACAGTTTCGCCCGGCGTGACGACATTGGCCAATGCGGCTTCCCATGCGGCGTGGCCGTTTCCGATATAGATCGCGGCATGATGCTGTGTGCCGGCCACGCGTTTCAGATCGGGCACAAGACCATAGGTCATGTCGACCAGTTCGCCTTCGTAAATATTGGGCGCGCCGCGATGCATGGCACGCAAGACGTCCTCGGGCATGACAGATGGTCCCGGGATGGCAAGATAGGAACGGCCGTTGGCAAGCGGCATGAGGCAAGACTCCTGCAAGAAACCATCGAACCCTAACGCCGTGTTTTGCTTCGTCAATCCCGACAACACCCCAACCCGTACGATTGTATCTCACCTGCGGGAAATCTGGACATCCTTGCCACTTCGTGCATAGAGTCCCAACGATCAGCTGGGGGTTTCCCTCTTAGACGGATGCGGTCCATCACCCGACAGGCGGGTGCAATAACAAGGTGCCAGCAACATGAGCAAGAGCGACGCCACCGACCCAGGCCACAGTAAAGGATTGTTCCTGTGGCTGTGGAGAAATTTCCTTCAGAAACACTGGGTGATGCTTGCCCTGGCCATGGTGTTCATGGCCCTGGAAGGCGGCATGATGGGCGCGATCAGCTATATGATGATGCCTATGTTCGACGACGTGTTTGCCGCCGGAAACGCGGATGCGCTTTGGCGTGTGGGCTTGATCATCCTCGGGATATTCCTTGTGCGCGCTGTGGCCGGGCTGATCTACAAGGTAATGCTGAGCTATATCCAGCAACGCTCGGCCGCAGATCTGCGACTCTTGCTGTTGCAGCGCTTGATGGGGCAGGACAACTCCTATCACCAGACTCATCCGCCGGGATACCTGATCCAGCGGGTACAGGCGGATGTGCAATCCATCAACGGAGTCTGGACCGCCTTTATCATCGGGGCCGGGCGTGATCTGTTCGCCCTGATCTCTCTGTTCTCGGTGGCGATTTATGTCGACTGGCGCTGGACGCTTGTCACGCTTGTCGGCATTCCGCTGCTGGTTCTGCCATCGCTTGTCGCCCAGCGTTTCGTACGGCGCAGGTCGCGCGAAGCTCGCGATCTTGGCGCCGATATGTCCACGCGTTTGGACGAGGTATTCCATGGGATCGTGCCGGTCAAACTGAACCGTCTTGAGACCTATCAGGCGGGCCGGTTCAAGGCGTTGACCGATTTCCTTGTGCGCACGGAGGTGCGTGTGCGGTTGGGGTCGGCTTCGATCACCTCTCTGATCGACCTGATGGCCGGGATCGGATTCCTTGCTGTGCTGATCTATGGCGGCGGGGAAATCATCGAAGGCAAAAAGACCACGGGCGAGTTCATGAGCTTTTTCACCGCCATTTCGATTGCCTTTGAACCCCTGCGTCGCATGGGTGCCCTGAGCGGGATGTGGCAGGTGGCAGCAGCCAGCATCGAACGGCTGAAAGAAATCGTTGAAACCCGCCCGACGCTTCTGTCGCCCCCCAATCCGGTGGCTGCACCGGAAGGCGTGCCAGAGGTGAAGCTGGACGGCGTCACGCTGGCCTATGGCGACACGCAGGTTCTGCGCGGCACCAGTTTCGTTGCCGAGCCGGGCAAAACCACCGCAATTGTCGGGGCCTCGGGTGCCGGAAAATCGACGGTATTCAACCTTTTGACCCGGTTGGTCGATCCGGATTCGGGGCGCGTGGAAATCGGCGGGGTCGCAACGAACGAGATGACGCTTGGCGATCTTCGCAACCTGTTCTCTGTGGTGTCGCAGGAGGCGCTGCTGTTCGACGAAACCCTGCGCGAGAATATCCTCTTGGGGCGCACTGATGTCAGCGACGAACAGTTGAAGGGCGTGCTTGACGCCGCCCATGTCAGTGATTTCGTGAACGCCCTGCCTGACGGGTTGGAAACGCGCGTCGGACCGCGTGGCACCTCACTCTCGGGCGGGCAACGTCAGCGCGTGGTCATCGCGCGTGCCCTGTTGCGGGATACACCGATCCTTTTGCTGGACGAGGCCACCAGCGCCCTTGATGCGCAGTCGGAAACGGTGGTGCAACAGGCGTTGGACCGCCTTGCCAAGGGGCGTACGACGCTGGTGATTGCACACCGCCTCAGTACCGTGCGCGAGGCCGACAAGATCGTCGTGATGGATCAGGGCAAGGTCGTGGACGAAGGCAGCCACGAAGACCTTCTCGCCCGCGATGGCATCTATGCCGACCTCTATAACCTGCAATTCAGTGCCGATGGACAAACCGCCGAGGAACGCGCACTGAAAGACCGTGTCATCAAATTGAAACCAACCAGTGACGTGCCAGAAAAGGGTTGGCTGGGGCGGTTGTTGTCGCGTTTGCCTGGGCTCTAACGGCGATAGGACTGTGCCAAACTCTCTGGCGAAGCCCCCAACAGATACCGCGTCAGCGTCGTCAGGTTGCGCGCCCCACGGCGCAGCCAGCCTTGCTTGCGGTACTTTGCGGAACTGGTCACGGCCGTGGCGGGCAATACCCTCAGTCGCCCTTTGAGTGCACGGGCAATGGCCACGTCCTCCATCAGCGGGATATCCGGATATCCTCCATTCGCGTTATAGACGACACGCGACACAAGCAGCCCCTGATCCCCATAGGGCACCCCGAAAAGCCGCGCGCGCAGGTTGGCCCACCCCGCCACGATCCGCGCGGGCACACCGCCCTGATCAAAGCGCAGCTTGAAATAATGGGCCCTGTCCGGGTTCGAAAGAACGGGCTCTACCGCCGCGCTCCAGCCTTCTGACAGAACTGTGTCTGCATGGACAAACAAGAGCCATTCGCCCTCGCTGGCCCTTGCCCCTGCCCCGAGTTGCCCGCCCCGTGACGGCGAGGTCTCGACCAAGGTCGCGCCAGCCTCTTGTGCGATCTCCTGGGTGGTATCCTCTGATCCCCCGTCCACGATCACAAGCTCGCGGATCAGCCCTGCCTGCACACCTTCGAACAGGGCCGAAAGACAGGCGGGCAGGCCCCCTTCGGCGTTCAGCGTCGGGATCACAACGGAAACCGGTGCACGCATTTCTATCTCCTGCCCTGTTGCATGGCGTTTTTCTATCTATATGACTGGAAAGCCCAAGAACAGGACAGACCATGAAACGGCAACGCAGCGTTTTTGAAATAACAGGCCCGGACAGCACACACTTTCTTCAGGGGCTGGTAACGAATGATATTGAGGGCATCGAAAACGGCCTCGTCTATGCCGCGATCCTGACACCACAGGGCAAGTATCTGGCCGATTTCTTTCTATCCCGACATGGCGACTCCATCCTGCTTGACGTGGATGCGGAACTTGGCACAACGCTGATCCCGCGCCTGGCCATGTATAAACTGCGCGCCAAGGTCGACATTTTGGAAAGCCCGCTGCATGTACACCGCGGCGTGGACGCAACGCCCGAAGATGGGCTTTCCGACCCACGACATCCCGCACTTGGATGGCGAGCGTATCGCCCGGAGCCCCAGCAAAACGATACCGTGGACTGGGATGCGCTGCGCGTCGCGCATTGCATTCCGGAAACGGGGATAGAACTGACCCCCGACACCTATATTCTGGAGGCGGGGTTCGAACGCCTGCATGGGGTGGATTTCCGCAAGGGCTGTTACGTGGGGCAAGAGGTCACCGCGCGGATGAAGCACAAGACCGAACTGCGCAAGGGGCTAGCCGTCGTTGATGTGTCTGGCGCGGCCGATACGGGCACCACCATCACAGCCGGCCCCAAGGCTGTTGGCACGCTGCTGACCCGCTCTGGGGACAAGGCGATTGCCTACCTGCGCTTTGACCGCGCGGGGCCGGACATGCAGGCTGGAGACGCCACCGTCAGCTGGCAGCCGTGATCCCGCACGCCCTGGCCCTAGCGACGCAAACGGTTTTTGGATGCGACGCAACGACCACGAAGCGCTTACACGGCGGTGACCTGTCTGACGTCTTTGTCGTGAAACTCGACAGTGGGGAACAGATCGTTGCCAAGCTAGGGCCCCGGATTCAAGTCGAAGCCCGAATGCTACATGCCATGGTCGCTGCCAGTGCCCCTGTTCCAGAAGTGTTGGGCGTGTCAGGCGATGTGCTGTTTCTTGCCCACCTGCCCGAGGCCCACGCATCGGACACCGGCTGGCACGCTCTTGGTGCAGGGCTGCGGATATTGCACGAAGCTCAAGGCGCCGATTTCGGGTGGCCCGAGGATTATGCCTTCGGGCCCGTGACGATTAAAAATCAATCTAGCGCGGACTGGCCCGCGTTTTGGGCCGAAAGACGGCTTTTGCCGAATTCTGACAGGCTGCAGGGTGACTTGCGGAAGCGCCTTGAAATCCTGTGTCGCCACCTTCCTGATTTGCTGCCGCAGTCACCTCGGAAATCTCTTCTGCACGGTGATCTCTGGACGGGGAACGCGCTGTTTACGCAGAAAGGGGCATACCTGATCGACCCGGCCTGTTACTATGGCGATGCGGAAGTTGATCTTGCCATGCTGCACCTGTTTGGACATCCACCTCCCGCCTTCTGGGATGGCTACGGCCCCACCCTTCCCGCCTGGTCCGCGCGCCTGCCCCTCTATCAGCTCTGGCCCGCCCTCGTGCATCTGGTCCTGTTTGGCGACAGTTATCGCCCCCTTGTAGACACGCGCCTCGCCCGACTCGGTTTTTGAGATGGCCCCTATTGCGTCGAGAATGCCGCGCCGCCCCCGCAAAATACAAAAGGCCCGCAGATTCTGCGGGCCCTTTGAGAATGGAACGTAACGTCACTTAGGCGCGTTCGGCGTATTCCATGGTCTCGGTATTCACGACGATGTCCTCGTCCTGACCGACAAACGGCGGCACCATCACGCGCACACCATTATCGAGCACGGCCGGTTTGAACGAGTTCGCCGCGGTCTGACCTTTGACAACCGGCTCGGTCTCGACGATCTTGCAGGTCACTTTTTGCGGCAGGGTCGCGTTCAGCGCTTCGCTCTCGTAGAACTCGACCACGATGGTCATACCGTCCTGCAAGAACGGACGGCGGTCCCCCAAAAGATCGGCAGGAAGCTGGATCTGTTCATAGGTTTCTGTGTCCATGAAGATCAGCATTCCGTCGTCTTCGTACAGAAATTGTTGATCTTTTTGCTCCAGACGGACCCGCTCGACCTTGTCGGCGCTGCGGAAGCGTTCGTTCAGCTTGGACCCGTTGCGCAGGTTACGCATTTCCACCTGAGCAAAGGCACCGCCCTTGCCGGGTTTCACATGATCGACCTTTACAGCGGCCCAAAGACCACCGTTGTGCTCCAGAACATTGCCGGGGCGAATTTCGTTTCCGTTGATTTTGGGCATTGTGACGAAACCGTGTCAAAAGGGTTGATATTGGATTGCCCGCACCTATATCTGGCCCGTTGACAGGAGGCAAGGCAACCTATCTCGTGCACCACCGATCCCAAGTCATGCACATTTTGCATAGATGCTATGCATTATCGCCCTATCCGAATCGACAATACTACGCCATAAGGGGCGCCACGCCGAAAACGCAAGAGCAATAATACAAGGACGACGAGATGCGAGATTTCGTTGATGGAACGGCTTTCAATAATGAACAAGGTAACCGCGCGCGCAAACTGTTTGCCGCCGTGGTGCTGGCCGCTTTGGATGACGCCATTGCCGACGACAAGAAATACGGCAATGGACCTGAACAGATCGCCCGCTGGGCCCGTTCGCGCGACGGTCGCGAAGTGCTGAGCTGTGCCGGAATCGACCCGAACGAACGCGTCGTGGCCGGCCTGATGGAATTCGTCGGCAAGGGCGTACGCACATCGGTCGCCCTGTCCCGCGAGGAAAGCGAGCGCCGCAATGCCGCGCAACAGGCCGAAGCCGCCTGATTGAAACGCTTGCGCTGAAATCAGAAAAGCACATCCTCGCGGATGTGCTTTTCTTTATTGCGAAGTCTCAATCAAGACTGGCCGTGCGCGTATCTAGCCCAAATCCTGTGCCGCCAATGCGCGGTGGATTTCACGACGCACGAGCTTGCGAACGTTGCGGGTGATCCGTTCGCCTAGCGCGCCTTGCAATTCCTGCCGAACGATGTCGGCGACCATTTCGCGCAGCATGGCTTCATCCAGCGTGACCGAGTCATCCAGATCGACGTTTTCCAGTTCAGGCGCCAACGTTTCCTCGACCGTTTCAGTGGCATAGGCCATGGCCTCGGCCTCGATCCGCTCTGCCATTGTGTCAGGCGTTTCGATTTCGGACGTGGCCGACTCAGTGTCTCGCCCCTGCCATTTCAACGACTGGATATTGGTGCCCGCATAATCACTGTCGCCGGGTTCATCCGGCTCATACGGTTCGATCGTGGGGTTCGACACGGTTTCCCAACGCAGGATACGCGAATCGGGGGCCGGCATGGGATAGCCCTCTTCGGCGATATCTTCGGGGGACATATCAGCGACGGTATCATAGACCTCGTCACCGGGTTCGTCCTCGTCATAGGCCGCTTCTGCCTGCTCCAAGTCCGCGTCCGAAAGATCCTCTTCCGGGTCCTCGCTGGTGTAGTTCGAATGCGCGAACATGAGCGGCGCCTCGGCCTCATCCTCATGCAAGCCGCTGTCGGGTTCTTCATCCTCAAGGCTGTCTGCAGACACGATTTCGCTTGAAACACTGGGGCTTTTAGCCTCGGGCGCGGGAACTTCCTCGGCATCCTCAACCGGTTCAGAGACGCGCAAAGCGGGTGTCAGAACCAGCCGGTCCGCACCTTCGGGCGCAACGGGCTCCTGTCCTGTTTTCTCGGGTGATGGGGCCGTCTCCGTGGCCGCAGTGTGCGGGCGCCCGCCTTCAGAGACCAAGCGTCGAATGGACGACAAGACATCCTCAATTTCCGCATTGCTTACTGCGTCAGACATTCTTCACACCATCTTTGCCTCCGAGAGAGTGTACCCCCTCGGGAATTTTCGCACAACAGATAGCGAAAATTGTCACTCTTTGCCGATTGCGCGCAAAACCCGGTCGAGCTGTTGACCACGCTTGGAAACAAGCGCAGGGGCATCCCGGACCATGTCGTAATAGGCCACCGGGTCATAGATTTCGACGTTGAGGTTCAGGTATTCCGCCGTCAACAGTCCCATCGAGGACAGCACCCCGTAGGCGGCCGAGTATTGCGCGGCCTGCGCGGTGATGCGGTTCGACCGCGCATCCAGAAGGTCCTGCTCGGCGATCAGCACGTCCAGCGTGGTCCGCGCGCCAAGCTTGGCTTCTTCGCGAATGCCGTCAAAGGCGATCTGCGAGGCTTCGATCTGTTCGCCACTTGCAGCCAACTGCGCCGTTGCGGCCGCCAATACCGCCCAGGCACTACCTGCCTGCTGACGAATGGTGTGGCGGGTGTCGTGCAGGGCGGCACGCGCCGCATCCCGCCGTGCCATCGCCTGACGCAGAAGTGCGGAGAGCCGCCCACCCTGATAGATCGGGCCGGTCGCTCGGATGCCAACACTGCCTGCATGGGTGCTGTAGGGGTTGTCAAAATCCTCGGTAAGGCCATAAGACCCTTCAAGACGTACAGACGGGCCCATCAGCGCCCGTGCACGCAACACCGCGATTTCTGCGGCGGCAATGTCATGCTGTGCTTTGATCATCAAAGGGTGCGAACGCACCGCAATGGCTTTCACATCTTCGACAGTAGCAGGAGTTTTGGGCGCAACCGACGGCGCAACCAGCGCCCCCGGCTGGTGTCCGGTCGCGGCGGCAAAACGTTCACGCGACCGCATCAGGTCGCCCTGTGCGATGGCCAGATCTGCACGGCCACCCGCAAGGCGGGCCTCGGCAAGCGCCACGTCGGTGCGGGTCACTTCGCCCACTTCAAACCGGTCTCGTGCGGCCTGCAATTCACGCGCCACGAGGCGCAGGTTGTTTTGTTGCAACTGCACGATCTGGGCATCGCGCACCACGTCCATGAACCCCTGCACGGCCTCGAACAGGATCGCCTGTTCGGTGTTCAACAGTGTTTGACGCGTGGCAAGCACGGCCTCTTCCGCAGCTTCCACGGCAAGCCGTGTTGCACCATTGTCATACAACAACAATTCAAAGCCGAGCCCAATAAAAGCCTCGGCCGTATCAATATCGCGGGTTACCCCCCCGGTCGTCGCCGATGAGAATGTGCCGAACTGCTGTGTCACGGTGCCCGACCAGTTCAGGATCGGACGCAACAGGGCATAGGTCGCAGCAACATCTTCGTCCGCGGCGCGCAGCAGCGCCCGGTTCTGTTGCAAAAGCCCGCTATGGTCATAGGCGCTCGCCAGCGCATCCGCCAGTGTTTCAGTCTGCGCCGCAACCGGCATTGACACTGCGGCGGCCATGGCGATGACGCCGGCCTTAAACGAATTCAGAATTCCCCGAGCCATCTGCCCTCAACCTCTCATACCAACGCGGCAGGATTCGGCCCGCCGCGGCGTGTTTCGTCACAGCGTGAATGCGTTATGTTTTTCAAACCCCGGCAACACGGGTGCGCCTGCGTTGAATGCCAGACGCCAGTTGATCTGCCCGTCGATCATGTATCCGATACGTACCTCGCCAAGCGCCCCGTCCTGGAACAGACAGATAATGCGTCCGCCTTCTTTCAACTGGGCAACCACGGCGTCGGGCAGGGTTTCCACAGCGCCCTGGATCGTGATGACATCATAGGGTCCGTGTTCGGCAGCACCTTCGGCAAGTTCGCCACTGTGCAGGATGACGTTATCCGCCCCCTGCTCGGCCAGAATGGTCTGAGCCTCGCTCACGCGGTCTTCATCGTCTTCCACGGCAACGACAGCCTCGGCCATGCGCGCAATGACGGCGGCCGAATAGCCAAGCCCGGAGCCGATATCCAGCACCAACTCGTCTTTCTGGATGTCCACGAAATCAAGCATCTTAGCCAGAACGCGGGGATCCATCACAACACGCCCATTGTCGAGCGGGACATGATCGCCAACATAAGCGGCCTGACGGCGGTCGCGCGGGACATAGACCTCGCGGGGGACCGACAACATCGCGTCAATCACTGTATACTTGGTCACATCCGATGGGCGGATCTGAGTATCCACCATGGTTTCGCGCAATACGTCGTAGTCGGCCATACCAAACTCTTCGTTCAGACTCGGGATGAGATCGTCTTGCCACAGAATGACAGGCGCGGCAACGCCGATACGGAGCTTTCCATCCGCACGGGCCATTTGCCGCGTGAAGCGATGCAATTCTGCACGGGGCCTCTCCGAAACCGTGTGTTGAACACTGCGACAATCAAAGACCGGACGAATGCCAGATGCACGGCAAGCGCTAGGCAAACACCTTCTGATCGGCTTAGGATGCAGTCATGAGAAAACTGCTTAGCCTCCTCCTGATCCTTTCGGTGCTGTCAGTTCTGGCGATTATGACCGCCCGCATTCTGTTTCCCTTGCCGGGGACGAATTTCGAAACCGAAATGCAAAGCCTTCCGGCCGATTGGAATACGCCGCTAGGCCAGATCCTGAAGCCGGCGGTGGAGAGGAATCGGGGCCAAACCGGCGTGATGCCTTTGATTCACGGGCGCGATGCCTTCACCGCGCGCGCCCTTTTGATGCACGAGGCGCAAAGCTCGATCGATGCACAATACTATATCTGGCAGAATGACACGACCGGTCTGATGCTGCTGGACGAGTTGCGGGCCGCGGCAGAGCGTGGCGTGCGGGTGCGTCTTTTGCTGGATGACAACGGCATTCCGGGGCTCGACAACATGCTGGCCGAACTGGATGCGATGCCCCATGCAGATGTGCGTATCTTCAACCCTTTCACCCTGCGCAATCCCAAGCTGGCCTCGTACCTGTTCGACTTTCCGCGCCTGAACCGCAGGATGCATAACAAGTCGATCACCTTTGACGGGTTCGCGACGATCATCGGTGGACGCAATATTGGTGACATCTATTTCGAGTTCGGGCAGGGTTTCCATTATGTCGATGTCGATGTGCTGGCGGTCGGGGACATTGTCGATGACGTTACCGCGAATTTTGACAGCTACTGGAACAGCGCCTCGGTCTATGACGCCGAACAGGTTTTGCCGCCGCATTACAAAACAGGCACCCCGATCAAGGAAGCGGCAGCCACGGCGCGCCAGACTGCGCTTGGCTCGGGCTATCAGGACGCGATCAGAACCTCGGCACTGGCGCAGGGTATCCGCGAACGCGACGTGCCGATGGAATGGACACAGGTCGAACTTTTCTCGGACCCGCCCACAAAGGGACTTGGGCAGGCGGATGACAGTGAGCAAATTGCCAGTGCCCTGACCCGATTTGCCCTCGAAGCCGAAACCAGTGTCGATATGGTGTCGGCCTATTTCGTGCCGGGCGATCCCGCGATGGCGGTGTTCGACCAAATGGCAGCCAACGGCGTGGCGACTCGGGTGCTGACCAATTCGATGGAAGCCACGGATGTGCCCCCCGTACATGGGGCCTACATGCAGCGCCGTCCAGCGCTTTTGGAAAACGGCACACAACTCTTCGAGTTGCGCGCCCTGCGCGAACAGCACCGGGAGCTGAGCCTGCCTGAAATTCTTGCCGGATCGGCATCGAGCCTGCACGCCAAGGTGATGTCGTTTGATCGGGAACGGGCTTTTATCGGATCCTACAACCTTGATCCGCGGTCGGCCAACCTGAATTGCGAAATGGGATTGCTGATTGAAAGCCCCAGAATCGCTACAACGATCTCAGAGGCTTTTGACAATCCGAAACTGTCATATCAGGTGCATCAGGACGAGACCGGCGCCCTTTACTGGACCGAAAGCACACCCGAAGGCGGCAGGGCTGTACTGACACAAGAGCCGAATGTCGGCACCTTGCACCGCTGGTTGGTCACGGCCTCGGGGTGGCTGCCCATCGACTGGATGCTGTGATCCGTCGGATAGCACGCTTGACCTTTGCCATTTGAAGGCGCAGCTTCGGCTCGAAATCAAGACCGGAGCCGCCTCCATGCCTCATCCCTTTGTCACCCAACAGGATATCGAGACCTTTCAGCGCGACGGTGTCGTCCTGATCCGAGGTTTGTTTGCCGACCATGTCGATGATCTGCGCGCCGGTGTGGCAACCAATATGGCCGAACCAGGCCCCTATGCCTCCGAGAACGAGAAACAGGGCGAGACTGGCCGGTTTTTTGATGATTACTGCAACTGGCAGCGAATCCCGGAATTCGAAAAGGTGATCCGAACATCACCCGCGGCAGAGGTCGCGGCAGACCTGATGCAATCAAAGACGGTTCAGGTGTTTCACGACCACGTGCTCGTGAAAGAGCCCGGCACCTCGATGTCCACCCCTTGGCACACGGATGGCCCCTACTATTTCGTAGAAGGCTCGCAGACCGTCAGCTTCTGGTCGCCACTTGATCCGGTCAAGGACGCTACGCTGCGCATGGTCGCGGGATCCCACAAATGGGAAAAGCCCGTGCTGCCGACACGCTGGGTCAGCGAGGAAAGCTTTTTCCCGAATGAAGAAGACTACATGCCCATCCCCGACCCGGACGCCGAAGGCATGACCGTGTTGGAATGGGACATGGCGCCGGGCGATGCGGTGGCCTTTAACTATAATGTGTTGCATGGCGCGCGCGGAAATACGTCGCCCACGCGCCGCAGGGCGTTTTCGCTGCGGCTTGTGGGGGATGATGCGCGCTATGTCGAACGGCCAGGGCGCACCTCACCGCCTTTTCCCGAACACGGCATGTCACCTGGGCAAAAGCTGCGCGAAGACTGGTTCCCCGTGATTTACGGGGCCTGATCAAGCCACCTTAGGCGGGCAGGTCGCTTGGAAAATCGGTGGGCAGGTCGGTGGGGAAATCTCCGGGCCCATCGGTGGGGTCCGGTTCGACCAGATCAGCCCGCTGGCCAGATATCTGAAGCACGATGCTGTCTTGTGCGCCGCCATCCACCAAGGCCCAGATAATCTGACCTGTCGGACGATAGATAATGAAGGCTTCTTCCACGGTGTCCAGCCCGGAAAAGTCTCGCTGCGCATAGTTGATCTGGAAGTCATCCGCAGTGGCGTTGACGTTACCAAAGACCAAAACGTCGCCTTCTTCGCCGTCGAAATCCTGAATCCAGTCCGATCCGTGGTCTTCGACCCCGATATGGAAGAACCTGTCCGCGCCCTCCCCACCATTGAGACTATCGTGGCCGAAGCCGCCATTGATGAAGTCGTTTCCGGAGCTGCCGAGCATCATGTCGGAAAACGCTGACCCGGTGATGCTGTCGTCGCCCAAACCGCCAATCACCGTGTCGGAACCGAACCCGCCCTCGATGGTGTCGTTTCCGGCATCGCCGCGCAGTTCATCGTTACCCCAGCCGCCCGATACGCTGTCATTGCCAGCGCCGGCATAGACCACATCCCTCAGGTCACGGGTGTCTCCTCCGCCGATGATGACGTCATTGCCATCCCTGCCGATGATGGTGTCGCCTCCGTTGCCACCGGTCAGCGTATCATCGCCCGCGCCGCCATCAATCCGGTCTCCGAGCGATCCCCCCGTTATGGCATTCGCGCCCTCATCCCCACGCAGATCGCCAAAGCGAGACAGGCGCGTTACCATGATATCAATGCCGTCTTCGCCAAGGGCATTGCTCGACCAGGTCAACATGAAATCGCCATCTGGCAGCCGCACGACCTCCATATCCCCATTCACCGGGATGTCATTTGCGATCTCGGCCATCGCCGCGACCGCATTGCCCTCCTCATCGAATTCCTGTGCACGGATACCTTGCGGTGTGCCCTCGTGATTGGGTGACCACCAGAACAGCAGGAACCCCCCGCCTTCGATCCCTACGACCTGGCTGAAACGCTCGGGCGCGAAGGTGGTGCCGATCGGGAACGTCGTGATACCCTCGTCGTTGGTCACCCCGCCTTCATGGCGTACTGATCCCTCACGATATCCCGAGCCGTCTTCATCAAACATGCGCCAGAACACGTTCTGGCGGCCAAAAACCTCTCGGTCATAGGCCACCACGAAGCCGCCGTTGTCCAACGATGCGACCGAGGGGCGCATCGGCGGGGCATCTTCGGTGCCGCGCGCCACAACGATGTCTTGCCGTCCGGCGAAAAATCCGGACGCGGACGAAATACGCGCCAGAATGGCGGGCTGTACGGTATTCGGCTCGGAATGATCCGAGACCTGCCATACGGCCAGAGCACGCCCATCATCCAGCTGCACCAGTTCGGCGTTCGAACGGACAGGGTCCTCCTCATCAAACCCTTGAATAGGGCGACTACCGGCATCGATCTCTTCCAGCCTGACACGCGACGAGCCTAAAAGAATCTGGCCCGCAGACACACCCGGGACCGCCTCTTGCCCGGTAGGATGGGAAATCCAGACCGCCTGCATACGTGACACAGTGCCCTGCAAACCTGTCGTCTCGTAAATATAGGCGTCCGGAAAATACTGGTTTCCGTCTTCATCTCCGGCGTTGGCCAGATATTCATCGGTGATGGGTGTGCCAGACGCATCAAACCCCCGCCCGAGAATTCCCGGCCCGGAACTGTCGGCCGCCTGGCTTGAATACAGGACGTGAAACCCTCCACCTGGGTGTGCGGCAACTGACGGGCCGGATTGAGTGCCAAGGGTGGTTTGGTTGATCTGGAACTCGCCCCCGCGCGCTTGACCGTCATCTTCGTAGATCTGGCCGAATATGCCCGTACTGGACCCGTCCTGGTTCTGGGATCCCCAAACCACAACATAGCCACCATTGGCGAGGGTAGCGATATCAGAGCCGATCTGGATGCCGGTTGCGTAGGTATTCGCCTGAAAAGGAGAAACACTCGTGTCGAAATAGGTGGCCATTCTTCCCCTCCAAAATCCGGGCAGCAACAAATGCACCGCGCCCAAACATCGGGGAGCGCGGGCCAATAGCATCGCAGGCTAGCGGAAATTGCGGAATTAAGCCACCTTTATGCCCGCACGAGGTGGAAACTGATATACCGGAGCCCGGTGACGTGCGGCCTCTTAAACGGATCAGCGGGCCGAAAACCCGATGCGCAGCGAAAGGGCAGATCCATACAATATGAACGAATACCCCAGAAGTTCGAGCCCTTCCTGAATCACGGTCTTAAACATAGGGTTGTAACCGCCTTGCATAATGGCCTCCCAGATGGCGCTTGTCCCCATCAGGCGGCTGAACACAACCAAAAGCAAGAACCCCATGTAGAGAAAGACAAAGTCGCGCGCGGCGTAATGCGCAAGGAACGGTTTGGAGATGGTTTTGCGGTTCAACCACACTGGAACGGCTGCAATGGCCAGCGCTACAGTGGCCGGAATGCTCCAGAAGCCATGCCAAATGCCGTCTAGAAGCTTATCGTTTTCCCGAATGAACAGGATCATAAAGAACGCGCCCACCATGATGAGGTATCCGCGTTTTTCAGGATGCCTTTTGGCTCCGATAAGAAAGAGAATTCCGGAGCACAGGATGAAGAGGTTATGCAGAGTTTCGGTCAGGGATTTCTCGGACAGTCCATTCTGCCAAACGACCACATCCAGATAGACAGACGCCACCACGGCAATCAGCATCGCCGTCAGAAACACAAGCTCGAACGCAACCCAGCGCGCGCCCACGGTCTTTGACGGCCGTTTCCGGTCGGTGCCAGGGCTTTCATTAATCTGTTGCATCTTTCAGGTATCCATAAACCAAAGGGGCAAGGGCGCGATCAAGAGTTTGCTTTCTCACAGACTTCTTAAATCAGCAGTGTGGGAGAAAACTATCCCGAGCCGATCTGTCGACGGACGCCCTAGCACCGCAACCGTCTGACCGAAAGGGCGCGCGCCGAACTTGCGCCGTGCATTTTTTCCAAGAGCCCAGTTGCCAAGACAGGGAAGCCGGTCAAGTCGCGGACATTCCCGCAAACCTCAGCTCAACTGCGCCTTGACCATCGGGCCGACTTTGCCGAAATCCATCTGACCCGTGTATTTGGCTTTCAGCGCGCCCATGATTTTCCCCATGTCGCGAATCGAACTGGCCCCGACCTCTTCAATAGCGTCGCCAATGGCCTTTGCGATCTCGTCATCATCAAGCTGCTTTGGCAAGAACTCTTCGATCACAGTGATTTCGTTGGCTTCCCGTTCGGCAAGATCAAGACGGCCGCCTTCTTCGTAGGTGCGGGCGCTTTCCTGGCGCTGCTTGACCATTTTCGCAAGGATTTGAAGCACTTCAGCTTCACTCACACCGTCCTCGTTGCCTTCGCCACGGGCCGCGATGTCACGATCCTTGATTGCGGCATTGATCAGGCGCAGAGTCGAGAGACGCTCGGCCGCCCGGTCGCGCATGGCCTGTTTCATCGCGGTATTGATCTGTTCTCGCAGTGTCATTCACTTCGCCATTTGCTGATAAACACAAGGCTTGGAACATATCTAAAGCAGCTTCGCGAGGCAACCTTGACCTAAAAATATCAAGTTATTGATTTATAAAGACTTTGTATTTTCAGCATCCCTTGACGATGCGTCGCGCTCGACATAGTTTCCCGACAATTTGTCACCCGGAGAGTCGACCATGTCCCACGAAAGCCCGAAACCGACCGCATGCCTCGCCCTTGCTGATGGAACGTTGTTTTACGGGCGCGGTTTTGGCGCGACCGGCGAAACCGTTGCGGAACTCTGCTTTAACACAGCAATGACGGGATATCAGGAAATCATGACAGACCCGTCATACGCCGGACAAGTGGTGACCTTCACTTTCCCGCATATCGGCAATACTGGCGTGAACCCCGAGGATGACGAAACTGCCGATCCGGTTGCGGCTGGGATGGTGGTCAAATGGGATCCGACCACGCCATCAAACTGGCGTTCGGTTGACACGCTCTCGAACTGGCTTGCCACGCGCGGACGCATCGCGATTGGTGGCGTCGACACGCGGCGCCTGACGCGAGCCATCCGCCAACAGGGGGCACCACATGTCGCTCTGGCGCACGACCCTGACGGGAACTTTGACACCGACGCGTTGGTTGCCAAGGCGCGGGCCTTTTCGGGACTTGAGGGGCTGGACCTCGCCAAAGACGTCACCTGTGCGCAGTCTTATCGCTGGGATGAAATGCGTTGGGCCTGGCCCGAAGGTTACAGCCGTCAGGAAAATCCACAACACAAGGTCGTCGCCGTGGATTTCGGCGCCAAGCGCAATATCCTGCGCTGTCTCGCCTCGGCTGGCTGTGACGTCACTGTCCTTCCCGCGACCGCCACGGCAGAAGAGGTCCTGGCCCACAATCCCGATGGCGTGTTCCTGTCGAACGGACCCGGCGACCCCGCTGCCACTGGTGCCTATGCCGTGCCGATGATCAAGGGCGTGCTAGAGGCTAACCTTCCGGTCTTTGGTATTTGCCTTGGGCATCAGATGCTGGCACTGGCGCTTGGGGCCAAGACCGTCAAGATGAACCACGGTCACCACGGCGCGAACCACCCGGTCAAAGACAACGACACGGGCAAGGTCGAAATCACCTCAATGAACCACGGGTTTGCCGTTGACAGCCAGACCCTGCCAGAGGGCGTGCAGGAAACCCATGTGTCCCTGTTTGATGGTTCGAACTGCGGTATCCGAATGACCAACAAGCCGGTCTTCTCGGTTCAGCATCACCCCGAGGCCAGCCCCGGCCCGCAGGACAGCTTTTACCTATTCGAGAAGTTCGCCGCCAACATGGCCGCGCGCAACTGAGCTTGTTTTTCCCTAAATCCTTAAAAAATCGACTGAATTAACCGCCTATTAACCACCCCGACACAGCCTGTGAAAAGGCAGTGTCAGGGTGGTCATGAACAATCCCGGTTCCAAATTCCAGCTTTCAGAGGCGTCGGTATCATTCTTGCGCCCCGCCTCGCTAGTGCACACCTTGCAGAACGATTTCGGTGTGTCGGCGCGCGCGTTGCTCCAGGCGCGTCAGAAGCTGAGCGAATGGGATGCCAATCTGGGGGAAATCCTGTGTGCAGAGGGTGCCCTGAGCGAGGCCGATTATCTGCTGGCCTGTGCCCAGGTTGATGGATACGAGATCCAGAATCTGCACAAGACGACACCTGATCCAGACCTGCATTCACGCCTGCCTCCGGCCTTTTGTCTGAAACACAATGTGCTGCCGATACGAAAGGAAGGCGACAAGCTGGTTTTCGTGACCGGCCGACCAGAACGCATTCCCTTTTTGCGCAAAGAGTTTCCGAGTCTGTTTGCGTCGGCAAAGTTTGATCTCGCGCCCGAGGCCGAGGTGACCGAGATCCTTGGGCAGGTTCATCGTTCTGCACTAGTAAACCTTGCCGAGACCCGCCCCGACGAACACCACAGTTGCCGTCCTTCCGCTGCACATCGGGCATCGCGTGTCTTTATCCTATCGGCGCTTTTTCTGTTATTCAGCGCCGCAGTGCTCGCGCCGGCTGCGATGCTGGTCGTCCTGTTGGCGTGGGTGCTCTTGGCGCAATGCGCCACGTTCGCGATGAAGCTTGGTGCCACGGTTGCCCGGCTGGGTATGTGGCGCAGCTATGAGATCGCCCCGCCCTCGCGGCCCCTACCCCGTATCAGCGTCATGGTCCCACTATTCCGCGAGCATGACATCGCCGGTGCGCTTGTGCGGCGCTTGTCGCGACTGACTTATCCCAAGCCCCTGCTCGACGTGTTGCTCGTACTGGAGGAGCATGACGAGGTGACGCGCAAGACCATTGAATACACGACATTGCCGTCGTGGATACGCGTGGTTGTCGTGCCTGCCGGCGACGGTCTGACGACCAAGCCGCGCGCCCTGAATTATGCGTTGGATTTCTGCCGGGGTGACCTTATCGGGATCTGGGATGCCGAGGACGCCCCGGCACCGGACCAGCTCGAAAAAGTTGCACGCCATTTCGACAGGGCCCCATCTGAAATGGCCTGCGTGCAGGGGGTGCTGGACTATTACAACCCCTATACCAACTGGCTTTCGCGGTGTTTCACCATCGAATACGCCACATGGTTTCGCATAATTCTGCCGGGACTCGCCCGTTTGGGGTTTTCGATTCCTTTGGGGGGCACCACGCTTTTCCTGCGCCGGGATGTGATCGAGGAAGTGGGCGGTTGGGACGCCCATAACGTCACCGAAGACGCCGATTTAGGGGTGCGCCTTGCCCGGTTTGGCTATCGTACAGAACTTTTGCCCTGCGTCACACAGGAAGAAGCGAATTGTCGACCTGTGGCCTGGATCAAGCAGAGGTCACGCTGGCTCAAGGGCTACATGATCACCTATCTTGTGCATATGCGACAGCCGTGGCGTCTGTTGCGCGAAATTGGCCTGCGCAAGGTTCTGGGGTTGCAGTTGATCTTTGCCGCCACGCTTTCACAGTTTCTGTTGGCACCGCTTCTGTGGCTGTTCTGGGGCAATGCACTGGGACTTGATTACTTCAGGATTGGCGCCCTGACCGATCGAACAATCCTGACCATCGGCGGGGTGCTGACCCTGTTCGGCATTTGCAACGCCGCCATCTCACTCTGGGCTGTCAGCGGACAGGACCGAGCACGCTTGTACCCTTGGGTACTGACGATGGTGTTCTATTTCCCACTTGCCACCTTCGCGGCCTACAAAGCGCTGTATGAGTTGCTGACTGCGCCATATTTCTGGGACAAGACCGCGCATGGCAAAACCAGCGAAGGGCTGGACGCGCAACACTCAGGCGTCGGTGTCCTGTTTAAGCCGAGTGACAAATGCCTGTGAGATATGTGCCTTTAAAGCCTGATAGGCGCCTTCTTCGTCGCGCTCTTCGATCGCCTTCACGATCGCCGCATGTTCCACAAGCGTGTCTTCGCCACGCCCTTCGGCGGCAATCGACGTGGTGGCCATCAACGCCATGGACCGGTGCACAAGATCCAGCTGCTGCACCAGATAGCGGTTATGCGAAGCCAGATGGATTTGCTTGTGAAAGCGGCGATTGGCCCGTGCCAGTGCCGACGGGTCATTCACCAGCGCATGATCCTCTTCCACCATATCCTTGAGAACGCGCACCTCTTCGGCGGTCGCGTGGCGTGCTGCAAGGCGCGCCGCCAACCCTTCAAGTTCCGTGCGCACCACATAGAGTTCGGACATCTGGTTGTGATCAAGGGACGAGACAATCAAGCTACGCCCATCCCGTGCCAGAAGCGATTGCGTCTCGAGCCGCTGCAACGCCTCCCGGATAGGCGTCCGCGACACACCAAACCGTTCGGCAAGGTCGCTTTCCACAAGGCGATCCCCGGGTTTGTAAATCCCGACGTCAATCGCCTCGAGTATCAGCGAATATGCATCACGGTTTGGCTGTTTGCTTTGCGCCATTGATTGGTCTCCCCTCACGCGCCCAAACAGCGCTGGCGGTCAGGTTACGAAACTCGGCCAACATCTTTCAACCCCGCCATTGCGCGCGCCTTGCCGCAACCCTATCTTGGCGCCATGCCAAAACAAGACTTTGCCCATGTGTCGACATGGGTCTTTGACCTCGACAACACGCTCTACCCGCCGCAAGTGCGGCTGTTCGACCAGATCGAGGTCAAGATGACTCGTTACGTGATGGATGCGCTTGGGGTGGACAACCCTACCGCAAACCGCCTGCGCAAAGAATACTGGGCGGAATATGGCACTACGCTTGCTGGTCTGATGCGCGTGCATGACGTGGACCCGGCCCCCTATCTCGAAGAGGTGCACGATATTTCGTTGCACCAGTTGGAACCGGATCTACATCTGGCGGCGCAGATTCGCGCTCTGCCTGGACGCTGCATCGTCTACACGAACGGCACCGCCCCCTATGCCGAGCGGGTGTTGGCAGCTCGCGGATTGGATGGGCTTTTTGACGCAGTCTATGGTGTCGAGCACGCAGGGTTCCTGCCCAAACCGGAAAAAGCGGCTTTCGAGGCGGTGTTCAAATTGGATGGCGTCACAACCCAGACGGCAGCTATGTTCGAGGATGACCCGCGAAACCTGCAAGCTCCCCATGAAATGGGCATGAAAACAGTGCATGTCGCGCCAGATGCGCATGAAGCGGACCACATTCATCACCACACGGATGATTTATCGTCCTTTCTGGGTAAGCTGACCTAGAGTCTCAAGACATTAGTTCAGGCGTTAATTCAAAAATTCGCATTCGTGAATTTAACTTGAATGCTGCGACGCGGCATCCTATCTGTTCAGCGTAGAACACTGATTGGAGAGACGCGCAATGAGCATGACCGAGACCAACCCGAACTTCGCCACGACCACCCCTTCCGAGGAAGCGGAATCCCACCACGACGAAGCGATCAGCCGCAAGGGTCTTGCCATGCTTTATGCCGTTCTGGCGGCGGTTGTCGTCGCCTGGGGCTCGGCCATTTTTGCATATGGCATCCCGGGCCTTTACATCCCGGCCCTCTGCATGGTGCCGGTGATGTACCTGATTTTGGTGATCATCGCCAAAGGGTGACGTTTCGGCCCCTTGGAACCCCTGCCGCACAGCACTAGATTGCGCGGCAGGAGGCACCCATGACCACCGAATCCCAAACCGACATCCTGATTTCCGGCGGTGGTATCGCCGGATTGACCGCCGCCGCCGCCTTTGCGAGCGCCGGCTTCTCCGTACAATGCGTTGACCCTACCCCGCCAATCACCGAGCGGGATCGCGAAGGGTCCGACTTGCGGACGACCGCTTTCCTGCAACCGGCGCGCACGCTTCTTGACGAAGCGGGGTTGTGGCAACGTCTTGCCCCCCACGCCGCGCCGCTTCAAATCATGCGGATCGTCGACGCTGGCGGGGATGTGCCCGAGCCACGCATCATCAAGGATTTCAACGCGGCCGATCTCTCGGAACTGCCGTTTGGCTGGAACCTGCCCAACTGGTTGCTGCGCCGCGAAATGCTGCACCGCCTTGAAGAACTGGATAATGTCGACCTGCGCCTTGGCACGGCCACCACGGGGCTGTTCACCCGCATGAACGAGGCGCGCGTGACTTTGTCAGACGGGTCGCGCACCCGCGCGCGGCTGGTGATCGCCGCCGATGGCCGCAATTCAACCATGCGCGAAGCGGCGGGGATCAAGGTACACACCACCCGCTATGGCCAAAAGGCGTTGGCGTTCGCAGTGACGCATCCGATCCCGCACAACAGCGTGTCTACGGAAATCCATCGCTCCGGAGGCCCGTTTACGCTGGTGCCCCTGCCCGATTATGAAGGCAGCCCCTCATCTGCGCTGGTCTGGATGGAACGTGGCCCCCGCGCCCAGGAACTATTCGAGATGGACGTGGCACAGTTCGAACAGGAAATGACTGAACGCAGTTGCGGCCTGTTTGGCCCGCTCACCCTGGCCTCGCGCCGGACGATCTGGCCGATCATCTCGCAATCCGCCGAGCGGCTTTATGGCGAACGTCTTGCGCTGGTGGCCGAAGCCGCACATGTGGTGCCACCAATTGGCGCGCAGGGATTGAACATGTCTTTGGGTGATATGCGGATCCTGCTGGACCTTGCCAAGGCGAACCCGACCGATCTGGGCAACACGAAAATGCTCGAGACCTATCACCGCAAACGCTTTACCGAGGTCAAACTGCGCGTGAAGGGAATCGACATGCTCAATCGGGCCTCGATGGTCGAAGCACGCCCGTTGCGGGATGTGCGGGCGATGGGACTGAACGCGCTTTACTCGATGTCACCAGTCCGCAAAACGCTTATGCGGATGGGCCTTGGCGCACAATAAACATTGGCCGGGACAGAAGCCCCGGCGCTCTATTTCCCCTGCAAGTCCGGAGTCACAGCACCTTGTCTACGACCTCACTGAGACGCGATAGGGTGCGGTCCACATCATACAGCTTGTCCAGCCCGAACAGGCCAAGGCGGAAGGTCATGAATCCTTCCGGTTCGTCACAGGCCAACGGCACACCAGCCGCGATTTGCATGCCTTCTGCTGCAAATTTGCTTCCGTTCTGGATGGCCGGATCACTGGTATAGCTAACCACGACACCGGGCGCCCCGAAACCATCTGCAGCGACACTCTTGATCCCTTTTTCGGCCAGCATTTTCCGCACCCCATTGCCAAGCGCCCACTGTGCCTCGCGCAGCTTTTCAAAGCCATAGGCCTTGGTTTCCAGCATGGTATCGCGGAAGGCCCGCAACGCATCGGTCGGCATCGTGGCGTGATAGGCATGACCGCCGCTTTCATAGGCCTGCATGATGCCGTGCCACTTTTTGAGGTCGATCGCAAAACTGTCTGATTCGGTGTCCGCCATCCGCGCCACCGCCGCCTCGGACAACATGACGAGGCCTGCAGAAGGGGATGCAGACCATCCTTTTTGCGGTGCAGAGCACAGGACATCCACGCCAAGCGCCTTCATATCCACCCAGACACAACCGCTTGCGATGCAATCAAGCACCATCAGCGCCCCAACCTCGTGCGCGGCCGCCGCCATGGCCGCGATATAAGCATCGGGCAGGATCACACCTGCCGAGGTTTCGACATGCGGTGCAAAAACGATATCCGGCTTTTCCGATTGAATCCGCGCGACCACGTCCTCAATCGGGGGCGGCGCAAAGGGCGCCGTCACATCATTGCCTGACTGACGCGCCTTCATGACCACCGAGTCGGCAACAAATGCACCGGCCTCGAAAATCTGGCTCCACCGGTATGAAAACCAACCGTTGCGCACGACCAGCGTCTTGGCATCGCGAGCGAATTGGCGCGCGACGGCCTCCATGCCGTAGGTGCCGCCACCGGGAACCAGCACCACGGCATCGGCGTTGTAGACCTCTTTCAGCATAGACGAAATATCAGTCATCACCTGCTGGAACGCCTTGGACATGTGGTTGAGAGAGCGGTCCGTAAAGACCACCGAAAATTCGTCCAACCCTGTCGGGTCCACTGCACTTGTCATCTTGTGTCTCCCAGATATGTTGCCGCCAGTTAGCCTGCGAAAGACAGGAATGACAACTCTAGGGTGGATTTCCAACCCGTCTTCACAACGGTCCGGGCCGACGTTCTTCGCTAAGCAGCACATTCGCCTCGACATCCCCCACACCGGGCAAGGTCATCACCCGGCGGCGCAAAACGCGTTCGAAATCGGCAATGTCCCGCGCTGTGACCCGCAGACGATAATCATACATGCCCAAAACATGCTCGACCGTCTGCACTTCGGGAATGGCCGTGACGGCGCGCTCGAAGTCCTCAAGGGACACGCGCCCCTTGGTGGCCAGTTTCACGCCCAAGAACACCGTCACCCCGAACCCAAGCTTTTCCGCGTCAAGATCCAACCTGCGCCCCTTGATGATGCCGCTGTCATACAGCCTGCGCACCCGTCGCCAAATTGCGGGCTGGCTCATCCCCAATTTGCGCCCCAAAGCCCCAGCAGATTGCGTCGCATCGCGGGACAGTTCGGTCAAAATCTGACGGTCAACGGCATCCAGTCCGGTCATATCGGCAGGCTTTCTTCGAACTTGATACGGGCCACATGCATCAGCGCCTCGATGTCGGCGATATGCGGCAGAGTCAGGATCCGGGCGCGATAGATTTGCTGATAATGGGCCATATCCCGCGCGATAACGGACAAGCGGACATCCACGCGGCCCAGAAAGGTCTGGATTTCGATTACTTCGGGGATGTCCCGTGCAGCTTCGATGAAATCATCGAAAGCACGCGGTTGGGTTTTGTCGAGCGTGACCCGCAACGACACCTCGACCGCATAACCAAGCGCCTGCCAGTCGATCACCGCCCTTTGCCCGCGCAGCACGCCTTCGGTTTCCATCTTTTCAATACGACGCGACAGACGCGAGGTCGTCATGCCGAGTCGGTCGGCCAAATCCGGCAAAGACGTCGCAGGATCCACCTGCAAGTTGCGCAGAATGCGCCTATCGAGATCATCAAGCATAAAAATGACAATATTTCATCTTCCTACGAATAGAAATGCTGATAATTGGAAAAATTATACGACCATTACGTCTCGCTCTCTCTAGCAGGATGCGTATAACTCTTGGCCAGACACATACAGAGAGGAGCGCCGGACATGCGCGTTTACTACGATCGCGATTGCGACATTAACCTGATCAAAGACAAAAAAGTGGCCATCCTGGGCTATGGTTCGCAAGGCCACGCACACGCACTGAACCTGCGTGACTCGGGCGCGAAGAACCTTGTTGTGGCGCTGCGCGAAGGGTCGCCCTCGGCCAAGAAAGCCGAAGGTGAAGGCCTGCAGGTCATGGGGATCGCCGAAGCGGCCGCATGGTGCGACGTCATCATGTTCACCATGCCCGACGAACTTCAGGCGGAAACCTACAAGAAATACGTCCACGACAACATCAAGCCAGGCGCAGCAATTGCATTCGCCCACGGCCTGAACGTCCACTTCGGCCTGATCGAGCCCAAAGAAGGCGTTGACGTTATCATGATGGCGCCCAAGGGCCCCGGCCACACCGTGCGCGGCGAGTACACCAAAGGCGGCGGCGTGCCCTGTCTTGTTGCCGTACACACCGACGCAACCGGCAAGGCGCTGGAAATCGGCCTGTCCTACTGCTCGGCCATCGGTGGCGGCCGTTCGGGCATCATCGAAACCAACTTCCGTGAAGAGTGCGAAACCGACCTGTTCGGCGAACAGGCTGTTTTGTGCGGCGGTCTGGTTGAACTGATCCGTTGCGGTTTTGAAACCCTGGTCGAAGCCGGTTACGCACCGGAAATGGCCTATTTCGAATGTCTGCACGAAGTGAAGCTGATCGTAGACCTGATCTATGAAGGCGGCATCGCGAACATGGACTACTCGATCTCGAACACTGCCGAGTACGGCCAGTACGTCACCGGTCCGCGCATCCTGAAATACGACGAAACCAAAGCCCGCATGAAAGAAGTTCTGGAAGACATCCAGGCCGGCCGTTTCGTCCGTGACTTCATGCTGGAAAACGCTGTTGGCCAACCGACCCTGAAAGCATCGCGTCGCGCCAATGACGAGCACCTGATCGAAGAAACCGGCGCCAAGCTGCGCGGCATGATGCCGTGGATCTCGGCCGGCAAGATGGTCGACAAAGAAAAGAACTAAGCCAGAAAGGCAATGGTTCGAAAGGGCGCCTTGCAGGGCGCCCTTTTTCGTTTCATGGTCAGCGCGCAATCGGAAGGTACCAAAGATGGAAGAAAAAAGTAACGGCCCCAAAATTTTCACGCCTGCATGGTTCAAGGCGCTTTTCGCGGGCGACCTGATCCTTGGGGAAACCTTCTGGGGGGGCAATTTCGGCACGGCCCTTTTCCATCAACCCATCGTGGCGCTATTACTGGTGTTGCCAATCTCCACTGCCATTCCTGCAGCGTTCTGGGGGCTGTTGACGCTTTATCAACTTGCGCTGACCCGCGCCGTGATCCTCGCCAAACCCGGTGTGCCCACGCCGATAGGGTGGAAGATCGCCGGGATCATCATCACCTTCGGGTTCGGTGTGATGTTCGCAGCCTTCGCCAGAAGCGCCCTGGCCTTGGAATGACACAGCCGGACATCACCCGCAAAAGCTGGTTGATGGTGGCCACCCTCGGCATTGTCTGGGGATCCACCTTCATGGTCATCGAATTGGCCCTGCAGGGGATCACCCCGTTCTGGCTGGCGGCAGCACGGATCAGCTTTGCCTCGGTTCTGCTGGTCGGCATTTGGGCGGCGCGGCGCTTTCCACTTTTTGCGGAACCCTCTGCGCGGGGCTGGCGCATGATTGCCGTGGTCGGCGCGCTCAGCTCAGCCGTGCCCTTCATTTTGCTCAGCTGGGGGCAGCAATACGTCACGTCGGGTTTTGCCGGCGTCAGCATGGCCGCAGTCGCCCTACTAGTGCTGCCCCTAGCTCATTTCCTCGTACCCGGCGAACGCCTGAACCTGCGCAAGGTGATCGGCTTTATGCTGGGGTTCTTTGGCGTGGTGATCCTGATTGGCAGCACCGCCTTTGAAAGTTCTGGCGCTGACTTGGAAGTCTACGGGCGCCTTGCATGTCTCGGCGCGGCAGCTTGCTATGCCCTGAGTTCCGTGCTGGTACGACGTCTGCCACCGGTAGACCCGATCGGGTTGGCCACCGTTCTGCTGATTGTGGGCGCGGCCATTGTGGTGCCGGTGGCTTGGGCCGTCGAGGGGCCACCGCCCATGCCCTCCACAGAAACACTGGCGATTCTGGCCGTGCTGGGGCTGATCCCGACCGCCGCTGCCAACCTGTTGCGGGTTCTGGTGATCCGCAGTGCCGGTCCGACCTTTATGAGCCTGACCAATTATCAAGTGCCCGTGTGGTCTGTGGTGCTGGGCGCAATGATATTGGGCGAACCGCTTCCGGCCAGCCTGTTGTGGGCGTTGCTGTTCATCTTGTCCGGCGTCGGCATCAGCCAGTACGGCGCGCTGAAACGGCTGTTTCTGGGCGACGCCTAAACGACGGCATCGACCGCTTCAACCACCGAGTCCACGGTACGTTCAAGCAGATCGGAATCCTCGCATTCCGCCATGACCCGTACCAATGGTTCTGTGCCCGACTTGCGGATCAAGAGCCGCCCCTGCCCCTCAAGCGCCATTTCCGCGGCCCGGATGGCGGCTTGAACCGAGTCGGCCTCCAAAGGGGTTTGCCCCGCCGCGTAGCGCACGTTTTTCAACAGTTGCGGTACGGTCTCGAACTGTTGGGCAAGGTCTGACGCCTGACTATTCGTTTCGACCATGGCCGCCATGAACTGAAGCCCTGCCATCAGCCCGTCGCCCGTGGTGGCATAGTCGGTCATGACGATATGTCCCGATTGCTCACCCCCAAGATTGTAGCCACCCTTGCGCATTGTTTCGACAACATAGCGGTCCCCGACGGCGGTCCGCTCCAGCCGGAGGTTCTGTGCTTCAAGAAACCGTTCAAGACCAAGGTTCGACATCACTGTCGCCACCAGCGCCCCGCCCCGCAAACGCCCCTTGGCAGCCCAGCGGCTTGCCAGAAGGCCCATGATCTGGTCACCGTCTGCAATATGCCCGTTCTCATCAATGATCATGACGCGATCAGCATCGCCATCCAACGAGATCCCGAGATGGGCACCATGAGCGACCACCGCTTCGGCTGCGGTACGCGGCGACGTGGATCCGCAATCCCGGTTGATGTTCAACCCGTCCGGGTTCGTACCGACCGGGATCACCTCAGCGCCCAGTTCCCAGAGCGCCTCGGGGGCGGCGCGATAGGCAGCCCCGTTCGCACAATCCACCACGACTTTCATGCCCTTGAACGGAACAGAAGACGGAAGCGAGGATTTCACACGCTCGATATAGCGGAAACGGCCATCATCAATCCGTTTGGCGCGACCGATATTGATCGACTGGACAGGTTCAACGCCACTTTCGATCAGGGTCTCGATTTCAAGTTCCACCTCATCGGACAGTTTAAAGCCGTCCGGCCCGAAAAACTTGATCCCGTTATCCTCGGCGGGGTTGTGGCTGGCCGAGATCATCACGCCCAGATCTGCGCGCATCGAACTGGTCAGCAAACCTACCGCAGGGGTCGGCACTGGTCCCAGCAACAGCACGTTCATGCCGGTCGAGGTCAGACCGGCCGTCAGCGCGTTTTCAAACATGTACCCCGAAAGGCGGGTATCCTTGCCAATGACGACGCGGTGGTTGTTCTGACCGTCATTACGGAAATACCGTCCCACCGCGGCTCCGATCCGCAGCGCCATTTCGGCCGTCATCGGGGCCATATTGGCGGTACCCCGCACCCCGTCGGTTCCGAAAAACTTACGCCCCATGGTATTCTCCCGTTGTCACCGCCTGCCAAAGATGCAGAGCCTGTCTTGTTTCTTCTACATCATGCACGCGCAAGATTTGCACCCCTTGTGCAACCCCTTCCAGCGCAACCGCCACAGAACCGCCCACGCGACCCTCGGGGGCGGGTGCATTGCCAATCACCTTGATGAACCCTTTCCTCGACGCCCCAAGCAGGATCGGACAGCCCAGGCTGTGAAACAGGCTAAGGCGGGCAAGCAGGGCAAGGTTATGCGTCAGCGTCTTGCCAAATCCTATGCCGGGATCTGTGATGATCCGGTCACGCGGGATTCCCAGACTTTCCAGAGCCCCAATCCGCTCTTCCAGAAAATCATACACATCAAGCAACACATCGTCATATGTCGGATTGTTCTGCATTGTGGCGGGGTCGCCCTGTGCATGCATGACACAAACGGGCACGCCTTGCTCGGCGCAAAGCGGCGCGAGATCGGGGTCAAAGGTGAAACCGGCCACATCATTGACCAAATCGGCACCGGCGTCTAATGCCGCCCGCGCGACAGGCGCTTTGCGGGTGTCGATGCTGATCGGGCGATCAATGTCGCCGGAAAGGGCCGCAATTACAGGTGCGGTGCGGCGGATCTCTTCCTCAACAGGCACCTCGGTTGCGCCGGGCCGGGTCGACTCTCCACCGATATCAATAAGCGTGGCCCCTTGAGCGACCATCTCGCGCGCCCGCTCCAATGCCTGCTCTGGCGCATGGTGCTGACCACCATCCGAAAAACTGTCGGGGGTGACGTTCAAGATCCCCATCACCTGAGGCTCTGTCATCGACATGGATGCGATGGGAGGGCGCGGCTTGGTCAGGGTTTCCAGCACCGCTGGGGGAATATCGGTGGCAGCGACACTGCGCGAGGACTGACCGCGTTGCAGGAGTTCGACATGCGTAAACCATGTCCATCCGCCCGCAAGGGGATAAGCGCCGTCCGGGCGCGCAGCATCTGTTTGCGGGATCGCGCGGTAATAGGTCTTCATGTGTCGTGAATGATCTTTTCAGAGGCGCTTGGCAAGCGTCTAGATCACATCATCCAGAAGAGACACCGACCGCACCGGAACAGGTCCGTTTTCCGGCAGGGATTCGCCGATCCCAATCATCCGGCGCGCTTCCATCTCGCGTGCAAACCAAGAGGCAAGCGCCACGGCATCGCGGGCATTCACATCTGGCCCATCGACCGCATCCAGCACGATTTTCGAAGGCGCCCAGACACAGATCTGACCGTTTTTCATCGCCCAGTCCAGTTCGGTGCGGGTGTTGACCACGACGCAACGGGAATCCCGCGCCGCCAGTGCCCAGGCATTTTGCTCGATGGCCAGCAGATCAATCCGGCGCTGTGTCATCGCGTGGCCGGTGGCGGGCACTTGCAGATCATGTGGACCCACGCAGAAAATCAGCGGTACATCCTCGGCGGCCAGCTGATCAATCCAACCGGTCAGGCGATCAGACTGCATGGCGGCATTGGTCAGGTACACCACGCGCGGATGGGGTTTCTCGTCTTCCAGCACCTCGGCGGGTTTAACCACCGTACGTGCACGCACAATTTCCACGCCCAAGGCACCGGGACCGCGATCCAATTTTTCGATCCGCACAAAGACCCGCATCGCTTGCGGCTCGAGCAAGATCCGCTCGGCGATACGTTCGGCCAGCGTTTCCAAAAGGTTCAGCCTTTCGGCGGCCAATTCATGCGCGATCGCCTCGGTCACGCGGTCATACGAGAGGATGCGGTCCACGTCGTCATCAATCACGCCGGTGATCGGACGCACTTCGACGACGACATTGAAACAAACGCGCTGGGTCGTTCCGCGTTCGGCCTGAAAGGCCCCGATTTCGACCTCAACAATATGGTCACGCAGAGAAATGCGGTCCAAAGGGTCGGGGCCGGACGTGGCTACGGCCCGTTCGTCGGGATGCGCGAATGCAAGGCGAATTTCGTTTGTCATTGTCTGCCGTTCCTCCCGGGTCAGATCAGGACCTGTTTAGTGGCCTGGACCTGCGGGAACAGGGCCAGACACGGCATAGCAACATCAAAACCCGTCAAAACCCTTGAATCAGTTTTGCGAAAGACGTGTCGGCTGGCGATAGAAATGATGCACCCCGATGGTGGTCGTACGCTTGAACTTGCGCGCCCAGCTGGGGTTGACGGCCTTGGTGTGATAGTGGGTCGCCCCGTCGGTCAGAATGCGGGGCGCGCCGTTCATCATCAGGCGGGCCACTTTTCCGACACGTTCATAGGCCGACTTTTCGTGGATGTGTTCCGGGTTGCCATCACAAGTGAAGGTGAACTGGCACTGGTACTTGCGCCCCGTACCCTGCTTGATCACGCCACAAAGACTTTCGGGATAGTAATCATGGTCCACGCGGTTCATGATGACTTCGGCTACTGCGAACTGGCCCTTGATGCTTTCGCCGCGCGCTTCGAAATAGAGCGCCTCGGTCAGGCATTGCCATTGCTCGTCACGGTTCTTGGCCTTGGGCAGCTGGTCGATCCAGTTGCGCGAATACACGATCGTGTCGGGCAGAGCGTCTTTCTTATTGCGGTTATTGTTCAAAAGCTCTTTGAGATTGAAACCCGACACGCCAGCGGCGGCTTTCCGTGGCTCTTGCCGATCAACCCGGGTCTCAACGTCCCCAGAGGGGGCCTCGGCAAAAGCCGGACCCGACAAAAGTATCATAGCAAAAAATGCAGTCATGAATTGGCGCATAATAACCTCACACCCGATGTTTGACGGACCCTCCCCCGTCCGAGCGTTTCGCGGGGTACTACACGAATTGGCCAAATTCGTCCAGCCCAGCGGGTTTTTCGCGCAAAGAGCTTGCTGAATTGTCAAGATGTGGCGGCTGATCCCTGCAAATTTACCCTATTTTGTCCTGAATCGCGAGTTGTGCTGCCGCTAAACGTGCAACGGGAACGCGAAAGGGCGAGCAGGACACGTAATCAATTCCGACCTGGCGACAAAATGCGATTGATTCGGGGCTGCCACCATGTTCACCACAAACCGACAGGGTCAGGCCCGGTCGTGCTGCACGACCACGTTCCGCGCCGAATTTCAGCAATTCTCCGACGCCGTCCGCATCCAGTGTGTGGAACGGATCTTCTGGATATACCCCTTGTTTCACATAGGCTGACATGAACCGCCCGGCATCGTCGCGCGACAGGCCATAGGTCATCTGGGTCAGATCGTTGGTGCCGAAGCTGAAGAAATGGCAATGCGGGGCGATATCCTCGGCCCGCAGGGCAGCGCGCGGCGTTTCCACCATCACCCCGAGGCGGTATGTAAAATTCACCCCCTGCTCGGTACGGACAGCGGCGGCCACCGCGTCAATACGGGTTTTGACAAGCTCTACCTCACGCTTAGCGCTAACGAGAGGGATCATGATTTCAGGGACAACCGGCGCGCCGTCGCGGCTCGCGGCAATAGTGGCCTCGAAGATGGCGCGCGCCTGCATGTCATAGATCTCGGGCACTGTGATCCCCAGACGCACCCCGCGCAGGCCAAGCATAGGGTTATATTCCCCCAACGCCTCGACCCGACGCGTCACGTCCGACAGGGGCAGGTTCAGGGCCTCGGCCAGATCCCGCAGGCCTGCCCGTTCGGTCGGCAGGAACTCGTGCAGCGGCGGATCAAACAGGCGGATACATACGGGTTGCCCCTCCATGATCCTGAAAAGCTCGATGAAATCCGCTCGTTGCATCGGCAACAATTGCTCAAGCGCGGAACGCCGATCTTCGGGCGCATCTGCGAAAATCATCTCGCGCATGACAGTCAGGCGGTCGGCTTCAAAAAACATATGCTCGGTCCGGCACAGCCCGATTCCGTTGGCGTTGAAATTCCGTGCCGTCTGGGCGTCGGCAGGTGTGTCGGCATTCGCGCGCACGTCAATGTCGCGGGCTTCATCCGCCCAGGCCATCAGGGACTGGAAGGCATCATCGAGTGCCGCCTCAAGCATCGCCGGTTCGCCCGCGAGAATCTGGCCCTCGGTCCCATCCACTGTGATGATGTCGCCTTCCTTGAAGACACGCCCGTCCGAGGTTGTGAGAACCTTTTTGCGCATCTGGAACCGCAGGGACGATGCGCCTACGACGCAGGGTAACCCCAACCCACGACCGATCACGGCTGCGTGGCTGGTGATGCCGCCACGTTCGGTAAGAACAGCACTGGCCGCGTGCATGCCGCGAATATCTTCAGGTGTGGTTTCGCGTCGCACAAGAATGCAGGCCTCAGAGCGCGCGGCGCTGGCCTGTGCTTCTGCCGCGGAGAATACAATCCGTCCGCTGGCGGCCCCCGGGCTCGCGGCAATCCCGGTGCAGATCACGTCGCGCTTGGCCTCGGGGTCAACCTGCCTGTGCAGCAGTTCGTTCAGGGCCCTTGGTTCGATCCGCATCAGGGCCTCTTGCGGTGGAATGATCCCATCGCGCGACAGTTGAACCGCGATCCGCACTGCCGCCCGCGACGATCTCTGCACCCTGACCCCGTCCAGAATATGCACCTGACCGTTTTCAATGGTGAACTCGATCTGCATTTCCTCGCGCAGTTTTTCACGCATCAATGCCGCTTGTGCCTTAAGCGCCTCAAAGGCTTCGGGCGCGGCCTCTTCCAGAGACGGACCGCGGCTGTCCTTCTCGAGGAACAGGGCAGAAGCCCCTGTTTGCAGCGCATCGCGCCCCTGTGACTGGCTCAGATACCGGCCCGTGATTTTCGGCAGCCCGGTGGTCGAGTTCACGAGCTGCAACACGCCCGAGCCGCATTCCCCGTGCCCAAGACCCAGCACCATTTCCTGCACCACCAGCCCCAGCCCCGCATCCGCGGGCGCGCCCTTGGCCTGCCGCAAAAGCCGCGCGGTGGTGCCTTCCCAAGCACGCGCCATGGACCGCAGCACCCCGGCAAGCTGGGTGCCGACATCCTGCGGGAAGGGTTCTTCTGCTTCGTCTTCATAGGCATCCAGCAGATGCCGGCAGTCGCCAGGATAGGTCAGGTCCAGTTCATCAAACATATCCGGATCAAGGCGCGCTACATGGATCGAGTAGGACTGGATGAACCGGGCATAAAGCCCACCCGCCGCATCCGGTCCAAGGGTTTGCGAGAGCTCTGCAAACCGCGCATCATTCATGCCGATATTCAAAACGGCCCCGGGGCCGCCCCAATCGGGATCTTCCGACGACGGACGCACACACAAAAGACCACCTTTTTCAAGTGGGGCAAGAAGATCCTGCATCACCGGAGATTCGCCCGCCGCGATGCGGTGCACAGCGTCAAAGGACAGGGCAACAGTTTTCGGAACCGGCAGGTCCAGCCTCACAAGCCGTTGCAAACACTTGGCACGCCCGCCATGAGTGGCCGTCGCTATTGGCGCGGTCGCGGTGATGAAGGTGATATCGGGGTTGTCTTGCTGCACTGCGGCACCTTTTCTTTGAGGATGCAGCATAACCCCAAAGCCTTGTCTGGCAAGGAAAAGGTGCGCGGCCCGCCACAAATCTGTCGCGGGCCGCTTATGCTTTGGGGGATTAGCCCTCGACCCGCGTTAGGTCTGCAACACCCAGACAGGTTTTGCGAATTCGCGACAAAAGGTTCAGACGGTTACGCCGGACCACCTCATTCTCGCTGTTCACCTGCACCGCTTCGAAAAACGCATCGATCGGGGCGCGCAATTCGGCCATACCCGCCATGGCCGCGGCAAAGTCCTCGGCGGCAATGGCTGCTTCAATCGCGCCCTCATGCGCATCCAGCGCGGCAAAAAGGGCCTTTTCAGCATCGTCTTCCGAGAACTTCACGTCAGCGCCAAAGCTGTATTCGACACCGTCTTTTTCTTCGGCTTGCGTGAGAATGTTGTTGGCGCGCTTGAAGCCCTGCAACAGATTTTCGCCGTCCTCGGTCCGCAGGAAGCTTTCCAGGGCACGGGCGCGTTTGACCAGCAGGTTCAGGTCATCATTCCCCGGCATTTCGATACAGGCGTCGATCACGTCATGGCGAATGCCTTCGTCGCGCAGGTACACTTTGAGGCGATCGTGGAAGAAGCCCAGCAAATCGCGCGAGGTGTCAGGCACGCGCGCCTGCAATTCTTCAAGGTATTCGTTCAGGTCGCCTTCCATCGCGCTTTTGACGGTGCGGCGCACCGCGCCCAGAATACCGTGATCCGCGATTTCATCACTCAGGTCTTCAAGCAGGGCACGCGCGAGTTTTTCGTCGTCGCTCTGATAGGCCTCGTGACGCAAAAGCTGCGTATCGGCATAGGCGTCCAGCGGCAAACGCAGGTCGTTCTCCAGCACAAGGCGGATCACACCAAGCGCCGCGCGACGCAGCGCATAGGGGTCTTTCGACCCGGTCGGTTTTTCGTCAATTGCCCAGAACCCTGTTAGCGTGTCCAGCTTGTCCGCCAGCGCAACGGCAACCGAGACCGGGGCGGTGGGCACATCGTCGGACGGCCCGAGCGGCGAATAATGCTCTTCCGCTGCTGCCGCAATTTCGTCACTCAGCCCCGCCGCCGCCGCATAGTAGCGCCCCATGAGTCCCTGAAGTTCCGGAAATTCGTACACCATCTCCGAGCTGAGGTCGGCCTTGGCAAACCGCGCGGCCTGCCCGATCACGTCTGCATCCGCCCCGACGATGCCTGACAGTTCGCGGGCCAGCGTGGCGATGCGGGCAATCCGTTCGCCCTGGGTACCCAGCTTGTTGTGGAAGGTCACGTTGTTCAGGCTATCGATCCAGGCTTGTGCGCCGGTCCTAGCCACGCGAATGTCATTTTCCCAGAAGAATTTCGCATCCGACAGGCGCGCAAACAGCACCTTTTGGTTGCCTGCCAAGATCGTGGCGCCGTGATCGGCGGTTTCCCGGTTGGCGACGGTGATGAATTTCTCGATCCGGTCGGTTTTCGGGTTCCGTACGGAAAAGAATTTCTGGTGCTCTTTCATCGAGGTTTGCAGCACCTCTGCTGGCAGGCCAAGGAAATCCTCGGCGATATCGCCCAGCAGAACAACCGGCCATTCGACCAGCCCTGCAACCTCGGCCAGCAATCCTTTGTCTTCAACGACCTCAAGCCCCTGCGCAAAGGCCATGTTGGCGGCGTCGTGCCAGATATGCTCTGCGCGGTCCTTTGCGCTCAGGATCACGTGGTCGCGTTTGAGCTTGGCCTCGTAATCCTCGAACCCAGTGACGGCGAAACGCCCGGTGCCCATAAACCGATGGCCTTCGGTGGTATCCCCCGACACGATCCCGTCCACAGCCAATGGCACGATCTTGTGGCCTGCATCGTCCGAGATTACGCAGAGAATCGAATGCAGGGGACGCACCCAGCGCAACGGGCCACTGCCCCAGCGCATGGATTTGGGCCATGGGAAATTTCGGATGGTGTCTTCCAGCACCTTGGCCACGATCTCGGGGGCCGGACGGCCCGGCTTGGTGATGGTTGCGAAATAGACAGCGCCCTTGGGGGTGTCCCGCTCTTCCAGATCTTCGCGGGACACACCAGTGCCCCGCAGGAACCCTTCGATCGCTTTATCGGGCGCGCCGACCTTGGGGCCTTTGCGCTCTTCCTTGATAGTCGGGCTTTCGCCCAGCAGCCCCTCAAGCGCAAGGGTCAGACGGCGTGGGGTTGAGAACGCGTGTGCCCCGGCATAGGTCAGACCCGCCTCGACCAAACCGTCAGTGACACGCTTTTTCAGGTCTTCGGCGGCGCGCGCTTGCATACGGGCCGGGATTTCCTCGGAAAACAGTTCGATCAGCAGGTCAGGCATGAGAGGGTCCTCAGAAGTTCACGATTGCCTGTATGACAATCGCGTTCGCGATATCCACAAAAAAGGCCGAAACCAAGGGCAAAACGACAAATGCGATGGGTGAAGGCCCATAGCGCTTGGTCACGGCGGTCATATTGGCGATGGCGGTCGGGGTCGCGCCAAGGGAAAATCCAGCAAACCCGGCGGCCAGCACGGCGGCGCGATATCCCCGCCCCAGAAGCGGAAACAGGATAAAGCGTACAAACAAAACGGTCATGACGGTCTGTACCGCCAGCACCATGGCAATGGTCCATCCGACGCTGCGCAGGGTCGAGAAATCCAGCGTCATCAGCGAAATCGCCAGAAACGCCCCCAGTGCGAAATCCGAAATCACAGCCAGTGAGGGCGTGCGCGATATAGGTGACATCTTGGGAAACAGCATCGGAGCCGCATTGCCCACCACGATCCCCATGATCAGACAGGGCACAAAGGTCGGCAACATCAGGCCCGCGGCCTCAATCACTTCGCCCAGCGCATGGCCCAGAATGATGGCGACGTTCAGCGCCAGCATCACCCGCATCAGGCTGATATGGGTGATCGGGCGCGTATGGCCTTCCTTGTCAAAGGGCAGACCTACGGTTGTTTCTTCATCCGGCCGGCGCGGCGTCAGATCAAAACGGTTGATCAGAAGTTTGGCAATCGGCCCCCCGATCAGCGCCGCTGCGATCAGCCCCAACGTCGCCGTCGCGATCCCGATCTCGGGTATATCAGTCAGCCCCGTGACTCGCGCGACCTCGGGCGACCAAGCAATCGCCGTGCCATGCCCCCCGATCAGCGCCGCTGAGCCCAGCATAACCCCTGCCGGAACCGGCAGATCGAAGAACCGCGCCCCCGCCACGCCGATGACGTTCTGGAACACAATCATCATCACGGTCAGCACCAGAAGGATCATCAGGGGTTTGCCGCCCGCCACGAGATCGCTCAGCCGTGCGTTCAGACCAATCGAGGTGAAGAACAGGATCAGAAACAGGTCGCGGCTCTGCATCGAGAATTCGAGATTCTGACCGGTAATCTGCATGTAAAGCGCAAAGAACCCTGCCGCCAGCAAGCCGCCCGTCACCGGTTCGGGAATGTTAAACTCGCGCAAGAGCTTGATCTTGCGGGTCAGGCGTGCTCCCAGCAGAAAGACCGCGAACCCGAAGGTCGCGGTCAAAAAGTCATTTATGATGATCGGCTCGGCCACCCATCAGCGCTCCGGCTTGGGCGGACAACCTTCTGGCACGGGTTTGCCGTCGAACACGACCTCTCCGCAGGCGTTGATCTGGTGCCAGGCATAACCCCGCCCGTCCGGAAAGACCGCAACCACGCGGTCGATGCCGTATTTTAGGTTTTCTGTGCCCATGAAGGCCACGGCCTCACCGTCTTCCAGCGCCTTGCCAATGGCTTTGGCATCGAAACAGTTGAACCAGCCCGGCGCCACCAGCGGCTCGGGGTGCGCAAATGTGGTGTAGGTCTCTTTCAACGTGTCCAGCGGCACATCGGTCATGAAACAAGCCCGATAGCGGATCGGCGACGACGTCGAATCGATGGCTTGGAACGCGCCATGCGCAAGGGGTTCCGCCATGCCGGTTTCAAGCGACGTCAGCATCACATCATCTGGTCCCGACGGAAGAACATCGTCATAATAGGCATAGACCTGCAGGTAATACATTGCGAACCCGGCCATCAGGGCCACAGCAACAATTGTGCCCGCGATAATTTTTCCGATCACGCGGCGTATCCCCCGGCTTCGGTCAGGACAAACGCATCGGCGCATTGCTTGGCCAGTGCGCGTACCCGCCCGATATAGGCCTGACGTTCGGTGACCGAGATCACGCCGCGCGCGTCCAGCAGATTGAACAGGTGGCTGGCCTTAATGCACTGGTCATAGGCGGGATGGGCCATGATGATCCTGTGTCCTGTTTTGGGGTCGGTATGTTCCTCGGCAAGGATTTTTTCGCATTCGGCTTCGGCCTCTTCAAATTGCTTCAAGAGCACATCTGTATTGGCCACGTCGAAATTCCAGCGCGAATATTCCTGTTCGGTCTGTTTGAACACGTCCCCATAGGTCAGCGCAATCGGCGCGTCAGGATCGTTGAAGGGCATGTCCATCACGTGGTCTACGCCCAGAACGTACATCGCCAGACGTTCCAGACCATAGGTCAGTTCACCCGAAACAGGATGGCAATCATGGCCGCCGACCTGTTGGAAATAGGTGAACTGGCTGACTTCCATGCCATCGCACCAGACTTCCCAGCCCAGCCCCCATGCGCCCAACGTCGGCGATTCCCAGTCATCTTCGACAAACCGGATATCGTGCAGATCCATGTCGATCCCGATAGCTGCAAGGCTGCCGAGATAGAGATCTTGCAAATCAGGCGGGCTGGGTTTGATCAGCACCTGGTACTGGTAATAATGCTGCAAACGGTTTGGGTTTTCGCCATAGCGCCCGTCAGTCGGACGGCGAGATGGCTGCACATAGGCCGCAGCCCAGGCCCGGCTGCCCAGCGACCGCAGCGTGGTTGCAGGGTGGAACGTACCTGCGCCGACTTCCATGTCGTAGGGCTGCATCACGGCACAGCCCTTTTCGGCCCAGTAATTCTGAAGTCTCAGGATGATCTCCTGAAAGCTGCGGGGTTTGTTGTCGGTATCGGCCATGAGCTCCGCCCTTTGAAAACGCGGCTTTTACCTATGACGCCACAGGTCCGGGGTCAATTGCGCCCTGCCTCAAATTTGAGGTGCAACAGCCCCCAGACCTGCTAAACATGACGACACAAACGCGACGATCGGAAACGCAAAAGGAATTTGATGACTATGACGCGGCTTTTTTTGCCTGTGCTGTTTACCCTTGTCTTTGGCCTGCGCGCGGCATTTGCCCAACAAGACCAAGATGTCGTCTGGGTGCAAATCGAAGCGCAACCCAGCCTCACGCAAGCCTCGGAACAAATCCGCAAATATGCTGAACGCCTTGAGGATGTGAACGGGTTTGCCCTTGGAAGCGGTTGGTACGGCGTGGCCCTTGGCCCCTACACCCGTGCAGATGCTGAAACCGTTCTGCGGGTCTATCGCAACGAAGGCCTTATCCCGCGCGACAGTTACATCGCCCTGTCGGCAACCTACCGGTCCCAGTTCTGGCCGGCTGGGGTCAACCTGCTGAACCTGCCACAGCCGACGGATCCCGTGACCGAGATCACCGAGACCTCGGACGTGCCAAGCCTTGAACAGGTTCCCGCAGAACCCGCAGTGGCGGACGAAACACCCAGTGAAGCGCGCGCGAGCGAGGCCCGCCTGACCCGGGATGAGCGCAAGGAACTGCAAAGCTGGCTGCAATGGGCGGGATATTACAACGCCGCGATTGATGGCGCGTTCGGGCGCGGCACCCGTGCGTCGATGGCCGCGTGGCAGGCCGATAACGGGTTTGAACAAACCGGGGTATTGACCACCCTGCAACGCGAAACCCTGCGTAAACAGTATTTTGCCGTTCTCGAAGGGATGGACCTGCGCCGGGAAACAGATTTTGCGGCGGGTGTCGAGATGCTGATCCCGCGTGGCGTGGTCAAGCGGGGCAATACCGAGTTTCCATTTGTGCATTTCGACGCGTCTGGCGAAATCCCGGCCAAGGTTCTGCTGATATCGCAGGCAGGTGACCAGACCACGCTATTCGGCCTTTACGACATCATGCAAACGCTAGAAATCGTGCCCCTGACCGGAGAGCGCAAACGTGAAAAGGACAGTTTTGTCCTGACAGGTGAAAATGCAAAAATCGTCTCGCACACCGAGGCCCGCCTCGAAAATGGCGAGATCAAAGGCTTTACGCTTGTCTGGCCTGCAGGCGATGAAGAACGCCGCACGCGTATCCTGGGGGAAATGCAGGCCTCGTTCGAACGGATTGACGGCGTTCTGGATCCGGCCGCGGGCAGCAATAGCGCGCAAAGCATCGACCTTCTAGCCGGGCTGGAACTGCGCAAACCCAAAATGGCTCGCTCTGGGTTCTTTGTAGACGGGAATGGCACGGTTGTGACGACATCCGAGGCCGTTCAGGGATGCAGCAAGATTACCCTCGAAGGCGACCTTGAAGCCCAAATTGTTGCGACCGACGACAGTCTCGGTCTTGCCGTGCTGCGCCCGACCAAGCCACTGGCCCCCATCCGTATCGCGATGCTGCGCGAAGGGGACGCTCGCCTTCAAAGCGACGTTGCCGTCTCGGGGTATTCCTACGAAGGTGTGCTGGGAGCACCGACCCTGACATTCGGCCAGCTTTCGGATGTGCGGGGGCTGAATGGGGAAACCTCGCTGAAACGTCTTGCCATGTCGGCCCTGCCCGGCGATGCGGGCGGGCCTGTTCTGGATGGGCAGGGCAGCGTGATCGGGATGTTATTGCCGCGCGATGGGGCCAGCACCAAGGCGCTGCCTGAAGGCGTCAGATTTGCCACTGGGTCGGATGCGATCCGCACGGCCCTCGCCAGCGCGGGATTGAACATCCAAACCGACACACCCCAGACAACCCTTTCGGCAGAAGACCTCGCACGGCTGGGTCGTGACATGACCGTTCTGGTCAGTTGCTGGGAGTAAGGGGGTACACCCCGACACAAGAGAAAAGGCCGGGGATCGCCCCGGCCTTTTTCATTTGGCCGTTAATGCCGGCGTCATATGGATCAGGGTTGGCCCGTTGGCCTTGAACGCACGGGACAGCGCCGCCTGCAGCGCGTCCAGCGATTTGGGCGCCTCGGACAAAGCGCCATACGCCTCGGCCAGTTTGCAGAAGTCGGGGTTTTGCGCGATCACGGCGTTGGGGGCAATCTGGCTTGCGACCATGCTGTCCTCAATCTCTTTCAGCTTGCCATTGTCCCAGAGCAAGATCGGCAAAGGCAGACCCAATTCCACCGCAGTCCCGAGTTCCTGAATCGTATACTGGAAGCCATAATCACCTGCGATACAGACCGTCGCCAAACCCGAACGCGCCACGGCGCCACCAATCGCGGCCGGCAAGGCATAACCCAGCGTGCCGAACCCGGTGGGGTGATGCCAATGACCCGCGCGCGGCATATCCCAGACTTCTTTGGCGACATAAGCAAACTGGGTCATGTCGGAATAAATCATGGCGTCTTCGGGCATCGCTGCCGCCAGTGCATCACAAAGATCGGCAATACCCGGACGCTCTGCATCGGTCTCGGCGCGGAAACGCGCCTTGGTGCCAGCAATCATGTCCGCATCCCATTTGGGGGACGCGCTTTCCGGCAAATGCGCACAAAGCGTTTCAAGGAACGCGACGCCATCCGCATGAATGGCCATATCAGCCCTGTGTTCGTCTGACAAAACCTCGGGGTCAATATCGACGCGGACAAGCGTGGACTGGTGCCCCAGCTCATTGCGCCAGAGATCGCATTCCGACAGTTCGGTCCCCACCGCAATGACAAGATCGGCCTCGGCCAACACCCTCACGCTGTCTGGACGCCCGAGGTAGCACCCGAAACTCATAGGGTCGTCCGGCGCAAGCAGCCCGCCGCCCGCATAGGTCGTAAATCCGGCGGCACCGCTGCGGTGCATGACCTTGCGCACCAGTTCTTCGTTACCGTGTCGCCCAAGACCTCCCCCGAAAATGAACAACGGCTTTTGGGCCGCAGTGAGGTCGTCGGCAAGGACGCTCAGGTCGCCGGGCACCAACCGCCCCACATGTTGCAGCCCGCCCGGCATGGCGGGGGCGGGTTCACAAGGCGTGCCCAATAGTGCAATCGGCACCTGCATGTGTTTCGGGCGCGCGCGGCGCGTGGCGAACTCGGTCAGGGCCCGATCCACAAGGGTATAGGCCGCATCCGCGCTGGTTGCCTCATGGCTCCAGTCGCAGACAGTGGCGGCCGCTGCCTCTTGATCTAGCATTTGGTGCAACTGCCCCCGACGCGCGGCGGTCTCGTCCAGACACGAGGAAATCGCCAGCACCGACACCGAGTCGCTATAGGCCTGCCCCAGCGCCGTCAGCGTGTTCAACAGGCCCGGTCCGGTAATCACATAGCACACGCCAAACCCGCCGGTGGCGCGGGCATACCCGTCAGCCATGAAGGCCGCACCCTGTTCGTGGCGCGCCAGCACATGACGGATGCCCGCTTCCTCGATCCCGCGATACATCTCGACATTGTGCACCCCCGGAATGCCAAAGATCGTATCGACCCCGCGCGATTTGAGCATGTGCGAAATCTGCGCGCCAAGCGGACGGATCGCGCCCTTGGGCGCGTCTTGCGATGAGGTCATATCAGGCTCTCCAGAATTGCGGTGTAAGGATGGCGTAAACCGCCAGAAGTTCGAGGCGACCAATCAACATTCCGGCAATCAGCAACCACTTTGCAGTGTCGTTCAGCGATGCAAAATTGCCCGATGGCCCGATCGTATCACCAAGACCCGGACCGATATTGGCCACGGCCGTGGCAGCGCCGGACAGGGCGGTCACGAAATCCAAACCCGTCATGGCCAACAGTACCGCAAGCACACCAAGGGTTACGGTGAAGAACACGAAAAAGCTCATGACCGAGTTCAACACGTCATCACTGACACGGCGGCCTTCGTAGCGCACAGCGAATATACCGTTGGGGTTGCGAATGCGGTTGATCTGGGCCCGGGTAGCCGCGAACAGCAGTTGATAGCGGAAGATCTTGATCGAACAGGCGGTGGACCCCGCGCAGCCCCCGATCAGACCGATGAAGAAGAACATCGTGACAAAAAAGCTGCCCCAAAGCATGTAGTCCGCGCTGGCATAGCCCGTTCCGGAAATGATCGAGGTGACGTTGAACAGAGCCTCGCGGAAGGACCGCTCCCAACTGCTTGGGAACATATAGCCTAGTACGATGCTAAAGATCACGACCAGCACAATCAGCGTCATCAGGAAGGTGCGTACTTGGCTGTCGCGCCAAAGCGCCTGTGTGTGCCCGTTGACCATCTGTACATAACGCACAAAGGGCAGTGCAGCGAGGATCATGAACACTACGGCGGCATATTCCAGCGGTCCCGAAAAAGCCCCGAACGACGCGTCATGGTTGGAAAACCCCCCGGTGGCGACCGTGGTCAATGCGTGGATCACCGCATCAAAAGCAGGCATCCCCATCACGAAATAGGTCAGGAAACACGCCAGCGTGATCCCGATATAAATCACCGAAATCTGACGCGAAATCTCGGTCGCGCGGGGCAGGATCTTGCCCATCGTATCAAAGCCTTCGGATTTGAAGATCTGCATCCCCCCGACCCGCAATTCGGGCAGGAAAACCATGGCGACAACGATGATCCCGATACCGCCGAGCCATTGCAGCATCGCCCGCCAAAGGTTCAGCCCCATCGGCAGGGTATCCAACCCGGACAGAACGGTCGAGCCGGTCGTGGTCAACCCCGACATCGACTCAAACACCGCATCGACAAGGCGCGACTCTGTTTCGCCGAACAGAAATGGCAATGCGCCAAAGATCGGCAGCGCCACCCAGACACCCGTGGTCAGAAGGAAGGTTTGCTGCAAGGTCAGTCCTTTGACCTTGGCCGTCTGGCAGGACAGAGCCACGAAACCACCCACTAGAAATGTCAGTAGGGCACTTTGCAGGAACACAGAATGATGGCCGTTGCCATTGAGCCAGTCCACGACAAACGGCAACAGCATCGCCACTCCGAGAATGGCGACCATAAGGCCAATAACATATCCCACGGGACGCATATCGAACATGCAGGCAGCGTTGTCGTGTGCCCGCGCCGGTGTCAAGCACATTGCCCTGCTGAACATCCCCGCCGACAGATCGGCAATATCGCGTTTTGCAAAACCTCATTCGCCTGACAAGCGGCGCGCGCCGGCCCGATGCCGAAAAACACGTTCGAAAAAGGATGCCGCGCCGAACCCCGTCTTTTTCTGCCCGCTTGCCTCAGCTTCCGAGCAGGTCCGCAAAGACAAAGGCCGGAATATCGGCGCGCGTCATCCCCATATGGGCCAGTTGGCAGTCGCTGAGGGCATTCAAAGCATAGGCTTCGTGAAGCCGGCGTCGTTTTTCTGTCGCCGCGTTGAACCCCATGCCTTGAGACGCCAGAAACAGGTCAAGGCGCTGCATCAGGCGGTCGTTTTGAAACTCGATCGTCGGTTCAGTCTTGCACATTGGAAACCTCGCTCGATGGCCCGGCAACCGGGCGACTTGGGTTTCCTCCCTGCTCTACAGTCTAACGCAAAACGGGCCGCAATCGGTTAACATTCCCGAGAGCGGCCCGTTGATGTGTCCTTTTCGCAGCAATCAGGGTGCGTGGTTTACCCTGTGTGGATCAAGCTGCTGAACAGTTTGGGGTCGATGCTGGACGACGCAAAAAGCGGCCCTTCGGTCAGCACGGAGACCGCATCATGGCTGTGCAGGCTTTCCTGATGACTTGCGATCACGCGGAAATCACCGACACGCGGATCTGCCTTGAGCTGCTCGCAGAACAGCCGAGCCGCATCTTCGACAAAGATCGGATTGGCCGCGTTCAGCTCGGCAAACGCTTGTTCGTCCTCGCGTTTGACCATCACCTGCGTTTCGGTCGGAACCGCAGCGCGCGCCATGTCTATCAGGTCTTCGAACCACAGGCATTCGTCGGATTTCACTTCGACCGACAGACGCGCCACCGAGCGTTGGGAATGCGGTGTGGCCAGTTGTCCACGCGATTGACGGGCGTGTTCACTCAGTTCCAGCGAACAGGGGCAGGTCGACGAATAGACGTAATCAAGATGCAGTATCTTGACCAGTTCGCCGTCCCTTTGCACCTTTTCCAGTGCGATGTCGTAATACTGGTATCCGGACAGGCCCGAGCGCAGGGATTCGACGCGCACCGGATAAGAAATGCGCATTTGAATGCGGGCATCTAGACTTTCAAGATCGGTCACATAATCGGCCAGCGCCGCTTCCATTACCTCAAAGCTGAAGGTCTTGTCGGCGTGCTTGTAAAATGATCGCATGATACGGGACATGTTGATGCCCTTTTTCTCGGCATCAAGGCTGACCGTGCCGGTCACGCTGGTTTCAAGCGTGATGTCGGCGCCCGCGCGGGTGTGGTACTTGATCGGCAAACGAAAATTCGAGATACCCACATGCTGGATCAACTGCTTTTCACCGCGGATCAGGCTTGATGGACCATTTTGCAGGTCTGGCAGGCTGGCCCGGTATTCCGGGGACACGTCAAAGCCGTAGGGGTATTCCCGTTTAAGGTCGGGATAGCTGCTAGGCGGTTGGTCCGGCAGCAGACGCGCCACGGCCGGGTCGAGCTCGGCGATTTCAGTCGGGGTGGCCTTCGCGGCCCACCTGCGCAGCACTTCAAGTGCCGCCTCTGCGTCGCGGCGTTCCGTAGCATCTGTCAATTGTGACGTCTGAATATTCATAGTGCCCTGCCTTTCGCGTCTGCGATTTGCCTAACCTAGTGTATTTGGTGACGAAATACCAAATTCGTAGGGTGGTACGCCGGAAACGACCTGTCGGATCAAACATTTCCACGAAATCAGGGGATTTATCTGTTTGCAACCCGATCCGGGGGGGAACCGGCAGAACCGTGTCGCAAGATCACAAACGGGAAAAGGGACGAGGCGCGAGATCCGAGAACTACGCGCCTGCCGTCTCGGACCTGCCCTCAGACCTGATCCAGCGCCTGTTGAAGATCGGCAATCAGGTCCTCCGCATCTTCGAGCCCCACCGAGAACCGGACAAGCCCCGGCGTGATCCCGAGTTCGACCTTTTGTTCGTCGGGCAGGCGTTGATGGGTTGTGGTTGCAGGATGGGTGCAAATCGACTTGGCATCGCCAAGATTGTTCGAAATAACAGCCACGTTCAGCGCATTCAGGAAGCGGAACGCCGCCTCTTGCCCACCCTTGATGTCAAGCGCAACCACCGTGCCACCCTTGCCGCCCAGTTGGCGCTGCACAAGATCGTTCTGCGGATGGCTGGGCAGACCGGGATAGATCATGCGGGCAAGTTTCTGGTGACCATGCAGGGCCTCGGCCAGTTTTTGGGCACTGTCAGCCTGAGCGCGCACGCGCAGGTCGATGGTCTCCAAACCCTTGAGCATCACCCAGGAATTGAAGGGCGACATGCTGCCGCCGGTGTGTTTCATGAAGGGTTCGACGGTCCCGCGAATATATTCACGTGTCCCGAGGATCACCCCGCCCAGCGTTCGCCCCTGCCCGTCGATATGTTTGGTGGCGGAGTAAATCACGACGTCAGCGCCCTGGTCGATCGCCCGCGAAAACACCGGCGTGGAAAAGACGTTGTCAACCACAACTTTCGCGCCAACCGCATGCGCGATCTCGGCCACGGCGGCCACGTCGATCACTTCGAGCGTCGGGTTTGACATGGATTCGAAAAACACCAAATTGGTGTCTTGACGCACGGCGGCACGCCAGGCGTCAAGATCTGTGCCATCGACAAGCGTCACTTCGACACCGAACCGGCTCAGGATATCCTCGAGGATATAGAGGCAGGACCCGAACAGCGCCCGCGCGGCCACGACATGGTCTCCGGCCTTCAGCATCGACATCAGCGCACCGTTCACAGCCGCCATACCAGACGCCGTGGCAAATGCGTCTTCCGCCCCTTCCAGAAGCGCGATCCGGTCTTCGAACATCGCAACCGTGGGGTTTCCATAGCGCGCATAGATAAATTCATCGTCGCCACTCTGGATAAAGCGGGCCTCGGCCTGTTCGGCCGTGTCATAGACAAATCCCTGTGTTAGGAAAATGGCCTCGCTGACCTCGTTATACTGGCTGCGGCGCGTCCCGCCATGCACCAGGTTAGTCCGTGTTTTCCAATCGCTCATCGCGTCCTCCTTGGGTCTTGCACCCAAACAAAAAACCCCCGTCGGCCAAGCGAGCAGGGGTTTCCTTCGTCCTGACCTCTTTAGCAGCATGTTTTAAGTGGCCCGCAATCCGGTAACAAATCGCCACTCCCTGCTCTTTAGGCAGCGGTTTGTGGCACGTCAACACCGTCACGGTGCTGTAACGCGGGTTTCACGCAAAATGCACAAACATTCGATTTACCGCACACAAGATCTAGTGGGGGTATCGGAATGCCAATCATACGGATCAATGCCGACGGCGCATATCCTGTCCTGCATGACAGCCCGCGTGCAGTGAACAAAGCCCTGACCGACGCCCTTCAGAGGGACGGCCCAGTGGTCATCATGGTGCACGGATACAGGTTTTTGCCCCATGACCCCCTGCATTGCCCGCACACTCATATCTTTTCTACCCGCAAGACGCATGATTGCCCTAAGGCTCTAAGCTGGCCCCAACACCTCGGGATTGCCGACCGCCCACATGGTGCGGGGATCGCCATTGCGTTTGGCTGGGCTGCGCGGAGAGGCCTTCGGACCGCACAGCAAACCGCAGAGGTGGCCGCCAGTGCCTTGGTTCGCGTCGTGAGAATGGTCCGCCAAATGGCGCCCGAAAAACCCATCAACCTGATTGCGCATTCCATGGGCGCGCATCTGGCCCTGTCGGCCATGTCGATGCTCACCCCCGGCGATCTGGCCCGTGTGGTCCTGTTGAATGGCGCAACGTACCAAAGCCATGCAGAACGCGCCCTGCAAAGCCCGGCTGGGCAACTTTGCGAGTTGTTCAATGTCGTCAGCAATGAAAACCGGATCTACGATACCCTGTTCGAATGCGTTTTCCCCAAACAGACACCCTCTGACCGGGCTTTGGGTCGCGGGTTAGAGGGCAAAAACGTCCTGACGATCCGGATCGACAGGCAACCCGTATTGGAGGCACTCGGCGCCAAGGGTTTTGGTATTGCACCTGCCAGACACTTCCATTGCCATTGGTCGACCTATTTGCGACCGGGTGTTTTTTCGTTTTACCGGACGTTGCTCATAACCCCCGAAACCCTGCCGTTCTACGCGTTGAAATCCCTGTTAGAAGAGGTCGAACACCAAACGCGTCCGACAAACTGGCGCCTTCCCCTGCCCGGCCCCTTGCCCGGCTTCGCGAAACAGGCATCATAGCGCAGTCCCAATAACCGGAGCGCGACATGATTGATCTCTATTTCTGGCCCACCCCGAACGGATGGAAGGTCTCGATTGCGCTTGAGGAAATGGGCCTGCCCTATACCACGCACCTTGTCGATATCGGCGCAGGGGATCAGTTCAACCCCACGTTCCTGAAAATCGCCCCCAACAACCGGATGCCCGCCATCATCGACCGGGACGGCCCGGACGGCGCGCCGATCTCGATATTCGAGTCGGGCGCGATCCTGCAATATCTTGCCCGCAAAACGGGGATGTTCGGCGGTACGACTGAGCGTGAACGAGTCGCGGTCGAGCAATGGCTAATGTGGCAGATGGGGGGGCTTGGCCCGATGGCAGGACAGGCTCATCACTTTCTCAAATATGCGCCCGCAATGGATCCGCCCAACGATATTCCCTATGCCAAGGACCGCTACAGGAACGAGGTTGCCAGACTGTACAAGGTGCTGGACGGCCAACTGGCGCAGACGGAATTCGTCGCAGGAGACTTCTTTTCCATCGCGGACATGTCGATCTGGGGCTGGGCCTCGCTCTGGGAGGGGCAGCAGCAAACCCTTGAGGACAAACCGAACCTTGCGCGGTGGCTGAACACTGTGGGGGCACGCCAAGGCGTAAAGCGCGGACGCGCCCTGTTCGCCGAAAAACGCGGGGATTTCCGCAAAGACAAGGATGCCCAGTCGGTTCTGTTCAAACGCTAGGCGTCAGACCTGATCGTCTTCTTCCAGCGCATAGCGTTGGAACATCGCCCCTTGCGACATAAGGAACACGAACAGCAAGGCCGGAAAGCCGAAGGTTTCGATCTTGACCCAGGCTTCTTCCGACATGTTGCGCCAGACAAGTTCATTGCCAATCGCCAAGAGGATGAACACTGCGAACAGGCGGCGCGTGAGGATCATCCAACCTTCGTTGCGCATGGGGATCATGTCGCCCATGACATAAGACAGATAGGATTTGCCCTGCAAAAGGCCGATTCCCAAAAGCCCCGCCAATGTCCCGTAGACAATGCTGGTTTTCATCTTGAAGAACCGTTCATCGTTGAACCACGCCGTCAGCCCGCCAAAAAAGATCACCATGAACGCTGTGAAGACCTGCATCTTGCTAAGGTGCCCGGTCAGATGCCAGAGGATCCCCATTGCCACCAGAAGGATCGGGACAAACACGATGGCAGACACGATAAAGCCCGAGTATTCGGTTCCGGCAAGAACAAAGGTGTCATCCTTGATCCACAGGTAGATCACGAAAAAGGCAATGGTCGGGCCAAGTTCCAGCACTTGCTTGAGTACCGGGTTGATGGGTTTGGGGCTGTTCTGCACGGTCATTCCTGTTCTTATCCTGCCACCTCAACTATCACAGCCCCCGCCGCGATCAAGGTCATCAAGGCGATCCTTCGGGGGCCCACCGTTTCGCGCAGGATCAACCAGCCGATCACGGCAGCAAAAACCGGTGACGTTTCGCGCAAAACTGCAGCCTCGCCCACCTTGCCAAGGCGCGTGGCCAGCATCACCGCCCCGAAACTGCCCCAGGCCACCAACGCCCCGGCCAGTCCGCGCCACAGCAAGGGCCGCAGGGGTGGACGGTGGGCCATGTTACGCCAGCGCAAGGCGGCGATGATCGGAAAATCCAGTGCCGTGAGGAAAAAGAACCACGCCAGAAAAGTGAACGGATCCGGCGTCGCGCGAATCCCATAGGCATCATAGGTGGTATAAATCGCTACCAGCGCCCCCGTGCCCACAGCCAGCCAGAGCGCGGGAATAAGCGTATCGCGCCCGGTCTCGACATGGATAAGGTTGTAGATGGCCAAGCCAAAAATCCCCGCCAGCAGGACTGCGACACCCAACCATTGTAGCGGGGCAAAGCTTTCGCCAAAGATGATCCAGGCTCCGACCACCGTGAACAACGGGCCGGTCCCGCGTACCACCGGATAGACCACCGTGAACGCCCCGCGGGAATAGGCCAGCGCCATCCCGAGTTTGTAGACAAAATGGATCGCCATGGCGCCGACCAAAATGCCCCAGACCCGCCCTTCCGGCCAAGGCACCATGAACAGCGCCACGGGCATGGAAATCACCACCAGCGCCGCGTCAATCGCGCCTCGCGACAGCCATGGGTCGTGACGCCCCTTTTGCAAGGCGCCAAAAACCGCATGCAGGAAGGCCGCAGTCAGGGCCAGCCACAACGCGGCCTGTTCCCCTGCAGGCGTGCCTTCAATCGCGGTCAGCCAGTCGCTCATCTGCGAAATCCTGAGCGGCCAAACAGAGGGCGCGTCGCCGTTACGATCACTCGGTCGTCAGCCCCGTCAATGCTGCCGCAAATTCTTCAGGATCAAACGGGGCAAGGTCATCAATCTGTTCACCCACCCCGATGGCATGGATCGGCAAGCCGAACTTGTCGGCAAGGGAAACAAGGATACCGCCCTTGGCCGTCCCGTCGAGTTTGGTCATGACCAGCCCCGACACATCGGCCAGTTTCTGGAAGGTTTCGACCTGGCTCACCGCGTTCTGGCCTGTTGTCGCGTCAAGCACCAGAAGCGTGTTGTGCGGCGCAGTTTCATCTTTCTTGCGGATCACGCGCACGATCTTGGCCAGTTCTTCCATGAGGTCGGCGCGGTTCTGCAACCGTCCAGCGGTGTCGATCATCAAAAGGTCCGCGCCCTCTTCCTGCGCCTTGGTCATGGCGTCAAAGGCAAGGCTGGCCGGATCAGACCCTTCGGGCGCAGTCAGGACAGGCACGCCGGCGCGATCACCCCAGACCTGCAACTGTTCGACAGCCGCTGCGCGGAAGGTGTCACCGGCGGCAATCACAACCTTCTTGCCAGCCGATTTGAACTGGCTCGCCAGTTTGCCGATTGTGGTTGTCTTGCCCGACCCGTTGACCCCGACCACCAGCACGACCTGTGGCGTGTTGGGATAAAGAGGCAGAGGCCGCGCAACGGGCTCCATGACGCGCGCGATTTCATCGGCAAGGATTTTCTTGATCTCGTCGGTCGAGAGCCGCTTGCCGAACCGCCCCTCGGCAATGTTCGCAGTGACCCGCAGGGCCGTATCCACACCCATATCCGACGCAATCAACAGCTCTTCCAGCTGTTCCAACATGTCGTCATCCAGCACGCGCTTGACGACGGGCTTGCTGCCTGCGCGCCCGGTCAGCCGCGCAAGGAAACCGGGTTTCGCGGCAGGTTCGGGCTCGGTCCGAGGCTCTTCTGCAGTCACTTCGGGCGCTGCGGGTGGCTCGGGCGTCTCGACCGGCGGCTCTTCGGGTGTTGGCTCGGGCGCAGCATCGAGAGGCGCGCTTTCGGGTTCTGCCGCATCTTTGCTCGGGGGCGCTGGTGTTGAAGCGGGCGCAGGGGCTGTTTGTGTCACATCCTGTTCCTGCGACACTTCCTCGCCGCCATCTTCGACGATCGCATCCAATCCTTCTTCAAGTTTGGAAGACGATTTGAACAGCCTGTCCTTGAGCTTTGAAAAAAACGCCATTGCGAACTCCGGAAATACGTCTTTCTTCACCTACTGCGGATTTGTCAGATTTGGAAGAGCGGCCGCGCAAAGCCTGCGCCGATCAGGATCGCGCATTGCCCAAGCGCATAAAGCAACCAGAGAGACACAGAGGCGGGTACCTGCCAGCGCGAGGTGGCCGTCATGCGGAACAGCTGGATCGACAGGATCGTATCAGACGCCAGAAAGGCGAATGCCCCCCAGACGGCGATATCCCGCCCCTCAAGTGACAATGCAGTCAACCCCATAGCGGCAATCAAAACCACATAAAGCCGCACCGGCGATTTCATCACGCCGGCATGGGGGATCAGCCAGAATTCGGTCGAAAGGGCGAACACCACCATCGCAACAATCGCCAGCGTGCCAACATTCGACACTTCCCCGATTTGAAGAAAGTGCAGGATATAAAGCAAATGTGCCGAGGCAAAGGCAACCAACCCAACCAGAAACGGCTTTTCCCCGTCGCGGGACAAGGCGATATCGCCCAAGGCGGACAAGGCCAGCCCGGCAACGACCAGTGGCGCCGCGAAATTAACTGCCCCCGCCACCGCAAAGGCCAGCAAGGGCACCGCCTTGACCAGCGTCTTAGGTATACTTGGCCCGCGATAGCAAAAGCCCACAGCGTAGATCGCAGCGAACAACAGTCCGACCGAAAGGCTGGCATACATTGTCGATTGGCGCAGAGCAATTTCTTCCAGAACGGTCATTAGGGCCTCGTTGTGCAGTGCGGGCACTAAACCAGTCGCGGGGCAAAATGTCTCGCGTACTTTTCCAAAAAAATACCCCGCTACGGGGCGGGGTACAGGGTTTCACATGTCCGGCGCTTTAATGCGCTTCAAACCTCGTCGGGGAAATGCTTGATTGTCAGACGGATCGGGTTGGGCGCCGCCTGCCCCAAACCGCAGATCGACGCATCCACCATGGTCTGGCTGAGCTCTTCCAGCAAATCCTGATCCCAATGATCCGCCTGCATCAACTTGACGGCTTTTTCACAGCCCACCCGACAGGGCGTACATTGCCCACAGCTTTCGTCCTCGAAAAAGCGCAGCATGTTTAGCGCCGCCGCGCGGGCGCTGTCCTGATCGGACAGGACGACAACTGCCGCCGATCCGATGAAGGTGCCCAACGGTTGCAGCGTGTCAAAATCCAGCGGCACATCGTTGATCGACGCAGGCAACAACCCCGACGAAGGCCCGCCCGGCTGGTAGGCCTTGAAACTGTGCCCTTCGGCCATGCCGCCCGCGGCCTCGATAATGTCCAGAATGGTCGAACCTGCGGGCAGCAGATAGACCCCCGGATTGGCCACGCGGCCAGACACGGAATAGTTTCGCAAACCACGACGCCCGTTCTTTTCCGTCGCGTTCAGCACCTCGGGACCAAAGCGCACGATGCGCGCAACCCAGTAAAGCGACTCGACATTGTGCACCAGCGTCGGCTGACCAAAGACACCGACCTGCGCAACAAAGGGCGGGCGGTGGCGCGGCTCGCCGCGTTTGCCTTCGATCGACTCGATCATCGCGGATTCTTCCCCGCAGATATAAGCCCCGGCCCCGCGACGCAGGTCGATATATCCGGGCTCGACCAGGCCCTCGGCCTCGAGGTTGGCAACCTCGCGGCGCAAAATTTCGCGCACGGCAGGGTTTTCGTCGCGGATATAGACAAAACATGTAACGGCCTCGACGGCCCAGGCTGCGATTAGCATCCCCTCAAGGAACATATGCGGATTGCGTTCAAGGTGGTGGCGGTCCTTGAACGTGCCGGGTTCGCCTTCATCCCCGTTGACGGCAAGATAACGCGGACCGGGGTTGGCCCGCACGAACCCCCATTTGGTGCCGGACGGAAAACCGGCCCCGCCCAGGCCGCGCAGGCCGGCCTCTTTGATCTGGGCTTGAACCTCTTCCCAATTACCGTTTTCGCGCAGTTGTTGCAGCGTACGATAGCCGCCATCGGCTTTGTATTCGGCAAAGCCCTGATAATCCGGAATGCGGACATGGGTCTCGCCCGCGTGAATCGCCGCCATGACCTTTTCCGGCGTGGCGTGGTCGATGTGATTGTGGCCCAGTTCCAGCGTGGGCGCGGTATCACAGCGCCCCATGCAAGGCGCACGCAAGACGCGCACTTCGGACGGATCAAGCCCCTCTTCCAGCACCTTCTTGAGTTCCTGCGCCCCGGCCAGTTCGCAAGACAGGGAATCGCAGACCCGGATGGTCAGGGCGGGCGGCGGCGTTTCGCCCTCTTTGACCACATCGAAATGTGCATAAAAGCTCGCCACCTCGTAAACCTCGGCCTGCGCTATGCGCATTTCCTCGGCCAGCGCCCGCAGATGAGGCGCCGACAGATGGCCATAGGCATCCTGGATCAGGTGCAAAAACTCGATCAGAAGATCCCGGTTGCGCGGACGTTCACCCAGCAACGCCAGAACCTCGGCATGTGCAGTATCGTCCAGCTGGCGCCCTTTCGGGGTCTTGCGACCTTTGCCCTTGCCGGATTTCCAGATGCCTTTTTTCGAATCGTCCAGTGCCATTCCGGGTTCCTTCATCTTGATTCAGTCGCGAAAATAGCCTTTTGTCCGGGAAAGAGGGCATACCAAAAGCGACATGCATGCACCCGTAAGCGTTCTCTTGCGGGGTGAACCAAATGCCTTTTGCAAACGCCCCCTGTCAGGTTGGCCGGGGCAACCGATTTAGAACAGGCAACCTGACTGATGCTCTGGTTTTCCATCGCCACACTTGTTCCTGTGCTGCTGCTGACACTTGCGGGTGTCTGGGGGGGCGCATTCTGTCTTGCAGCGCTGCTGTATCAGGGCGCGTTCGTGCATGTCATGGACCGGCTGGTGCATGGTGCGGCGGCCCGTAGGGGGGTCGGTGGAGAATTTCCGGTGGGTGAAGGCCTGGCGGTGAGCCTCGGTCTAGCGCATCTCTTATTAATTTGTCTTGCCGTCTACGCCGTTGGCGGACCAAGCGACCTGTCCGCATGGGAACGGGCAGCCTGTTTTATCGCCTTTGGTCTGTTCTTCGGACAGGTGAGCAATGCCAACGCCCACGAATTGATCCATAAGCAAGGGCGCTGGCCCCGTCGCCTTGGGGTTCTGGTCTATATCTCGCTGCTTTTCGGGCACCATGCCTCGGCCCATCCCAAGGTGCACCATATCTGGGTGGCGACAGAGCGCGACCCGAACAGCCCCGCCCCGAATGAAAGCTTCTATCGTTTCTGGCCACGCGCCTGGATCGGCAGTTTCCGAGAGGGGTTGCAGGCCGAAAACGACCTGCGCGCGCGGGCAAAAACGGACCTTTCAATCTGGTCGCACCCTTACGTGGCCTATATTCTGGGCGCTTGTGGCATGGTCGCAGGTTCGGCCTTGTTGTTCGGGTGGGGCGGCATCGCGGCCCTCTTGGCCATCACTTGCTATGCCCAGATGCAACTCCTGCTGTCGGACTATGTGCAGCATTACGGATTGCGTCGAAAGCGCCTTGAGACCGGCAAGTTCGAACCCGTCGGCCCCGAGCACAGCTGGAACACACCCCATTTCTACAGTTCGGCCCTGATGCTGAACGCGCCGCGCCATTCAGACCACCACATGAACCCGTTGCGCACCTATCCCTCGTTGCAACTGGACGAAGCAACGATGCCCGTGTTGCCCCGATCCTTGCCGGTCATGGCGACCCTTGCCCTGTGGCCACGCAAATGGCGGGCCGTGATGAACCCGCGGGTGGCGGCGCTTTCCACATAAGGCTTGGCAGCGGCCCCCGTCCTCTGGCAGTCTTGCACTATGCGGTTTCTTTTCCTCTTCCTGTTCCTGCCCGTCATGGCAACGGCCGAAACACCCCTGTCAGCGCAGGCGTTCGAACAGCGCACCCTTGGCAAAATCCTGTTCTACGGTGCGGATGGCACACGCTATGGGGTCGAGGAATACCTGCCGGATCGCCGCGTGCGCTGGTCATTCCTGGATGGGAAATGCAAAGACGGCATCTGGTACGAAAGCGGGCCGCAGATCTGCTTTGTCTACGAAGACAACCCCGAGCCGCAATGCTGGCTGTTTTTCGAGGATGGTGTCGGGTTGCGTGCCGAATTTGCCACCGGGGACGACCCGACCGTGCTGTACGAAGTTGAGACGGGGGACGAGATGCTGTGCCTTGGTCCCGACGTCGGGGTTTAACCTGACCGCAAAAGCAGGTCAGACATCTGAAGCGATGTCCTAGAAGAGACTGCCTTGTGTGGGCGAGGGATTCGGTTTGGGCGCTTTCTTTGCCGCCGGCTTGGCCCCCAACTTGAAGGTGCCGTCTGCGAACTCGATCTCGATCTCGCTGGCCTTGCGCGCCGCCTTGGTGCTGGTCACCAGATCGCCATCGCCGCGCACCACGGCATAGCCGCGTTCCAACGTTGCCTTGTACCCAAGCGTGATGCGCAGACGCTCAAGCCCGGCGAGTTTTTCTTTCTGCGTTTCGATGCGGCGCCGGAACAGATCTTCAAGGCGACCACCAGTCACCTCAAGCTTGTCCTTGCGGCGTGCGATTTCTCGGGTCAGGGCGACAGGGCTCAGCCGGTCGGCACGCCGACCCAGCGCCTGTCGCTTGGTGTCGATCATGCGTTTCAGGGCACTGGCGCGCAGGCTTCCACTGGTTTCACTCAATTTGACGCGGCGCTGTTGCACCCCGGCCTGCAAGGCACGCGGCAGGGCCTCGGACGCATTGTCCAGACGCTGCGCCGGTGTTTGCAGCAGGGTATCGGGGCGCGGCAGGGCGCGGGCAAGGTCGCGTAAACGCTGGCCCCGACGGGACACGCCCTCGCTCAGGGCCCGCGTCAGGCGTGCTCCCTGCTCGTCTGTCCAGCCCAGCAAGTCCAGCCGCACCGGAACGGCCATTTCTGCCGCAGCGGTCGGGGTGGGCGCGCGACGGTCCGAGACAAAGTCGATCAGCGTCGTATCTGTTTCATGCCCCACGGCCGAGATCAGGGGAATATCGCTGGCCGCGGCCGCCCGGGCAACGATTTCCTCGTTGAACCCCCAGAGGTCTTCAATACTCCCACCGCCCCGCGCTACGATCAGCAGGTCAGGGCGCGGCATGGCCCCGCCGGGAGTCAGGGCATTGAACCCCGAGATGGCGCGCGCCACCTGCGACGCGCATTGTTCGCCCTGCACGGCAACCGGCCAGATCAACACCTTGCGCGGGAACCTGTCGCGCAACCGGTGCAGGATATCACGGATCACCGCCCCCGAGGGCGAGGTCACGACACCGATGATCTCGGGCAGATAGGGCAGCGGTTTCTTGCGTTCCGGCGCGAACAGACCCTCGGCAGCCAGCTGTTTTTTGCGTTTTTCAAGCATCGCCATCAGCGCGCCTTCGCCCGCGACGGTGACGTCATCGACGTTGATCTGGTACTTGGACTGGCTGCCGAAGGTCGTTAGCTTGCCGGTGACGACAACCTCCATGCCCTCTTCGGGCATCATGGACAGGCGACTGACCTGCCCTTTCCAGCTGACCGCGGCAATGACAGACCGGTCGTCCTTGACATCGAAATAGAGATGCCCCGACCGCGCCAGCATCACGCGCCCGACCTCACCACGCACGCGCACCCGCCCGAACGCCCCCTCGATGGTGCGTTTCAGGGCCCCGGAAATTTCCGATACGCTAAATTCCGGGGCGTTTTCGCCCTCAATCGGGGAATCGATCAGGTCGGACATTTGGCCTCGCTTGTCAGACAGTTCGCCACAGCTTAGAACGCCTGCAAACGAAGGCCAAGCAGAAGGGCATCCCCCAATGAACATCCTCATCCTCGGTAGCGGCGGGCGCGAACATGCGCTGGCATGGGCTGTCATGCAGAACCCGAAATGTGACAAGCTGATCGTCGCGCCGGGCAATGCGGGGATCGCCAAGATCGCCGATTGCGCAAGCTTTGACATCGAGGATGGCGGCGTGGTGGTGAACTTTGCCGAAGAGAATGCCATCGACTTTGTCATTATCGGCCCTGAGGCCCCGCTGGCCGCAGGCGTGGCGGACCGTCTGCGCGAGGCCGGCATTCTTGTGTTCGGACCGTCCGAAGGCGCAGCCAAATTGGAAGCCTCGAAAAGCTTTACCAAGGAAATCTGCGACGCGGCCAAGGCACCGACTGCAGCCTATGGACATTTCACCGACGCCGAGGCCGCCAAAACGTATATCCGCGAACAAGGCGCGCCCATTGTGGTCAAGGCCGACGGGCTGGCCGCGGGCAAGGGGGTGATCGTCGCCATGGACGACCAAACCGCGCTGGACGCCATCGACGACATGTTCGGCGGCGCTTTTGGGGGCGCAGGGGCCGAAGTGGTGATCGAAGAGTTCATGGAAGGTGAGGAAGCGTCTTTCTTCATCCTGTGCGATGGCAAGACCGCGCTGCCCATCGGCACGGCCCAAGACCACAAGCGCGTGGGCGAAGGCGATACCGGCCTGAACACCGGCGGTATGGGGGCCTATTCGCCTGCGCCCGTTCTCTCGGACGAGATCGCGCAAAAGGCGCTGGACGAGATCATCCAGCCCACGATCGACGAAATGGCCAAACGCGGCACGCCCTATCAAGGGGTGCTCTATGCCGGGCTGATGATCAAGGACGGCGAACCCCGCCTTGTGGAATACAACGTGCGCTTTGGTGATCCTGAATGTCAGGTTCTGATGATGCGCCTTGGCGCTCAGGCGATGGACCTGATGCACGCTGCTGCCGAAGAACGTCTGGCCGAGGCGCAGGTCAACTGGGCCGACGACCACGCAATCACGGTGGTGATGGCGGCGAACGGCTATCCGGGCAGTTACGATAAAGGCAGCGTCATCAAGGGGCTTGATGGCCTGCCCGAAGATAGCAAGAACATGGTGTTTCACGCAGGCACAACCGCCAAGGACGGGGCTATCATGGCAAGTGGCGGGCGGGTCCTGAACGTGACCGCGCGCGGTGCCACCCTGCAGGAAGCCCGGGATCGTGCCTATGAGATGGTTGAAGCCATCGACTGGCCCGGCGGGTTCTACCGTCGAGATATCGGCTGGCGCGCGCTCTGATCTGCTCCTCGGAGCGTGACCACCGCGCCTTGCACTCCCCATGTTCTTCTAGAATGTCGTATGCGTCAGACCCCACCTTTGGATGAGGGTCTGCTATCTGGCGTCTTTGGTCCTGTGAGCGTCGTATAGAACGCGCCAGAGAATTGTGTCATTTTGTAATCGTCCAGTTTGCAGCCATGAAAACCGGACCAGAAAAATGATCGTTCGTGATACACCTCGCCTGTTTGAACTGTTATTTGCCGTTCGCGGTTCGGTGTTGCCGCGCATTTCGCCACGCATTCTTGGCTTTGTCTTGTTCTCGGTGGCCATTGTCATCATCGACTCGGATCTCCTGCGCCTTCCCCATACCTCTGTGTCTGCCTTGGCTGGCTTTGGAATCGCGCTGTCCCTTTTCTTGGGGTTTCGGAACAACGCCGCATATGACCGGTGGTGGGAAGGGCGGCGCCTTTGGGGGCAACTGATTGCGGATGTCCGTTCACTGGGCCGGGAAACAGATCTGTTTCTGGCCAACCCGCAACTCAGAGAAAAGCTGTTACGCACTACAATCGCCTTTCTCCATTTGCATCGGATGCAATTGCGGAAACTTCCCAGTAGTAGGAAGGCGCAAGAATGGTGCGGGGAGAGTTTTTCAGAGGCGCCCCACCCTCCTTGCGCCGCAATGGATCGCATGAATGAAATCTTGGTCGAGGCCAAACGCGAGGGTGCGCTTGATGGGTTCGGCGCCAAGGCGCTGACCGAACGTTTGTCGAGTATCGCCTTTGCACAAGCCGGATGTGAACGGATCGCCACGACACCACTGCCTTTTGTGTATTCTCTGTTGGTGTTTCGCACCACCTATCTTTACGCGCTGCTGCTGCCCTTTGCCCTTTTGGACAGTGCCGGTTGGATGACACCCGTGTTTGTCGGCGTTGTCGCCTATGTGTTCTTTGGCCTCGCAGAGGTCACCGAAGAACTGGCCCATCCTTTCGGGGAAACCGTGAACAGTTTGCCACTGGATGCCATGTGTCGCACGATGGAAATCAGTATTTCAAAACACCTGAACCTGATCCCGCCCGCGCCGCTGAAACCCGACCGGTTTTATCTGAGTTAGAATTTGCCTATGGCGCGGCAAATCTCTACCTTGCCCTAACAACCAAGGGGACCAGGGGATGTCCGCTCAGACCTCATACGAAACACGCATCGACCAAGCCTATGCAGACCGCGATTTTACCGAGCTGGCCTTTCATTTTGTGCCGGTCGGCATTGTCGTGACCGAAAACCGCGTCATCCGGGATTGCAACCAGACCTTCGCCGACATGTTCGGTTATGGCCGCGAGGCGCTGCGGGACCAGACCTTTGCGATCCTGTATCCCAGCCAGGAAGAGTTCGCGAACATCCGCAACCGCGGGGTCGAGTCGCTGCGCGAAGGAAATATGTACTGGGATGAACGGGTAATGATGCGCAACGGTGGCGATTTGTTCTGGTGCCGTGTGCGGGGACATACCTTTACCCCCGAAGACCCCCTAATGCGCGCAGTCTGGAGTTTTGCCGACCTATCGGACACCCGCCCGTACCAGCAATTGACCCGGCGAGAACGCGAAGTGTTCTCGTTGATGAGCGAGGGAATGACCTCGAAAGAGATTGCGTTGGTGCTCAAGATGTCCAACCGGACCGTGGAAGTGCACCGCGCGAAGCTGCTCAAGAAATTCGGGGCCAGCAATACCGCGGCGCTGTTCCAATCGCTGGGCACGATCAGCGGCGATCACGTGACCAATTCAGGGCATCAGTTTTCTACACGCTAGGGGATGGGGTGAGGCGTGGTTACGACCGGCACGCCATCGCTGCGGCAACGCTTTGCCGTCCGGTGAAACGCCCAATATCGCGGCTGGTCAGCTGACCTTCCGAGAATCGAGTCGCAATGATGCGCGCCCAAGCCGCATCCGCCGTGATGATCTCGGGCCCGTCTCCACAATCCCGAATGCCGCCTGTGATATGGGTTTCTCCGATCCGGTGATTGGTCAGGCCGGACTTTTCCGCAACCTGTATCAATTCGTCGCCCTCTAGACGCCATATCCGAAGTGTTTTCGCCAGATGGGGGCGGTCTACATATGCAATCTCGATGCTGCCATCGCGGTCGAGATCCGCAGCCCCCGCCACGGCCAACCAACGGTGCCGCCGACCGATCGCCGGTGTCTCGGCCAGCACCTGCAATTGCGATGTCCCCGTCGCGCCATTGCGCACGACGTCCCAAACCCGAAGCGCCGCGCCCCGGTCGAAATAGGAAATCACACTCAGGACTTCGGGAACGCCATCGCCCGTCACGTCGACAAGGCGCGGAGCGGTGTCTTCGTAAACAGCCGAAGACCCGGCAGGCGAGGACAGAACCTGCCCGTCTTTCAGCCGAAATTCGATGGCTTCGTATTCGCCGCGCGGCACCACACCGTGCCCGTAAACCGATGTCGGATCTGTATACCGCGCCGACAGGATATCTGCGCCGGCCGTTACGGCGCTGACACAAATCAGGCCCGCACCAAGAAAGAGGCGGCGCAAGTGGCGCCAACCCAAGCGCGAGGCAGGCTGGCGCACCCTCGGAAACATCAGATCTGTTTTTCGGGCATTTGCACGACGAGACCGTCAAGGGCATCTGTCACCTTGATCTGACAGGTCAGACGCGACCGGGTCGGATCGGGCTCATACGCAAAGTCCAGCATGTCCTCTTCCATGTCATCCTTGGCCGGAACTTTCTCGACCCAATCAGGATGCACATAGACATGGCAGGTCGAACAGGCACAGGCCCCGCCGCAATCTGCCTCGATACCCGGAATATTGTTGTCGCGGGCGCCTTCCATCACGGTCAGCCCGTTGGCCACGTCTACGGTGTGCTCGGTCCCGTTATGTTCGACATAAGTGATCTTTGCCATGTCCTGAAACTTTCCTTGCGAGTGTTTTGCCCTTAACTAAGCACCGGCTGGGGACTCTTCCAGTACAATTTGCGACTTCTGCCATGTCACGGGGCGACAAATTCCCCAGAACCGCGGCCACGAGAGCTGCTGCCGCGGGCACTGCGCGCCACCAAAAGGCTTTTTGCAAGCCCCAAATCAGGCTATGAAGGACAAAACCCCGTGCAAAAGCACAGAGCAGGCCACCGATGTTCAAACGCGTTTTCCCGATTCTGGCTGTTTCCGCCATCGCATTGACAGGTTGTGTCGAGCCAGGCGCGGTGGCACAGGATCTCGAGGCGCTTGGTGAACCCGGCCTGGTGCGCAGCACCGCGCTGGCCCCGCCGGGGGCGGAACCCGGTACCTGCTGGGGGCGTGAGGTATCGCCTGCGGTGATCGAAACCGTCACGGAACAGGTCATGGTGCAACCCGCCGAGGTCCTGGCGGATGGCACCGTTCTGAGCCAAGCCGTGTTCCGCAGCGAAACCCGACAACAGATCGTTCAGGAACGCCGGGAAACGTGGTTCCAAACACCGTGCGAAGACGTCTGGACCGAAGAATTCACATCTTCCGTGCAGCGCGCGCTGGCGGCACGTGGGCTGTATCATGGAAGCATCACCGGCCAGAGGGACAAACGCACGCTTGTCGCGATCCGGCGCTATCAAGAGGCGCAGGGTCTCGACAGTGCGATCCTGTCCTTGGAAGCGGCGCGAAGTCTGGGCCTTGTGGCGGTGGAACGCGACACGGGATGATCGTGCAGAAAAAAAGGGCGCCAAGCGGCGCCCTTCCTCGTTCAGGTCAGTGACCCATCAGTCTTCGATATTGAGCGCCACGAAACGCGGCTCACCACCGCGACGCACCAGCAGGAGCAGCGACTTTCGACCGGCCTCTTTGGCCTCGGAGATACGCTTTTCCAGATCGCTCACGCTGGTCAGCTTTTGCTGGCTGGCCTCGGTCAGAACATCACCGGCGCGCAGGCCTTTTTCAAACGCCTTTGACGACTCGTCGACATTTGTGACAACCAAACCCTCGGTACCTTCGGCCACACCCAGTTCCGAACGCATGTCATCGGTCAGCGGCGTCACAGTCAGACCCAGGATTTCCTTTTCGACCGTTTCCGGCTGTTCCGGGGCAGGCGTCGCACCATTTCCTTCCGCTGTTTCACGGCGGCCCAGCGTCACCTTGATGTTCTTGGTTTCGCCATCGCGCAGCACCACGATGCGCACGGTTTTCCCCACATCTGTATTGCCGACCTGACGCACCAGACCACGCACGTCTTCGACCTGTTTCCCGTCGAAGGTGGTGATGACATCGCCAGCCAGAAGCCCAGCGTCACGCGCGGGGCCTTCGGGCACGTCGGTGACCATCGCACCAGCGGCCTTGTCCAGACCTTCAATGGCATCGACCATATCTTCGGTCACGTTCTGGATGCGCACACCCAGCCAGCCACGACGGGTTTCGCCGAATTCCTTCAGCTGGTCGACAACCTTGGTCACGACATTCGACGCCATCGAGAAACCAATCCCGATCGAGCCCCCATTGGGGGACAGAATGGCAGTGTTTACGCCGACAACCTGTCCATCCATATTGAACAGCGGCCCACCCGAGTTGCCTCGGTTGATCGCGGCATCGGTCTGGATATAGTCATCATAGCTGCCTGACAGGGCACGGTTGCGCGCCGACACGATGCCAGCGGACACCGAGAACCCCTGCCCCAGCGGGTTGCCCATGGCGATCACCCAATCCCCGACACGCGCCGTGTCACTGTCACCGAAATTGACAAAGTCCAGCGGTTTGTCCGACTCGACTTTCAGCAGAGCGATATCAGTGTTGGGGTCCTTGCCGATCAGTTTGGCAGGCAGTTCTTCGCCCGAGAAAAACTCGATCAGGATTTCATCGGCGCCGTCAATGACGTGGTTGTTCGTGACCACGAACCCGTCTTCCGAAATCACGAACCCCGAACCCAGCGCAGATGTGCGGCGGGGACGGTCCCCGTTGCCCTGACGATCCTGAAATTCGCGGAAGAAATCCTCGAAGGGTGATCCTTCGGGCACGATGCCTTGCGGCCCGGTGCGCCCCGCGACCACGGTCGAGGTGGTGATGTTCACAACAGCCGGGCTGATTTTCTCGGCCAGTTCTGCAAAGCTTTCCGGGCGGGCCTGCGCGACCGTGGCCTGTGCCACCATCACGGCCAGAGCCACCAAGGCGACCCACAATCCGCGCACCCGCGCGTAAGGCCGACTTGCGATTGCTTGATTAGTCAATGCCTTGTCTCCTGTGTATGACTGATTTGGCGGCAGCGGATCATGCCCCCGCTGCCAATTGCGTTAAAAATGGCGTTCCGCATTGCTGTCTGCAACGGGCGCCGGATCGCGATGTCACCACGTATGGTGAATAGTTCGTGAGATATTTGAAACATAAACCGAAATGGTCAGGCGCCCAATGCTTTTGCCATCCAGACCAATGCGACACCGCCAGCGATCGAGATCAAGCCCAATGTGCGGCGCTGTCCTTCCGGCAACTGGCGCAGCGCCTCGAGCAGTTGCTCGACAAGCGAAGGGGCCAGTGCGTACACCAGCCCCTCGATGATCAGCACAAGGCCAATCGCCAATAATGCGGTCCCGATCATTCGCGGGTGTCCGATTTCAGATAGTTGAAGAAATCACTATCCGGAGACATCACCATCGTGGAATTCCCTTCGAGAAGGGAGTTACGATAGGCTGCAAGCGAACGGTAGAATTCAAAGAACTCCGGATCTGCGCCAAAGGCTTCGGCAAAGATGCCGTTGCGTTTCGCGTCGGCTTCACCGCGGATGATTTCCGACTGGCGGTTTGCATCCGATACCAGTTCGACCACGGTCCGGTCGGCCTGCGCCCGAACACGCTGCGCAGCTTCTTCACCACGTGCGATCTCGTCCGCGGCTTCCCGTTCACGTTCTGCACGCATCCGTGCAAAGGTCGCTTCGAGGTTGGCCTGCGGAAGGTCGGTACGCTTCAGACGGACATCGATCACTTCGAGACCCAGACCTTGTGCCTCGGTGATCGCAGCGTTGCGGATGTTCAGCATCAGCGCCGCACGATCGGACGACAGGATGTCGTTCGATGTCACTTTACCCAGTACCTCGCGTGTTTGCGACCGCAGGATATTGTCCAGACGCTGTTCGGCGAGAGCAACACCACCGGGACCAACGGCCTGACGGAACTGGACCACATCCGTGATCCGGTACCGCGCGAAGGCGTCCACGATCAGACGACGGTCATCAGAGGGCGTGATTTCCAGAGGACCGACTTCGCGGCTCAGGATCCGGTCATCATAGCTGACCACTTCCTGAATAAGCGGAATCTTGAAATAGAGCCCGGGCTCTTCCTTCACATCAACGACACGACCAAATTGCAGCACCAGCGCCTTTTCGCGCTCGTCCACAATGAACAGTGCCGAATAAATCGCTATGCCAATGACGGCGATGATCGGCAGGAGGAAACTAGATTTTCTCATTTCTTCGCTCCCTTGTTCAGTTCATTCAGGGGAAGGTACGGGACAACACCCTGACCATTGGATTGTTCGTCGATAATGACCTTGTCGACCCGGCCAAGAACTTCTTCCATCGTCTCGAGGTAGAGACGTTTACGGGTCACGTCCGGCGCTTTCTGGTATTCCTCCAGAACAGCCGAGAAACGGCTGGCTTCACCTTCGGCCTCGTTCACGACCTGGGCGCGATAGGCCTCGGCCTCTTCGAGAACCTGCGCGGCTTCACCGCGCGCACCGGCCAACACGCGGTTGGCATAGGCGTCTGCCTGTTTCTCGAGACGGTCACGTTCCTGCGATGCCGATTGCACTTCGCGGAACGAATCCTTCACCGGTTCGGGCGGATCAGCACCGTCAAAGTTCACCCGGACGATGTTCACGCCCGAATCATAGCTGTCGAGCGTCGACTGGATCAAATCCTGAAGGCGGTCGGCAATGACGTCACGATCACGGTTCAGGACCGGCGCCAGTTCCGACTGTGCGATAATCTCGCGCATGGCCGATTCCGACACGGCGCGAATGGTGTCACGCGGATCACGCAGGTTGAACAGGAACTGCGCAGGATCCGAGATGTTCCAGACCACCTGAAAGTCGATATCGACGATGTTCTCGTCCCCCGTCAACATCAGACCATCGACCACACGGCCCGACGACGGAATGTCTTCGGTTTGTTCGCGCGTGACCGGCAGAACCTCTGCCGTAACCAGCGGCCACGGGGCAAAGTTCAGACCCGGCTCGCCAGTTTGCAGGTATTCACCAAGAAACAGCTCGACCGATTTTTCTTCGGGCTTGACCGAATAGAGGCTGGCAGCGCCCCATGCGACCACGGCCGCAACGATACCGATGGCGACCATTGGCTTGCTGATCCCGCCACCCGATGGCGGACGACCGCCGTTCTGGCCGTTGCCCGACCCGCCGCGACCGCCCATGAGCACGCGCAGCTGATCCTGACCTTTTTTCATCAATTCTTCGATATCAGGGATCTGAGGGCCTTCATCGTTGGGGCCTCGGCCACCGCCGCCCCCCTGATTTCCGCCGCCGTTCTGGCCACGGTGACCACCACCGCCGCCTCCGCCGCCCTGATTTCCGCCGCCGCCCCAGGGGCCGCCACTATTTCCTGCCATAAAGGTTCATCCCTTCCCTAACTATTTCAGCGTCTCTGCACAGAAATCTGTGCCCCGCGCCGCGAAATTCAACCCGTACGGGTCGGTGTCTTCATTGTGACGATTTCTTCCGACATGGTCGGATGTACCGCAACCGTACGGTCAAAATCCTCTTTGGTGGCGCCCATCTTGACCGCGATGCCGGCCAACTGGATCATTTCCCCCGCGCCGGGCGCTACGATATGACACCCCAAAACCTTGCGGGTTTTCTGGCTGACAACAAGTTTCATCAGCACCCGCTCGCTACGCCCCGCAAAAGATTGCTGCATCGGCTTGAAACTTGTGGCGTAAACCTCGATCGGTTCCTGCTCGGCGGCGTCTTCCTCGGACAGGCCCACCGTGCCCATCTCGGGCTGGGTGAAAATCGCGGTCGGGATCAGTTCGTGATCGGGCTTGGTCGGGTTGCCCTTGAACACGGTTTCCACAAACGCCATGCCTTCGCGGATCGCGACCGGCGTCAGGTTCACGCGGTCAGTCACATCACCCACGGCATAGACCGACGGCACGGCGGTCTGGCTATAGTCATCGACCACCACCTCGCCCTTGCGGCCGAGTTTCACACCGATCTCTTCCAGACCAAGGCCATCGCTGTTGGGGGAACGCCCCGTGGCGAACATCACCTGATCGAACAGGTTCTCATCGCCATTCGTCGCCACGACGCGGATCTTGTCGCCTTCTTTCTGCATCCGCACGATATTGGTGCCCAGATGCAGTTTGATGCCCCGCTGGCACATTTCTTCGCTGACAAGTCCACGCGCTTCGTCGTCAAACCCGCGCAGAATTTGGGCGCCGCGATAATACTGGGTCACGTTCACGCCCATGCCGTTCAGGATGCCCGCAAATTCGCAGGCGATGTATCCGCCGCCGACAATCAGAATAGACTCGGGCAGTTTCTCGAGATGGAAAATATCGTTCGAGGTGATCCCCAACTCATCGCCTTCGATGCCGGGCAACACGGGGCGCCCCCCCGTTGCCAGCAGGATATGCTTGGCGGTTTTGCGTGTACCATCGGCCAGTTCGACCGTGTGCGCATCCGCCAACTTGGCCCGCTGGTCGAAGGTTTCTACGCCGTTGTTTTTCAGGATCCCGCGATAGACGTTTTCCAACCTGTCCAGCTCGGCATAAAGCTTGCCGCGGAACACGTCCCAGTCAAAGGCGCCGGGCTGGATATCCCAACCATAGGCTTGCGCGTCCTCGACCATGCCGGCGTATTCGCTGGCAAACACCATCAGTTTTTTGGGCACACATCCGCGGATTACGCAGGTGCCGCCATAGCGGTCCTCTTCGGCCAGAGCCACTTTGACACCTTCTTGGGCCGCGACACGCGCAGCCCTGACGCCACCGGATCCGCCACCGATGACAAACAAATCATAATCGAAAGCCATTTTCCGCCCTTAGTCTACCAGATCAGTGAAAAGGTTGTCGGTTTCCGCGAAATCCAACATCGCCTCTTCGATCGTTCCGGCATTGATGTCCCGCACTTCCACGCGCCCGTCACCATAACCGACAACAACCGCGTCACAGATATCAATGAACAGCCCGTTTTCAACCACGCCCGGCATCTGGTTCAGCACCATGGCCAACTGGCGGGCATCGCCAATGCGGTTGAGGTGCAGGTCAAGAATGTGGTTCCCTTCGTCTGTCACGAACGGGCTGTCGCCATTCATGCGCAGGGTCGAGGTCCGCCCCAACACATCCATGCTGACCAGTGTTTCTTCAATCAGGGCCTGTGTGGTCTGCCAGCCAAACGGGATCACCTCGACCGGCAAGGGAAACGCGCCCAGCGTTTCGACCTCTTTCCCGATATCGGCAATCACGACCATTTGATCCGAAGCAGTCGCCACGATCTTTTCCTGCAAAAGCGCGCCGCCCCCGCCCTTGATCAGGTTCAGGTCCCCGTCGAATTCGTCGGCACCATCAATGGTCACATCCAGCCAGCGCGCCTCGTCAAGGCTGACCACGTTGATCCCGACCTCGCGCGCTAACTGCGCCGTACGTGTCGAGGTCGGCACGCCCTTGATACGCAGACCCTCGTCGCGCACCATTTCTCCAAGGCAACGCACCAGCCACGCGGCGGTCGAACCGGTGCCAAGGCCGACACGCATCCCGTCCTCGACATATTCTGCCGCCTTCTTTGCGGCGACGAACTTGGCCTTGTCGATGGGTGACAATTCTCCGGACATACGGCGACTCCCTTGTTCTTGTTGCCAAGGTTATAGGAAAGAAGCGTGCGGGGGGCTACGGCAAAACAGCAGTTTTCGATGTATCTCCTGTGTGATGGGCCCATATTTCGGCAATACCGGCTGGTTTGGTCACCTCTCACCGTACCCGCACATCCAGGAGAACCTCCGGCCAAGGCAGTGCGCGCCCTGCGTAACCATGCAATAAACAAAATGAGCGCGTTTCCGAAAGGAAACGTCGCTTTGAGACACCCACTTGGCAGGGCCGCCGCTTACCTTCCATCGCATGAGTAAACTTATACGACTTCACTATGCCCCCGACAATGCTTCGGGAATCGTGCGCCTTGCGCTTGAAGAACTGGGTTTGCCCTATGAAACCGTCCTTGTGGACCGGTCACAAAATGCGCAGCAGAGTACTGTCTTTCGCAAACTGAATCCCGCGGCCAAGATACCCGCGCTGGAAACACCGGACGGCACCATGTTCGAAACGGCCGCGATCCTCCTTTGGTTGGCGGACACCTCGGGCCGTCTGGCTCCGCCGGTCACCGGCCCCGAGCGTACATCCTTCCTGAGCTGGCTTTTCTACGCCTCTAACACGCTGCACGCCAATTTGCGCATGACCTTCTATCCGCAGAAATACGTCGGGGACATGCGGGCGCCCCAAAAAGCATTGCTTTCCGGCGCGCGCGCCAATGTCCTCGAAGGTTTGCGCCTGTTCGAAAGTAATGCAGCAACAGGCCAGCTTTGGTTCAACAACCCGGACAACCTTTCGGTGCTGGACCTCTATTTGTGCCCCATGCTGCGCTGGATGGCGCTGTACCCCAAACAGGACACAGACTGGTTTGCGCTGAAAGACTGGCCCAATCTCTATGATCTCGCAAAGCGGATCGAAACCCGCCCGTCTGTTCATACCTTGTGTCAGACAGAGGGCATGGCCGCGCGCCCGTTCACAAACCCATCCCCGCCCCGACCGTTTGAAGGAGTGGCTCTCTAAATGTTTCTTTCGGTTTTCGACATGTTCAAGGTGGGTGTTGGCCCATCTTCATCCCACACCATGGGCCCGATGGTGGCGGCGGCGCGGTTTCTCGACCAGATGCGCGCCTCTCCGTTCGATTTCCACGGTCTGCGTGCCTCGCTGCACGGCTCGCTTGCCTTTACAGGCGTGGGGCACGCCACTGACCGAGCCACGATCCTTGGGCTGGCCGGCTTTTTGCCCGACACATATGACCACGAAAAAGCAGAGCGCACCCTTGCAGGGATCAAAGACACAAAAACGGTGTCTCCCAGCGGGCTACCGGAATTGCATTTTGATCCGTCCGAGGACCTGAAGTTCGACTTTGGTCCCAACCTGCCCGGTCACGCCAATGGCATGATCCTGATGGCGACCGATGCGCAGGGCGACGTGATCCTGCAGGAAACCTACTACTCGATCGGCGGCGGCTTCGTGATGACCGAGGGCGAACTGGCTGCTGGCAAGGCCACGGATGAAGGCGCACCTGTGCCCTTCCCCTTCAAAACCGCTGCGGAAATGCTCGAAATGGCCAAAAGCTCGGGCAAGTCCATCGCCGATATGAAACGCGCGAACGAGATTTCGCGCGGCTGCTCCGAAAGCCTCAAGACCGGTTGCGCCCGCCTGTGGGACGTGATGAACAATTGTATCGAGCGCGGCCTGACCACCGACGGCACCTTGCCAGGGGGCCTGAACGTGCGCCGTCGCGCCAAGGGCATCCATGACGCCTTGCAGGCCGAGCGTGGAATGAACCTGAATGCGCCGCACACCATCAATGACTGGATGAGCGCCTATGCCATGGCCGTAAACGAGGAAAACGCGGCCGGGGGACAGGTGGTCACGGCACCGACCAATGGCGCGGCGGGGGTTCTGCCGGCGGTCATCCGCTATTGGCTGGATCATGTCCCCGGGGCCACAACGTCGAAAATCGAGGAATTCCTTTTGACGGCGGCGGCAATCGGGGGACTCGTCAAATTCAACGCCTCAATCTCGGGGGCCGAGGCCGGATGTCAGGCCGAAGTCGGCAGCGCCTCTGCCATGGCCGCAGCCGGATTGTGTGCCGTGATGGGCGGTACGCCGGAACAGGTCGAAAACGCCGCCGAGATCGCGCTTGAGCATCATCTCGGCATGACTTGCGACCCTGTCAAAGGTCTGGTGCAGGTGCCTTGCATCGAGCGCAACGGGCTGGGCGCGATCAAGGCCGTGTCCGCGGCTTCACTGGCCCTGCGCGGGGATGGCCATCATTTCGTGCCGTTGGATGCGGTGATCGAAACTATGCGCCAGACCGGTCAGGACATGCACGAAAAGTACAAGGAAACCTCGCTGGGCGGGCTGGCCGTGAACGTCCCGAACTGCTGACATCGTCTGCGGGCGTCACGGCGTGACGAAAACGCACCCGTCCGAGATCAACTGCGGCGGTGTCCGGCATAACCCGCGGGCCACCTTGTAGGCGGCCAGAACCTTGGGCACGTAATCGCGTGTTTCCGCAAAGGGCGGCACGCCGTTGTGCTTGGTCACCGCGTTTTCGCCGGCATTATATCCTGCCAGGACCAGCATCGGGTCGGTATCGAACCGTTCCATCAGGAAATCCAGAAACGCGACCCCACCCTTGATGTTCTCGGCCGGAATCACCCGGTCCGCCACGCCAAACCGATCCGCAGTCGCGGGCATCAACTGCATCAGACCTGCGGCACCTGCACTGCTGACCGCATCGACACGCCCCCCGGACTCGACCGAGATCACGGCCAGCACCAACGCTGGTGAAACTTGGGTGCCTACGGTAGCCTTGAGGATGTCGATCCCGTGTTTCTGGGCAAGCCCCTGCATGACCTGCAGGCGCGGCGCCGCAACACCGTGACCGGCCGGGGGCGCGCTTAGGGCGTCCAGCGCCACTCGCAGCCGACCCGGCCCGGAGGCGGACAAATCAGGCGAGACCTTTTCCCAGAACCAAGCATAGCTGCTAGCGATTGCAGGTTGATCTGCATCCCCGCTTTCTGCTTTGGGGGCGGGCGCCACGGGGACCGCGGGCACGGTCGGTTCGATCTGCACTGTGATCCGCTTTTTCTGCCCCGGTTTGGGCGGTGTCACGCGTTTGGCTTTGAAATCAGGGAAAGGTGGCGGCGACTCGGCTGCGGCCGGGGCCGAAAGACCCAGCGCAAGAAGGCATGGAAACAGAATCCTGCTCGTCATCATGGTGTACTGCCCGACTTTTTTGTCGTTACTTGCCTGCAAGTCTCGCAAAAAACCCACCACAGAGCCAGTTCCGAGCGGGAAAATGCCCGCAAAGGTGTCAAAATTGCCAAATTCGGGGAGGCTCGCAACCCATGCACGGGCCATTTTTCAAATAATTTAATTTATTTTCATACACTTAAGATAAAAACTCAGAATTTCTTTCAAAGCACGAAAAAGGCACCAATCGCGCCCAAATCGTGCCCCAATCAAAGTGGATATTGCTTTCATACCAAGTCGGACACCGGGCCAGAGAGAGAGCGGCCCACCAAGGGCCGGCCGGGTGGAAACTGAAAATCTAGTGATCCTTTGGAGGGACAAAACCATGATCAAATTCATCAAAAACTTCCGCAAAGACGAAAACGGCGCCGTAACTGTTGACTGGGTTGTTCTGACC
>NZ_JBBPEU010000013.1:0-94923 GCF_040225985.1 Shimia fortis
GGCATCAGCGAGAGCTTCGTGATTTATCGTCCCACTGGCCAGATCATGTGGGCCTTGGTGGACGGCGATGCACAAACGTCGATTAACCTGCAGATTGGCGGGGACGTCTTCGACCTGTTGGCCTAAGCCTTCTCTCCAACAATGCTCTTTTTCGTTTCCAAATGAAGAAACAAGCAAAAGAGCTTAAGGAATGAAGTGTCGATCTGCTCTTGGCGTTTTCGCCGGGTAGAACCGGTCGCGCCTAGCCTACTATACCTTTAACTGGGCGGTGCTGGACTGCGGGACGGTGGTTCGCCATCGCTGTCATAATCCGCTGTGCTGTCGTCCGAAGCACCTGATCGAGGGGGTCTTGGCGGATAACAAGCGAGACGACTGGGACTACTGGGCGAAGGGTGTGGACCGTCGCCTCCTATCACTGTGGCATGGGCCCTCACCGCGCCTCAGAGCGCATTCCATCCCACCCTGAGCACCCCTAACGGGTGCCCCGGGTGCTCTCTCGACCTCTTACACGAGACGTTACCTTGGCTTCGGGACCACGCTAGACCCGTTACACCCGACTGGGGCAACTTCTGGGGCATTTCCGGGGAGCAGTAGCGGACTCCGAGCCTTCCTGTTCGATACAGGATAAAGCTTTTCGTCGTCTCGGATTGAATGGCTGGGGTGGTAGGATTCGAACCTACGATACACGGTACCAAAAACCGCTGCCTTACCACTTGGCTACACCCCAACGGTGAGCGGCTAATTACTGTGGCTTGGGGGTGGGCGCAAGAGGGGGAGGGGGATTTTTTTGGCGAAACCGGAAATTTTTTCGATTGCTGATTTGTGCCCCGACGCACACGTCACAATTTGCGACCCTGCGTCACTTGCAGGCGGGGTGATAGACAACATACCCGCGGGTATGTCACCCTGTCCACAAGTGGAGCACTAAGGGAGAACAACCATGAATCTGGGTATGCGCCCCGAGAACGAAAAGCTGTTGGATCAGGTCAGGGACATGATCCGCAACGACATCATGCCGCTGGAAGATGAATACCATGCCGAGATCGGCAAGGGGGACCGCTGGACCTATACCGAACGGCAGGCCGAAATCCTTGAGGGTTTGAAGGCCAAGGCCAAGGAACGCGGTCTGTGGAATTTCTGGCTGACCGATAGCGACAAAGGCTTTGGCCTGACCACGGTGGAATATGCCTTCTTCGCCGAGGAAATGGGCAAGACGCCGCTTGGCGCCGAGGTGTTCAACTGCTCTGCGCCCGATACCGGCAATATGGAAGTGTTCGAACGCTATGGCACCGACGCCATGAAAGAGAACTGGCTCGCGCCCTTGCTTGAGGGTGAAATCCGGTCGGCGTACCTCATGACCGAGCCGGACGTGGCCAGTTCGGATGCCACGAACATTTCGATGTCCTGCGTACGGGACGGCGATGACTATGTGCTGAATGGCGAGAAATACTGGTCTTCGGGCGCGGGCGACCCGCGCTGCAAGGTCTATATCGTGATGGTGAAAACCGGTGGCGATGACATGCCCGTGCACAACCGCCAGTCCATGATTGTGGTGCCTGCGGACACGCCCGGGATCGAGGTGCTGCGTCCGATGATGGTGTATGGTCACGACGATGCGCCGCACGGGCACATGCATATCCGGTTCACTGACGTGCGGGTGCCAGCGGAAAATATCCTGCTCGGCGAAGGGCGCGGGTTTGAAATTGCGCAGGGGCGTCTGGGGCCGGGGCGCATCCATCACTGCATGCGCGCTATCGGTCAGGCCGAGGCCGCGCTCGAGCGGATGTGCAAGCGCGCGCTGGACCGAGAGGCCTTTGGCAAGCCGCTGGCGCATCTCGGAGCGAATTATGACATCATCGCAAATTGCCGGATGGAGATCGAACAGGCGCGTCTGTTGTGTCTGAAAACCGCTTGGATGATGGACCAGGGCGATGCCCGTGCTGCCGCGCCGTGGATCAGCCAGATCAAGGTCGTGGCCCCGAACGTGGCGCTGCGGGTGATTGACGAAGCGGTGCAGATGCATGGCGGAACAGGTGTGTCACAGGATACGCCGCTTGCGATTGCGTGGACACAGGTGCGGACCCTGCGATTGGCGGACGGGCCGGACGCAGTGCACCGTCGTCAGGTGGCCCGCAAGGAATTGCGCCAGTACACGCAGCAGAAAGTCTGACCTGATTGTGCGCGCCAGCGGCGCGCGCAGGTTTTGCAGGCCCTTTGCGGGCCTGCGAGACGCCTCCGGCGGGAGTATTTTACGAAGGTGAAAAGGGGGGCACGTCGCCTCAGATCAACGGCACCAGCGGGATACCGCCGCAGGCGCTGAGGGTGAGGAGGGCGGCGAGGGCGATGAAAAAGCGCATATGTTTGGTCCTTGGGCTGCTCGGTGATTTTTTCCAACCCTCGCTGCTGGCACAGCCGCTGGTCAATCTACAAACGCGGCAGAAAACCAAGAACGTGGCCTTCGGGAAACAAAAAAGGCGCCAGAGACTGTCTCTGGCGCCTTTTTTCATGAGATCAGGGGGGTTAGCCTTGCAGGCTGCGCACCTCGATATCGCCTTCTTCACGCGCCTTCATGGCGCGGGCCGCAGCGTGGCTGGCCGCAGCCGTCGTGAAGTACGGGATCTTGTCCATCAGCGTGACCGAGCGGATTTCGCGGCTGTCATTGACCGCCTGCGCGCCCTCGGTGGTGTTCATGACCAGAGAGATATCTCCGTTCTTGAGCAGGTCAACGATGTTCGGGCGGCCTTCATAGACCTTGTTCACGCGGTCACAGGCCACGCCCTGTTCGGCCAGCCAGCTTTGCGTGCCCGCGGTGGCGACAATGCCAAAGCCAAGTTCGATCAGGATCTGGGCGGTTTCGACCATTTGGGCAGTCTTGTCTTCATCCTTGATCGATATGAAGGCCTTGCCCTCGGTCGGCAGGATCATCCCCGCGCCCAGCTGTGCCTTGAGGAAGGCGCGCGCAAAGGAGCGGTCCCAACCCATGACTTCACCGGTCGAGCGCATTTCCGGGCCCAGGATCGTGTCGACACCAGGGAAGCGGTTGAAGGGCATCACGGCCTCTTTCACCGAGAACCACGGCATGTTCGGATCGGCCAGGGTCATCTGGTCGGCGATCGGCTGCGGGGTCGAGATATCGGCGCCTTCTTCATAGGGCGGACGCTCGGGGAAGTTCGAGAGCGGCTCACCGGCCATCAGACGGGCTGCGATCGACGCGATGGCGCTGTCGGTGGCCTTGGCAACGAAGGGCACGGTACGCGAAGCGCGCGGGTTGACCTCGATCAGGTAAATTTCGCCGTCCTTGACCGCGAATTGCACGTTCATCAGGCCCACCACGTTCAGCGCCTTGGCCAGCGCCACGGTCTGGCGCTTGATCTCGGCGATTACCTCGGCGTCAAGCGAATAGGGCGGTAGCGAACAGGCGCTGTCGCCCGAGTGCACGCCGGCCTCTTCGATGTGCTGCATGATGCCCGCGATATGCACGTTTTCGCCGTCACAGAGCGCGTCCACGTCCAGCTCCACGGCCCCCGAGAGATAGCTGTCAAGCAGGACCGGGCTGTCGCCGGACACCACCACGGCCTCGGCGATATAGCGTTCGAGCTGGGCCATGTCGCGTACGATTTCCATCGCGCGCCCCCCCAGAACATAGGACGGGCGGATCACCAGCGGGAAACCGATGTCTTCGGCGATCTTGAGCGCTTCGGCGTCGGTCGAGGCAATGCCGTTCAGCGGCTGTTTCAGGTTCAGCTCGTTCACCAGTGCCTGGAACCGTTCGCGGTCTTCGGCAAGGTCGATCGCGTCTGGCGTAGTGCCAAGGATCGGGATGCCTTCGTCATGCAGCGCGTTGGCAAGTTTCAGCGGGGTCTGGCCACCGAACTGGACGATCACGCCGTGCAGGGTGCCGTTTTCCTGTTCCACACGCAGGATTTCCATCACGTGTTCAAAGGTCAGCGGTTCGAAATACAGACGATCCGAGGTGTCATAGTCGGTCGACACGGTTTCGGGGTTACAGTTGACCATAATGGTCTCGTACCCTGCATCAGTCAGCGCGTAACAGGCATGACAGCAGCAATAGTCGAACTCGATCCCCTGACCGATCCGGTTCGGGCCACCGCCCAAAATGACCACTTTCTTGCGGTCGCTCGGGCGGGCCTCGCATTCAACGTCGCCCATCATCGGGGCCTCATAGGTCGAATACATGTACGGGGTCTGCGCCTCGAACTCGGCGGCGCAGGTGTCGATGCGTTTGAACACGGCGGTGACGCCCGCATTCACGCGCTTGTTGCGGATGTCGCGTTCGCTATAGCCGGTCAGCTTGGCAAGGCGCGCATCGGTGAAGCCCATCATCTTGAGCTTGCGCAGGCCGGCTTCGTCGCCGGGCAAGCCATTTGCGCGCACGTCTTCTTCCGCCTCGATGATCTCGCGGATGCGGTCGAGGAACCACGGGTCGAATTTTGTGACGTTGTGGATTTCGTCATTGCTGAGACCAAGGCGCATGGCTTGGGCGATGGTGCGCATCCGGTCCGGGGTCGTCTGGCTGATTGCCTTGATGACCGCGGCCTTGTCGGGCGCGCCGGGGATGTCCACCTCGTCAAAGCCGGTCAGGCCGGATTCCATTGAGGCCAGCGCCTTTTGCAGCGATTCATGGATGGTGCGGCCGATCGACATGGCCTCGCCCACGGATTTCATTGCTGTGGTCAGATAGGGCTCGGAGCCCGGGAATTTCTCAAACGCGAATTTCGGGATCTTTGTCACGACATAGTCGATGGTCGGCTCAAAGCTCGCCGGGGTGACCTTGGTGATGTCGTTGTCCAGTTCGTCCAGCGTGAAGCCGACGGCCAGTTTCGCGGCGATTTTTGCAATCGGGAAGCCGGTCGCCTTGGACGCCAGCGCCGACGAACGCGATACACGCGGGTTCATCTCGATCACGACCATGCGGCCATCTTCGGGGTTCACCGCCCATTGCACGTTCGATCCGCCGGTTTCCACGCCGATTTCACGCAGCACGTTGATCGAGTGCGTGCGCATGATCTGGTATTCCTTGTCGGTCAGGGTCAGGGCAGGGGCCACGGTGATCGAGTCACCGGTATGCACGCCCATCGGATCGACGTTTTCAATCGAGCAGACGATGATCGCGTTGTCGGCTTTGTCGCGCACAACCTCCATCTCGTATTCTTTCCAGCCCAAAAGCGATTCATCGACCAGGATCTGGTTCACGGGGCTGGCATCCATGCCGGTGCGGCAGAAATGGATGTAATCCTCGCGGTTATAGGCGACGCCTCCGCCGGTGCCGCCCATGGTAAAGGCGGGGCGGATGATCGCGGGCAGGCCGATGTCTTCCAGTTCGATCAGCGCCAGGCGGATGCCTTCTTCAAGGTCGGCATCGCCGTTTTCCTTCTTGGGCGCGGTCACGATCGAGGCGCGCGGGTTTTCAATGCCCAGCCGATCCATCGCTTCGCGGAACAGCTTGCGGTCCTCGGCCATCTCGATCGCTTTGCGGTCGGCCCCGATCATTTCCACGTTAAACTTGTCGAGCACGCCCATTTCCTCGAGCGCGAGCGAGGTGTTGAGGCCGGTTTGACCGCCCATGGTCGGCAACAGCGCGTCGGGGCGTTCTTTCTCGATGATCTTGGCGACCACTTCGGGGGTGATCGGTTCGATATACGTCGCGTCGGCCAGTCCGGGGTCGGTCATGATTGTCGCGGGGTTCGAGTTCACGAGGATCACGCGATAGCCTTCCTCGCGCAGGGCCTTACAGGCTTGGGCGCCGGAGTAGTCAAATTCACAGGCCTGGCCAATCACAATGGGGCCGGCCCCGATGATCATGATCGAGGAGATGTCGGTTCTTTTGGGCATGGCAGACCTCGGATGTTGGGGCGACAGGGAGGAGTGGCAGGAGTCGCCCGAATGCGCAAATTGTCGTGGGTTATAACTATCGGCGGGCAAGGTGCAAGGGGGATCGGGAAATTGCATCAAACTGCCGCTTTCCAGCCTGTTCTTTCCGGCGCGTAGCCGTATACCCAGCCGGTGAACCAATGTGGGGCAGGCTGTGAAGATTCGCTTTGATCGCGGGCCAGAGGCGCGGGCGGCATGTTTTGCCGGTCCTGAACGCCTGATCGTGGCCATGAGACCTGACGAGGTGATGCAGGCACTGGATGATCTGGACGCTGCCCGCGCGCAGGGAAAATGGCTCGCGGGATATGCAAGCTATGAACTGGGCTATGCGCTGGAGCCCCGGTTGCGGGCGCGGATGCCGGCGCGCCGTCGGCTGCCGCTTTTGCAATTCGGGGTGTACGACGCGCCGACCGCCGCCGCACCTTTGCCCCAAGGTCCTGCCACGCTGGTTGGGGTCCGCCCGCTTTGGGACAGGGCCCGGTATCAACGCGCCTTCGACGTGGTGCGCGGCTTAATCGGGGACGGTGACATTTATCAGGCCAATCTGACCTTTCCGATCAAGGCACAGACGGGCGGCACCCCCGCCGCGCTTTATGCCGCGCTGGCTGCGCATCAACCCGTGGGCCACGGCGCACTGATCGAACAGGACGGGCTGCCGACGATCCTCAGCCGCTCACCGGAACTGTTTTTTCGCACGAGTGCAAACGGGCGGATCGAAACGCGCCCGATGAAGGGCACCCAGCCGCGCAGCAGTGATCCGGCCGAGGATCGGCGGCGCAAACTGTGGCTGGCGCAAGACGAAAAGAACCGCGCGGAAAACCTGATGATCGTTGACCTTCGGCGCAACGACATAAGTCGCGTGGCCAAACCGGGCAGCGTGCATGTGCCGGACCTGTTCAAGGTCGAAAGCTATGCGACCGTGCACCAGATGGTGTCTCTTGTGACCGCCGATTTGCAGGACGGAACAGGTCTGGGCGATATTCTGCGTGCCCTGTTTCCCTGTGGGTCGATCACCGGCGCGCCCAAGCTGCGCGCGATGGAGATCCTGAACGATCTCGAACCGGACGCCCGAGATATCTATTGCGGCACGATCGGCTGGGCCGCCCCCGACGGGCGCAGCGATTTTAACGTGGCGATCCGCACGCTGATGGTCGAAGGGCGCGCGGCAATTCTGAATGTCGGGGGGGGCGTGGTCTGGGACAGCACCGCCGCGTCGGAATATGAGGAGGCCCTATGGAAAGCCCGTTTCGCGACCCGGTTCCAGATGGAACATGCCTGATCGAAACCTTTGCATGGGTGCCCGGCGCGCCCGTGGCGCATCTTGACCTGCATCTCGCGCGCCTGACCCGGTCTGCGGCGGCGCTGGGGTTTGCGCTGGACCCGCATGATGTGCAGGCCGCGGTTGCGTCGCTTTCCGGTGAGGCCCCTTTGCGGTGTCGCCTGACGCTGGACCGGCCGGGCAGGGTGGCGATCTCGACCGCCCCGTTGCCACCTGCATCGCAAGGCCCGTGGTCCTTTCGCATCCACCCGAGCCACCTTGATCCGAATGATCCGTTCCTGCGCCATAAAACCACCCGCCGTGCGCTTTATGACCGGGCGCGGACAGAATTGCCGGATGGGGTGCAGGAATGGGTGTTCCTGAACACGCGGGGCGAGGTATGCGAAGGCAGCATCACCAATATCGCCTTCGAGACCTCAAAGGGTGACTGGTTCACTCCGCCGGTCGCGTGCGGCTGCTTGCCGGGGGTGTACCGGCAAACCATGTTGGACGCAGGCCATTGGCGTGAAGCCGTCCTCACGCTGGCCGACCTGCGCGCTGCCCGGCAGATCGTTCTGACCAATGCCCTGCGCGGGCAGTTGCAGGCTATGTGGGATGCGTCCTGTCCGGTGCATCGCCCGCCGGAGTAGCTTCGGGACCCTCTGGCGGAGCGCGCCAGATCGGCCGTGTTTCGGCGGGATTTGACCTCTCGCACAGTTCCGGCAGGGCGCAACGGCGATTTTAGGGCAATTCCGCCGCTGTTCCCTTGACTTTACCCGCGCGAAAAGGTGTATCGGCGCGACTTCACTATTCACCCGTCAGAGGGAGCGACCATGCACGCCTTTCGCAGCCATACCTGCGCCGACCTGAACAAATCCAATGTCGGTGAAACCGTCCGCCTGTCGGGCTGGGTTCACCGTGTTCGTGACCACGGCGGCATCCTGTTCATCGACCTGCGCGACCATTACGGCGTGACGCAGGTTCTGTGCGACCCTGACAGCCCGGTTTTTGCCGAGATGGAAAAGGTGCGTTCGGAATGGTGTATCCGCATTGACGGCAACGTCAAAGCGCGTGACCCCGAGCTGGTGAACCCGAAACTGCCGACCGGTGAGATCGAAGTGTTCGTGCGCGATCTTGAAGTGCTGGGCGCGGCGGATGAGTTGCCGCTGATGGTGTTTGGCGATCAGGAATATCCCGAAGAGACCCGTCTTAAATACCGCTTCCTCGACCTGCGCCGCGACGTGATGCAGGAGAACATGAAGCTGCGCTCGGACGTGGTCATGTCGATGCGCAAGCGCATGTGGGATCAGGGCTTCCGCGAATATCAGACGCCGATCATCACCGCGTCGTCGCCTGAAGGCGCGCGCGACTTCCTGGTGCCGTCGCGTCTGCATCCGGGCAAGTTCTATGCGTTGCCGCAGGCGCCGCAGCAGTTCAAACAGCTGATGATGGTTGCGGGCTTTGACAAATACTTCCAGATCGCACCCTGTTTCCGCGACGAAGACCCGCGCGCCGACCGCTCGCCGACCGATTTCTACCAGCTCGACATGGAAATGAGCTTTGTCACCCAGCAGGACGTGTTCGACACCATTCAGCCTGTTTTGCAAGGCATTTTCGAAGAGTTCGGGGGCGGGCGCAAAGTCGATCAGGACTGGCCGCAGATTTCCTATGCCGATGCCGCCAAATGGTATGGCACCGACAAGCCCGACCTGCGCAACCCGATCAAGATGCAGGACGTCAGCGAGCATTTCCGCGGCTCCGGTTTCGCGATCTTTGCCAAACTGCTGGAGCAGGAAGGCACCGAAGTGCGCGCCATTCCGGCGCCGACCGGTGGCGGACGCAAGTTCTGTGACCGCATGAACAAGTTCGCGCAGGAACAGGGTCTGCCCGGGATGGGCTATATCTTCTGGCGCGAAAAAACCGCCGACAGCGTGGCGCAGGAGCTTGGCATCAAGGTCAAGGAAGCGCAGGCCATGCTGAAATCCGGCGAGGTCGAGGGCGGCATGGAAGCGGCTGGTCCGCTGGCCAAGAACATCGGCCCCGAGCGCACCGAGGCGATCCGCCAGCAGCTGGGTCTGGGCATTGGGGATGCGGCCTTCTTCCTTGGCGGCAAACCCAAGGCGTTCGAAGCGGTGGCGGGGCGCGCGCGCGACGTGATCGGGAAAGAACTGGGCCTTCTGGACGAGGATCGTTTTGCATTCGCATGGATTGTGGACTTCCCGATCTTCCAGAAAGACGACGAGACCGGCGAGGTTGATTTCGATCACAACCCGTTCTCGATGCCGCAGGGGGGGATGGAAATCCTCGAAACCGATCCGCTTTCGGCGACCGGCTTCCAGTATGACCTTGCCTGTAATGGCTATGAGCTGGTGTCGGGTGCGATCCGGAACCACAAGCCCGAGATCATGTTCAAGGCGTTTGAAATCGCGGGCTATGGCGAAGACGAGGTGCGCAAGCGGTTTGGCGGCATGGTCAACGCGTTCAAATACGGTGCCCCGCCGCACGGTGGCTGTGCTGCTGGCGTCGACCGCATCGTGATGCTTTTGGCGGATCAGCAAAACATCCGCGAAGTGGTAATGTTCCCGATGAACCAGCGCGCCGAAGACCTGATGATGAACGCGCCGAGCGATCCGACCAGCGATCAGTTGATGGAACTGGGCCTGCGGGTGATCCCGCAGGAGTGATCCCGCGCAGCAATGTCAACGGAAACAGGCCTCCCGTCCGGGGGCCTTTTTTGTGCGGGTTCTTGCCTGTCCACGCGCGCTGCGCGCCCGGTAGGCTGTATTCAACGCAAAGGTGCTTATGTTATCAGGGAAAAACCGGTTGATTTGCCTGAGGACCACAAGAGATGCGTTTTGATCCGGTACTTGCGGAAATTCGTTTCGGATACGGCCTGTCGCCCGATCTGACTCCGCCGTCAGGCGTTGCCGAGATGTTGGCCGGGCTCATCGGACCGGACGACATAATCACCCGCTTCCCGATCCCTTCGATGGATAGTTTCCGTGAAGATCTGCTGGCATATCGCGCGGCAAACAGGACGGTGCGCAAATCCACGGACAAGGCCGAGGCAGAAGAGGCGTCCAAGATCACCAAGTCACTGGGCCGCGACTTTTATCGGCAGCGAGTCAGGATCACTGGTCAGACCCTGATGCGACAGGTGAACAGCCCGACCGCGTTTCGCGAACGCCTTGTCAGTTTCTGGAAAGACCATTTCACGGTCAGGGGCAAATCTGTGAATTTTCAGGCGCTCGTGGGTTCGTATGTCGACGAGGCTATCCGCCCCTTCGTGGCGGGCCGATTTGAAGAGATGCTGATTGCGGTGGTGATGCATCCCATGATGCTGATGTACCTCGATCAGACCCAGTCGATTGGTCCCAACAGCGCCTTTGCACGCCAGAAAAACAAGGCGCAGGGGCTTAACGAAAACCTCGCGCGGGAAGTACTTGAACTGCACACGCTTGGGGTGGATGGACCCTATACGCAGGCCGACGTGCGCGAACTTGCCGAGTTGCTTACCGGACTTGCCTTTTGGCTCAAGACCGGATTTCGATATTTGCCGAACCGGGCCGAACCGGGGCCAGAGACCATCCTCGGGCAAAGCTATGGGCAGCGAAACGGGCGGTTGCAGGATATCGAGGCCGCCCTGCGTGATCTGGCGCGGCACCCGGCGACGGCGCGGCATATCGCGGGCAAGTTGGCCGTGCATTTCCTGTCGGATACGCCGGACCCGGCTTTGGTGGAACGTTTGACCGGTGTATACCTCGACACACAGGGTGATCTGCTGGCCGTATATCAAGCTCTTCTCGAGGCGCCCGGGGCCTGGGATCCGGTGCTTGCGAATATCAAGCCACCGCAGGATTTCATGGCCTCGGCGATGCGGGGACTTGGCGTGACAGGCAGCATCTATACCGCGCTTGGCCACAAGGGGCAGCAACGTCTTGTCGTCACCCCTCTGCACCGGATGGGGCAGCCGTGGGATGCGCCGGGTGGTCCCGATGGCTGGCCGGAACAAGATGAGGCGTGGATTTCACCACAGGGCATGGCCGCGCGGCTGCAATGGGCGCTGACCTTTCCGTCCGGCGTTCTGGGCGCCCCACCGGACCCGCGAGAGTTTGTCAGGGCCTGCCTTGGGCCCGATGCACCGCAGGATGTGGCCTTTGCCGCCGAAGCCGCCGAAAACCGGCGCGAAGGCGTGGCGCTGGTGCTGATGTCTCCGGCCTTTCAACGCCGGTAAGGAGGACCGCATGACCAAATCGCTTTCAAGACGTGGGTTTCTGGCGCGCGCGGCGGCCTTGGGTTGTTCCGCAGCGGCCAGTCCTTTGTTGACCCCGGTCAGTCTGGCTGCGGGGCCTTGGGATAACAGGCTGGTGGTGATCATCCTGCGCGGCGGGCTGGACGGGCTGGATGCCGTGCGTCCGTGGGGCGATCCGGACTTTGCCGCCGCGCGTCCGCGCCTTGCCCAGAGGCGCCCGGACGGGCTGGACCTGAACGGGTTCTTTGGTCTGCATCCAGCCTTGGCCCCGTTGATGCCGCTCTGGCAGGCCGGAGAACTGGGCTTTGTTCATGCCGTTTCGCAACCCTATCGCGACAAACGCAGCCATTTCGACGGTCAGGATTTGCTCGAGGCGGGGCTACCGTCGCTTGGAGATGGTATTCGTGACGGATGGCTGAACCGGATGCTACAGACCACGCCCGGCGTTCAGACGGAAACGGCCTATGCAATCGGGTCCGAAACCATGCTGCTGACCAAAGGCGCGGCACCGGTGTCGAACTGGTCGCCCGATGTGGATATTACGCTCAGCGCGCAGGGCGTGCGCCTGCTGGAAATGACCATGCGCAGTGACCCTGCACTGGGGGCTGCGATGGCGCAGGCGCTGGTTCTGGCCGAAAACGATGGTGACGCGGTAGTCGTGGAAGGGTCGGATGACGACATGATGTCCATGTTGCAACAGGATATGAAACCGCGCGCTGCCGGCAAAAGTCACCTTCGCATTGCCGACTTTGCTGCCCGTCAACTGGTCGGCGACACGCGGGTTGTCTCGTTCTCACTGGGGGGCTGGGACACCCATGCACGGCAGGACAACCGCCTGAAACAGCCGCTGGATCGCCTTGCCAAGGTGCTGTTGCGCCTGAAAGAGGGATGTGGTCAGGTGGTCTGGGGGCGCACGACCGTGGTGGCCATGACTGAGTTCGGCCGCACCGTGCGGGAAAACGGCACCAGGGGCACGGATCATGGGACCGGCGGCGCGATGATCCTCTCGGGGGGGGCGTTGCGCGGCGGGAAGGTCTTTGGCGCCTGGCCGGGACTGGCCGAGGCCGATCTCTATGCGCGGCGGGACCTGATGCCGCTGGACGATGTGCGCCGCTATGCCGCCTGGGCCATTCGCGGCAGTTTCGGATTGGAGCGCAGCCATCTGGAACACACGGTCTTTCCAGGTCTTGAGATGGGGGATGATCCTCGGATGCTTCTGTGATGTCAGGGGCTTGGCAGCCTTGCACGGCTGGTGCAAGGTAATGCCAAGAGACAGGAGCCGTGCCATGCAAGACCCAAGACCCCTTGGAGCGGTCATCAAGAACTGGACCCCGCCTGCGCCACCTTCGGGCGAGGTGCTTGAGGGGCATTATGCACGTTTGGAACCCTTGCAGGCCGACCGTCATGCGGCGCTGTTGTTCCGTGCCTATCAGGATCACGATCCGGTTTGGGATTATCTGCCCTATGGGCCATTCCATTCCGCGGCGGCCTATCACCGCTGGGTCAAGGGCATCACCGGCGGGCCGGATCCCCTGTTTTACGCGATAAAGGACAAGGTCCGCCAAAGTTGGGGCGGGGTGGCCAGCTATCTTCGGATCAATCCGCCCTCCGGGTCGATCGAGGTTGGGCATATCAATCTGGCTCCCGCGCTGCAAGGCACCCGCGCGGCGACCGAGGCGATGGTGCTGATGATGCGCTGGGCCTTCGCGGCGGGGTTTCGCCGCTATGAATGGAAATGCGATGCGCTGAACCTGCCCTCGCGGCGCGCGGCCCAGCGTCTGGGGATGAGTTTCGAAGGCGTCCATCGCCAGCACACCGTGGTCAAGGGGCGCAACCGCGACACGGCGTGGTTCTCGGTGATCGACAGCGAATGGCCCGCGCTGTCCGAGGCGTTCGAGGTCTGGCTCAACCCTTCGAACTTCGACGCCGAGGGCAACCAGCGCGAACGGCTGAGCGACCTGACCCGTCTCGTGCGGGCCAATGACGACCCTGCGCTGGGTTAGCCAGCCTTCAGATTGCCGGTTCCCGCGCGATGCGCGCATCGACCAGCTGGCGCAGGCGGACCACGTCAGCATTCAGCAGTTTGCCCTCGGCGCGCCCGCGCGTCACGCTGTCGGCGGCGCGTTGCAGGGCAAGGTCATGGGCGCTCAGCGCGATGCCAGACAGGAAGCGTGCGACGTAGTCCAGCGAAGTATTGCCTTGCAGCGCCTCGGCCGCGTGGCACAGGTCATCGCGATAGGCGACAGGGTCGGGCTTGATCGTGTCCACTGGCAGTTTGCGGGGGCCACAGGGGCGACGGTCGACTGGCAGGCGCGACAGGATCGCCTCCTGGAAGGCGGCGAGGCTTTCAAGGGGTTTGGCCAGAAAACCGTCCGCCCCGGCAGCACGCGCCACCTCTTCGGTGAAACTGTCCCCCGAGGTGCCCAGCACGACGTCGATCCGGGGGGTGCCGCGGCTCAGTTCTTCGATCAGTTCGGCCCCCGATCCGTCGGGCAGGCCCATATCAATGATCGCCACGCTGGGGCGATAGACCTGCAGGTGACGGCGCGCCGAGGCGAGGCAATCGGCGCGGCGGATACGCGCCCCGCTGCGCAGGCACATCAGGCGCAGCGCATCGCAGGCGAACTTGCTGTCCTCGACGACAAGCACCGTCAATCCCAACAGCGGACGGCGGGCCGTCGGGGCAGACATCATCGAAAGCGGCGTCAGGTCATCCATGGGGGTCTCCTTGTGGCAACGGTGTGAAACGACTCAGAGGCTAGGGCAGGGTTGGTAAATGCGCCGTTAATGGCGCGGGGGCAGAACGTTGCGGCGCGCGACCCCCTGTCGCTTGCAACGGGGGCGCGGCTTGCCCATAACGTTTTCAAACTTGAGAAACCTGAAAGGAACATCGACATGATCGGACGTCTGAACCACGTCGCCATTGCCGTGCCGGATCTCGAAGCGGCCTCGGCGCAATACCGCAACGCTCTTGGGGCCAAGGTCGGCGCGCCGCAGGACGAACCCGATCACGGCGTGACCGTGGTGTTCATCGAGCTGCCCAACACCAAGATCGAACTGCTGTATCCCTTGGGCGAAAATAGCCCGATCAACGGCTTCCTTGAAAAGAACCCCTCGGGCGGCATCCACCATGTCTGCTACGAGGTTGAAGACATCATCGCGGCGCGCGACCATCTCAAGGAAACCGGTGCGCGTGTGCTGGGCTCGGGCGAGCCCAAGATCGGCGCTCACGGCAAACCCGTGTTGTTCCTGCACCCCAAGGATTTCAACGGCTGCCTGGTCGAGCTTGAACAGGTCTGATCCCATTGAATTCACGGGCGGGCGGGTTATATCCCGCCCGTATTGTCTTTGAACACGGAAAGAGAACCCCGCCATGGCCATCACCTCAGCGCTCGTCCTTTATGCGGTCTTGTGGTTCCTGACCTTCCTGATCGCGATCCCGATCCGCCTGCAGACACAGGGCGACGTGGGCGAGGTCGTGCCGGGCACCCATGCCGGTGCCCCCGAGCATCACCAGCTGCGCACCAAGGCCAAATGGACCACGCTGGCCGCCGCCGTGATGTGGGCGATCCTGTACTGGATTATCACTACAGGCGTCATCACCGTGCGCGATTTCGACTGGTTCAACGTGATGGGGCCTGCGCCTGTGTTAGATGGAACAGGTGAGTAAAGACCGCCGCCCCCATGATCGGGATCAGCAGGTTTACCAGCGGCACTGACAGCGGCACCGCCATCAGAACACCCGCCAGCCAGATCGTCCCCATATTGCGTCGCCGCAGAGCGCGGGCACCTTCGCGTCCGACGCGGCGCATGGCGGCCATCTGGTAGTATTCCCGCCCGAGCAGGAACCCGTTCAGCGCCCAGAAGATGAAAAGCGCCAGCGGCGAAAAGACCACGTAGAGAATCAGCGCCACGATATTGGCGCCGATCATGACCCCCAGAAACCCAACCGTATCCTTCAGCGTTTCCGAGATCGGCAGGTCCGGCACTGCCGGCAGGCCGGGGTAATGGCGGTCCTCGACCGCGTCGGCCACCTGATCAAGGAAAAGCCCCGTCATGGCCGAGGCCACCGGCACCATCAGGAAGATCGAAGCCACCGGCACCAGCAGCACCAGCGACCAGTTCAGCACATCATCCACCCATGTGACCGCACCAATCCAAGGTAGGGTGATTTCCTCGGCCACGAAGAAATCCAGCACTTTGACAAGGCCGACACTTGCCCCGATCAGCAAGATCAGCGCCAGAGCGATACCGGTGAAGAACACCTTGCGGAACCGCCGGTCCCCCAACTGCCCCAGCGCCTTGAAAAACGAAGTCAGGATCAGTTGGACACCCATGTCACCTTGCTCTCAAGATCGGGACGGGGACGTTCGGGCGGGGCAGCTTTCTCGGTGCCGATATGGATGATCCCGGCGACGCGTTCCTGCGGGGCCAGCCCAAAGGCCTGTTCCACGAAACCGCGATCATGGCTGATCCAGCCCGACAGCCAGTTTGCGCCCCAACCGGCGGCCAGCGCCGCATTCAAAAGCGCAAGGCACACGGCCCCCGCCGAATACGTCTGTTCGACCGTGGGCACCTTTTCCGACAGAACCGGGCTTTCGATCACGACGACGGCCAGATTGCCGGTGTCAAACTGGTTGCGGCCCTTGGCAATCTGGTCTTCCTCCAGCCCCAGCGCGGCCCCGCGTTCACCAGCAAGGTCGCCAAGGCGGGCTAGCGCGGCCCGTTCCAGCACCATCAGGCGCCACGGTTCCAGCTTGCCATGGTCAGGCGTACGCAGCGCCGCCATGAGGATCGGCGTCAACTCGTCGCGTGTGGGCACGGGCAGGGTCAGTGTCTTGGCTGGGCGGGACCGGCGCGTGAGCAGAAACTCCAGCGCCTGCGGATTCGGTTGGGGCATGTATGCTTCCCTCTTATTGGTCGGACCTTATGTCGTCAGGCCAGGGCGGGGTTTCAACCGCTTTTCGCGGGTTTTGCAAAGAAATCCGCAAGTTCCCCGATCTGTTCGGCCACAAACGCCTCGAACCGGGCGTCGGGCTGGCGGATTCTCAGCGTTTCGGCCATGGGGTCGGGCACGGAAATGTCGCTGCCGGACAGTTCTTCCAGCACGGCGTGCCCGCAGAAGGGCACATAGGCCTCGGAATAGCCGCCTTCATGCACCAGAACCAGTTTACCGTCGCACCATGTATCCGCGGCGCCCATGACCTGCCTCGTCATTTCGCGAAAGGTCTCGGCCGTGGCCAGCATCCGCGAAAGGGGATCAAACGCCGCCGCATCATAGCCACAGGCCACGATAATGAGGTCAGGGCGATAGCGATCCAGCGCAGGCAGCACGATCCGCTCCATCGTGTCAAGGTAACTGGCATGGCCTGCACCCGGGGGCAGGGGGATGTTGATATTGTATCCCGCCCCATCGCCTTCGCCGCGCACGTCGAACGCGCCGGTGTCCAGCGGATAGTTCCGGTCCTGATGCAGCGAGATGGTCAGCACGTCGTCCCGCGACAGGAAAATTGCCTCGGTGCCGTTGCCATGATGAACGTCCCAGTCAATCACCGCCACGCGGTCGGCCAGCCCTGCCGCCTTTGCGGCCTCGATGGCAATCGCGATGCTGGCCAACAGGCAAAACCCGTTCGGCCAGTCGGGCAGACAGTGATGCCCCGGCGGGCGTGACAGGGTATAGGCATTCTCCAACTCGCCTCGCAGAACTGCCAGCACGGCCTCTTTCGCCAGACCGGCTGACAGGGCGGCTGCCTCGTACCCGCCTTTGCCGAACGGGGTTCGCAGGCCCAGTTCGCCGCCGCCCGCATCCGACATGGCCTTGAACTGCTCCAGATAAGTTGCCGGGTGCACTCTCTCCAGATCTTCGCGACTGGCGGCTGGGGCGCTGGTCATGTGCAACTCGCGCGACAGCCCGCTGACATCCAGAAGGTTTTTCAGGCGTCGCTTGGTTTCGGGGCTTTCAGGCAGGCCGCCCGCAGCAAGCGGTTGCACGAAATCGCCCACTGGCAGGGTCAGCGCATAGTTCCCGCCAGACTGCCAGAAACACCTTTCATCCCAGAAAAACCCCGTCGCCATGGTCGCCCTCTTGTCGCAATACACCTATCGGGCACAGTCTTGCCGGTTTAGGATGCACCCGTCCACATGAAAGAGATTTCCCATGCCAAGCCTGGCGCATCTTGCCACCGACAATGCCGAGATCGCGGTCCGCGTCACGCCCAAGGCATCGCGCAACCTCGTGAAACAGGAAAACGGCCAGATCCGCGTTTATGTCACCACGGTTCCAGAAGGCGGCAAAGCCAACGCAATGGTGCAGAAACTCTTGGCCAAAGAAATGGGAGTCGCCAAGTCGCGCCTGACCCTGATCCGGGGACAGACCGCGCGGGACAAGGTGTTCCGCGTAACGCCCTAGCCGGGTTTGCCGTCGAGCTGAAGCTTATACACCCCTTCGGGCAGATCCAGCGCAGCGGCCAGTTCCTGAATCTGGTGCATGGAAAAACTGACCTTCTGCACGCTGTCCGTGCGGGGATCATATTGTTCGACCGTCACCACATCTTCGAACAGGTTGATGGTGATATCTTCGGACAGGTGGGTGGATCCCTCGTCAACAAGGGTCACAACCGTGGCGTCAAATTCGTGCTCAATACTGAACATGAGGTCAGCGTAACGCCTGTCACGACGATGGCAAGCAGAATGAGACTGGAAACCGGCGGAAGCGCGCACTAAGCTTAGGGTCTGTCATGATTTTGTAGGAGCAGAGACATGCGCTGGATTGCTCTTGTGGTTGCAATGAGTGTGGTTGCGGCTTGTGGTGCCCCCCCTCAACCGGCCCCGAAACCCACCGCGCCCCAGAATGGCGGCACCGTCACACGGCTGAGCGTGGCGCAAGCGACCTCGCGCCTTGCTCCGATCAAACGCCGGATGGAGCCAATCGCCGAGCGCGAATGCCGCGCCCGCACCAAGGGTACGAATTGTGACTTCCACATCTCGGTGGATCAGCGCGCCAATCTGCCTCCGAACGCCTTTCAGTCGGTCGACCGGAACGGGCGCCCCCAAATCACCTTTACCGCGGCCCTTGTGTCGGATGCGCGCAACTCGGACGAACTGGCCTTTGTGATGGGCCACGAGGCGGCGCATCACATCATGGGCCACCTGAACCGCCAGCAGGCCGATGCCATGGCCGGAGCGATCATTGTCGGGATTCTGGCTTCGGCCGCCGGAGCCAATGCCGCCACGCTGGACGCGGCGATGGATGCCGGCGCGATGGTGGGCTCGCGCGCTTATTCCAAGGCGTACGAGCTTGAGGCTGACCGCCTTGGCACGGTCATCACCAAGAAATCGGGTTATGATCCTGTCAACGGCGCACAGTATTTCACGCGCATCGCAGACCCGGGCAACATGTTCCTTGGCACCCACCCGCCCAACAACCAGCGCATCCAGGTCGTGCGCCAGACCGCGGCCAAGATGTAATCCACGCCATGCACCAGATACTGAACGTGGTCACGGATCGCGGCTCAAAATACGCCGTGTCGGGCGGGCCCGTGACCGGGCGCAAGGATGTAGATGCCTTTCTCAAAGACCTGAAACGCGCCCGTAAATTCGCCAAGGCGACCCATAATACATGGGCCGCGCTTTTGTCCGATGGCACCCCTCTGAAAGGCGATGATGGCGAAAGCGGCGCGGGCATGGTGATCTTGCGCATGCTCGAACGCGAAGGGCTGACCGATCACATCATCGTCGTAACCCGTTGGTATGGCGGCGTAAAGCTGGGTGGAGACAGGTTTCGTCGGGTGCAGGATTGCGTGCGCGCCTATCTGGACGACAGGTCAGCCTAGGTCGACGCACACCCGAAACGTTCCTTCCACATTACCTGATTGATGCAGGTCAAGGGCCGTCGTGTCGCAGCGTGTTAGGGTCAGGTCATTGCCAGACCGGAGGGCCCAATGCCTGATATCGCCGCACTCAAACATCATGCAGATCTTTTGGATCGTGCCGCCACTCGCGTGGGTGTGGATTTGCAGGAAGCCGCGCTGTCCGGTCGGCTGGCCTTTGACGACATAGCCGACTCGGTGCTGCGCTGCTCGAAATGCGCCTTGCCCGAGGCGTGTCAGGTCTGGTTGTCGGAACCGGCAGAGGTAGGGGACACCTTGCCGGGATATTGCGCCAACCACGAGGTCATCACCGCGTTGCAGGAGAATGTGAAATGAAACCGCTGGGCGACCAGAACACGCATCTGTGGCTGGTTCAAAAAATGGCCAAGGCGACCGAGACCGATCTCGTCGCGGCGATGGAGCGTGCAAACCTGACCAACGCGGACTGGGCCGAAATGGTGCAGGACTGCCGTCATTGCGACTGGACCGCGGGTTGCAAGCGTTGGCTGGGGCGTCAGGAAGGCGCTGCCGACCAAGCCCCCGAGCCCTGTCGCAACAAGGACCGGTTCGAGGCACTCAAATCTGCTTTGGAGGGGCTGGAAGCATGAACTCACTTGCACATCTGGGCGATCCCGCCCGGCATTTCTGGTTAACCCGCAGCGTGGCGCGGTCGATGGGGGTATCGCTCAGCGACGCCATGGCCGAAGGCGCGCTGTCTGAAAAACAATATGCCGACCTTGTCACCAACTGCCGCAAATGCGCGCTGGTGGACCATTGCCAGTCCTGGCTGGGCGGTCAGGCGGCGGGCGCGGACTGCGCCCCCGAAGGATGCGTGCACGCAGACCTGTTTGCAAGGCTGAGACAAGAGGCCCGTCGGGCCTGAAGACCATACGGAGAATTACACCATGGGCATTTTCAAGAAACTGGACGACCATTCGGATTTGATGGGCAAGATGTCGGGCAAGGTCGGGGTCGACTGGTCCGAGAAACTGGCCGAGCATCCCGAACTGGCGCAGAAATACCGCAGCGCGGTAATGACCTGCACCCAATGTCAGAGCGTGGGGGAATGCAAGGGCTGGCAGGCCACGCATGACAGCGCCGACGCCGCGCCGGACTATTGCCTGAACAAGGATCTGCTGGCGCAGCTGGCGTCCGACTGATCCGGGCTGATCCGGGTCTCACACCTTGAAAAACATGTCTCCTCCGGTCCATCATCGCTGACGGAGGGGGCATGATTTATTTTCTCAAACGGTTGCGCCTGCGGGTGATCTGGAGCTGGGCTGGCGCCCGGCTTGCATGGAAAGAGGAACACTCTTTCCGCACATGGGTCTGGGCCAATCTTGTATCTGCCACGCTGGCCTTGTGGCTACCGCTCGAGACCGGCGAACGCGCGCTGATCCTTGCGCTTGGGGTGCTGGTATTGGCCGCCGAACTGGTCAACACCGCCATCGAACGCGCCGTAGACTATATTTCCGAAGATCATCATCCCCTTGCGGGACAAGCCAAAGACGCTGGCAGCGCCGCGGTCGCCCTGACCGCCATCGCCGCCGGCGTGGCATGGCTGGTGGTGCTGTGGGGGCTGGTCTGACGCCTAGTCCAGCTTGGCGTGGCTGCCATCGCAGAGCGGCTGGTTTACCGAATGCTTGCACCCGCAAAAGAACGCCTTCTTGGTCGATCCGGCCGTGTATTTCACCGGGTTGAACGCCGTGCCTTTATGCGATCCGTCACAAAACGGCTGTTTCGATGACTGCCCGCATGAACACCAGAAATAGGTTTTCCCTTCCTCGACCTCGACGGGATACGGGGTTTTCTGAACAATTATGGGCGCGTCCGACATGCTGGCTCTCCTCTATGGCTGGCAGTGACAGGAAAGCTGGTGCGTTTGGGGGGCGCGTCAAGCTTTGGTGGTGGGATAAACCTTCCTCTCACTCTCATGGTTGCCCATGCAACAATGACCGCGTCCGAACCACCCCCGTCGAACTAGGTGCGCATTCCCCACAAATCATACTCCCCGGCCTCGTCGACCTCGACCGTGACGATATCCCCGACGGCCAGCCCCTCGGTGCCTTCGTCAATGAAAAGGTTCCCGTCAATCTCGGGGGCGTCGGATTTGGTGCGGCAGGTGGCGATGCCGTCTTCGTCGATGTCGTCGACGATCACGTCCATGACCTGACCAACCTTGGCCTCCAGCTTGGCTTCCGAAATTGCCTGCGCCTTTTCCATGAAGCGCTCCCAGCGGTCCTGCTTGACCTCTTCGGGCACGTGATCGGGCAGGGCGTTTGAGCGCGCACCGTCGACGTTTTCGTATTTGAAACAGCCGACACGGTCCAGTTGTGCGGCGTCCATCCAGTCCAGCAGATGCTGGAACTCGGCCTCGGTCTCGCCGGGATATCCGACAATAAAGGTCGAGCGCAGCGTGATATCGGGACAGGTCGCGCGCCAGTTGGCGATCTCGTCCAGCGTCTTGGCCCCAGCGGCGGGGCGGGCCATGCGCCGCAGCACATCGGGGTGGGAATGCTGGAACGGGATATCCAGATAGGGCAGCAGTGCATTGTCCGGATCGGCCATCAGCGGAATAAGATCGCGGACATGCGGATAAGGGTAGACATAATGCAGCCGCACCCACAGGTCCTTGGGGTCGGCCAACCGCCCCAGTTCCCGCGACAGATCAAGGATGTGGCTGCGCACCTCTTCGCCCTTCCAGGGATGGGTGTCATATTTCCGGTCCAGCCCATAGGCCGAGGTGTCCTGCGAAATCACCAACAGTTCGCGCACACCGTTTTCGACCAGTTTCTCGGCCTCGCGCAGGATGGCGTGCACCGGACGGCTGGCCAGCTTGCCGCGCATGTCGGGGATGATGCAGAACTTGCACTTGTGATTGCAACCTTCTGAAATCTTGAGATAACTGAAGTGGCGCGGAGTGAGGCTGACGCCCGTCGCAGGCAAGAGATCCACAAAAGGGTCGGGATCGGGCGGCACCACGCCATGCACCGCGTCCAGCACCTGTTCATATTGATGCGGGCCGGTCACGGCCAGAACCTTGGGATGGGTGCCGGTAATATATTCCGGCTCGGCCCCCAGACAGCCCGTCACGATCACCTTGCCGTTTTCCTGGATGGCCTCGCCGATCGCTTCCAGGCTTTCGGCCTTGGCACTGTCGAGGAAGCCGCAGGTATTCACGATCACCGCATCCGCACCCGAATAGTCGGGCGAGATGCCATAGCCCTCGGCGCGCAGACGGGTCAGGATACGCTCACTGTCGACCAACGCCTTGGGACAGCCAAGCGAGACCATACCGATGGTCGGCTGGCCGGGACGGGTGGTTTCCTGTGCCACACGGGCATTGGCGAGGTCGGGGCGAAGCTCTGGCGGATTGCTGGTCATGCGGGGGATATAGGGGATTGGGCGGCGTTTGGGAATTGTGGAAATGCGCGATTGGGCTAGGGTTGGAGCAAGGCATTTTGCATGACGAGAGACTTATGGCCGAGTTGAAACCTGCGAACGAGAACCCTTGGTATGTGTTGGCGACTCTATATGGCGAGCAGACGGGGGATGGAATTGATTGGGAATTACACGAAAAGAACCGTCGGGCTTGGAATGCCTGGGCGGGAAAGGATCTCGCCGACACAGGTAAACTTTTCGAAGCGACCAATGTTTGTAGCGTGAGCCAAGCAGAGTTGACGGCGTGGCGGACACTAGCGGATGAGGTTAAATGCCTGCACCAAGAACAGATGGTGAAGCGCAATGACCAAAGCTTTGTTTATGAAGGTTTGCCGTCTCCGAGGAAAAGTTTTGATTTCAGCGATCTGATCTTTGGACTTCCTGTCATTTGCAACGATTTCGCGTTTCCGACCGACGTCACTTTTCAAAATGCAAATTTCAAAGCAGATGGACAGTTTAAGTTGGTAAGTTTTTTTGCTCAAAGCAGTTTTCAGGGCGCGAAATTTAATTCAAATGCATTCTTTCGCGAAGCGGATTTTGCATTTGGCATCGATTTTCGTGAGGTGGAGATTGCCAGAATTACAAACTTCTATTCAGCGTCGTTTGGAGCACCAAACTATTTTGGTGGAGCACAATTTAAAGGTCTGGCAAACTTCGTTTCGGCATTCTTTCAAGATATCGTCTATTTTCGTGACGCGCATTTTTACGAAGTTGCCAACTTTCAGCTGGCGCGGTTTGGTGGGTTAACCAACTTTGTTAATACCAAATTTGATGACACAGGGGACTCAAGGATTGACCGAACATCTTTCCGAGATTGTCAGTTCGACAAGCCCACCAGTTTTCGCGAGGCAGTATTTCTGAAAAATTACCCCGACCTTTCCGGGGCAGTTCTGCATGACAACACGACATTCACGGCCAAAGAAGGTTATTGGCCTGACAAAGCGCAACGCCCGTATAAAGATCGCGATGAAGAGCAGATATGGGCCGAGGCGTCAAAAGACTCTTGCGCCACCATCCGTCACGCGATCGCCAAACAGGGCCTGCCAGAAGACGAGCATTTCTTTTTCCGGCGCGAAATGCAGTTTGCCGGTCAGATCGGGTCCTGGTTGCAGCGTCTGCCATATCGCGCCTTTGGTTTGGTCTCGGACTATGGGCACTCGATTGAACGGCCTGCGAAATCTTTGGTCACGACCGTTGTGATGCCTTCGGGGGTCTTTGCCGCAAAGCTCGGGACGGCGGGGCATGGCGCGGGGCTGCTGGATTTCTTTCGCGAGATCTGGGCAGGGCTTGGTCTAAGCTTTGCCAACACTTTCAAATTCTTCGGTTTGCAACGCCTTCACTTTGGCAAGTTTTTTCAAGAGGCCGGCCCATGGCTTCATTTTCTGGCGGGGACCCAGACCGTGTTGGGCTTTGTCTTTCTCTTCTTCCTCGGCCTCGGCTTGCGTCAACGGTTCCGCCTTCGCTGATCTTCCCCGTTGCAGACGCTCTGAGGCACGCCTAGGCTCACCCGAAAGAGCAGTTGTTGAGGTGCCCATGCGTTTGATCCGTGTTCTGTTAATGGTGGTCGTGGCTTTGGTCATTGGCCTTGTGGTGCTGGTGGCCGTGTTGCCGGGCGAGAAGATTGCCAAGCTCGCCGCCGATCAGGTCAAGGCGCAGACGGGGCGAGAACTGACGTTTGAGGGTGGCGTCAGCATCAGCTGGTTTCCGGTGCTGGGGGTCTCGACCGGGCCGGTGACGCTGGCCAATGCCGACTGGTCCGATCGGGGGCCGATGTTCCGGGCGGACAGCGTGGATATCGGGGTCGACCTGATGGCGCTGATCGGGGGTGAACTCCGCATCAAGCGGGTTCAGGCGGTCAGGCCGGATGTGCTGCTTGAGGTGACTGAAGGCGGATTGGCGAACTGGGCCCTGATGCCGGCGGGCGCCGCTCCGTCCGAAGGCGCGGACGCAGGCGAGACCGCACAAGGCGCGACCTTTTTCCTTGAAAAGCTGAACATTACCGATTCCCGCCTCCGCTATGTCGAAGAGGGGCGGGTGGTTTTCGAGACCGCGCAGGCCGATATCCGCCTGGACTGGCCCGCGCCCGAGGCCCCGGCCGAGGTTGCGCTGGTGTTGCGACCGGCGGGGCAGGACCTGCGCGTTGATGCGGTGCTGGCAGATTTGCCGGGGCTGCTGGCGGGTGCGGTGACGCCGGTCACGGCTGATCTGGCGGCCGCCGGCGCAAAGATTGCCTTTGACGGGCGTGCGGCTCTGGATCCGCAGGCGGCGGGGCAAATAAAGGCGACGGTGCCCGATCCCGATGCGTTGATGGCTGCGCTGGGGCAGGCGCCGACCGGTCAGGCGGGGCCGTTGGGGCTGAGCGGTAAGATGACCCTGACCAGCACGGGACAGTTTTCTTTGCGTGACGGGCAGGTAAGTGCGCTTGGCAATGCCTTCAAGGTGCAGGCCGATGTGGTCCAGACCGGCGACCGTCCCAAGATCACGGCCCAGATCGTGGCAGAACAGCTGGACCTGTCGTCGTTCACCCAAGGTGATGGCGACGCAGCGCAGCATGGGGGCGGGGCCACGGCGGGCTGGTCCACCGCACCGATCGACGCCTCGGGGCTGGCCGCGTTTGACGGAACAATCGCCTTTGCCGCGCAGGGTATCGACCTTGGCAACCTGACACTGGGCGCGTCGCGTATGACAATTGCCGTGGACCGTTCCCGCGCGGTGTTTACGTTGAACGAGGTCAACGCCTATGACGGGATGATCACCGGTGAATTTGTCGCCAACAACCGCAACGGGCTGTCGGTCGGGGGCAAGATGACCGCGCGCGAGGTGGGCATGAAGGGGCTGTTGACCGATGCCATGGCGCTTAGCCGGTTCACGGGCGCGGCCAATGTCTCGGTGTCGTTTCTCGGTGTCGGGCAATCGGTGCAGGCGATCATGACCTCGCTCAAAGGCGATGGCGCGGTCGAGGTCGGGCGGGGCACGATCTCGGGGATTGATCTGGACCGTATCCTGCGGGGCGGCATCGCCGGCGGCGGAACCACCGTGTTCGACAGCCTGGGCGGCACGTTCCAGATTGAAAATGGGGTTCTGGCGAATGACGACCTGGTGCTGGACCTGCCCAGCATCGAGGCGCGCGGGGAAGGCACGGTGGACCTTGGGCAGCGCCGGATCGACTATCTGTTCACGCCGCAGATCAAGCGCGCGGACAATCAGGGGCTGGCGGTGCCGGTGCGTATCAAAGGGTCTTGGGATGATCCCAAGATCCGGCCCCAGTTGGACAAGGCACTGGGGGTCGACGTCGAGGCCGAGAAAGAGCGCCTGAAGGACGAGGCCGAGGCCCGCGCCTTGCAAGAGGTGAACGACCGTCTGGGGGTTCAGCCCGAAGAGGGGCAATCGGCCGAAGATGCCCTGAAAGACAAGCTGGAGGAAAAGGCCAAGAACGAGCTTTTGCGGCTTTTAGGGGGCGATTGATGTGCGTTGATCCGATGCGCCGATGATGGCGGGCGCGCGCACGCCGCCCCGTCTGGCAACCCTGATCCTGTTGACCGCAGTCTCGGTTCTGACCCTGAACATGTTCCTGCCTTCGCTGCAGAACATGGCTCTGGAATTCGACGTGGATTACGCGCTGGTCAGCCTGTCGGTCGGCGGATACCTCGTTGTGACGGCAGTGTTGCAATTGATCCTCGGGCCGCTTTCTGATCGCTTCGGGCGCAGGCCGGTCCTGTTGGCGGGGCTTGCGGTGTTTGCGGTGGCCTCGCTTGGCTGTCTGCTGGCCGGGAATATCTGGGTGTTCCTCGGGTTTCGCCTGCTACAATCGGCGGTGATTGCGGGCGCGGCCTTGTCGCGCGCAGTGGTGCGCGACATGGTGCCCGCCCAAGAGGCGGCGGCGATGCTGGGCCATATCGGCATGGTGATGGCACTGGCCCCCATGCTGGGCCCCAGTTTTGGCGGGCTACTGGACCAACTCTTTGGGTGGCGTGCGTCTTTCGTGGTATTCACCCTCTTGGGGATCGGCCTGTTTGTCCTGACATGGACCGATCTGGGTGAAACCAACAAAACCCCGTCCGCCACGTTCGGGGCCCAGTTCCGCACCTATCCCGAACTGATCCGCTCGCGCCGGTTCTGGGGCTATTCCCTGTGTTCGGCCTTTTCGGTAGGGGCGTTTTATTCGTTTCTGGGCGGTGCGGCGCTGGTGGCCGGGATCGAGTTCGATCTTTCACCGGCTGAGGTTGGCATTGGGATCGGGTCGATCACCGGCGGTTTTGCCGTGGGCAACTTCATCTCGGGCCGGATTGCCAAACGGCATAGCCTGGCCATGCTGATGATCTTTGGACGCATCTCGGCCTGCGCGGGGCTGGTTGTGGGCCTTTTGCTGGTGCTGAATGATGTCGTGACGGTCTGGACCTATTTCGGCTGCGTGGTGTTCGTGGGGCTGGGCAACGGATTGACCCTGCCAGCGGCGGCGGCGGGATCCATGTCGGTGCGCCCCGAACTGGCCGGCAGCGCCTCAGGCCTGTCGGGGGCGCTGATGGTGGCGGGCGGGGCGGTGCTGACATCGCTGACCAGCGCGCTCATCTCGCCGGAAAACGGCGCTTGGCTGTTGCTGGCGATCATGCTGGCCTCGGCGGCGGCGGGGCTATGGGCCGCGCTTTACGTGCATCGCATTGACCTGCGCGAAGGCGTCCCGGCTTGACAGGGGCGGTGCCAGATGCGAGGGGAATGCCATGACACGGACATGCCTCATCACCACAGTCTATTATGCCCTGACCACATAAGTGGCGGGGTCTTTATCATGTTCAACCGCCGCGACGCCGGAGGTTGAACGATAAGAGGCATCTCATCCCACCGGCAGCGCGGCCCTTGTAAGAAAGGGAACCTGTCCATGGAGGTTCAACACAGACAAACGACACTTGGCCTGATTGGGTTCGGGGCCTTCGGGCGGCTTGTGGCCTCGGCCTTTGCCGCACATTTCGACATTCGGGTCTGCGACCCTGCGCGGGCCGAGGCGCGGCTGGACGATGGCCGCCTGCTGGCGCTTGGGTCCATGCAAGAAGCGGCCTCTTGCGATGTGGTGGTTCTGGCAGTGCCGGTGGCCCGCATGCGCCACCTTTGCGAGGTGATTGCCCCAATGCTGCGCCCCGGTGCGCTGGTTCTGGATGTGGGGTCGGTCAAGCTGGCGCCGGTCGCGGCCATGCAAGAGCTGTTGCCGGACCATGTCGGGATCGTGGGCACGCATCCTTTGTTCGGGCCTCAAAGCGCTGCCCAGGGGCTGGCCGGGCACAAGATCGTGCTGTGCCCCGTGCGTGGCACGGCGCATCGCCGTGTGGCCGCGTTTTGCCGCTGGCTTGGCCTTGAGGTGATCATCGAAACCCCCGAAGCACATGACCGCGATATGGCGATGGTGCAGGGCATGACCCACCTGATCGCCAAAGTGCTGGCCGAGATGGGGCCGCTGCCGGACCGCATGACCACGGCAAGTTTCGACCTGCTGCGCCGTGCCGTCGGGATGGTAGAAAACGACCCGCCGACGGTGCTGCACGCGATCGAGGCGGCCAACCCGTTTGCGGCCGATCTGCGCGAGGCATTTTTCGACCGCGCCGCAGATGTCAGGGCGCGGTTCGAGACATAGCGCAGGGCGGGCGGGGGCAAGGCGAGGGGCGCTGCCCCTCTTGGCCCCGATGGGGCCAATTCACCCCGAGGTATTTTACCCAAGAAAAAATCAGGGGCGCTCGGGGTGGGCGGTATCAGCGTTTGCGGTCGCGGCGCGACGACATCGGCTGGAAGGCGACGCCGACATGGGCCTCGCAATAGGGTTTGCCCTGTTGCACGGGCAGGCCGCAGAACCAGAAATCCTCGGTCGCGGGGTCGCCCACGGGCCATTTGCAGGTGCGTTCGGTCAGTTCCATCAGCGACAGTTTCTTGGCCGATTTTTCAACCTCGTTCACCTTGGCCAGCGCCTCGGGGCTGATCTCGTTGGCCGAAGGCTGCGGCGGCAGGGGTTGTCCGGCGGGAATGATCGCCTTGCGCGCAGGGGTGGTGGCGGGCTGGCGGGCGACCGCGGGTTCGGTCTTCGGCTCGGGCTTGGCCTCGGGGGCCGGCGCGGGCTTGGGCGCCGGTTTCGGCTTGGCCGCGGCCTTGGGTTTCGGATCTGCCTTGGGTTTGGCGTCGGCCTTGGTCGTGTTGCGGTTCGACAGGCCGAGGCGGTGCACCTTGCCGATCACGGCGTTGCGGGTCACACCCCCCAGTTCCTTGGCGATCTGGCTGGCCGACTGGCCCTCGCCCCACATTTTTTTCAGAAGTTCTACGCGCTCGTCAGTCCACGACATTCGGCATTTCCTATAGATAAAAGCGATCCTTGCGGGATCGCCTCTCATTTCATGGTCAGGGGCCTATTCTAATCACCCCTGTCCGAGTTACAAGGCCGAGAATCAGCGAATGGGAGCCTTGAACAGATGAATCAGCCGGAAATGGGGGTGCGCCGCTTTGGTCGGGTCAACTGGCTTGGGCTGTATACGCTGGCCAAGCGCGAGATCCTGCGCTTTGTCGTGGTCTGGACGCAGACTCTTTTGGCGCCGCTGGTAACGGCGGGATTGTTCCTGATGATCTTTACCATTGCCATCGGGCCGGGGCGGGGCGACGTGATGGGCGTGCCTTTCACGCATTTCCTGGCACCGGGCATCCTGATGATGACGGTGATCCAGAACAGCTTTGCCAACACCTCGTCCTCGCTTGTGATCTCGAAGGTGCAGGGCAATATCGTTGATACGCTGATGCCGCCCCTGTCCCCGCTCGAGATTGTACTGGGCTATCTTGCGGGTGGCATGGCGCGGGGCGTTTTCGTGGCCTGTGCGATCACGGCGGGGCTCGTGCTGTTCCTGGGGTTGGGGGTGGCGCATCCGGGCATTCTTTTTGCCTTCACCCTTCTGGGCGGCGCGTTCCTTGGGGCGGTGGGTATTATTGCTGGCATCTTTGCCAATAAGTTCGACCAGATGGCGGCAATCACGAATTTCATTGTGACGCCGCTCGCCTTCCTGTCGGGCACGTTCTATTCAGTCACCGCCCTGCCGCCGGTGCTCGAGGCGGTGTCACGGGCCAATCCGGTGTTCTATCTGATCGACGGCGCGCGCTATGGCTTTATCGGCGTCTCGGACAGCGCGCCGCAAACCGGCATTCTGGTGGTGGGCTTGACCACGCTTGTTCTTGTCTGGCTGGCCTGGACGATGATCCGCACCGGATACCGGCTCAAAAGCTGACAGTACTGCCGCACCTTCCGGCTTTTTCTTGGGTTATATACCTTTGCCGCGCATCGCGCGGCCCGGCCGAACGGGGCGGGAGACCCCGATCACCCTACTCGTGACGCCATTTTTCCCGCCATTCGGGCATCTCGCCTTTGAGTTTCAGGAACAGGCTTTCCTCGTCATCATTGCGGAAAAACGGCACGTCGGCGGGTGGAGACCGGTCGTGCAGGCGCGCTTCGACCTCGGCCAGAACGACCTCGGTGATGAAGGGCAGGTCGAATTCCCGCGCCTTCTTCATCGGAATCCATTGAAGATGCGAAAGCTCGTCACAGGCATGACTGAAATCGTCGATGTCGCTGGCGATTTCGGCCGCGTCCAGCAGGAAGAACCGCGCATCAAAGCGGCGCGGGCGACCGGGTGGGGTGATGGCGCGAAAGACGAATTGCAAGGGGTGCGCCGCTGGCAGATGGCCGGTATCGGCAAAGGTGGTCCAGTCGGGGGGCGGGGTCATGTCCCATGTGCCGGGCTGGCCAAGGATCAGGCCGGTTTCTTCCCAAAGTTCGCGGATCGCCGCCACCCCCAGAGGGTGCACCAGCGCGGGGTCAGCATGTTCGTTCAGACGTTCGCGGCACAGGGCGGGCATTTGCGTTGCCAGCGGGATCTCGGCATCCGCCGCATCTACGGCTCCGCCGGGAAAGACAAACTTGTTCGGCATGAAAGCCGCCTTGGCGCCGCGTTGTCCCATCAGGATATGCGGATCCGTCTCGCGGTCGCGTAACACGATCACGGTGGCCGCATTGCGGATGGCTGTCTTGTCTATGCTCATTGTCCCTCCGTCGCGCGGGGGTCAGGTGTTGCCTAGTGCAAACCCGTGCAGGCGACGCGCCCATTGGAACGCGATCACGACCCCCTTCAGTCTGGGCAGAAGGTAGAGCGACAGGGCGACCGAGCCAACCGCAAAAATCGTGAACATGATCAGGGGCTCGGGGCGCCACGTCACGAACACGATGTGCAATAGGGGCGCCATCAGGTGCCCGACGATCAAAAGTGTCAGGTAGGCCGGGCCGTCATCCGCCCGCTGGGGGGTAAAATCTTCTCGGCACACGGAACAGGTTTTTCGCACCTGCAAATAGCCTTTCAACAAAGGTCCGCTGCCGCAATTGGGGCATTTGCACCGCCACCCGTGCAACAAAGCCCGGCCTAGCGGGCGATGTACATCCGCTGTCATGGTTTCTGTCATTTTTCCTCGCATCTCCGCCTCTGATGATGCGGAACGAAGGCGCATATTGGAAAGAGGACAGAACCGCGCCGCGTCCCGATGTCGCAAATTAAGGGGTTTCGGCGGGTTTTTGCGTGTCCAGAGCAGGACCGGAAAATTTCTTGCGCGTCTTTTCGACGGAAACCCGTGTGTGGCCCGTTTGGAAGATTGAAAGGCGGTTGAGACCGGCTTTGACAATGACAGGAGACAAGAAATGAAACGTGCAGTCTTTATCACCGGTATCGTGGCCGCAGCCCTTGCAGTGACAGCAGTGGGCGCCTCGGCCAAGGGGCATGGCCACGGGATGAAAGGACATCACGGCCCGGCCATGATGATGAATTTCGACGAGATCGACGCCAACAAAGATGGCAAGATCACCCAGGACGAGATGGATGCCTTTGCCCAGGCGCGGTTCGACAAGGCCGACACCAATGGCGACGGCCTGCTTAGCACGGACGAGATGCAGGCGCAGGTTGAAGAGATGATGAAACAGCGCGCCAAGGACCGCAGCGCCATGATGATGGCCCGCAAGGATGCCAATGGTGACGGGCAACTGAGCTTTGAAGAGATGTCGGCTAAGCGGGATGACAAACGCGCGCGCATGATCGAAAAAATGGATGCTGACAAGGACGGTGCCGTGTCCAAGGAAGAATTCGAGGCGGCCAAGGCCAAGATGGCCGAGCGCCACGGCAAGCACGGCAAAAAAGGCGGTTGTGACAGGGACGCCATGAAGGCCGAAGACTGATCAGGGGGGCGGGTCGGGCGTCCATCGGGATTGTCCGACCCACCCAAACGGGCTAGTGCGGGCGGATCATGCAGATGCCATATGATGCACAGGATGACTTGTCGGACGACGCGTTGCTGGTTCTCTATGCCAACGGCGACCGCGCGGCTGCACGTGTGCTGACGCTGCGTCTGACGCCCCGCCTGTTCGGCCATGCCCTGCGTATGTTGGGGGACCGGGCCGAGGCCGAGGACGTCACGCAAGAGGCGTTGTTGCGGCTGTGGAAGATCGCGCCGGACTGGCGACAGGGCGAGGCCAAGGTGACGACGTGGCTGTATCGCGTCGTGGCGAACCTGTGCACGGACCGGCTGCGCAAGGGGCGGGGCGTCAATCTCGATAGCATCCCCGAGCCCGAAGATGACAGTAGCGGACCCGCCGAGGCGCTGCAGGACAAGGCGCGGGTCGATGCGCTGCAAGAGGCGCTCAATGGGTTGCCCGCGCGGCAGCGACAGGCGGTGGTGCTGCGTCATATCGAGGGGATGAGCAATCCCGAGATCGGCGAGATCATGGAAATCGGTGTCGAGGCGGTCGAAAGCCTCACGGCACGTGGGAAACGGGCGCTGGCCAAGGCCCTGTCGGGGCGGCGCGCAGAATTGGGGTATCGTGATGACTGATACGGAACGGAACAACCGGATGCTGGACGATTTGTTCGGGGCGGCCACCACGGACCCGAAGGCGACGCCGTCACCTGAGCTGTTGGCGCGTGTGCTGGAGGACGCCGAAGCCCTGCAGCCGCAGCCCGAGTTGTTGCCGACGCGTCCCCGCGTGGCGCAGGCGGGGCTGTGGCAACGGCTGGCGCAGACACTGGGCGGCTGGCGGCCTATGGCGGGGCTCGCCACGACGGCGGCGGTCGGGCTGTTGATCGGGTTCACGCTTGTGCAGGTGGTCGGGGCACAGGATGTCACCACACTGGTCGCGGGCGATACGTCCTATTATCTGGCCTATCTGGATGAGGCCTACTTCAACCTGACGGAAGGTGAATGAGATGTCGGACAAGAGCGGGGCAGAAAAGCGCAAGGGGCGTGGCCGGCGGATTTTGCTGATCCTGTCGCTGGGGCTGAACATTCTTGTGCTGTGCGTGGTGGTCGGCGCCTTTATCGGTTTTCACCGGCATGGCGGCGACCGGCATCATGCCGCGACATACGGGCCGGGTGCGGTCTATATCCGGGCGCTTGAGTTCGACGACAAACGCGCGCTTGGCAAGGAAATCCGCCGGTCTTACCGCGAGGCCGGGGCGGGGCGTGCCGAAGATCATGCTTTGTTGACCCGTCTGGTTGCTGCCGTCCGGGCCGACCCGTTTGATCCCGAGTCCTTGCGCGCGGTGCGTCAGGATCTGGACGCCCGTACCGCAGGACGGCGCGCAGCGGCGTTTGAGACATGGCTGGCCTTCGTTGCAGAAATGCCGCCGGAAGAGCGCAGCGCCTATGCCGACCGGATGCAGGCGATTATGGACAAAGGCCCCGAACGGGACAAGAACTGATCACGGCAGGCGGGTGCTGTCCGCGCCTTGCCGTTCGTACTTAGTAAACGGATTCCGTTTTTGTTTCTGATCTGATTCACTACCGCACGAAGCAGGCGGGCGTTTCTCATGGCAAAGAACCTTTATTGGCTCAATGATGATGAGTGGGCGGCGATCCAGCCGCATCTACCCACTGGGTGTCGCGGCGCGCGCCGGGTGGATGACCGGCGGGTGATCTCCGGCATTCTTCACATGCTCAGGACCGGTGCGCATTGGCGGGATTGTCCAGTCGACTATGGCCGCTACACGACGATCTACAATCGCTTCAACCGGTGGCCCAAACAAGGTGTCTGTGAAGATATTTTTACGTCTTATCCGGGTCTTATGGTGTGACTGGCACGACCAGCGCGGACAGATCATCGATCAATGCACACCGCTCGGCTTCGAGCGAAAAAGGGGGGAGTTCGCCCAAGCCGCCGGCAGATCACGCGGCGGACGGGCGACCAAGATTCACGCCCTGACCGATGAGATCGGCCGTCCGGTCGCGCTTGGTCTGACGCCAGGCCAGGCGCGTGAATTGACCGGTGCGGCCGAGCTGCTGACACGCATTCCAACCCCGCGCCAACTGCTCGCGGACCGGGCCTATGACGCGCGACGGTTACACGATTGGTTGGCGGAGCGTGGCTGCGAGGCTGTCATCCCTTCGAACCCAACCTGCAAGCATCCCCATTCCTGCGATAAGACCGGGTATGGCGGGCGCAATGTGGTCGAGCGGATGTTTGCCACCTCAAGGATTTCCGCAGAATAGCAATATGTTACGACGGGCGCGACGATATCTTTTTGTCGGCAGTCTTCCTCGCCGCCGCTTTCGTATGGCGGACCAATTGAGTCCCGGCCCTAGTTCAGGCCGCTGGCCGCGCGTGAGGCGGACTGTCGGAATGTCACCTGATCGCGCCCCGTTTCCTTGGCGCCATAAAGCGCACGGTCCGCCGCTTTGAGCAACAGGTCGGCTGCGTCGACCTCGACATCCTCCAGAAGGTGGCGCGGCAGGTCGCTGACCATGCCAAGCCCAATACTGAGCGTGACCGACACCTGCCTGTCCTGACCCTTTAGCGGCAGGGGGTCACGCCGGATGACATCGCACAGGGTTTCGGCGGTGCGCCGCGCCTCGGAGGTGGCCACACCGGGCAGGGCGATCAGGAATTCCTCGCCCCCGATCCGCGCCAGAAGGTCATGCGGGCGCAGCACCGTGCGCATCCGGTGTGCGACCTGTTTCAGCACCTCGTCTCCGCCCGCATGGCCGTAGCGGTCATTGACCTGTTTGAAATGGTCCAGATCGGCCACCATCACCGCCATGTCGCGCTGGTCGCGGCCTGCCCGCGCCAACATCCTGCGCAACTGGGGCAGGGCATAGCGACGGTTGAAAAGCCCGGTCAGCGGGTCCGTGACCGCCGCCTCCAGTCCGTCGCGCACTGACCGGTCCAGCCGGTCGCGCAGGCGTTTCTGCTGGATAATTGCGGCAAGGCGCAGCGCCATTTCCTCGGGGTCGAACCCGTGGGTCATGACGGCGCTGGCCCCAAGGTCGAACGCGTCGACCGTAGACTGGTCGCAAGGGCGCTCTATGACCACGAGCACGGCACAATGGCGGCTGGCGCTGCGGGCGCGGATTTCGGCCAGCAGGCGCAGGCCCTCTTCGGGGTGGCGCGGATCAACCCCGATGACAAAGGCATCCGGCGCAGCACCCCGATGGGCGCGCCGCAGGGCCTGTGCGGGCGATGTCATGCATAAGGCATAGGGCACCAGAGGTTTCAGCAGGGTCCGCCAGCGCAGCCCGAGCGCGGGATCCTGCGTGGCAATGACAAGGGTCGCCTGCCGGTCGAACTGAGCGGCGGCGGCCTCGGAAAACCCCAGCGCCCGTGTTGTGCGGGCGCGCAGGCGCATGTCCTCGGCAGCCTCGCGCACCCGAAGAATGGCACGCAGGCGGGCAAAAAATTCAGGGTCGGAGACCGGTTTTTCCAGAATATCCTCGGCCCCCGCAGAGAGCGCGGAAATGCGCAGGCCGCGGGTCATCTCCGAGGTCAGCAGCACCACAGGGATCGGCAGACTGGGCCGGATGCGCACCAGCGTGCGGCACTGTTCGATGCCCCCGCCATCGGTGCTGTTCTCGGCGCTGACAAGGATCAGGTCGGGCGGATCGCGGCGGATCTGGGTGATGGCGTCATTCAGAGTGGCTGCCTGCGAGACATGATAGAAGGCACTGGACAGCTTGACCTTGAGCACGATCCGGTTGGTCGGCACGTTGTCGAGGATCAAGATCTTTCCGGGCATGGCGTTCACGGCGCTTGCAAATAGGTTGACTCAATTTGTATGCGCATTGGTTAAGAAAAGATTTCGAAAGTGGTGAAAAATGTCGCTATCGCAAGATGCCGCCGAAACGCTCGCCCTCAAGGCGCTGGCCTGGCTTGTCAATCACGACGAGTTGATGCCGGTTTTCATGGGTGCTACGGGTGCCTCGGCCGACGACCTCAAGGCGCGCGCGGGCGAGCCGGAATTTCTGGCCTCTGTCCTTGGCTTCCTGACCATGGATGATGCCTGGGTGGTGGCCTTTTGCGATACGGTGGGTGAAGACTACACCGCGCCGATGGTCGCGCAGCAGGTGTTGAACGGCGAGGCTGGACGCCACTGGACCTGAATTGGAGGCGCGTGCCCCTTGTGCCTGACCGGGCAAACCGGCACTGTGCCGGTGACGAGGCTCTGGGATCAGGACAATCACCATGCGCATAGACGGGTTGCTGTTCGACAAGGACGGAACACTTTTTGATTTCGGGGCGACCTGGAACGCTTGGGCGGCGGACATGATCCGGGCGCAGGCGGGCGGAGATGCGGCGCTGGCCGCAGCCATTGCCCGCGAGATGGACTATGACCTCGACCGGGGCACGTTTCTGCCGCACAGCATCATCATTGCCGGTACCAACCGCGACGCCGCAGAAGCGGTGGCACGGGCGTTGCCCGGGGCGGATGTGGCCGCACTGGAAGTTCAGCTGATGCGGGCGGCGTCTGAGGCGCCGCTGGTGCCAGCGGTGCCACTGGCGCCCTATCTGGATGACCTTGCTGGGCGCGGGCTGCGTTTGGGCGTGATGACCAATGACACCGAATATGCCGCGCGGGCGCATCTCGACAATGCGGGCGTGGTGGAAAAATTCGATTTCATCGCCGGGTTCGACAGCGGGTTCGGGGCCAAGCCCAGCCCGAAACCCCTGCTGGCCTTTGCCGACCGAATGCAACTGGATCCGGCGCGCGTGGCCATGGTGGGCGACAGTACGCATGACCTTGTGGCGGGGCGCGCGGCGGGGATGCAGACCATTGCCGTGCTGACTGGCATGGCCACGGCCGAGGATCTCGCGCCGCACGCGGATGTGGTGTTTGACCATATCGGGCTTATTTCCGACTGGGTTGCCGCGCTCTGACAGCAGGTCGGGTTGGGGGCGCTGCCCCCGCCGGTCTGATCCCTTTGGGACCAGACCGACTCCCCCGAGGTATTTTCCCCAAGAAAAAAGACTGGTGCGCGCCATTGGGGGCGCCGTTTTTGTTTTTGAACTGCGGAGAGCCCGTGTGTTGGCTGTGGGATGCCCAAAAGCGACCGGGTTTGTCGCATAGTGTCAATTCATCGCTCCGGCGCTGGTGTTTGTTGGGATCACAGGACCGTAGAGGAGATCGGCATGAGCGAGACTGGTGGACGCAGGCGGCGCGGTGGCGGGCGCGCGGGTAATTCGGCGCGGCGCAGCAGTGCCGGCGTGATCGAGCAGATGCCGTGGCGGTTGCCCGTCAATCTGGACAGGCCGACTGAACCCCTGAGCGAAGAGGGCGTGGCGGCCGTGCATGACGGCGCGATGCGGATCCTCGAAGAGATCGGGATCGAATTCTACAACGACGAAGCGCGCAACATCCTGAAGGAGGCTGGCTGCACCGTGGACGGCGACAATGTGCGCATGGGCCGCGATTTCGTCATGGAAATGGTCGGCAAGGCCCCGTCAAGCTGGACCCTGACCCCACGCAACCCGGACCGCCAACTGGTGATGGGCGAGAACCACATCCTGTTCGGCAATGTCTCGTCGCCGCCGAATTACTGGGACATGGAGATCGGGCGCAAGGTGCCCGGCACGCGCGAGATGTGTGCAAACCTGTTCAAGTTAAGCCAGTATTTCAACTGTATCCATTTTGTCGGCGGCTATCCGGTGGAACCGCAGGATATCCACGCCAGCATCCGCCATCTGGACGTGCTTTATGATAAACTGACCCTGACTGACAAGGTGGCGCATACCTATAGCCTTGGCAAGGAACGGGTCGAGGACGTGATGGAGATGGTGCGTATTTCGGGCGGCTGGACGGACGAAGAGTTCGAAGCCAGCCCGAAAATGTATACCAACATCAACTCAACCTCGCCGCTCAAGCATGACGAGCCGATGATGGATGGCTGGATGCGCCTTGCGCGGCGCAATCAGGGGTTGGTGGTCACGCCATTCACGCTGGCGGGCGCGATGGCGCCGGTGACAATGGCGGGCGCGGTGGCGCAATCTCTGGCCGAGGCGCTGTGCGCGGTGGCACTGGCCCAGTATATCCGCCCCGGTGCGGCCTGTGCGATCGGCACGTTCACATCGAACGTGGATATGAAATCCGGTGCGCCCGCCTTTGGCACGCCCGAATATATGCGTGCCACCCAGATGACCGGCCAGATGGCGCGGTTCTATGGTTTGCCGATGCGCGCCAGCGGGGTCTGTGCGGCCAACGTGCCCGACGGGCAGGCGATGTGGGAGACCTCGAACAGTCTCTGGTCTGCGGTGCAGGCCGGTGCGAACATGGTTTACCACGCGGCGGGATGGCTGGAAGGGGGGCTGATTGCCAGCCCCGAGAAATTCGTCATGGATTGCGAGGTGATCCAGATGATTCAGCGCTACATGGAACCGGTCATCACCGAGACCGGCCCCGACGAGATTGCACTGGACGCCATCAAGGATGTGGGCAATGCGGGCCATTTCTTTGGCATCCAGCACACGCAGGACCGCTATACAACCGCCTTTTATCAACCCTTCGTGTCGGACTGGCGCAACTACGAAGCCTGGGAGGCCGCGGGAAGTGTCTGGACGCCGGAACGCGCGCATCATCTTTATAAAGAGATCATTGCCAGTTTTGAAGCGCCCCCCATGGATGAGGCGATCCGCGAAGAATTGGCTGATTTCGTCGCGCGGCGCAAAGCCGAAGGGGGCGCACCCACCGATTTCTAGGGTGGGATAAACGCCGCCGTGCCAACAACAGGGCCATGCAGGGGCACTTCAGGCGCAGTTCCCCCTGTAATCCCGGAGGCTTTCTGCCTACATTCCCAAAAGGCGCGGCGCAGGGTTGTGTGATCCGACCCCGCGCCGCGCCCCTTGGGGAAGGCGGGGAATGCAATGAAAGCCGAAGACACACAAGTGACAAGCGGCCGCGCGGTGATGGCGGTTGTGGGCGGGATGACCGGACTGGCGATCTGGGCCATGTTCGATGTGTTGCCCGACCTGTTGACCAATCCGCATCTTCTGGTGGCTGTTCTGGCGGCGGGCTGCGGGTTCGCGGCAGTGATGATGGCCATTCTCGGGCCGCTCCACTTGGGCCGTGCGGCCATGGGCGCAGCGCTTCTGGCGGGGCCGGCGGCACTGATGCTCGGCTGGGCCAGCCTGCGCTTTGACACGCCGGACAAGCTCTGGGAAGATAGTCTTCTGATACAGGCCTGGGCGATCTATCTGTTTCTCGGCACGCCTTTTGTGGCGGCCTGGATCCGGCGCCATGCCGATTGGCGCAATTACGAAAAGCTGTTCGATTATGCCTGGGCGATTGTCGTGCGTTATACGGCGGCGTGGATGTTCGTGGGGGCGTTCTGGCTGCTGCTGTTCCTGTCCGATGCGCTTTTGTCGATCGTGGGCATTACGGTGATTGAACAGCTTCTGGACTATACCCCTGTGCCTTACGTGCTCACGGGGGCGGTTCTGGGGCTGGCCCTTATGGTCGGCTACGAGATGCGCGATTACCTGTCGCCGTTCATGGTGTTGCACCTGTTGCGCCTCTTGGTGCCGGGGATGCTGATCGTGGTCGTGGTGTTTGTCGCGGCCCTGCCGTTTCAGGACCCGACCACGCTATTCGGGGGGCTGTCCCCGGCGGGCACACTCCTGGCGGTGGTGGCCGGGGCCGTGTCGCTGATCAGTGTGGCAATTGACAAGACCGATGACGAAGCGGTGCGCAACAGGGCGATGCGCCTTGCCACCGAGGGGCTGGCGATCCTGTTGCCCATTCTGGCCGGTCTGATTGTCTATGCCGTCTGGCTGCGCGTGACGCAGCACGGCTGGACGCCCACGCGGCTTGCAGCGGCGGTGCTGGCAGTGTTCGCCGTATCCTATAGCCTGTTTTACGCAGCCGCGGTGTTGCGTCGCAAGAACTGGATGGCGCGCATTCGCAAGGCGAATGTGGTGATCGCGCTGGCGATGATGGCAGCGGCGCTATTGTGGCTGTCGCCGGTTCTTAATGCGCAGAAATTGTCGACCGACAGCCAAGTCGCGCGGTATCTTGACGGCGGGGTGTCGGTCGAGGACGTGCCGGTCTGGGAAATGGTGCATGACTGGGGCCGGGCGGGTTCGGCGGGCGCGGCCCAATTGCGCGCGCTCGAGGGCGAGGCCCACGGCGAACTGCGCGAGGCGATCGGGTTCGCGACCTCGACCGGGCAACGCTATATCTTTGAACGCAAGAGCGAGGACGTGCTACGCGGCGATCACGTGGCGCGACTGGTCGCCCAGATCACTCTTGTGTCAGAGGGCACGACCCTGACCCATGAGATGCTGTCGAACCTGCCGGATTTCCGCCTGCAGGACTGGTTGGTTTCATGCGGGCGCGCGACTGATCCGGGTTGCATTCTGGTGCTGGAAGACTTTGATCCGACATCCGAGGGGTTGGAAGGCATGATATTCCTGCCCAGCTATGACGAGGGGTACGAGGCGATCAGCGTGGCGATGCGGTTTGGCCAACTCGAGCCGGGCGCGCATCTGCGCGATCCGGCCACGGGGGCGGTGCGGCGCCTGTCGCGTGCGCAGGTGCAGCGCGTGGTGGACGGAGATTTCGAACTGGCCCCCAGCCGGCGCCGGGCGCTGTGGATCGGAGACCTCGAACTACTTCCTTAAAATTGAAATTATTGGGAAATTCTTAAACTGCCCGCGCGCATAGTCGGTCCATCAATCAATGGAACGATACAATGCATGGTCTGATGAACAGGGCGATCCAGTCTTTTGTGCGCGATACCTATGGGCGGGACAGATGGGTCGAGGTCACCCGATTGGCCGGTCTCGATTTCATCAATTTCGAGGCGATGCTGCAGTATGACGACGCGCTGACCGATGCGGTGCTGGATGCCTGTGCACAGGTGCTCGGGGTGCCGCGCGAAACCATTCTCGAAGATATCGGGACTTATCTTGTCTCGCACCCCAATGTCGAGGCGCTCCGGCGGCTGTTGCGCTTTGGGGGGGAAACCTTTGTAGAATTTCTGCATTCGCTGGATGAATTGCCGGACCGGGCGCGGCTGGCTGTCGAGGATCTCAGGTTGCCGGGGATGGAGTTGCGAGAACACAGCCTCAACCGGTTCAGCCTTGTCTGTCGCGGGTCCCAGCCGGGGTTCGGGCATGTGATGATGGGAGTTTTGCGCGCGCTGGCCGATGATTACGGGGCGCTGGTGTTTCTGGAATGCCGTGATCAGCCGTCGGATCAGCCGTTTGAAACGGTGGATATCACCCTGTTCGAAAGCGCCTTTGCCGAGGGGCGCAGTTTCGATCTGGGGGCCGTCGCGGGCTAGGCCATGTCGCACCCCCACGAGCTATACGAACTTCTGGACCTGTTCTGTCCGATGCATGTCGTGCTGGACCACGAGGGCAGGGTCCTGCACGCGGGGGACACGCTGCGCAAATTGCTGCCGGGCACCGCGCTTGTCGGGTACAGTTTCTTTGACCAGTTTGAAATCCTGCGCCCGCGCGCCTTTACCAGTATGACGGCGCTCAGGGCCGAGGCGGGCAAACGCCTGCGCCTGCGCAAACAAGGCACGCCGCGCACGATCCTCAAAGGGGTTTTGTACAGCTTTGAAAACGGGCGGATATCGGTCATCAACCTGTCGTTCGGGTTCTCGGTGTTGGATGCGGTGCGTGACTATGCCCTGACCAGCGCTGATTTCGCCGCGACCGACCTGACCATTGAGATGTTGTATCTGGTCGAGGCCAAATCTGCCGCGATGGAGGCCTCGCGCAAGCTGAACCTGCGCCTTCAGGGGGCTAAGATCGCGGCCGAGGAGCAGGCCTTTACCGACACGCTGACGGGCCTCAAGAACCGTCGGGCGCTGGACACGATCCTGGCGCGGTGGTTGCAAGCGGGGCGTGCACTGACCCTTGTTCAGATGGACCTCGACTTTTTCAAATCGGTGAATGACCGGCTGGGCCACGCGGCGGGGGATCATGTCTTGCAGACTGTCGCGCGCATCCTTGTCGAGGAAACCCGCGACGAAGACTGCGTGGCGCGCGTTGGCGGAGATGAATTTGTCCTTTTGCTGGCCGGGCGCATGGCGCCTGAGAAGATGGCCAGCTTTGCCGCACGCCTCATTTCCCGCATCGAGGCGCCGATCCCCTTCAAGGGCGAGGCCTGTCGCATTTCAACATCCCTCGGGTTCACGCGTTCTTCCGTCGCCGATGATCCCAGCGCCGAAGACCTGTTGGAACAGGCCGATGCGGCGCTCTACGCGGCCAAGCGGCAGGGGCGGGCACAGCACAAGGTCTATGCACCCAAAATGTCGCTGGTCCTGCCTCAGGAAAACAAGCCGTCAGGAGGCCCCGCGCCGCCGCTTCCACCCTAGCGTAGCGCCGCTTTCATGGCCTTGGTTGGGAAACAGGTGGCTGCGTTGCTGCGGCTTTCCTGCCAGCGCCCGATCGAGCGGCGCGTCTTGAACCCGGGCAAACCATCCGCGCCCCCTACATCATGGCCTTTCCGTTCCAAAGCCCGCTGCATCCGGGCCACGTCTGACCGGTACAGCCCCCCGACCGGATCCCAACCGCGCGAGAAATTGCCCATATTATACTGGATCCGGTCCCCGACATGGCCGACGAACAGGGCGTAAAGGTCGCTCTTGTTGTATTCCTTCAGGACATAGAAATTCTGGGTGACGATAAAGGCTGGTCCGCCACGTCCCGCCGGCATCAAGAGGAACCCCTGCTTGTTGCGTTCGGCCTTCGGGAAGGGTTTGCCAGAAACCCGGGTTACGCCCATTGCCGCCCATTGCGAGATGCGGCGGCCCTGATCGGGCCCTTCCAGCGTACAGGACACCGCCGCAGGCACCATGACCTCGAACCCCCAGTCGCGCCCGCGTTCCCAGCCGTGCCGCGTAAGGTAATTGCCAATTGATGCGATGGTATCCGCCTCTGAATTCCAGATATCGGCGCGTCCGTCGCCATCGCCATCCACAGCAAAGGCCAGCACGTTGGACGGCATGAATTGCGGCTGGCCCAGTGCTCCGGCCCAGCTGCTTTTCAACCGGCCCGGCGGGCCCATGCGGCGCTGGGACATTTGCAGCGCGGCCAGCGTCTGTTCGGTGAAATAGGGTGCGCGCGTGCTCATGAACGCCTTGGTGCCCAGCACCTCGAACGCATCATGCGGGATCTTCGCACGACCATAGCCGCTCTCGCGACCCCAGATGCCCAGAATGATCCGCCCCGGCACGCCGGTCTTGCGTTCTGTACGCGCCAGCGCCTTGGCGTGACGGCGGGCCATGTCCTTGCCGATGCGGGTCGCCCCCTGGATCGCGCCTGCCGAGAAATACTTGGCGGGCGATCCGAACTCCGCCTGACGTTGCTGGCGCTCGACTCCGCCTGAACTGCCGGGCGGCACCAGATCAGGCAGCTTCCAGTTCAGGGACACCTCGTCAAAGGCTGCGTTGAAAGTCTGGCGCGAGACACCGGCAGCCCGCGCCGCAGGCCACAAATCCTGCTCCAGCCACTGGCGAAATTGTTTTTCTACTGCGGCCTTGGATTGGGCCAGGGCGGGCGGGGCAGTCAACAGGCAGAGCAATAGCAACAATCGCAGCATGGAAGGGCCTTCTTGGTAGAACTACGGATTTCCCGATCCTAGCGCCGATGCGGCAGGCCTGAACACCCTCTATTGCAATTGCAGGATGTCCGGCACACAGCGTTTGCGTTGGGCGGGCATGGTGTCGGCGCCGTCTGATCGCTTGAGACGTTTGGGCCCGTCCTTGACCTTGATCTTGGGCTTGGCCAGCGCACCGGTCAGGCTAACCGGCCACGGGCTGCGCGACAAGGGTTCGCCGATCTTGCGGGGCTGCAGGTGCAGGTTGATGGATTTCGCCGGAATATCGACATCCCCATAGGCGACGATCTGGACCTGATCCGTTTCCACCACCGTGGTTTTGGTTGTTATCTTGCCATTGGTCAGCACAATCGGCGCCCGCAAACAGACAATCGGCGCCACCTTTTTTTTGTGGGGCGAGAACAGCCAAGGCAAAACGCCCAGGCCCGCAAGATCCAGAAGTTGGGTCTCGATCGTCCCGTCCTGCATCGTCACGGTGCCCTGTCCGGACAAGGCCCCGAGGAACGCCTGCACCGAGGCAGTCGGGCCGACCACGTCGAAATCCGCATAAAGCGTCCCGCTGGCCCCTTTCTTGAAGTTCAGTTCTTCCAGCAGGTGGCCGAGCTTCCAGCCGCCAGCTTTTCCCTTCACCTCAAGCGGGTGTTTGGTGTCTTTGAGATCCATCGAGCCGCTCACATCGAAATGACCCCCGCCATATTCAAATTTCAGCGGCCCGGCTGTTAGCAGACGGTCCTTGAGCGTGACTTCGCTTTGTAGCGTGCTAATGCCCTTGGCCCCCTCGATATGGCGCAGGTCCAACGCAATTTCGAGATCTGAGACCGCCAGAAGAACCGCGCGCCCCAGCGGCGTGAGCGTGACATCGCGCAAGGCCTGCGGCGCGTCGTCCATGGGGGGCGTGTCGTCAATATTGCGCAGCTGGATCGCGGCGGAGAAGACATTGCGCAGTTGTTGCATACGGATCATGTCGCTTTCGACCTTGCCGATCACCACGGGGTCAGACACCGCGTCGTCCAGATCGACCGCCACATCCAGCACCGACTCGCCCAGGGCGATGTGCATGTCCGCGTTCCAGTCAGGGCCTTCGCTCGTCAGGGCGATGTTGACCACCGCCTCGCCGGTGTCGATGGGTTTGAGCGACATGGCCGCCAGCAGATCGGCCCCTGAAGGCACATCGGCCTTCACTTCAAGGGCCACATCTTCGAACCGCAGCACGTTATGCACCGCTCCCGTTACTGTTAGATCCCACAAATCGGTGCCGTGCGTTTTGGCCGCGAGGCTGGTGAGGCTCAGCTTGTCGATATTGCCTTCAAGATGAAAGTCACCCCCAAAGGTGCCCAGCGACTCGCCGCCGCGAAAGCCTTCGGGTTTCAGAAGGGAGTCTGCGCGCACGCTGATGGTGCCATCGGCGGAAATGCCCTCGAGGTTCAGCGCGTCGGCCACGGCCCCGTCCAGAATGACGAACGGCGCGGCAGGTGGGCCGAGGCGCAGGTTCACATTCCCCAGCCGCAGCTTGCCCTCGGGCGTGCGCAACACCTGCGAGACCGAGATCGGCGGCGGGCCTTCGCCCGACGTGTCCATGACGAAGCCGTTGGTTTCAATCACCATCCTGCGCTGGGCGACCTTGCCCGGCTCGCTTTTGATTTCCATGTCGACCGAGATCAGCTTGAGATCACGGCGCACCTTGGTGACCGGCGGTTCGGCGTCTTCGGGGTAAAGGCGGATGCCCGTGAACAGGGACACGTCTTCGGGGTTTCCCAGCTCGCCAACCTGTCCCGTGACCACCACGCTTTGTCCGCCGTCCAGCGCCACCTGCACGTCCAGATCGTCGATCCGCGTCGTGTCGGGGCTGTGTTTCAGAACCGCAGAAACCTTGCCGGTGCCTTCCAGCGCGCGTTCCAGTTTCAAAATGTCGAGCAGCTGTCCGATCGAGACCACATCTGCAGCCATGGCGACCTCGACCCCTGCGGCATAGCCGTCTGGCGCGGGCGTTCCGTCGAATGAGAGTGTCACGCCATCAAAGGTGAGCGCCGTCGTGAAAGGCGCATCGTTTGGGAAGCGCCCCGAAAGCGTCAGGGATTCTCCGTTCAGTAGGCCCGCACCGGTCAGGGTTGGCGGGACCGTGCCATCGCCCCGGTCCAGCGCGATCTGTTCCAGCTTCATCTCAAGATCCAGCCCGTTGATCGCGCTTTGATAGACAAGGGTCGTGTCCTCAAGTCGCAAGATCCGGTCGGTGAACACATTTGCAATCGACTGTTTAGGGGCCAGTTTCTGCCCTTTGTCCGGTGCAGGGGCCTTGGGCGTCGGGTTTTGCCAAGAGGCGCTGCCATCGTCTTCCTGCACCAGAACAAGTGTCGTGCCTGAAATGGCCAGATTGCCGATCTGTGGCTGTTTGTTCCAAAGGCTGTTCAGGGGCAGGTCAAAGCTGATCCGGTCGACCTCGGCCAGGGTCACATCCGCCACCGTCGCACTGGGCAGGGTCAGCCCCTTGGCCGACAGTTTCAGGATGCGTCCCGGCACGACCTGCACATCCCCCGCCACGACGACATCCCGCCCCAATTGGTCAGACAGAACATCCGCCACAAGGGTGCGGCGCAGGTCAGAGAACAGCGCGGAACTCAGCAGCATCCAGCCCGCGATCAGGAGGACGCCCGCCAGCGCGACAAGTCCGAGTAGGGTTTTTGTAATCCACGACACCTAATGCACCTCTGATCTGACTCGCTCAGATCCAGAACACCCGATCCTGCGCCCCTTTGTCGACTCTTACTTGCCCGCGGCAATGCGTTTGCGAGGCAGGAGCGGCGATCAGGGCAGAACGGCGGCGCCAAATTCGTGCGAGAGCAATTCCTGAACCAGCGGGTTAGGAAAGCGGCGGCGCAGCGTCACGGCATAAAAGGTCTCGCGGATGCGGGGATGCTCGCGCGCCTCGACCAGTCGGCCCGAGGTCAGTTCGTCCTTCACGACGATGGGTGCCACCAGCGCCAGCCCGATATCCTCGCGCGCCATCAGCCGCATCATCGCCATGTCATCGACTTCAGCAGCGATCTGGGGACGCACCGACAGGCGGCTGGCCATAGCGTCAAAGGCGGTGCGCACGCTGTTGTCTGTGGTGGGCAGGATAAAGGGCTGCTCGGTCAACAGGTCGCGCACGGGGCGTTCGGGGTCCAGCCGGTCGGGCGTGCCAACGATGCTCACTGCCTGCTCCGCGACCTGATGAGTTTCGTACGGAGTCAGGCTGTCATCCGGGGGCGGGCGGTTCATCAGCACCAGATCCAGATTGAGCGCCTCAAGCCCTTCCAGCAACTCTGTCGGACTGCCCGAGCGCAGGATCACCTCGACATCAAGGCGCGACAGGATCGGCCTCAGAAAACCGATCTGAAAGTTGCGTGACAGGGTGGACAGCGCGCCCACGCGCAGCGCCTTGCGGGTCTGGACGGTCTCGGTCAGCGTTGCGACAAGTTCCTGTCCTGTCGAAAAAATCGCATCCGCATGGTCCAGCGCGATCCGGCCCGCTTCGGTCAGGTACAACTGCCGTCCGCGCCGTTCGAACAGGTCATGTCCAAGCCGTTCCTCAAGCTGTTTGATCTGCACCGACAGCGCGGATTGTGACAGATTCAGGCGCTGCGCCGTACGGGTGAGGTTCCCGTCATGTGCGACGGCCCAGAAATACCGGAGGTGATGATAGTTGAGCGGCATACGTTCTATTTAATGAAACGATATCAGAAGAACAATGTATTTTTAATGACATAAATACTGTCTTAACTAGCGAGTCCAAGGTTCAACCCGCCAAGAACAAGGGACATTTCTTATGGTCTATCTCTTCCTTCCATTGCTCAGCCCGCTGATCCTGTTGCTGGCTGCGGCCTATGCTGCCCGCCACCCCGGATTGCGCCCCGGTCCCGTGCCGCGCGTCACCGAAATCGCGGCGATTGCGGCCTTTGCTGTCGCGGCACTGTCTGCGGGCCTTCTGATCCTGAACGGGTCGGGCACCTCGGCTTTGATCGGGGCCTTCGGGATCGGCCTGTCGGTCCGGCTGGATGCGGTCAGCGCGATCATGCTGATGTTGGTCAGCTTCATCGGCTGGATCGTGCTGCGCTATTCCGCGACGTATATGGACGGAGAGGCCAAACAGGGCCGCTTCATGGCGTGGATGTCTGTCACGTTGGCCTCGGTCATGCTGTTGGTGACCTCTGGCAACCTTGTGCAACTGCTCGTCGCCTGGACAGTGACCAGCCTGTCGTTGCACCAATTGCTGTTGTTCTACCCCGAACGCGCCACCGCGCAGCGCGCCGCCCGCAAGAAAGCGGTTGTTGCGCGGCTGAGCGAACTGGCGCTGGCTGGCGCGGTTATCCTGCTCGTGTCGGCCACGGGTACCACCGATATCAAGACCATTCTCTCGGGCGTTGAACCCGGCTGGATGTCAGTCTCTGCCGCAATTCTGATCGCGCTGGCGGCGGTTCTGGCCTCGGCCCAGTTCCCAGTTCATGGCTGGCTGACCGAGGTCATGGAGGCCCCGACGCCGGTTTCGGCTCTGCTGCACGCGGGTGTCATCAATGCCGGGGGCTTCCTGCTGATCCGCTTTGCCGACGTGATGCTGGCGGCGCCCGGTGTCATGGCACTGTTGGTGATGCTGGGCGGGTTCACGGCCCTGTTCGGCGGGCTCGTGATGCTGACCCAACCGGCGGTCAAGACGTCGCTGGCGTGGTCGACCATCGCGCAGATGGCGTTCATGATCATGCAATGTGGTCTGGCGCTGTTCCCTCTGGCGTTGCTACACATCGTGGCCCACTCGCTCTACAAGGCACATGCCTTCCTCAGCTCGGGCGAGGCGATCAAGAACATCGCCGCCATCCGCCGGCCCGGCCCCGTCGCCGTGCCCAGCGCGGCCAAGGTGGTCCAGTCCTTCGTCATCGCTATCGCGATTTATGCTACGGTTGGCTTCTTACTTGGGTTTGACGGCAAATCGGTGCAGGCCATCGCGCTTGGCGTGATCCTGATCTTCGGTGTGGCCTATCTGCTGGCGCAGGGCTTTGCTGACACCGCCCCGCGTGAACTGACCCGGCGTACGGTGATCTACGCGCTGCTCACCTCGGTCAGCTATTTCGCGCTACAACTCGCGGCCCAGTCCCTGACCGCAGGCACCCTGCCGGCGACCCCCGCACCGGGTCCGCTTGAATGGGCGCTCATCGTGCTGGCCCTGCTCAGCTTTGGCGTGATCGCGGTGGCACAGGCGACCTTCCCGCTCTGGGCGTCGCACCCCGCCGCCGCCGGGATCCGCGTGCACCTGTCCAACGGACTTTATGCCAATGCCATCTTCGACAAGCTTCTGGACGGTTGGTCCAAGAGGTCGGTTGCGTGAAAGGAACTCACCCATGTTTGCAAAACTCGAAGCTTACCCCGCCGCTCTGCTTGAACTGATCACACAGGCCAATACTGCTGCCAAAGCTATCCCGCCATTGTTCCCGCTTTCGTCGAATGTCGCCGTGAACCCGTTTCTCGGGCAGGCCGAAGAACCCCTTGCGGTGACCGCCGCGCGGCTTGCGCGGGTGGCGGGGACGCGGATCACCCCGTCGCGCACCCACTGGGCCGAAAAACTTGCCTCGGGCGAGATCACCGAGGTGGATCTTGACGATGCACTGGCGGCGGTGCCCGGACATTTCAGCATTCCCACCTTGGCAGACGTCAAGGCGGCTCTCACCCACGAGGCCGAACAGCCCGAGGCCCTGCCAACGGTCGCCGAACTGGCGGCGGACGTGTCGGGCATCGACTGGCCCGGTCTGATCGAGGACCGTATCGGCGCTTGGGCCGCGAGCCATTTCGATCAGGGTCAGGCCCTGTGGCAGCAATCCCGCACCGGCGGCACCTTCAGTGCGTGGCGCGACTTTGCCACCCGTGATCTGACGCCGGAAATCCATGGACTGAAGGGGTTTGGTGCCTTCGTGTCGGACACCAACCGGTCCCACTGGCGTGCAATTGGCCGGGCCTGCGAAAACCTTGGCGTCAGCACCGACGCCGCGGGCACCGCGTTCCACCGCTGGTTGAGCACGCTGGGCGGCTGGGGTCAATACGGGCGCTACATCCTGTGGCAGGCCGAGTTGGAAGGCGGGCAGGACGACACCGTGACCGAACTTCTGGCAATCCGCATGGTCTTTGACGAGGCGTTGTTTGATCTTTACCGCGACCAGATTTCCGATCGCTGGGCCGATGTGATCGCCGCGCACGAAGCGCCGGTTACGCCGAACCGCGATCTGGTGATCGACGCGGTGTTGCAGGACGCGGCGGATCGTGCCGAACAGCGCCGCATGGCTGACAGCTTTGTTGGCGGCAAGATCGCCGCCAAGGCCGACCGCCCCGAATTGCAGGCCGCTTTCTGTATCGACGTGCGCTCAGAAGTGTTCCGCCGCGCGCTTGAAGCGCAGGATGCGGGCATCGAAACCATCGGCTTTGCAGGCTTCTTTGGTCTGGCCAGCGCCCATCGGGCGGCTGGCTCGGACGTGCAGGAATTGCGCGGTCCCGTGCTGTTGAACCCCGGTGTGTGTTCGCACGCGGCCGAACCGGAAAAGGACGACCTCAACCGCCGCTATGCCGCGCGGGCGAAACGGGCCTGGGGCCGGTTCAAGTTGGCCGCAGTGTCGTCTTTTGCCTTTGTCGAGGCGACGGGGCCTCTCTATGCGGGCAAGCTGCTGCGCGATGGATTGGGTGTCGGGGGCAAATCCAAGGCCGAGCCCGCACCGCAATTCGGGCCAGAGGTTGATCTCGAGACCCGTGTTGGTATGGCCAAGGGTATCCTGACGGCGATGTCCCTGACCGACAATTTCGCACCGGTCGTGCTGTTGGCCGGACACGGGGCGCATGTCACCAACAACCCGCATGAAAGCGCGCTTCAATGCGGGGCGTGCGGGGGCTTTGCCGGTGACGTGAATGCGCGTCTTCTGGCCGGTCTGCTGAATGCGCCCGACCTGCGTCGCGCGCTTAGCGCCGAGGGCATCTATATCCCCGCTGATACGGTGTTCCTGCCCGCGATGCACTCCACCACCACTGATGCCGTCACCCTTTATGAGCAGGATCTACCCGCCGGCAACTGGGCGGCGCGGGTTGCCAAGGTCAAAGAGTGGCTCGAGGCCGCGGGAAATCTGGCGAGAACTGAACGCAAGGCACGTTTGCCGCGGGCCAATGCGGCCTCGGACATCCAGGCGCGGGCGCAGGACTGGGCCGAGACACGTCCCGAATGGGGTCTGGCGGGCTGTCGGGCCTTTGTGGCGGCCCCCCGTCAGCGGACGCACGGCTCTGATCTGGCAGGGCAGGCATTCCTGCACAATTACAACTGGCGCAAGGATGACGGTTTCGGCGTGCTTGAACTGATCCTGACCGCGCCGGTCGTCGTGGCAAGCTGGATCAGCCTGCAATATTACGGCTCGACCGTGGCGCCAAACCTGTTCGGCGGCGGCAACAAGCTGTTGCACAACGTTGTGGGCGGCATTGGCGTGCTGGAAGGCAACAACGGTGCGCCGCGCCCCGGTCTGCCGTGGCAGTCGGTGCATGACGGCGAAAAGTTCCAGCACGAACCGCTGCGCCTGTCGGTCGTGGTCGAGGCCCCGCGCGAAGCCATGAGCGCCATCCTTGAACGTCACCCCGGCGTGCGCGCCCTGTTCGACAACAGGTGGCTGCACCTGATTGCCATGGATGACGAGGGCAAGATGGCGTGGCGCTATGATGGGGACCTGACCTGGACCCCGTTCGACGGCGCGGCAGATGAGAACACCGCTATCGCGGCTGAATAAATGCGCGGCCCCGCTTGCGGGCGGGGCCAACGCTCCTTGGGATAGACACGGGCGGGTTTTTCCACGCCGCGGTACAGGCAGGTGTAAAAGGTGAAGGGGCTGACCGTGGGGTCAGTCCTTTTTCACATCGGAGGCAAAGCGCGCAGCGTTTTCGGCGAGGAAGGCGGCGGCGTCGGCTTGATCGTCCCAGAATTGCGGGCGGGCGACGGGGATGGTCAGCGCCTTTTGCACGGCGGGGCGGGTATCGATCCGGTCAAACCATGCCTTGAGGTGCGGCAGGTCCGAGACATCGACATTGGCCCAAGGGAAGGCGCGCGCCCAGGGGTAGATCATCATGTCAGCGATGGAATACTCTCCGACGATATAGTCGCGCCCGTCGAGGCGGGTGTTCAGCACTTCCATCAGGCGGCGGCTTTCGTCGACATAGCGTTTGATGGCAAAGGGATTGTCCTCGCCATTGGGGGCGGCGATGCGCTGGAAATACATGGCCTGTCCCATCATGGGGCCGACGTGGCCGACCTGAAAGAACATCCATTGCAGGGTTTCCGAGCGGATCACCGGATCGTCAGACAGGAAAGCCCCGTATTTTTCGGCCAGATGCCAGAGGATCGCGCCGGATTCGAAGATCGCGCGACCCTCGGCACGGTCATAGATCGAGGGGATCTTGCCGTTGGGATTGATGTTCTGGACATAGTCCGGCGCTTTTTGCTCGGACTTGGCAAAATCGATGGCGGTCAGATCATAGGGGACGCCGGCTTCTTCGAGAAAGATGACCGGCTTGTAGCCGTTCATCGTGGCGGCGGTGTAAAGGTGGATATCAGGCTGCGACATGGGCTTGGTCTCCGAAATACTGGGTCAGATGCGCGTCAAAACGGGCGAAATCAGCCTCGATCTGCGGGTTTTTCATCACGTCAAAGGCGGCGAATGTGGGCAGGGCGGTCATGTCGAAGAACCGAGCGTTCAAGTGGACGGGACGCAAAAGGTCATCGACATTGTCCCCCGCGAAGAACGGCTCGGACGGGTCGTCGAACGCTTGTTTCGGGGCGTTGAAGGTGACCGACAGCATGTACTTCGTGCCGGTGAGCGTACCACCCATGCCGTAGTTGGCAGTGGGAGCCTCGGCGGTGCGGCCATCGCCGGCGCAAAGGCGGCCGTCCATTCCGGCGGTGTACACATCGTCCATGTATTTCTTTAACGACCACGGCACGCCCATCCAGTTGACAGGGAATTGCATGACCACAACATCGGCCCAAACGTGGTTTTCCACCTCGGCATTGGCGTCATAGCCCTCGGCCACGGTGGTCACACGCACGTCATGCCCCTGTGTTTCGAAAAAGCGGCGCGCCCGGCCGACAAATGCGGCGTTCAATGCGCCGGGGGCGAATTCATAGGGCTGTGCCCCGTTGAGAATCAGGATGTTGCTCATCATTGGTTCCTTTGGTTTCGAACGAGACCGGCTTGACTCGCGGCCTGTTTAAGGTGCATTTGAAATCTCTGGGAACCAAAATCAACCAGTATACTTTTTGTAACCTAATGTATTTGCAACGGAGGCCTCCCATGCACGCAAGGGTCGAGGAAGACGCCAAGGGGCGGCGACAGGTTCATGATGCCTGTCTGGAGCCCTGTGCCATCGAAAAGGGCATGCGGATCATTGGCGGTAAATGGACGGGGTCGATCCTGTGGCACCTCAAGGACGGGCCGGTCAGGTTCAACGATCTGGCGCGCATGGTGGGCGGGGCCAGCAAGAAGATGATCACGGAACGGTTGCGCCAGCTCGAAACCCAAGGGTTGGTGCGGCGCGAGGTGATGGATACGGCGCCAGTGTCGGTGCAATACGAGATCACCGCGTTTGGCCGCACGGCGCTGGGGTTTCTGGACGAACTGCGCAAGTGGAGCGAAAGCCTTCCGCAAGAGATTCACAACGATGGTTGAGGTTCTGTCACGCCTGAAGCCCGACCCGATCCCCGCAATCCATCCGGTGCCGGAACATGCCGCGCTGGGGGAACTGGCGGCGGTCTATGAGCGGACAAAACGGGGGCTGGGCGTGCCGTGGATGGGCGTCGTGGCGATGGCCTTTGCGCAGTATCCCACCTTCTACGAGACACTTTGGAGCGGGTTGGAACCTATTGTCGGGACCAAAGCCTTTGCGGCGGCTTGTGAGGAACTGCGTGCCGTGGCCGAGCGGGAAGCGAACGCGCTGGGGCCGCTGTCGGTGTTGGAGGCCTTGCGGGGGCAGGGCTATGGCGCAGAGGAGATTGCCGAGATCCGCGCCTGTAACGAGGTCTTTTCCGCTGGCAACATGGCTTATGTGCTGATGGCGACGTTGGCGCGGCTGTTGTTGGAGGGACATGACTGGGACGGGCAGGGGGGCATTGACCCCGTCCTCCCCGCGCAAGGCGATAGGACCAAGCCAACCTTGATGGAAGCGCATCATGCCTCGCCCGATCTGGCGGCGTTGTTTGCGGATTTGCGAGACACGCTGGGTCTGCCCTTTGTAAACACGGATTACCGCGCCTTCGCCCGCTGGCCGAGTTACTTCTTATTGGGCTGGCAGGGGTTGAAACCTGCCATTCAGTCACGCGCCTATGAACCGGCGGTGACGCGCGTTCATGATGCGGCGGTGGCGCTGGCCCGTGATCTGCCCAACCCGACCGGGTTGTCGCCGGATCTGTTGACCGCGGCCGCAAGGCGAGACGCATCCCCGAACGAGGTGCTGTCCGTGGTGCGCCTGTTCCAATGGCTTTTGCCGGGGCTGGCGGTGAATGTCGGGTTTTTGCGGCAACAGCTTGTCGGGGCGGGCGTCCTGACCTCCTGATACATCTTGTGAGAGGTCTGTCTCTCCAAGTGCAAACGGCGCTTGGCCCATTCAGCGCTCAACCCGGGGAGATCAGCGCGACAATAAACTCTTTGGGCGATCCAGAATTTGGGTCAAGACTTTGCCTTTAGCCCAAGAAACTGGTTTCGGTGAGTCGAGTGTTCCCGTGTTTTCAAGGAGTTGGAAAAGCGATGTGCCATCAAGCACTTTCGCATCACAGGTCACGTGTGCGACCATTTTTTGATCTTTTCTACAGGGGACTTGGGGCAAGCTGTTCGTTTGGCCCAACTCATGCGGCGCTCGGGACGGAGGACAGGCCTGAACCTTACTACCGCGACTCCTGAAGTGTGTTTCCGTTCCAACGTGAAACGCACTTCACCCGAGACCATAAAAGACAATAAATGAAAAAGGAAAATCCTGAGAAAAGCCCCAAATTTGGCGTTTCACGTTGCACAGGCGTTCGAGAACGAAGGATTTGGCTACAGGAGCTGATGCTTCTCACGGCAGAAGACTTGGAAAATAGTTTATGCCCAAATGGGTGCGAATGAAGTTTTCTTCTCAGCGGCTGACGGGAAACTCTTTTTAAAGTTCTCGGGCTTGAACGGACAGGTTTAAAAAAGGACGCTGAGGCGCGTTTTCGACCCACAGCTTCCCGTCACTTTAAACGATTTCCGCGGCGTTGCGGTTCGTAAGACAGGGCTTTCGACGCGTGCGCGAAAATAGCTGCCGCGCGCATTCGAACGTCAAGGCCCGTTTTGGTTTTCGCATTGGAATGAACAAGAACCCAAGTTCGAATCGAATCGAGTTTTTCTACGGTAGCGTTTCATTGATCACACCTTTGTCGAAAGTGAGGTGGCGGCGTCACCGTTCGGCTAGGTGATGTTCCTGTTAGTTTATTCACAGTATCGCGGCTGCGTACATCCAAGCGCCTATCTTCAAGGCATTGATGCAAAGCTGTCTGTCGAAGTTGGGTTTTCGCATCTCTACCCCTCGTGTCTGTGGATCGGTTGCTTTAGCATCGTGGCATGAAGCGGTTTCCCGACATTCTGGTTTTTAGCGATCTCGACGGCACCCTTTTGGATCATCACACCTATTCTTGGACCCCGGCAGAGGAGGCTCTCGCCCGTATCAGGAAAGACCGGGTCGGTCTGATCCTGGCCTCCTCCAAGACCCAAGCCGAAGTCGCCTCGATTCGCGCCGATCTCGGTTTTGCCGACTGGCCGGCAATCGTGGAAAACGGCGGCGGCCTTCTGGAATCCGATCTGGCGGGCGGTCCCGTGCAACGCACTCTCTACGCTGATATCAGGGCTCGTTTGCGCGGTTTGCCGAAAGGTTTTGTCGGCTTTGGCGACATGACCGAACATGAGGTCGCCAAGGTTACCGGGCTTTCCCTTGCAGCGGCCAGACGTGCGAAACAGCGCGCCTTCTCAGAGCCGGGCCTCTGGACGGGCCAGCCCGAGGGCTTATCGGCCTTCGAACGCTCGGCCAAGCTGGCCGGGCTTTCTTTACGCCACGGCGGGAGGTTCCTGACAGTGTCATTAGGTGCGACTAAGGCCGATCAAATGGAAGTGCTGATCAAGCGTTTCCGGCCACGGCTTGTCTTGGCCCTGGGCGATGCCCCCAACGACATTGAGATGCTGGAAAAGGCCGATCATGGCGTTATCGTCGCCAATGATGTCACTCCCGACCTGCCGCCGCTGCCCGGCGAGGCGAGCGGGCACATCACCCGCACCTGCCTTGCAGGGCCCGCTGGTTGGGCCAGGGCTGTCACGGCGTTTCTGGACCAATACGCCCCCACCGAATACGGAAAGACAAATGGCTGATTTTCACCAGAACGGAAACATCACGACTCTGCATAACCTGCGAGTGCGGTCCCTGGATGACCTGACATATGAACTACAGGCCTTTGCCGAAAAGCGCAGGATCAGCCTGATCCTGCCTTCGCTTTATTCCGAACTGGAAGGCGATGCGCTGGTTCATATCGTCGATGAGCTTTGCCAGGTGCCTTATCTGCACCGCATCATCATCGGTCTCGACCAGGCCGACGAAGCCGAATTCCGCCATGCCCAGCAGTATTTCGCCCGCCTCCCGCAAGAGCACATCGTCATTTGGAACGACAGTCCTAGGATGAAGGCCCTTGGCGCCCGGTTGGATGCGATCGGCCTTGCTCCGCAAGAACCCGGCAAGGGCAAGAACGTCTGGAGCTGTATCGGATATCTCATTGCCTGCGCCGACAGTGCGGTGATGGCGCTTCATGATTGTGATATCGTGACTTACGACCGAGAAATGCTGGCGCGGCTGGTCTATCCGCTGGCAAACCCAACCTTTCCCTACCAGATGGCAAAGGGGTTTTACCCCCGGATAGACAACAGCAAGCTGAACGGCCGCGTCACCCGGCTTCTGGTCAGCCCCCTTCTGATCGCACTGAAACGGGTGGTGGGTGACCGCGACTATCTCGATTACCTGCGTAGCTTTCGCTATCCTTTATCAGGCGAGTTTGCCCTGCGCACGCCGATCCTACCGGACCTGCGGATTCCATCAGATTGGGGGCTGGAGATCGGCGTCCTGTCCGAGGCCTGGCGCAACCTTGCCCCGCAATCTGTCTGCCAGGTGGAGCTGTCCGACGCCTACGACCACAAGCACCAGGCGCTATCGCCCGAAGATGCCTCGAAGGGCCTCAGTCGAATGTCCACCGACATCTGCAAGGCGGTCTTCCGCAAGCTGGCGGCCGATGGCACGGTTTTCACCCCTAATCTGTTCCGCACGCTGAAGGCCACCTATTACCGCATCGCGCTTGATCTTCTCGAAAGCTATTACAATGATGCCAAGATGAACGGCCTGACCATCGACCGTCACACCGAGGAGAAATCGGTCGAATTGTTTGCCGAGAACATCATGCTGGCCGGGCAGGTATTTCTGGAAAATCCCAACGAGAGCCCGTTCATTCCTACCTGGAACCGGGTTCACGCGGCAGATCCTGATTTTCTGTTCGATCTGCGTCGCGCCGCGGCTGATGACGCCAAGGAATTTTGTTGACGCGCTCTGTCCCGCCTTACTGACCCCGGTTTGAAATCCAGCGACACTGATAGGGTGCAAACGGAATCTCGGGTCCAACGGGGTGGATGTCTTCTCCGCTCAGAAGGTCGGTCCAGTGATCGCCTTCTATCAGGTTGATCGTCGAGGGGCTCACGAGAACCGTATCGCGACTGACATTGTGTATGGCGAATATTGACTGATGCCGGTCCAGGCTCTGCCGCCAGACGCCGAACAGCCGTGGTTCCATTGCCAGCGTGAATTGCGTGGCGTTGGGATGAAAGGCGGGCTGCCGTGCCCTGAGGCGCAACCGCTCGGACAGCCCATGCATGACGCGTGTTTGATCCGAAGCCGGATCTGCGAGCCGGTCTAGAAGATCGGGATAGTGCCAGCGATGTCGGTTGATAGCCCGGTTCATGCCGCGTCGCGCAACAGCTTCATGATCGTTCGGGGTGGCAAGAAAGGAATGAATGTAGAAGGCTGGAATGCCTTCCAGCGACATCACGATGGTTTGCGAACACAGGAAACGCTGCAGGTGGAAACTATCCTCACCCTCGAAGGTCTGCCCCATGGCATCGAAAAGCGAACAGTTCAGTTCGTAAGGTTCCTCCCGGCCATCGGGCAACGCCCGCATCGACACCAGCCCGCCCGCAGCCTGCACCGTCTCTATCATCCGCGCCTTTTCCTCTGGCGGCAGAACCCCTTCGGCAGGGCGCAGCCCTATCCCATCATGGCTGGCAGTAAAATTGAGATACGCACAACCCATCTGTGCCGGCGGCATGGCCGACTGCCAACGGTGCAGAAAAGTCGCCCGCCCCGATTGCATCGCATGCAAGATCAGCGGCGGCAGCGGGAAGTTATAGATCGCATGCGCCTCGTTACGATTGCCGAAATAGCTCAGGTTCTCGCTGCGCGGTACGTTCGTTTCTGTCAGCAGGACGACGGTTTCTGTGGCGTAATCGCAAAGCAACCGCAGCAATTGCACGATGGCATGGGTCTGTGGCAGGTGAATGCAGTTTGTCCCGGGTTCCTTCCACAAAAAGGCCACAGCATCCAGCCGCAGGATGCGCACGCCGCTGTCAATGTGCAGCCGGATAATCCGCAGGATTTCCAGCAGCACCTCGGGGTTCGAGAAATCGAGGTCCACTTGATCGTGGCTGAATGTGCACCAGACATGGCGCGGACCGTCGCGGGTCTCGACTTCTTGCAAAAGCGGCGTGGTGCGCGGCCGCACGACCTGCGAAAGGTCGTCTTCAGGGCTGGCCTCGAAGAAGAACCGATCGTAAGGCGCCTTGCCCTGTCGGTAATCATTGAACCACTGGCCTTGAGACGAGACATGGTTCAGCACCAGGTCGGACATCAGGTGAAACCTTTGGGCGATGCGGTTGATATCCTGCCAGTCGCCTAACTGCGGATTGACGGCCCGGTAATCCATAACCGCAAAGCCATCGTCCGAGCTGAACGGGAAGAACGGCAGGATATGCACGCCATTGACCACCCCTGCAATGTTACGCGTCAGGAAGTCGTCCAGAACGTCCAAGGGCTTGTGCTTGCCGTCGCGGATCGTGTCGCCATAGGTGATAAGAACCGCGTCATGTTCCGACCACAGCCGGTTGCTCGGCACGCGCGACCGCTTGCGGCGGTGGCTGCCCTCGGGCCAGAAGGCATCAATCACCTGCGACGCCAGAATATCGACTTCGAGATCGGGATAAACTTGGCGGATCAATTCGGTCAGGCGTGTATTGAAAAGATTGGACATGAGGTTGGATTCGAGAAGGCCAAAGCGGTTCTTTATGCTTGAGAAGCAGTATACGAGAAGGGCTTTAGACCTTCCATCAAAGTCTGCAATCGGAGAACATAGCGATCCATATCACTGTTTCTCTGCACAGATTTCACGCGTTTGTGGTTTCAGGCCTATTTGAGCAACTACTGTTCATGTAAGCTGCAACGCGCTCTGCTGGATGCTCTTTGGTTCAATTTTGGCTCCGAAAGACTTGCGACGGTGCCATGGGATTTTCGATGCCATGCAATTTGGATATTTGCCTACATCTACGTGGACCTGTCGGTGCGCAGCTTGAATGAGCGTCTGGATAATGCCCAATCTGGCTTGTTCGACCGGAGGTGGAAGCCCCCTTTGGGTCCTTCTTGGACTTTTTGTGACCTGCCCCCGTCGAGGTCACGCCCTTTTTTCACCTACGGTGTTGACGTTGTTTTTTTGCTGATTTAGTAAGCGGCATTCCTTGGCGGGTATGGTGAAATGGTATCATAAGAGCCTTCCAAGCTTAAGGTGCGGGTTCGATTCCCGCTACCCGCTCCAAGGAAAAACGCCTTCCCACGAATTTCCTGAGAAACAGCCATCCTTGATGGTTTAAGTAGTTGTTTTTTAAATTTGATTTTGTCCATTTGGATCTCAGTCTGCTGGGCTTAAGGTGCGGGTTCGATTCCCGCTACGCGCTTTAAGAATTTCGATCTCCACACGACTTCGGGTTTTGCGTGAGAAACGTTCCCTAACATATTTTGAAAGCTGGCCTTTCCGCGTGTTCTGGCGTGGCATGTTGCCATGTTCCCCAAGACGCACCCTGCGCCGCGATTGTGCGTTTGGTGTGGCTATGTCTTGACCCTGCCTGCGGGCGGCGTCACTAAGGCTGAAACCGCGACCCAAGAGGATCTTCATGGCGAGAAAACCCACCGCGCAGCCGAACGAGCAGGATCGGGAAAAGTCGAAACATGTTGGCGCGCTGCGCGAACTGGCGCCCTTTGTTGCGCCCTACCGTGTCTTGGCAATGCTGGCGCTTTGTGCGCTCACGCTGACCGCTTGTGTTTCGCTTCTTCTGCCGATGGCGGTGCGCCGTGTGGTTGATAATTTCGGCACTGAAAGCGACGCCCTTCTTGATAAGTATTTCCTCGCCGCGATGGGGTTTGCCTCGCTTCTGGCGGTGGGAACCGCGCTACGGTATCTGCTGGTCACGCGGTTAGGGGAATACGTCGTGGCCGACATCCGCAAAGCGGTCTTCGACCGCGTCATGGCGATGAGCCCGGCCTATTTCGAAAAGATCCTGACCGGCGAAGTTCTGAGCCGCATCACCACTGACACCACCGTGATCCAGTCGGTGATCGGGTCCTCGGTGTCAATCGCCCTGCGCAATATCCTGTTGTTCATTGGCGGGTTGACATTGATGTTGTTCACTTCGGCCAAGTTAACGGGCATGGTGTTGCTGATCGTGCCTGCGGTGATCGTGCCGATCCTTGTGCTGGGGCGGCGTCTGCGCAAGCTCAGCCGCGAGAACCAGGACTGGATTGCGGAAAGCTCGGGCAATGCGTCCGAGGCGCTGTTGTCGGTGCAGACAGTGCAGGCCTTCACCAACGAAACGCGCGCCCGCAAAAGCTTTGCGGACATCACCAACCTGTCGCTGAACGCCGCGAACCGGCGCATCAACACGCGCTCTGTCATGACCATGATCGTGATTTTCCTGATCTTTTCGGGCGTGGTTGGGGTACTTTGGATCGGCGCGCGGGATGTGCGCGCCGGGGGCATGAGCGTCGGCGCATTGGTCCAGTTCGTGATCTATTCGGTGATGGTGGCGGGGTCTGTCGGGGCGCTGTCGGAAATCTGGGGAGAGTTGCAGCGTGCAGCAGGGGCAACCGAACGGCTGGTCGAATTGCTGCGGGCCGAGGACAGCGTACAGGATCCGGTCCAGCCTGTGACGCTGCCGACACCGGTGCGCGGTGAAATCGCCTTTGAAAATGTCTCGTTCGCCTATCCCGCACGCCCGGGCATTCAGGCGCTGGATGACGTGAGCGTGACCATCCAGCCCGGGGAAACAGTGGCGCTGGTCGGGCCGTCGGGTGCGGGCAAGACCACGATTGTCCAGTTGATCCAGCGCTTTTATGACCCCGATCAGGGCGCGGTGCGTCTGGACGGCGTGGCGCTTGACGCAATGAACCGCAGCGATTTCCGGGCGCATCTTGCGCTGGTGCCGCAGGATCCCGTGATCTTTGCCGACACCGCGCGGGAAAACATCCGTTTCGGGCGCCTCGATGCCACCGATGCCGAGGTCGAAGCCGCCGCTGAGGCCGCTGCCGCACATGACTTTATCAGTGCTTTGCCCGAGGGCTATGACTCGTTTGTCGGAGAGCGTGGTGTGATGCTGTCGGGTGGGCAGAAACAGCGGATCGCCATTGCGCGCGCAATTTTGCGGGATGCGCCGGTTCTGCTCTTGGACGAGGCCACCTCGGCACTGGATGCTGAAAGCGAACGTCTGGTGCAGCAGGCGGTCGAGGAAATGTCGCGAGAACGCACGACCATTATTGTCGCGCACCGTCTGGCCACCGTGAAAAAGGCCGACCGGATTTTGGTCATGGAACAGGGCCGGATCGTTGCGCAGGGCACCCATGATGCGCTGGTCGCCGAGGGCGGGCTATATGCCAAACTGGCCAAGCTGCAATTCACGGACGGGGCCGATCTGGGCTGATCCCGCGCCGTTTCAGGACCGTTTTTCCGGGGTCCGGACCCCGGTTTTGAACACTTGTGCAATATAACGCTACGTTTCGCGATTGCTTTACCTTGCGTCCCCTGTTTTCATTCCCATGTGACTTGGTGTCTTAGAGCACATCTGGACGGCAAGACACCTGCCGAGGGAGCAGGGAAACGGGAGGAGAAGGAACATGACGTTTGCGTCGGTCGAAGACCTGAAAAAAATCGAACAGGAAATGCCTTGGGAACAGCGCGAGCTGCCCACGACGATTTACGAGTTCCTGACAAGTACCAAGGACCGGTTTCCGAACCGTCCTGCGTCCAGCTACCAGTTGATGTCGGGGGCCACGGACAAGGCCGAAACCCTGACCTGGTCTGAACTGCACAGCAAGGTCACGCAAGCCGCGAACCTGTTTCGCGATCTGGGGGTGGGTGAAACCGACACCGTCGCCTATGTGCTGCCAAACTGTACCGAAACCCTCATCACCCTGCTGGGCGGTATGGTTGCGGGCATCGTGAACCCGATCAACCCGCTGCTGGAACCAGAACAGATCGGCGCGATCCTGCGGGAAACCGATGCCAAGGTCGTGGTGACGCTCAAGGCGTTCCCGAAAACCGATGTGGCCCAGAAAGTTGCCGAGGCCGTGCGCCATGCCCCGCATGTGCACACCATCCTTGAAATCGACCTGAACCGGTATCTGACCCCGCCGAAATCCTGGATCGTGCCGCTGATCCGCCCCAAGAACGAGGGCAAGCCGCACGCCGATTACAAGAACTTCAACAAGGAAGTGGCGAAGCAGAACACGACGCTGGACTTTGAGGATACCAAGGTCGATCGCGTCGGAGCCTATTTCCACACCGGCGGCACAACCGGCATGCCCAAGGTGGCCCAGCACAAATATTCGGGCATGATCTATAATGGCTGGCTCGGCGGCACGCTGTTGTTCGACGAAACCGACAACATCATGTGCCCGTTGCCGCTGTTCCACGTCTTTGCCGTGCATGTCATCATGCAAGCCTCGATTGCTTCGGGCGCGCAGGTCGTGTTCCCGACGCCGCAGGGCTATCGTGGCGACGGCGTGTTCGATAATTTCTGGAAACTGATCGAACGCTGGAAAATTTCGTTCATTATCACCGTGCCAACCGCCGTCGCAGCCCTGATGCAGCGCCCGGTGGATGCGGATATTTCCACAGTGAAAACCGCCTTTTCGGGCTCGGCGCCGATGCCGATGGAACTGTTCAAACGGTTCGAGAGCACCTGTGGCGTGGACATCGTCGAAGGCTATGGTCTGACCGAGGCCACCTGCCTTGTGTCCTGTAACCCGCCCACCGGCGCCAAAAAGGTCGGCTCTGTCGGCTTGCCGCTGCCCTATACGGATGTGCGTATCTACAAGGAAACCGATGAAGGCCCCGTGGAATGCGCCACCGACGAGGTGGGCGAAATCTGCGTGGCGAACCCCGGCGTGTTCTCGGGCAACACTTATACCGAGGACGACAAGAACGCCGATCTCTATCACCACACCGATTATCTGCGCACTGGCGATCTGGGTCGTATCGACGAGGACGGGTATCTCTGGATTACCGGCCGGGCCAAGGATCTGATCATCCGGGGAGGTCACAACATCGACCCTGCCGAGATTGAAGAAGCCATGCTGGCGCATCAGGACGTGGCCTTTGCCGGAGCCATCGGACAGCCCGACGCCTATGCAGGCGAGGTGCCTTGCGTCTATGTCGAACTGGTCGAAGGCGCGACCGTCACCATTGAGGAACTGGAAAAGCACGCCAAGGTGCATATCCACGAACGTGCAGCCCTGCCCAAACATGTCGAGGTCATGCCCGAACTGCCGAAAACTGCAGTTGGCAAGATTTTCAAACCCGACCTGCGCAAGGCCGCGATCACCCGCATCTATAACAAGGCGCTGGACAAGGCTGGCGTGGACGCCAGCGTGGTCAGCGTTCTGGACGACAAGAAACGCGGTCTGATCGCCGAAGTGTCGGGTGGCGCCAATGATGCCGATATCGGCGCGGTGCTGGGCGATTTCACCCGCCCGTGGGAACGCGCACAGCCGGGGGCCTGAACGCAGGCAACAGTTTTGTGAAATCTGGACGGATGGCAGGGTGACCTGCCGTCCGTTTTTCTGTTCCGGCTTTCATTCCGCCGCGCGGGGCGCTAGCTCTTTTCCTGACAGCGCAGGGCAGGGGTCATGACGGACGCAGTTGATCTTTTTATCATCGGGGGCGGTGTGAACGGCACCGGTATCGCGCGCGATGCGGCAGGGCGGGGCCTGTCCGTTATGCTGGCCGAAAAGGGCGATCTGGCCTCGGCCACCTCATCGGGGTCGACCAAGCTGTTCCATGGCGGGTTGCGGTATCTCGAATATTTCAAGTTTCGCCTCGTCCGCGAGAGCCTGATTGAACGCGAGGTTCTGTTAAGGGCGATGCCGCATATCAGCTGGCCGATGCGGTTTGTCCTGCCGCTGCATTCCGAGATGCGGTTTGAAGGTGATACTCCCACCTCGCGCCTGCTGCGCTGGACCATGCCGTGGTTGCGGGGGCGGCGGCCCGACTGGCTGATCCGGGCGGGGCTGTTCCTTTATGACCACATGGGCGGGCGCAAGATTCTGCCGGGCACGTGTATGCGGGACTTGCGCAGTGATCCGGCTGGCAAGCCGTTGCAGCCACACCTGACCAAGGCGTTCGAATACTCCGATTGCTGGGTCGATGATGCGCGCCTCGTCGTGCTGAATGCACGCGATGCAGCGGCGCGGGGGACGCATGTGCTGGTCGGACACGAGGTGATCCAGGCCGAGCGGGCAGGGGATCTGTGGCAGATCACCCTGCGCAACGACAAAGGTGAGCGCACCGTCACCGCCCGTGCGCTGGTCAATGCGGCGGGGCCTTGGGTGGGCGATGTGGTCAAGGGCGTGCTGTCGACCAAAAGCCGTGAAGGCGTAGTGCTGGTGCGGGGCAGCCATATCATCGTGCCTCGCATTGCCGACCACGACCGCGCCTATTTCCTGCAGGGGCCGGACGGGCGGATCATTTTCCTGATCCCCTATGAGCAGGATTTCACGCTGATTGGCACTACAGACGTGCCCCACGAGGCGGCAGATGCCGCCCCCGTCTGCAGCGCGGAAGAGCGGGATTACCTGCTGGCCTTTGCGAACCGCTATCTGGCGGCGCCGCTTGGGGCCGAAGATGTGGTCTGGACCTATTCCGGGGTGCGGCCGCTTTATGATGACGGGGCCAGTTCGGCCACGGCGGCGACGCGGGATTATGTGCTGACACTGGATGCGGAAGGACCGCCGCTGTTGAATGTCTTTGGCGGCAAGATCACCACCTATCGCCGTCTGGCCGAAGGCGCGCTGGCCAAACTTGCACCGTTCTTTCCCGATGCGGGCCGGGCATGGACGGCCGGCGTGCCCTTGCCCGGCGGGGATTTCAAGGTACACGAGAAACCGGCGCTTGAAGTGGATCTGCAGCTGCGGTTCCCGTTCCTGTCCGAAGACTGGGCCGCGCGCCTGATCCGGCAATATGGCCGCGATGCGTGGCACATCCTGTCAGGGGCGCGGGAGAGGGCCGATCTTGGTCAGGACTTCGGCGCCACCCTGACCGAGGCCGAACTGCGCTGGATGCGTGACAGGGAATTTGCGCGCTCTGCCGAAGATGCGCTGTGGCGTCGCTCGAAGCTGGGCTTGCATATGGGTCAAGATCAACGCCGCACCGTAGAGGACTGGTTCCAAGCGCAAAACTGATTGGCGCGGTCGGCATTTCGGGGCATGCTGCTGGGGTATTGTTCGCCAACGGATCCCGAGATGACTTATATCCTTTCCATAGATCAGGGCACGACATCGTCCCGCGCCATCCTGTTTGACGACGCCTTGAAGGTGGTGGCGATTGCGCAGCAGGAATTTCCCCAGCATTTCCCGGCCTCGGGATGGGTCGAGCATGATCCAGAGGATCTCTGGTCGACCACACTGGCAACCTGCCGCGATGCAATGGCCAAGGCGGGGGTGAGTGCGGCCGACATTGCGGGGATCGGCATCACCAACCAGCGGGAAACCACGCTGGTCTGGGACCGGCAGACTGGCAAGCCGGTGCACAACGCCATTGTATGGCAGGACCGGCGCACGGCTGAATTCTGTCGTGATCTCAAGGCACAAGGCCATGAAGCGAACGTGACCCAGACCACGGGCCTGTTGCTGGATCCCTATTTCTCGGGCACGAAACTGCGCTGGATTATGGACAATGTCGACGGCGCGCGTGCACGGGCCGAGGCGGGCGATTTGTTGTTTGGTACCGTTGAGAGTTTTCTCATCTGGAAGCTGACCGGAGGACGGGTGCATGCCACCGATGCCACCAATGCCTCGCGCACGCTACTATATGACATTCACAAGGGCGACTGGAGCCCCGACATGTGCGAGATGCTGGGTGTGCCCATCAAGATGTTGCCGCAGGTATATGATTGTGCAGCAGAATTCGGCACAACCGACGCGGACCTGCTGGGCGGCGAAATCCCCATTCTGGGCGTGGCGGGCGATCAGCAGGCGGCTACGATCGGACAAGCCTGTTTCGAACCGGGCATGATGAAATCAACCTATGGCACAGGGTGTTTCGCCCTCTTGAACACCGGCGATGTTGCGGTGACCTCGTCCAACCGGTTGCTGACCACGATTGCCTATCAGTTCGATGGCAAGCCGACCTATGCGCTGGAAGGGGCGATCTTTGTTGCAGGCGCTGTGGTGCAGTGGTTGCGCGACGGGATCGGCATCATTGAAAATGCACATGAAACCATGACTTTGGCGGGCAAAGCTGATGCTACACAGGAAGTGATCCTTGTCCCCGCCTTCACGGGGTTGGGCGCGCCCTATTGGTCGCCGGAAAGCCGGGGTGCGATTTTTGGGCTGACGCGCAATTCGGGGCCTGCCGAACTGGCGCGCGCGGCTTTGGAAAGTGTCGGGTTCCAGACACGGGACCTGATCGAGGCCATGCAGGCCGATATGGGGGATGCCGGCGACACCGTGTTGCGGGTGGATGGTGGCATGACGGCAAGCGACTGGACCATGCAGTTCCTGTCCGACATCCTGGCAGCCCCGGTGGACCGCCCCGCCGTGTTGGAAAGCACGGCCACGGGGGCGGCGTGGCTGGCGGGTATGAAGGCCGGCATCTATCCGGGGATGCAGGAATTTGCCGCCACCTGGGCACAGGAACGGCGCTTCGAGCCCTGCATGACGGACGACCAGCGCGAGGCGCGTTACGCCGCGTGGAAGCGCGCGGTTGCCGCGACCCTGGCGTTCTGAGTCACCGGGCGCGGATCAGGTTTTGAGCGCGATCAGAAGGTCCATCACATTGGTGCCGGTCGGTCCGGATTTGAACAGGTTGCCACCCTGTTCAAGGTAACGTCCTGCATCGGCTTGCCGCAGGAACCGGTCAGCCTCTTCACTCCATGTTGCACCGCTGATGATCCCGCCCGCGGCATCTGTCGGTCCGTCGGTGCCATCGGTGCCAGCCACCAGCACCGTAAGACCGATCATGCCCGAGATTTCGCGTGCAAGCGCAAGGGCAAGCGCCTGATTACGCCCGCCCTGACCGGGGTCGGGGGGCAGTTTGATTGTCGGCTCTCCGCCCCAGATATGCACTCCTGGCGGCGCATGGCGCAGCTTTTGCCCGATGTCGCGGGCAAGGTCATAGACATTGGCATAAAGCGTTTCGCTGTCGGTCAGTACATTCAATCCGAGTGCCGTGGCCGCGCGGGCGCAGGCATGGCGGGCGAAGGCGTTCGAGGCGACGATGAAAGGATCAAAGCTGAAACGGTAAAACTCGGGCGCGTCGCCGATGCCCGAGCCGATCACCGAAAGGGCGTCGCCTTCGACATCGGAAATCGCGAGGGTCGTGACCAACTCGCCCCGGAACTGCGCCAGAAGTTTGCCGCCTTTGATCTGCGAGAGATCCTTGCGGCGGGCGTTCATGGCGTGGATGTCCAGCCCCTGCGCCAGCATGTCGGTGTTGGCTTTCATAAGCCCGGCCAGTGTCATGCCCTCGACGGGCAGTTCGGCCAACGAGGAGGCGCCGCCGGACACAAGCATCAGCAGGTGGCTGCCCTCGGGCATCCTGCGCACGGTGTGAAATACCTCGTGCCCCGCGATGAGGGTGTTTTGATCGGGCACCGGATGGGCCGCCTCGACCGTGCGGGCGGGGGCGGGCAGAGGCGCGCCATGGCCGTATTTGGTCACGACCAGCGTGGGGGTGCCCGGAAACCGGGACAGCGCGGCCTCGGCCATCGAGGCGGCGGCCTTGCCCACGGCGATAATCTGGTCAGGGCGCGCGACCTGCTGTTCTGTCAGCGCCCGCGCAACCGACTCGGCCCCGCGCACCGCGTGCACACCGGCCCACCAGATATCTTCGATATGGGATTTGGCCGTTTCATCCAGCATGGGCGATGTCCTTTGCGTACGTTGCGCAGACAGTGTCGCAAATTCCTCGGGAAGGCAACGCGGGTGGACGGCTCCGCACGCGCGGTTCATAAGGGGCAGGCAATTTCAGGAGAACACCATGTCCCAGCCTTGTGCCCTGTGCGCCGCACCTGCCGCCATCCCCTATGTCGTGGCGCCCGAACGCGCCGAGATCGCCCTGTGCCAGACCTGTCAGGCAGGGGTGGACGGGCCGGTTCAGGATGGGCCGCACTGGCAATGCCTGCATGACGCGATCTGGAGCACAGATCCCGCGGTGCAGGTGGTGGCCTATCGTCTGTTGCAAGGGCTGACCATGGCCCCCTGGGCGCGTGATCTTCTGGATATTGCCTATCTGGAACCCGAGGTTTTGGCCTGGGCCAAGGCGGGGCTGGCCGATCCGGATGCGGTCGCGCATCGCGACAGCAACGGAACGGTTTTGGCCCAAGGCGATACCGTTGTCCTGATCAAGGACCTGCCGGTCAAGGGCGCGGGGTTCACGGCCAAGCGCGGCACTTCGGTGCGGGGAATTTCCCTTGTGCAAGATAATCCCGACCAGATCGAGGGTCGGGTCGAGGGCCAGAGGATCGTGATCCTGACGAAGTTCGTCAAGAAGAGCTAGGGTACGCGGCGGTCAATAAGCCGAAATCGCCTTGGTTTCCAGGAATTCCTCAAGTCCCAAAAGGCCGCCTTCGCGGCCGATGCCGGACTGTTTGTAGCCACCAAAGGGGCTGCCCGCAGCGATGTATCCGCCATTGACGTTCACGTTGCCTGCCTCAAGCCGCAAGGCGACACGGCGGATGCGCGCGGGATCACCGGACGACAGATAGGAGGACAGCCCATAGTCGGTGTCGTTGGCAAGGGCGATCGCCTCTTCCTCGGTGTCGAAGGGGATCATGACCAACACCGGGCCGAACACCTCTTCACGGGCGATGCGCATGTCGTTGGTGACATCGGCAAAAACAGTGGGGCGGGTATAATATCCTGTCTCGAACCCCTCGGGGCGCCCCGGACCGCCCGCCACAAGACGTGCGCCTTCATCCATCGCCATTCGGATCATGGCCTGCACCTTGTCGAATTGCATCTGGCTGGTCAGGGGGCCGATATGGTCACCTTCGACATCCGGCGCGCCCACGGTCACGGCGTTGCAGGCGCGGGCGGCAATTTCGACCGCTCGGTCATAGACCGACCGCTCGACCAGCATCCGGGTCGGGGCATCGCAGCTCTGGCCGGTATTGCCCATGCAGAACTGCACGCCGCCGGTCACGGCGGTTTCAAGATCGGCATCGGCAAAGATCAGGTTGGGGGATTTGCCCCCGAGTTCCAGCGCGATCTTTTTCACGAAGGGTGCGCTGTCCTGTGTCACGGCGACACCGCCCCGTGTCGAGCCGGTAAAGGACATCATCGCAACATCCGGGTGGCGCGACAGGGCGGCGCCGACAATGGGGCCTTCACCATGGACCATGTTAAACACACCGGGCGGCACCCCGGCCTCGTCCAGCACCTCGGTATAGAGGATCGCCGAGAGGGGGGTCAGTTCCGAGGGTTTCAACACCATAGTGCAGCCCGCCGCGAGCGCGGGAATGACCTTGAGCACGATTTGGTTGATCGGCCAGTTCCACGGCGTGATCAGACCGCAGACGCCCACCGGCCCGCGCATCAGCGTGTCTCCGTTGGACAGTGTCTCCTCGAACCTGATCTCTTTCAGCGCGTCCGCAACGGCCTCGAGATGGCTCACCCCGACAGCTGCCTGTTCGTCGCGGGAAAAACAGATCGGGGCGCCCATCTCGGTCGAGATGGCAAGGGCGAACTCTTCGTAACGGCGTTTGTAGATTTCGAGAATGCGCGTGATCAGGGCAAGCCGGTCTTCGCGCGAAGTTTGCGACCACGCGGGAAGGGCGGCCTTGGCTGCGGCGACTGCGGTGTCTACGTCCGATGCACTGCCCATGGCGAGTGTGGCAAAGGGTTGTTCGGTGGCGGGGTTGATCACGTCGATGCTGGCCGGGGCCTGCGGGGCCACCCATGCGCCGTTAATGTAAAATACGTCGGTGTGGGCATAGGTCATCGTGTGCACCTTTTCAAAGTGTCAGGGTCTCGCGGGTGCGGCCATCCTAGCCGCAAAGGGATGAGTCGGCGCAAGCAAAACTGTGTGGCCAATGGGTAGGTCGGCGGGGGGTCAGACCTCGATCGGGATGGTGACAGGGCCGTCGTTCAACAGCCGGACCTTCATATCCGCCCCGAACCGGCCCCGCGCGACCGGCAGGCCCAGGCCGGCCAGTTGATCGGCAAAATAGGTGTAGAGGCGTTCGCCGTCGGCCGGCGGTGCCGCCGTGGAAAAGCCGGGGCGGTTGCCGCTGCGCGTGTCGGCGGCCAGCGTGAATTGCGAAACCACCAGAACGCTGCCCCCGATATCGACGACCGAGCGGTTCATCTTTCCCGCGTCGTCCTGAAAGATGCGCATCTTGGCGACCTTCGCGGCAAGCTTGTCGGCCTGTGCCTCTGTATCGCCCTGCATGGCACAGACAAGGACAAGAAGGCCCGCGCCGATTTCACCGACGATCTTGCCGTCGACAGTGACGCTGGCTTCTGTGACACGTTGCAAAATAGCTTTCATTGCAGGTCCTTTTTTGTGGGGGGATTGGCGCCGGTGCGGGTGACGGAATAGGTGGCCGCGCGCAGGCCATAAGCCGCGGCCCGCAACAGCGCGCCATGGTCGGCACGGGCAAGGGCGGCGGGGGCGAGAAGGTTCTGATCGGCCAGATCGGCAAGCAGGCCCGCGTTGAACGTATCGCCCGCGCCAACCGTATCGCGGGGCTTGACGGGGGCGGTGGGCAGGTGTTGGGCGCCGTGGCGGCTGTGGATCGTGGCGCCATCGGCCCCGTGGGTGTGGATGACCAGTGACGCCCGGCCCATCAGGTATTGCTCGGGCGGGTCGGGACGCAGCCACGCGATGTCCTCGTCCGAGAATTTGAGGATATCAGCGATGCGCATCATGCGGTCGAGGCGCTGGCGGTAACTGTCCCCTTCCGCGCCGATCAGGGCGGGACGGATATTGGCATCCAGCAGGGTCAGCCGCGTTTCGGCCGCCATCTGCATCAGCGTTTCGAACACGCCTGCCGCCGGGCGGTGGATCAGGCTGAGTCCGCCGAGCACAAGGGCCGTAACCCCGTCAAGCGGCGGCAGGTTCAGAACCGAAAGTGCGCGGCCTGCGCTGTTTTCGTCGCGAAATTCGAACTGGGGCGCACCGTCCTTAAGATGCACCAGCGCCTGCGTGGTCGGCGCGTCGAATGTGGGGGCGTGCGAAACATCAACGCCTTCAGCATCCAGTGCGGTGCGAATTTTCTGACCATAAGCGTCCAAGGAGAGGCCCCCGAAAAACCCTGCGCTCTGGCCCAGCCGAGCGAGCGCAATGGCGGTGTTCACGGCTGCCCCGCCGGTGACCGGCGTGACCTGTCCGGCCTCGTTTTCAATAAGGTCGATTACCGCTTCGCCGCAGCAGAGGATCATGGTCCGTTTCACCCCTTGGTTCCCGTCCGGTGACACTGCGCGACCTGTCGCGAAATGACAACCGGCATTCCTGCGGGGGGCATTGGGTCAGGCTTTCGGCCCGTTCATGATGATGCAGGTGGTCGATCCGGTGGCGTAAAGGCGTCCGTCTTCAACGCCGATGATCTCGCCATCGGCAATCCCGGTGGAACGGCCCGCATGATGCACCGTGCCGACGGCGTGCACCGTGGTGCCAATCGGTATCGGGCGGATGATGTTCACCTTGAATTCCAGCGTGGTGTAAATCTGCCCTGCCTTGAGCTTGGTCTGCACGGCACAGGCCATGCAACTGTCCAGAACGGTGCCGTACCAGCCGCCATGCACCGTCCCGAGCGGGTTCAGGGTTTTGAATTCCGGCGTGCCCTCGAAAACGACCTTGCCATCCACCGCCTCGACCGGCCAGAAGCCCAGCGTTTCGCCGATGGGCGGACCGGCAATGTCGCCGTTCACGATGCCCTGCATCAGTTCGAGACCCGTCATCTTCAGGACGTCGGGCAGTTGTGGCAACTCGGACGGGGATTGGGCAAAGAATCTGCGTTGCATCGGGGGCGGCCTCCTGTTCTCCTCCTCTACAAGAGGCCGCATGGCGCACGGTCTTGCAACCGTGCGAACAAATTACGCCACGTTCTCGAGCGCGACGCGCGGCGTGATCCCGAGGGCATGGCACACATCGCGGGTCAGTTCGGGGCGGTTCAGCGTATAGAAATGCAGCGCGTCCACGCCTTCGTCCATCAGATCCGAGCACAGCTCGGTGCAGATCGCGGTGGCCAGAAGATCGGTCCGGTCGTCGCGTTCGGCCTTGGCGAAGGCATCATCCAGCCACGCCGGGATCTCGGTGCCGCAGCGTTTGGCAAAGTTGCGCGCGCCTTTCCAGTTCTCGATCGGCAGAATGCCGGGAATGATGGGCGCGTCGATCCCCGCCTTGGCACAGTTGTCGCGGAAGCGCAGGAAGGTTTCGGCCTCGAAGAAGAACTGGGTGATCGCCTCGGACGCGCCCGCGTCGATCTTGCGCTTGAGCCAGTCGATATCGGCCCGGGCGTTCGCCGCTTCGGGGTGCTTGTCGGGATAGGCTCCGACACGAATGGTGAATTTGCCCGTTGCCGCCAGCGCCTCGATCAGTTCGACCGAGTTTGCAAACCCGTCCGGGTGGGGAGCGAACCCGTCCGTGCCTTTGGGCGGATCCCCGCGCAGGGCGACGATTTCGGTCACGCCGGCGCGGGCGAAATCCTCGGCGATGGCCAGCGTTTCGGATTTGGTCGCGTCGACGCAGGTCAGGTGTGCGGCGACGTTCAGGCCACTGGATTTGTGCAGGGTGGCCACGGCATCGCGCGTCAGGTCACGGGTGGTGCCGCCGGCCCCGTAGGTTACCGAGACAAAGCGCGGATCCATCGGCGCAAGCGTCTGAACCGTGTCCCAGAGGCGGAACGACGCTTCGAGATTTTGCGGCGGGAAGAATTCGAAAGAAATTGTAGGCGCAGTCATGTTCTCGGGTCCTATCTTGAGGTTGCACTCAACTTACAGCCATGGCATTTGAAGGCAAATTCATAATCCTCAAGATCAACATGAGTTTGACATGAAGATGCATATCGAGTTCCGCCACCTGCGCACTGTGCGGGCCATTCACGAAGCGGGCGGGCTGGCACGGGCCGCCGAACAATTGAACATCACCCAGTCGGCGCTGAGCCATCAGATCAAGGGTCTGGAAGAACAGGCCGGGGTGGAATTGTTCGTGCGCCGCTCGAAACCGATGAAACTGTCGGCGGCGGGGATGCGCCTGTTGCGGCTGGCCAACAAAGTTCTGCCCGAGATCGAGGCGCTGGAGGCCGAGTTCAACGGGCTGCGCGATGGCAGTTCGGGGCGGTTGCATATCGCAATTGAATGTCACGCCTGTTTCGAATGGCTATTCCCCGTGCTTGAAAAGTTCCGCAAGCTCTGGCCCGATGTGGATGTCGATATCCGCCCCGGGTTGGCATTTGACGCGATGCCCGCATTGCAGAAGGAAGAGGTCGATCTGGTGGTGTCCTCGGACCCCGAGAACCTTCCCGGCGTCGCCTTTTCCCACCTGTTTGATTACGCTCCCGTTTTCGTGGCCTCGTCGCAGCATCCGCTGGCGCAGAAACCGTTTGTCGACGCCGAGGATTTTCGGGGTGAAACCCTGATCACCTATCCGGTGGATCGGGCGCGGCTGGATATTTTCTCGCAACTTCTGACACCGGCCAAGGTCGAACCCGCCGCCGTGCGGCAGGCGGAACTGACCGCCGTGATCCTTCTGTTGGTGGCATCGAACAGGGGGATTTCGGTTCTGCCGGATTGGGTGGTGCGCGAGGTCAAGTATTCGTCTGACTATGTGACCCGCCCGCTGACAGAGGACGGCATCACACGCCAATTGTTCGCGGCGACCCGCGAAGAAGATCTTGAAAAACCCTATATGCGCGACCTGATCCGCCTTGCAGGGGAAGAGGCACGCCGCCTGCAGGACAACTGACGGCGTGCGAGAGATGCGCGGCAGGGTTTAACTGACCTTGACGATCTGCTTGCCCTTGTTGCCCCCGCGCAGCATCGACAGGAACGCCGCCGGTGCGTTTTCCAGTCCTTCGGCGATATCTTCAACAAAGGCGATCTCGCCTTTGGCAACCAGGGGCGCCACGTTGGTCAGGAACTCCGGATATCGGTCGAAATGGTTCGAGATAATGAAGCCGTTTACCGACAGGAATTTCACGAGAATATTGCGCCAGAGGGCAGGCGCGGTCAGGGTTTCGCTGGTGGCCCCGGCGCCAAGGCCCCCGGCATTGTACCAGCTGATCATGCCGCAGACCGGGATGCGGCCGTGCGGGTTCATCAGGGGCATCACGGCTTCCAGCACCTTGCCGCCGACATTTTCGTAATAGATGTCGATCCCGTCAGGGCAGACCTCTTTCAACGCGGCGCGCAGGTTGCGGGCGCTGTCATAGGCGCGGTGATCGAGGCAGGCGTCAAATCCGAAGGTTTCGGTGGCCATGGCGCATTTTTCCGGCCCGCCTGCGATGCCGACAGTGCGCAGCCCCGCCTGTTTGGCAAGCTGTCCGACCATCGATCCCACGGGCCCCGTGGCCGCAGCCACCACAAGGGTTTCTCCCGCCTTGGGACGGCCCAGTTCCGTCAATCCGTACCAGCCGGTGAAACCCGGCATCCCCAGTACGCCCAGAGCGGCGGTCAGGGGGCCATGGGACGGGTCAAGCTTGCGCAGCATCTTGGCGGGTTGGATCGCGTGGCTGGCCCAGCCCAGCATGCCGAACACCTTGTCGCCGACGGCCAGAATATCGCTATTGCTGGCAATCACCTCGCCCACGCCGCCACCTTCCATGGTGCCCCCGACCGGCACCGGCGCGGCATAGGATTTCGTATCGTCCATCCGCCCGCGCATGTAGGGGTCAAGCGACATGTATTCGACCCTGACCAGAACCTCACCCTCGGCGGGTGCAGGCATTGCCACCTCTTCCAGCCGAAAATTGTCTTCGGTGGGCGTGCCGTCCGGACGGCTGGCCAGTACGATCCGTTTCAGTGTTGTCATGAGTTCCTCCCTCGGTTGCCGTTAGCCTGCGGTCAAAGCCGGTCATTTGGCAAGAACCTGCACCCTTTCCCTGCTTGTGACGTTGGGGCGGGTCTTGGGGCCTTGGCAAACGGGGTTTTGCGGCGTATACGCGCGGCCTGACATATGCAAGGAGCCATGCCATGCCGGGCAGCGCAAATCTGAACATCATGATCAAGGCCGCGCGCAAGGCGGGCCGGTCTTTGGTCAAGGACTTCCAGGAAGTCGAGAACCTGCAGGTTTCGATGAAAGGTGCGGGCGACTTCGTGAGCCGCGCCGACCTGCGGGCGGAAGAAATCCTCAAGACCGAGTTGATGGAAGCGCGCCCCACCTATGGCTGGCTGGCCGAAGAGGGCGGTGAAGAGCCGGGCAAGGATCCGACCCGCCGCTGGATCGTCGATCCGCTGGATGGCACCACCAACTTTCTGCATGGACTGCCGCACTGGGCGATTTCGATCGCGCTGGAACACAAGGGCGAGATCGTCTCGGGCGTGATCTATGACGCAGCCAAGGACGAACTGTTCTGGGCCGAAAAAGGCGAAGGCGCGTGGCTGAACGACAGCAAACGTCTGCGCGTGTCGGGTCGGGGCCGCATGATTGAATCGATCTTTGCCACGGGTCTGCCCTTTGGCGGGCGTTCGGACCTGCCGGCAACCCTGAAAGACTTGGGCCGCCTGTTGCCCGCGACCGCCGGTGTGCGGCGCATGGGGTCGGCTGCACTGGATATGGCTTACGTGGCTGCCGGACGTTACGAAGGCTTCTGGGAGCGTCGTCTGAACGCATGGGACATGGCCGCCGGGATCGTCATCGTGAAAGAGGCGGGCGGGTTCGTCCAGCCGCTGAATCCGGAAGGGCATATCCTGGAGGATGGTGAAGTGATCTGCGCCAACGAGCCGATCTTTGACCAGTTCGCCAAGGTGATCCGCAACCGGTAACGGGGCTAAGGGGCGTTGCCCCTCTTGGCCCGGATGGGCCAATTCACCCCAGAGTATTTCCGGAAAGGTGAAGACAGGGCGCCCCGCGGCGCCCTTTTTTGTTATCGGTCGGAAGGGTGGTTCACGCCGTCGACCCAAGCAATCTCGCCAAGATCGCGGGGGTTCACGCCCTTGATGGTGCCAAGGTTCACGCCGTACTCATTCGGGTTCGAACGGCGCTGGTGGTGGGTGTAGATGCCGCAGGTCTTGCAGAAATAGTGTTTCGCGGTGTTCGTGTTCCATTGATAAAGCGTCAGGTTCTCCGCGCCCTTCACGATCTCCAGGCGGTCCAGCGGCACCGTCACCGCAGCCGCCCCGCGACGCCGGCAAAAAGAGCAGTCACAACGCGCCGCCGTTGTGATGCCTTTGGGCGGATCAATGCGCAGTTCGACCGCGCCGCAATGGCACGAGGTTGTCAGGGTCATTTGCGACGCCTCCGGATTACGGGAATGGTGCTTTGGCTGAAAGCATAGCGCGCCTCGGGGTAGGGGGGCACCCCTTCGTTGCGCCGCCAGAAGGCGGGGCCGCCCCTCAGCAGCCAGACCGGCGCGATCAGGACCGCCCCGGCAATGAAGCCCCCCGCATGGGCCCAGTGGGCGACGCCGCTGCTGGCCGCATCGGTCATGATGCCGGCAATGACCTGAAGCGTGAACCATGCGCCCAGCACGGCCCAGGCGGGGATTGGCAGGATCTTGATCAGGATCACGATAATCAGGATCACATCGACGCGGGCCTTGGGAAACAGCAAAAGATATCCGCCCATAATGCCCGCAATCGCACCAGAGGCCCCGACCACCGGCACCTGTGAATAGGGGGCCGACACCACCTGTACCATGCCAGCGGCCAGCCCGCACAGAAGATAGAAAATGGCAAAGCCCAGATGCCCCAGCGTGTCTTCGAGATTGTCGCCGAAAATCCACAAAAACAGCATGTTGCCCGCAAGGTGCAACCAGCCCCCATGCAGGAACATCGACGTCACGAGGTGTTCATGACCGCCGCCCTGCGTGACCTCTTGGGGAATCAGCGCCCAAGACAGGAAAAACAGCTGGGTTTTATACGGATCGTGCAGGATCGGCACATAGCTCAGGAAAATCCCGATATTCAGCGCAAGCAGTGCGTAGACGACATAGGGCACGCGCCCCGAGGGGTTATGGTCTCGGATCGGGAACATGCGCCCAATGTGCGGCAAATGACGGGGGCGTCAAGCCGCCCCGCCAAGAAGGGCGGCATTGCCGCCTGCTGCGGTGGTGTCGACACAGACGTGCCGCTCTCCTACCACGCGGGCCCGGTCGGGAAGGCCGGTGATCAGGGAGAGGATGGGCCCGCTGCGCCGGGCCAGCGCCTGTTCCATCGCACGGGCCGTGTCCTGATCGCCCCACCAGAGCACGCCCGACATCCCGCGCAGGATTTCGAGATCGGCTGGCGCGACCAGTCCTGTTGCTTCGACCGCGCGCCCGCCCAGCGTTTCGACGATGTCGGCCTGTGTAGCGGCGGTTTCCTTGCCTGGCCCGAGGCACAGCACCGGCGGGCGGGCAAAGGTGGTGAGGCGGTTCGACTCTCCGGTCGGACCGGGCAGCGACACGGAATGGGTGTCGATCCGGGCCGGGGCCGCGTCGATTAGGTGTTGCAGCACATCTATCGGTATCGGGGCGTCCCATGTGCCTGCGTCCTGCGCAACGGGTGCGGCAAAGCGGGCCAGGTAGTGGGGGCCGCCCGCCTTGGGGCCGGTGCCCGAGAGGCCTTCGCCGCCAAAAGGTTGCGACCCGACGATCGCGCCGATCTGGTTCCGGTTCACATAAATGTTGCCGGCATGCACGCTGTCGCTGACATGCTGCACACGGTCGTCGATCCGTGTCTGCAAGCCGAAGGTCAGCCCGTATCCGGTGGCGTTGATCTCGGCAATTACGGCGTCCAGCGCGTCGGCTTTGAAGGTGGCAACATGCAGGACGGGGCCGAACACTTCGCGTTCCAGATCGGAAATCCCGTTCACGCGGATCAGGGTCGGCGCGATGAAGGTGCCGGTCTGGGGCACGTCGCGTTGATAAAGGATACGTCCCTCGGCCCCGGCCTGTGCAATATGTGCGGCGATCCCGGCCTGTGCCTCGACATCGATGACAGGTCCGCTGTCGGTGCGCAACTCCCACGGGTTGCCGACATGCAGTTCCTTCATCGCTCCGGTCAGCATCTCCAGTAGGCCCTCGGCGATGTCTTCCTGCACGTAGAGGCAGCGCAGCGCCGAACAGCGCTGGCCCGCCGACTGGAAGGCACTTTCGATGATGGCGGTCACGGCTTGTTCGGGCAGGGCGGTGGAATCCACGATCATGGCGTTCAGGCCGCCCGTTTCCGCGATCAGCGGTGCGCCGGGGGCAAGGTTCTCAGCCATGGCGGCGCGGATTTTCAGCGCGGTTTCGGTCGAGCCGGTAAAAGCGACACCATTCACCCGGACATCCGACGTCAGCAGTGTGCCCACATCCCCCGCACCCGGCAAAAGCTGTAGCGCGCTGCGGGGCACGCCTGCCTGATGCAGCAGTTTCACGGCCTCGTACGCGATCAGCGGCGTCTGTTCGGCAGGTTTGGCCAGAACCGCGTTGCCCGCAGCAAGGGCGGCGGCCACCTGACCCGAAAAGATGGCCAGCGGGAAGTTCCACGGGCTGATACAGGTGAACAGGCCCGCGGGCGGGTCAGACGGGGCGTTGGCGCCATAGTAGCGCAGGAAATCCACGGCCTCGCGCAGTTCGGCCACTGCATCAAGAAGGGTTTTGCCGGCTTCGCGCGCGAGCAGGGCAAAAAGCATCCCGAAGTTTTCCTCGTAAAGATCTGCGGCCCTTGCCAGGGTGGCGCCACGCTCTGCTGCGCTGGCCTGCCACGGGGTGGCGGCGCGCAGGGCCGTATCAACATCCGCCGCGCTGGCCGTGGCAACGGTGCCGGGCTGGTCCAGCGGCAGGGCGGGGTTCTGAACCTGTTCGGGCGTGTTGGGCGCGGCGGGTCCGGCCAAAAGCGGCGTGGCCTCCCAGTGATGGGTCAAATAGGGCGTACGGGCACTTTCGATCGCGTCCAGTGTTGGCTGGTCGCGTAGGTCGAACCCCTTGGAGTTGGGCCGCTCTGGCGCGAACAGGTCGGGGCCGGCGGTCAGGGGCGCATGGCTGTCTTCATAGGCCTCGAACGGATCGCGCGCGACCTCGGCGGCGGGCACGTCTTCGTCGACGATCTGGTTCACGAAAGACGAATTCGCCCCGTTTTCCAGAAGACGACGCACCAGATAGGCCAACAGGTCGCGATGCGCGCCCACCGGCGCGTAGATGCGGCAGCGCGTGCCCTGCGCCTTGAGCACGATGTCATGCAGGGCCTCGCCCATGCCATGCAGGCGCTGGAATTCGTAAGTTTCGGGGTTGTCTGCCATGTCGAGAATGGCCGCAACCGTATGGGCGTTATGCGTGGCGAATTGCGGATAGATCCGGTCGGTCATCCCCAAAAGCTTGCGCGCATTGGCAAGGTAAGAAATGTCGGTGGCAGGCTTGGTGGTGAAAACGGGAAAGCCATCCACGCCCAAAACCTGTGCGTTTTTGATTTCGGTATCCCAGTAGGCGCCCTTGACCAGCCGCACCATCAGCCTGCGGTCCAGTCGCGTAGCAAGGTTATAGAGAAAATCCAGCGTTGGGCCGGCGCGTTTTCCATAGGCCTGCACAACCACGCCGAACCCGTCCCAACCCGCCAGCGCCGGTTCGGCCAAAACGGTTTCGATCACGTCCATCGACAGGGACAGGCGGTCGGCCTCTTCCGCATCGATATTGAGCCCCATGCCTGCAGATTTCGCCAGCAGTGCAAGCGAGCGCAGGCGCGGCACCAGTTCATCCATCACGCGTGCGCGCTGGGCCACCTCGTAACGCGGATGCAGCGCCGACAGCTTGACCGAGATGCCGGGATTCTTGCGAATGTCGTCATGGGTGCAGGCGGCGGCAATCGCTGTGATCGCGCGGCTATAGGCCAGGTGATAGCGCATGGCGTCGGCATCGGTCTTGGCCGCTTCGCCCAGCATGTCATAGGAGTAGGTATAGCCACGCTTTTCCATGTCGGCGGCGCGTTTCATGGCGTTGGTGATGGTCTCTCCCAGAACGAACTGGCGACCCATTTCCTTCATGGCGCGACCCACTGCCGTGCGGATCACCGGTTCCCCCAGTCGTTTCACCGCACCGCGCAGCGTGCCGATCAGACCCGGTTCATGATCGTCCAGCACCTTGCCTGTCAGCAATAGTGCCCAGGTCGAGGCATTGACCAGCGACGAGGTCGACCGGCCCAGATGGCGGCCCCAGTCGGACGGCGCGATCTTGTCCTCGATCAGCGCGTCGATGGTTTCGGCGTCGGGCACCCGCAACAGCGCCTCGGCCAGACACATCAGCGCGATGCCTTCATCCGTCGACAGCCCGTATTCGGCCAGAAAGACCTCCATCATGCCGGGCTGCGTATCTTCGCGGATGGCGCGCACCAGATCGGCGGCCTGTTCCACGATGCGCGCGCGGTCTTCGGGGCCAAGGCCGGTCTGGTCCTTGAGTGCGGCCACAAGCGCGGCTTCGTTGGCATAGGTGGTGGTGTCGATCAACGAACGTGCAGACATGAGGGTGACTCCGGTTGTTTCACGCAGTATATCAGTCAGACATAGGTCAATTTTCCTGATTTTGGCCCAAAGAGTTGCCATTTGTATTGCTGAATGAGGAAAGTGATATGCAAAGTGATCAGGTGGATCTGGATCGGTTCGACCACGCGATTCTGAATGTGCTGGGATCGGACGGGCGCATCTCGATCACCGACCTTGCCAAACGGATCGGTCTGTCAAAGTCGCCGACACAGGCCCGGTTGCGCCGGCTTGAGGCCGAGGGAGTTATCGCCGGATACCACGCGTTGGTGGATCCAATCCGGCTTGGTCTGGATCACGTGGCCTTTGTCGAGGTCAAGCTGTCAGACACCCGAGAGGCGGCCCTGCGCGCCTTTAATGAGGCGGTGGTGTTGGTGGGCGAGATTGAGCAGGCCCATATGATTGCCTCGCATTTTGACTATCTTCTCAAGGTTCGTACACGCAATATGGCCGCATATCGCTCTGTTCTTGCGGAAAAAATCTCGACCATGCCCTATGTGTCCAGCACCTCGACCTATGTGGCGATGCAGGCGGTCAAGGAACCTGCTCTCGGGGATGTGACTTGATCGCAGGGCGGGGCGTGTCACCATCGGTGCCATGAAATACCTTGCCTTTGTATTGTTTGCGACGCCGGTCGTTGCGTCGCAATGCCCCCCGCCGCCCGATCATGCCGAGGCGCAGGATGCTCTGATTGCGCAGGTGCAGGTTGCCCCCGATCCGGCCACCGCACAGGACCTGTCAAACCAACTGTGGGAGTTGTGGGCCGATGCGCCGGATGAGGTTGCGCAGGAAATTCTGGATCGCGGAATGCGCAAACGGGCGGGCTGGAATCTGTTGGGCGCGCTTGAGGATTTCAACACCCTGATCGCCTATTGCCCGGACTATGCCGAGGGGTACAACCAGCGCGCCTTCGTGAGTTTCCTGAATCAGGACTATGCCGGTGCTCTGCCTGATCTTGATCGGACGCTGGCCCTGTCGCCGCGCCATATCGGAGCGCTTTCGGGCAAGGCGCTTGTGTTTATCGGCTTGGGCCGTGACGCCGAAGCACAGGACATGCTGGCGCGCGCGCTGGAGTTGAACCCGTGGCTACCGGAACGCGATCTCTACCGGCCGCCAACTGTGCAGGAACCGGAAGGGGATGATCTTTAAGGGCATCGGCTGCTTGTTGGGCTCTGTGAGGGGTAGGGGGCTGAAAATACAAGGAAACCTTGCATCTGGTCTGGTCACGGTCAGGGTCCGGCCCACGTCTTTCGCCCCTCGAACGCGCGCGATTTGAACCCTTTACACCCCTTTCAAAGACGCTATTGTCCCGGCCCTGACCGCAAGGTCACATCCCAGCGTGCCCGCGTGGTGGAATGGTAGACACAGGAGACTTAAAATCTCTAGGCCGAACAGGCCGTGCCGGTTCGAATCCGGCCGCGGGTACCAGAGGAACATGGCTTTGTTGCAATGTGAGGAAACGACCCAAGTAAGGGACTCTTTCCCAAAATTTGTTGCTGTTGAGTATCAGAACAATCCGATATCGTTTTCCAGATCCGTGAGGGCGGTGACGTTGTGGACCGTGACGATATTGCCGCCGCCAAAGTCGAGTGTGGCCACCCCTCCGGTCACGCTGCCATAGGTGGTCAGCAAGTCGGCAATCGACAGCCCGCCCCCCAAAGATCCTGATCCAGCCGCAGCCTATCCACATCGTTTGCGAAATCCGCCACCGTGTCCGCGCCGCCACCTGCATGGAACACGAAGGCGTCCCGGCCTGTACCGCCGATCAAACTGTCCGCGCCGGTGCCACCCGCCAGCGTGTCTGACCCGCCGCCGCCCATCAGGGTATCGTTGCCCCGTTCTCCCAACAGGAAGTCGGCGCCGCCCCATCCAGACAGGAAATCGTCTCCGGCCCCGGCCTGAAGAACGTTGTTGTCCGTGCTGCCGGTCAGAGTGTCGTTGCCGCCTCTGGTCCGGGCGTTCTCGATATCGGTCAGGGTATCATTGCCGAACACGACCGACATCGCCAGGCCGGTGCCGAGCTGAACGTTGACATCGGAACTTCCGGTGAAAAACACCTCGTCAATGCCGTCGCCACCGTCAAGATTGTCATCGCCGACGCCCCCGATCAGCGTGTCCTGTCCCAGCCCGCCGAGCAAGGTATCGTCACCGCCCCAACCAGAGAGGCGGTCATTGCCATCACCCGCCACAAGCAGGTTTTCGATGCCACTGCCGATCACGGTGTCATTGCCTGAACCGGTCTGCGCGTTTTCGATATCGCCTAGCGTGTCGGTCCCGAATGCCGTAGAGGTCGCGTACATGTGGCCCAGTCGAGCATCCACATTGTTGGCGCCTTCAAACAGAACGGTATCAATCCCTGCGCCACCGTTCATGTCGTCATCGCCATCGCCCCCGATCAGCGTGTCAGCACCGTTTCCGCCGGTTAGGGTGTCGTTGCCTCCGTGCCCTTCCATCCGGGTGGCGACATTACCTGCCATGATGTTCTCGGCATCCCAATCGCCTGCAATCGTGAACCCGTTCGTGGCCGACCAGTTTTCAAAGCCGAGGCTGCTCATGTCGAGGGTGGCGAAAGTACTCATGAACACCTGAAACGCGGTTCCGCTGGCCCCATCAACACGGAACGTATCAAACTCCAACTGGTCGGCATATAACTGAACCTGCGTGATTGCCGTACCAGCATAAAGCGTTTCGAAATTGGCAATTGTCACGCTGCGCAGATCGTAGGTGGTGTGGGCTCCGTTTGCTGCGATTGCCAGAATGTCGGTATCGGCCCCGCCATCCAGCATGGCATCGCTGTTTTCGTTGCCGGCTGTAAGAGTTACGATGTCGTCGTGCGCACCGCTATCGACCGAGTCAAATCCAGCGCCTCCAGTCAGAACATCATTGCCGTCCCCGCCCAGCAACGTGTCGCTGGACGTCCCGCCGGTCAGCGTGTCATCGCCGCCATTGCCTTCGATCCGCGTGGCCACATTGCCCGCAATGATATGCTCTCCATCCCCGTCGCCAACGATCGTGATATCGTTTCTGCACGACCAGTTGTCGAAGGTCATCGCGCTCAGGTCGAGGGCAAAGGCGGTGTCCATGAAAAGCTCGAAGTCGGTCGAGCTTGCCACGTCGACATGCAACGCATCTAAACTGGCCTGGTCGGCAAATAATTGCACCAGAGCCATCGCCGAACCGGTATAAAGCGTTTCGAAATTTGAAAGCGCTAGGGTGCGCAGATCGTAGGTGGTGTTGGCGCCATCTGCGGCGATTGCCAGAGTGTCGGTATCCGCCCCGCCGTCCAACACGGCATTGGCATTGTTATGTCCGGCTACGAGGTGCACGGTGTCATCGTTGGCCCCGCCATCTATGGAATCCGCGCCCACGCCGCCCGCCAGACTGTCATTGCCGGCCCCGCCCAAAAGGGTGTCGTTGGCCGCCCCTCCGGTCAGCGTGTCATCACCGCCGTTGCCTTAGATGCGTGTGCCGTAAGTGGCGGCCTCGATGTTTTCGGCGTCATCGTCACCGATGATGGTCAGCAATTGTAAACCCGAGAATCCGCCAAACCCCATGCCAGCAAGGCTGAAAGAAAGGGATGTGTCCATGAAGATCTCGAAGGCATTCCGCCAGAGGTCTTGAGAAACGAACATCGATGTGAACGTCACCTGATCGGCGTTCATCTGTATCACTTGGTATGGGGCGATGGCGCCCAGTGTTTCGAAATTCGTAAAGGTCAGGGTTCGAAGATCGTTCGTGCGGATTGGGTTCCCAAATTCAGAAGCCATGTCGAGCAGCAAAGAATCGCTATCGGCCCCACCGTCCAGGATGGCGCCTATATTGTCGTTTTGGGCCGCGATAACCACAAGGTCATTCCCGGCGCCGCCAAAGATCAAATCCGTGCCTGCACCAGCATCAATCGAATCATCTCCGGGCCCGCCAAGCAGGGTGTCATCCCCAGCTTCGCCGCACAGGGTATCGTTGCCGGCCCATCCATAGGTCGAGTCTGTGCCCGTCCCACCAGTAATGGAATCATCGTCGGAAATTTAGGTCGCCAAGGCCTCGTGGCCGGTGACCGATACGCTCATCACATATGTGTCACCCGACGCGACACCGGATCCTGTCACATCTGTGACCCGGACATAGAAAAGCTGCGTTGCGCCGGTGTTGGTGTATGTCAGGTATGAATCACGCGAGAGACCGTTGCTTACCTCTTCGGATCCGAGCCCACCCAACGTGGCCAGAGCGTCATTGTTGGTGGCCACTTCTGTTTGCGTGGCGTCATAAAGGTGGACCCGGCTGTCAAAAGATCCCCCACCAATCGGAGAATAGGCATGGTCGATGTCGATAGTGATTGTCTCTCCGGCACCCACTGTCACAGTAAAATACTGATCGTCGTCGAGCCCGGTCGAAAATACGCGGGTATGGGGAACGGTGTCATCGCCAACATCGGGTTCGGGGCCGGTCGACCATGACTGGCCTGAGTCAAGCGCCAAGGCATTCAGGAAGCCATTGTAATTGGTGTGTCGGAACAAATATCCAGCCAAGACATCCCCGAAAAGCAGGTCATTGCCGGCGCTTGCGGTAATTGTGTCCGGCGTAGCGGGGCCGTACTCTCGGGCGCCGAGGATATCATCACCGGCAGAGTCCAAGAAAGACTGTGTGAAACCTACGAAGATTACCATTGTCTGTCCCCTTCTGGCAGTACCACATGCACTGCTCTGCGCGCGTTCGGTGTTGCCATCCTGCGGGGTCGTGTCCACAGGAGGCCCTTAAATGTCCCTGAGCGGCACAGTCTGTGGATCACTCCAGAACAAGTTTCGGGAAATGTCAGACCCGATTAATTAGCTCCGGACAATCGTGGGACGTGCTGGCAGATTTTGTCAAAGCACAAATGCGTTTGCGCCATACTTGGTTTCAGTGCGAATGGTTTTGTCTCGTCGGAAATCCGCCGCGATAACCGGGTGTGTCTGTTTGCTGAAGTGCTTTTCGCAAGCCCAAGATGCGCTGATACCCGGCCAGACTTCATGCCTTTGAATCCAGAAAGCTGCGCGCCTGTTCGCTGGTCTCGAAAATGTGGGTGCGGGCGTCGGGAAAGACCTCTTGCAGTTTCATCCGCATGAAGGCCGAGCCGGAATAGCGCGAGACGGTGCGGTAGAACCGGGCATGCATGTCTGCGACCATGTTGGCCCAGCTTTTCTCAAGTGCTTCGTCGATAAAGAACCCGTCATAGTTCACGATCACATCCACAGGGCCGGGTAAGGGCGTGCAGGCCTCGGTGACCAACTGGGCCACGCGGTCGATTTCGCTCTGGTTGCGGACGCGCATTTTCTCGAAGTTGAGGTAGAGCCTGCGCTCGTCGGCGTCGACGGCGATCCGTTCGGGCAGGTCGAGGTGCAACAGATCGCGTCGCAGACCCATTTCGCCGGGGGCAAAGATGCGGGCGTCCATCAGGTGCAAATCGTTGATGATCGGGGGCTGTTCCATCTGGTCCAGAATGTCGCGTTGCAAGTCGATGCCCGGCGCGATCTCGACAAGGGCCACCCCCTTGTCGGTCAGTTCAAACACGCAGCGTTCGGTCACATAAAGCACCGGCTGGCCCAGCCGCGCGGCGCGGGCACCGGAAAAGGTGATCTGTTCTACCTCTGGCAGGAACTTTTGCGAACTGCCCTCGCGCTTGATCTGCAGCTGACCGTCCGTAATGGCGACGTCGAGGCCCTTGGCCGTGAAAGTGCCCGCAAACACCACCCGCGTCGCATTCTGCGAGATGTTTATGAACCCGCCCGCCCCGGCAAGGCGGGGGCCAAAGCGGGACACGTTCACATTGCCCGCCGCATCGGCCTGCGCCAGCCCGAGACAGGCCATGTCCAGCCCACCGCCATCGTAGAAATCGAACTGGTTGTTCTGCGGGATCACAGCGTCGGTGTTGATGGCTGCGCCGAAATCAAGCCCCGAGGCCGGTTGCCCGCCCACAACGCCCGGTTCGGCGGTCAGGGTGACATGGCTCAGCAGGCCCTCTTCGGCGGCGACATTCGCAACACCTTCGGGCATCCCTATCCCGAGATTCACCACGCCATTCACGGGCAGTTCAAAGGCACAGCGCCGCGCGATGATCTTGCGCGGATCCAGCGGCATGGGCGGGATTTCCCCCTCGGGCGAACGGATGCGGTTGGTAAAACCATGGCTGAACGGGGTGGCATAGGTTTGCACATGGTTTTCCGGTCGCGACACGACCACCGCATCCACAAGAATGCCTGGGATCTGTACCTCGCGCGCGGGCAGAGTATGCGCACGGGCAAGGCGTTCGACCTGCACGATCACGACACCGCCCGAATTTTTGACCGCCATCGCCTGCGCCAGATTATCAAGCACCAGCGCCTCGCGTTCCATGGTAATATTTCCGGCCTCGTCCGCCGTGGTGCCGCGCAACAGGGCGACGGTCAGTTTGGGGGCAGGGTAGTAAAGTACCTCTTCGCCGCCAATCTCCATCAGTTGAACCTGTGCCTCGGTGCTCTGGTCGTTGATGGCGCCACCGCCGTTGCGCGGATCGACAAAGGTTTCCAGCCCGACCTTGCTGAGCATGCCCGGCTTGCCCGCCGCGATGTCGCGATAAAGCTGGCTGATACAGCCCTGCGGCAGGTTCCAGCCCTTGATCTTGCCTTCCACGGCCAGTTTGGCAACGCGCGGGATCAACCCCCAGTGGCCGCCAATGACCTGCTGCAACAGTCCCTCGTGCCCAAGACGGTTGAGACCCCGGTCCCTGCCATCTCCCTGACCAGCGGCAAAGACCAGCGACAGGTCGCGCGGGTGGCCGGTTTCCAGAAACCGGGTTTCGACCGCGCGCAGCAGTTCATCCGGTACCCCGATGCCCACAAATCCCGAAGTGGTGAGCGTATCGCCATCCTGTATCAGGGCAGCGGCGTCTTGCGGCGTGACAACTTTTCTTTTCATGTGGCCATGTTCCCGCCAAGAACGGCACCCGTCAACCAGCAGGAATACGGGTGGGGCGGTTGCATTTGTCGGGAATTGCAAAAAACCGCAGCGCCGGGCCCAAGAATGCCATTGCTGCAAGGGGTAGGAGTGCGCGTTCCCCACCAGCAAAGGATACAGGCATGGGATTCGATCTGATCTTTACCGCGCTGGCCTTCTATGCGCCGACGCTGAGCGTGATCGCGCACGGCCTCATGCTGGGGTGGCGCTAGGGTCATGGTCGCGAGGTATCTACGCCTTCGGTGATATCCATGATCGTCAGATAGTTGACCGCAGCCGCCACCGCGCCCGCAAAGGCGACGATCCGCCCGAAGGCCATCAAACCGTGCCGCAGCATCAGCAAGAAGGTGGTCGGGTAAAACGGCGTTTTCGGGCCTTTCAACGTGCTGTGGACGACGGCGGTCAGGATCATGGCCAGCGCCACCGCCAACAGAACGGATGCCCCGGGAACTAAGTGGCGGCCCCTACTGATCGAGTCGAGCGTTCGCGGCAACGTGGCCTGATTGTGCCCGAGATCCGGGACCCTTTCAGGGTCGCGTTCGATGTCAGGGGTGGGGCGGTGTCTGCGGTCATGGCATTTACGCCGAAACGGGGCGCCGCCGGCAGCGACGTCTTCAAGGCTTGGGAAGAACACTTCTCGGCGCCGGTCAAGCCTCATTGCACGGTTCTCGTAATTTGCGCGGGCGATGCGCAGTTCGGCCTCGCGTTCAAGCACCTTGGCAAGAAGTGCGCTGCCGCGCGCATTCAAGGCTTGTACCCGTTCCAACGTCTTTTTCCGCATAGGCCATCCATGCCGCGTTTGCTCTTGCTTCCGACGGGCCCTTGTCACATCCGGCATCCCAGCCCCGGCAACAGGCGGCATAGAGATCTTCCAGTGGCACGAGTTTGCCCGCGAAATGGTCGCCGATCATGGCAAGGGCCGATACCTTAGCCGCCGCCATGGCAAGGTTCTTTTCCGCGACAACCAGCGACAGCCTGTTCCACGCATCTTTCAGTTGCGAAACCTGCAGGTCCAGTTCCGAGATCGCGTTGCGCTCGTAAAGTTAGAAGTTGCGTTCAAGAATGCCCGCGTCGCGGTCAAGTTGTGATTTCACGGTTTTCAAGTGGATCGCCATCATGATTCTTTGAAAGCCGACCGCGCCCCCCTGATCGGCGAATATCATCATGAACAGCTGATCGGTTGTGACCATCTGCGCAGATGCAGGGGCAGGGAGTTGCTCGGCCGAGGCAAAACAGGCCATAAGGGGCAGCGTGGTCGTTGCGGCCGCCCCGCGAACGGATCTTGCCAGAAAGGTCATGCCCGACGCTCTCAACTGCCGAACAGGCGAACGATGCCGCCGTCGCCATGTACGTTGAAGGTCTGGCCGCAGACCCAGCTTGCCGCGGGCGAACTGAGGAGCAGCATCGCGTTGGCAATGTCCTGCAGCCAGTCGGGGCTACCGGTCAGGTTGTCGGGATGCGCCAGTTTTTCCTGCATCTCGGGCGAGATGCCGCATCGCCATTACCCCCCGTCATCACTGTGCCGATCAGAACCGAGGTCACCCGCAGGCGTTTGTTCAGCATATGCGCGAGCGACACTATCACCTGGTTCAGCGCTGCCTTGGCCGTTCCATAGGGCAGGATGTGATGGCAGGTACCGCCGACGAAAACGAGCCGGAATCGGTGATCGAGCCATTCTCGGCCTTCTCCAGCCATGGCAGGCCATGCTCATGCGATAGGCGCTGATGGTGTTTAGCTTGTCGGAATTGATAAACTCTTCCTTGGGGATCGCCGCCGGACCGGGTTGGCGCCCGCCCCGGCCCACGTTGTTGACCAGCGTCGAGATGCCGACAAATGCCTCGGCCGTGGTTGCCACCACCGCTCCCATCTGCGCGTTGTCGGCCACGTCACAGGCCAAGCTACGGCAGCCATGTCCCCGTTCAGATTGGCAATCATCACCTTGGTCCCTGCGCCTGATGGCCTCCTGGCAATGCCGGCGCCGATATTCTGGGCACTGCCCGTGATCAGCACCTGTTCGTTGTCCATGCGGAATACAGAAAATGCATCAAAGCTCATTGTCGTGTTCTGTCCATGAAAAAATGCCGTCAGTCGGGTTCCTGCACGCCGCCACCCGACACGGTCAGCACCTCACCGCTGATCCAGGCCGAGGCTGGGCTGCACAGGAACAGGGTGGCATAGGCAATATCTTCGGGATCGCCCAAGCACCCGAAGGGCGTGTGTTTCAGCATCGCCTTTTCGATGCCGTCATTCAGGACCGAGGCGAGCGCGTCGGTCTTGATTGCGCCGGGCGCAATCGCGTTGGCACGGATGCCTATCGCCCCGAGATCAAACGCCACGTTGCGTGTCAGGTGGTTCACTGCCGCCTTGGACGCCCCGTAAGATGACATGCGCTTGTTCTTGTTTTCCCCGGCCATGGACGAGATATTGAGCACGGCACTGCCGCCCGCCTTTTCCATGTGCGGCGCGGCAAGCTGTGTCAGCCGGAACAGCGAGAACATGTTCAACTCATAGGCCCAGCGGAAATCATCCGTGGGCATATCAAACGGCTTCGGGCCGCCATCGCCCGCATTGTTGACCAGAATGGACAGGCTTCGAAACGTGCTCAGCTCCAGATCTACGGCGGCTGCAAGGTCGGCTTTCATAGTGACGTCACAGGCCAGACACACGGCCTTGCCGCCGTGATCCACGATATCCTGTGCCACGGCCTGCGCCGTTTTCGCGTTTAGATCGCTGACCACGACTGACGCGCCCGCGCCCGCAACAAAAGGCGCCCGATTCCGGCGCCCCCGCCCGTCACAAGGGCGGTTTTGCCATCAAGGCGAAACTGAGATTGATCCCACATAAGCGTTCCCTGACTTTCTGACGAAGGAACGAACTTGGTTTGGTTCGGTGCCGAGCCACAAAAAATGCAGACGCGATAAATTGTTTCGCAGAGCAAAACGCAGGAACCAGCTTAACGGCCCTTTTAGGGGTTCAAACGCCCGCTGCCTGATCCAGAAAAAACGCCATCACGCGCGGGATTGTCTTGAACTCGCGCCCCTTGCCCTTGGGCAGATGTTGCAGCGGGCGGGTCAGCCATTCCAGCGGGACTAGTTTGCGGCAATAGCGTTTGGCCAACTCCCAGTTTTCAGCAGTGTCCTGCGCGAGATAGGCCTGTTTCGCGGCATCGAGCTTTGCCGGGGCAACGCCGGCATGGATCAGGCTATAGAAGAACACGACAATATCGCGGGCGTGGCCCTTGGGGGTGTTGGTGTGGGCATCAAACCGTTCAAGGTCGATAAAGCAGACGGCATCCTCGGCGGCGTTCCAGCACACGTCCTTGATGCGAGGGTGGCCGTGGCTGACACCCTTGGTGTGGAACTGTGCCAGCCCGCGCGCAGCCTCGACGATGATGCGTTGGCGCGCGTCTTCGGAAAGGGTCCCTTGCGCAAGCAGTCGGGACAAGGGTACACCGCTGTCCGGCGTCACGAAGAAATCCGGCCCCTCCGCCACAATGCCCGCCACCGGAAGGCCCGCCGCCGACAGGGTTTTCAGCGCCGCGCGTTCGCGTTCAAAAGCGCGGTCCGCGTTCCCCTTGCGCAGGCGCAGGCTGAGCGAAAGTTGTTCGCGCCGCTTGACCCAATAGGTTCTGTTCTCAACACTCAGTTTTTCGATGCGTTTAGTCCCGGATTGGGCAAGGCGCAAAAGCTGGGCTTCGGTGTCGGAAGGCGTGGGGGTATCGGGCGCAGACATAGCGTGCAAAATGCGCGCCCTGACGGGAATTGTAAACATTCCGTAGCTGCTTTTTTTGGGCGCCGGGGACCTTGGGCAGCGGTCAGGGACGGCTTAGTCCCGCGTGCCCGCGAAACGGCTTTGCCAGTCCTCGCGCTCGTCGTCCGAAACCTTGCGGAAGGTCACGTCAGGCACGGTAAAGGCGTGGCCCTCTTTCAGGGTTTCCAGCGCGGCGGGCACGTCCTCGGGCCAGTTGTCATCTCCGGTTTGCATCGCAGCCAGAAGGGTGGCGCTGGCGTCTGGGATGAACGGGGCCGACAGCACCGCGTAAAGCCGGATCAGGTTCAGCGCCAGACGGATCTGGGCGGCGGCCTGCTCGGGGTCTTCTTTGAAGGTTGACCAGGGCGCGGCGCTTTGCAGATATTCATTGCCTGCCACCCAGATCGCGCGCAGCTCTTGCGCGGATTTACGGACCTCCATCGCCTCCATATGGCTTTCATAGGCGCGGATGCGCGTGGCCAGTTCCTCGACCAGGGCCTGTTCCTGTGCGCCAAATGCGCCGCCTGCTGGTACCTCTTCGCCGAATTTCGAACGGCAGAACTTGGTGACGCGGCTGACAAAATTGCCCAGCACGTCGGCCAGATCCTTGTTCACGGATTGCTGGAAGTTTTCCCAGGTGAATTCGGAATCGCTGCTTTCGGGGGCATGGCTCAGAAGCCACCAACGCCAGTAATCGGCGGGCAGGAGTTCCAGCGCCTGATCCATGAACACGCCACGTCCACGCGAGGTCGAGAACTGGCCGCCGTCATAGTTCAGGTAGTTGAAGGATTTCAGGTGATCGACCAGCTTCCACGGTTCGCCCGAGCCCAGGATCGTGGCCGGGAAAGACAGGGTGTGGAAGGGCACGTTGTCCTTGCCCATGAACTGGGTATAGCGCACATCATCGGCGCCCTTGTCGGTGCGCCACCAGCGTTCCCAGTCGTCGCCCTTGCCCGCATCGACCCATTCCTGCGCGCAGGCGATATATTCGATCGGGGCGTCGAACCAGACATAGAAGACCTTGCCTTCCATGCCGGGCCAGTCCTCGTCCCCCTTCTTGACCGGAATGCCCCAGTCCAGATCGCGGGTGATGCCGCGGTCCTGCAACCCGTCGCCGTCATGCAGCCATTTCTTGGCAATCGAGGTGGTCAGGATCGGCCAGTCGGTCTTGGAGTCGATCCACGCATCCAATTGATCCTTCATCTGCGATTGGCACAGATAGAGGTGCTTGGTCTCGCGTTCCTCAAGATCGGTCGAGCCGGAAATGGTCGAATAGGGATTGATCAGGTCGGTCGGGTCCAACTGTTTGGTGCAGTTGTCACACTGGTCGCCACGCGCGCTTTCATAGCCACAATTGGGGCAGGTGCCTTCGATATAGCGATCGGGCAGAAACCGTCCATCCGCCTTGGAATACATCTGGGTTTCGCTGACTTCGCGGATCAGCCCGGCCTCGGCCAGTTTGCCCGCGAAATGCTGGGTCAGCTTGTGGTTCTGCGGGCTGGACGACCGGCCGAAATGGTCAAAGGACAGGCGGAACCCTTCGGCAATGCGGGCCTGAACCTCGTGCATTTCGGCGCAATATTCGGCAACCGGCTGACCCGCCTTGGCCGCAGCCAGCTCGGCAGGTGTACCATGTTCATCTGTGGAACACAGGAAAAGAACCTCGTTGCCGCGCCCCCGCTGATAGCGCGCGAACAGGTCGGCGGGCAATTGCGAGCCGACAAGATTGCCCAGGTGTTTGATGCCGTTGATATACGGAATGGCCGAAGTGATCAGGTGACGCGCCATCATGTGTTCCTCTGGTCTGCTGTTGCGCCTCGTCTAGACCATCCGGCACCGCTGTTCCAGCAGAGTTTGCGAATCCTGATTTACGTAGGGTCAAAATCAAATTCCGTTGAGGAGATATCAAATTTTTGTTATATTTATTACATTGAATGTTTTGGATTTGAGGAGGATCCCATGGCCCTGAATGTTGTCAATTCTGTTGTAGGCACCACGCGCACACTTGCGTCCGGTGATGAGCTGATCGTGACCCGGGATGGTGTAATCGCCGTGGATATCGGTCACGGCATTTCGGTGCCTCATTCGGACCCTTTCGGTATCCATATCGAAGGATCTGTTTACGCAACTTGGGCGCCGCTTCTCATCAACGGCGATGATACGGCAAGCTACACCAGTAATATCATTGTCGCAGACACCGGGATTATTCGTTCGTTCTACAATTTCTACACTGTTGCCATTCAACGGAATGGTGTCGACTTCGAAAACAACGGCGAGATCACCGCGGCAGAGGCCTCTGCGATATTGTTCTATTCTGGTGTGGATACCGGGTCTCTGGTCAATCGGGGCACCATCACGGCCTATGATGATGCGTTCTCGTTCCTCGGCGACGCACTGGACGCCACCATCGACACGTTCTTTGTCACGAACCACGGGCACATGGAAGGTGGCAGCAACGTTGTGTCGGGCCGCTATGAAAACATGGACGTGGTCAATACAGGAACGATGGTGTCCGAGGATCGCGCCGTTGTGATGATCCGGGCGGCCGTACAAGGGGTGCAGCCTGCACTGTCCCTGAACAACCTTGGCCTGATCCAGACAACAGATGCGGTTGAGGTGGTCTATGGCGGGTTTGGCCATGATGAAGTGATCAATCGCGGCATGATCGTCGGAGTGGTCGAACTGGACAGCGGCAACGACCGGGTTCTCAACCATGGCGACATCGTTGGCGATGTCCGTCTGGACAATGGCAGCGACTATGTTTTCAACGCGGGCACCATCCAGGGCGATATCTATATGGGGCCTGGCGGTGACCTCTTGATCAACTGGGGCGGTATCGACGGCAATGTCGATATGGGGTCGACGTCGATGTACACCGTCGTCGTGCGCAATACCGGTCACATCGAGGGATCGGTGACACTGGGCGGGGCATCAGACAAGTATTACGGCCTTGGCGGCACTGCGTCGGGCACCGTATATCTGGGTTCGGGATTTGATACGGCCTATGTCGATCAGCATGGTGTCGTGATCTCGGGCGGTGCGGATGACGATTATGTCTACGCTTATGACGATGTCTTTGTCGATGCTGTCGAGGTTGTCTATGCGCGCGGCGCTTTGGACGTTGGTGTATCCGTCCTGCAGGGGCCATCAACCGCCTATGGGAATATCGGCAACAACCATTTCGTAAACTCGGGTCAACACTCGGTGGCCTTCTATGGCCGCAGCGGGGATGACCGGCTCGAAGCCGGCACCTCTGGCGACACGCTGGATGGCGGGGCCGGGAATGATATGCTGATCGGCGGGACCGGCGTCGATACCATGACCGGTGCCGCGGGCGA
>NZ_JBBPEU010000014.1:0-59824 GCF_040225985.1 Shimia fortis
TAGGCTTTGAAGTCACCAAATTGCTTGGTGATCGCTGCGGTCAGCGTGGTTTTACCGTGGTCAACGTGACCGATGGTGCCGATGTTGCAGTGCGGCTTACTGCGTTCAAACTTTTCCTTAGCCATGATCGAGGCGCCTTCTAGTTGAATGGGTGGGCCCGAACGGCCCGAATGTATCTACCGCGCGCGACATATTGTGTTGCGCAGCAAAAATCAAGCGCGACTTCGCGCTATTGGTTTTCAATCGCTTCGCGGCTTCGATCGTCCTTGTTGTCCTGCCAGCAAGCAGCCAGTTGGGAAGCCGTGGCCGTGTCGGTCAGGCAGACGCGGTTCTCGTGGAGCCAGGCCTCGATGGCCTTGGCCGCGTTATAGGAGAGATTCGCCATTTGCTCTTCCGCGTCCATGGTCAGGCCCGAGCCGATCATCGAGGCGCCGGTGATGGTTTCCAGCACGACGATCTCTTTCTGTTCGGCGTTGAACTTCTTGCCCGCGCGGTCATCCCACGCCGACACCATGAGAATCAGCGCGGATTTCGGCGCCATGACCAGAGGCACGCCGGGCTGGGCCAGAACATAGCCCGCGACGTTGATCCCGAGATGCACCAGCCGGTCGCCTTCATAGCGTCCAAGCCGCGCCTCGACCGCGTTCTCGACTGCGGCCTCCCAGCGTTCTGGCGACATCTCGCGCGAGAGCGGTCCCTTGGTGATGTTCTTGGTCACTGCGATATTGTGGCCCAGAACAAAGTCACCCAGATCAAGTTTTGGATCCGTCACCTCGTAAGTCGGCACGGCGCAACCCGCCAAAACGAACAGAGCGGCGCAAAGGGCAAGAAGTCGGTGCATGGGCGCGGTTTCCTCAAAGAAGTGTCCAAAGCGGCATACCCGATGCCACGCACCCGCGCAATCACACTACCGCGATTTGCTGGGACAGGGCGCGCGCCCTATGTTTGATTCACCAGGAGGCCGCCATGCTCGACAACAACACCCTGCCCGCCCATGTCCCGTTTGCCACCGAACCGCTTGGCCTGCTCGGGTCTTTGCGGGCAGCGCGCAGCAACCTTCTGACCATTCTGCCGGAACTGGCCGTGCGACAGCCGATGGTCTCGGGGCGGACCGGAATCCGCTGGCACATGGTGATGGAGCCGGGGGCGATCCGGCGGATACTGCTTGAGAACGTGGACAACTATCCCAAGTCCAAGGCGACCAAGAACATCCTGCGTCCCGCCATCGGCGACAGTCTTTTCATCGCGGAAGACGCGCATTGGCGCTGGCAACGGCGCACCGCCGCGCCCGTGTTTTCGCACCGCAATGTGCAGAACCTTGGGCCGATCATGACCGGGGCCGCCCAGCGCAGCGTCGCGCGTATCGCTGAAAGCGAGGGCCGCGCTGTCGATCTGCTGGATGAGATGGTCCGGACCACCTTTGACGTGATTTCGGAGGTGACGTTTTCAGGCGAAGGCAGCTTTGACAGCGCCGCCGTGCATCGTGCGATTGACGCCTATATCGCCGCGGCGGGCAAGGTGTCGATCCTAGACATGCTGGGCATCCCCGACTGGGTGCCGCGCCCGTCGCGGTTCACCTCGGGGCCGGTGGTGGGCCAAATGAAGCAGGTCGCGGATGACGCCATCGAGGCGCGCCGCAAACGCGGGGCGTCGGACGTGCCGGATCTGTTGGATCTGTTGCTGGCGGGCGAAGACCCCGAAACCAAACGGCGCATGAATACGTCGGAACTGCGCGACAATCTTTTGACCTTTATTGTTGCAGGGCACGAGACCACGGCGCTGACCCTTGCGTGGGCCACCTATCTCTGTGCTTTTGATCCTGCGGTGCAGGACAGGGCCCGCGCCGAGATTGCCAGTGTCACGGGTGGGCGCGACGTGGAAACCGGGGATGCAGCCAAGCTGACCTATATCCGGATGATCGTGGACGAGGCGCTGCGCCTTTATCCGCCTGCGGGGATTCTGTCGCGCACGGCGCAAAGGCCCGATGTCCTGTGCGGACGTGATATTCAGCCCGGTGACACCGTGATGATACCGGTCTATGCGTTGCACCGGCATCACCAATTGTGGGACAATCCCAACGCCTTTGATCCCGAACGGTTTGCTGACCGGTCCAAGGTCGACCGTTATGCCTATCTGCCATTTGGGGATGGCCCGCGCATCTGTATCGGCGCGAGTTTCGCCATTCAGGAGGCGGTGCTGATCCTAGCCACGCTGCTTCAGAATTTTGAGTTCGAGTTGGTACCGGGGCGCCCGCCGGAGCCGGTGATGATCCTGACACTACGCCCCGACACCGGCGTCTGGCTGACGGCCCGCCGGGTATAGGCGCGCGCATCGGTCAGTCGCAGATCGCCTGAAGGGCCTGCCATTCCTGTTCCGACAAAAGCGGACGGGCTTTGAACCCCTGCGGTGTGGCCGCGCGCGCCGCGTCGATCCGGTCGCTCAACTTGGGGTGCGACAGGAAATGGGCCTGCACCCCGTCGATATCGCCGAACCGTGCGCGGAAGGTTTCAAACATGTCACCCATGGCTGACGGGGCGATTTCTGCATTCAGAAGCACATCATAGGCAAAGATATCAGCCGCGGTTTCGGCGTCCTGACTATAGCGGGCCTCGATCAATTGTTCGGTCAGGAACAGCACCAGCGCGCCCCCCGCAAAATCGCCGAACAAAAGCCCCAGAATCCCGATTGACCCTGCCGAGCGCAGGGCATGGCGCGTGGGGTCGCGGGACACAACATGCCCCATTTCATGCGCGAACACGGCGGCCAGTTGCTCGGGTTTGGTGGCGGCTTCGATCAGGCCACGGAAGAACACGATATGCCCGCCCGGAAGCGCGAAGGCATTGACCATATCATGATCCAGCACCCGAACCGTCAGGGTGATATCTTCAGCGGCCAGACGGGTTTCGATTTTTTCGAGCGCGGCCAGACCGGCGGGGTTTTCACAAAACGGCAAAGGGGCGGCCCCCGACGCATCGAGTGTAGAGCGGATTTGTTCCAGTGTGGCCTCGCCCAGCGCGCGCTCTCCGTCTTCGGGGATCAGGGTGGCCAGTTGGTTCGCCATCAGTGGGATCAGCACCAGAATGATGACGGCGACCGAAGACAGAGCCAACCCTGCCCATTTCCAAAGCCGCCAGCGAGACAGTCTTGGACGGTAGGCGCGCAAGTGCGGCATCCGGCTGACAAAATCCCGATCCGCACATTGCACCCGTGCCAGCGGGGCTGCGACCGACCCGAACACCAGTTCCCCTGCCCCGGCCTGGTCCGGCACCTGCCGCAGATCCGACAGCCGCCACGACAAATCCACGCCATGACCGCGCAGCGCAAGCGTGGCCGTTGCATGGTCGATCCAAAGGCCCACCTTGTGGGGACGCGCCGAATGCCCGTCGAAATACAGCGCCTCGGCATCGGGGCGCAGGTCTCCGTCGCGGGAAATCCTTGGGATGACAGACCTCATATCGCGCCCCCCAGATCAAGGGCCTCGGCAAAGCCCTCGGCCTCGGCAAAGGCGTCGCGGTCGCGTTGGGCAATGCGGTCAAGCGATCCGGGATGAATCACGGTCAGGGTTTCGGCATAGTGACGCCAGAGCGGCATGGTCACGAAGGCATGGGTCATCGCGCCCCACGCCAGAAACACGGCGAAATAGAACCCGACCGAAATCAGCGTCAGCATCCATGTCGCCCAGTCACTCACCTGTTCCAACTGCCCGTTCGCGAGCGCGTCGACTCCTCCGACGAATGCCAGCCCGACGATCACCAACGGCACCAGAAGGACCGAGGCGACAAAACCGCTGAGCCCATAGCCCAGCACATAGATCCAGAACACTCGTCCCGGGCGCGGCGTGGCCCGCAAGACGATATCACCGGCGCGCTTGTGGTTGGTCAAGATTTCCCAGCAACGGACGCGGTAGAACACCACCCCGTAGCCCAGCCAGCAAGTCGCAATACAGGCCAGCGTGATCCCCCAGATGTTGTCGTTCACCAGCAGCACCGCCGCGACCGCGCCAATCACAAGGGCAATCGCCACATGTTTCGTTGCGGGATAGAGCAGCGTCCAGCGCCCATCCTGTTCAAGGGGCGTGTTGCCGAACCACGTCCGGTCGGTCTTGTACTTCTCAAGCAAGAAGGTCATGCGCGGCCACAAAAGGCCCAGCGACAGGATCGTGAGGCCCCAGTGCAAGAGCGCACGTCCGGCATAACCCCAAGCGCCCTGATCCAGACCAAAGCGGATCCCGCGCCAGCGGGTGCGGCCCAGAACATAGCGCCGTGCGCGGTAACGGGCATAGAACCAGAGCGGCACGACACCGGCAAAGCTGAGCAAGTAGGCAACGAAACTGTCCTCGAAAAAGGAAAAACTGAGGAACATCAGCAACAGGTTCACAATGCCGATATAGAAGGCCAGGAAGGCAACCGCGATCAGGAAGCCCAGCAGTTTTTCCAGCGGATCGCCCACATATTCGGCAGGCACGCCGCCCACCCTGACCGACGACCAGTACCAGCGGCGCAGGCGGGTTTTCATCCAGAACCGATAGATGCCGAGTGTCAGAACGGTCAGGACACCAGTTTTCGCAGCAAGCCCGAACACCGCGCCCCGCTGCCCTGCAAAGGCACCGTCCAATACCTCAAGATCGTCATAAACATCCTGAGACGCCTCCGGCGCAATGGGATCGGACAGAGTGTCGGGTGTGTCGCGTAATCCCCGGTTCCACGGCGAGCGGTCCATCAGAACACTCCCAAGGATTTGGTATGGATAATATCGGCCCGAGTGTGCGCCGCGTCACGCATTTCAGGTAAACTTGTGGCTGCGCGGGAATCCATAAGGCGGTTTTTTCCCGACGCCAGCGCGTTTGCCCAGCCATTCGGACATGTCCGGTTCGGTGCGCGTCTTGCCCCCCCCCATTTCCCAGCTCAGCCCCTCGGCCCAGTTGAAGGTGGTGACATCCGACAGGCCACCGTCCAGTTCGAGCGTGCCCTGACGCCCGCGTGCCATGTTGTATTTCTGCAGGCGCACGCCCTTGCCGCGGCCCATCTCGGGCAGTTCTTCGACAGGGAACACAAGGAACTTGCCGTTTTCCGACACCACGGCCACGTGATCGCCGGTAACCGGGATGCAAATCTTGGCCTTGATGTCGTCCTTGACGTTGAGCACCTGCTTGCCGTTGCGGGTTTGCGCGATCACGTCCTTTTCGGCCACGACGAATCCGTCGCCCGCAGAGGATGCCACCAACAGTTTGTTCTCGGGGTTGTGGATCAGGATATCCACAATCTCGGCCTCGTTCGGCAGGTCGACCATCAGGCGCAGGGGTTCGCCCATGCCCCGCCCCCCGGGCAGGTTGGCGGCACTGACCGTGTAGAACCGCCCGTTCGACCCGAACACCAGCAACCGGTCGGTTGTTTCGGCATGAAAGATAAAGCGCGGACCGTCACCATCCTTGAACTTCAGCTCGCGGTTGAGGTCGATATGGCCCGACATCGCCCGCACCCAGCCCATTTGCGAACAGACCACAGTGATCGGCTCCTTGTCGATCATCGCTTCGAGCGGCACCTCTTCGATTTCGCCCGCCTCTGCAAAGACGGTCCGTCGCGCGCCGCCCTCGTAGTTTTTGCCGAACTGGACCTTGGCCTCTTTCAGTTGTTCGGCGATCCGGCCCCATTGCAGATCTTCGCTGGCCAGCAGGTCTTCCAACCCGGCGCGCTCTTCCATCAGGGCATCGCGTTCGCGGATCAGTTCGAGTTCTTCGAGACGGCGCAGGCTGCGCAGGCGCATGTTGAGGATGGCCTCGGCCTGTACCTCGGACAGTTCGCCTGCCCCCTCTACAGCTGGCAGCGGCGACACATAATCGGATTCCGAGGTCGCCCGCACATGGTCCACCCCCCAGTTTTCAGCCATCAGGGCCTGTTTGGGAGCGTCGTCATAGCGAATGATGTCGATCACGCGGTCAAGGTTGAGGAAGGCAATAATGAACCCTTCCAGCACTTCGAGACGGTGATCGATTTTCTCCATCCGGTGCTGCGAGCGGCGGATCAACACCTCGCGGCGGAAGTCGAGGAAGGCGCGCAGCACCTCTTTCATCGAACAAACCCTGGGCGTGACCCCGTCGATCAACACGTTCATGTTCAGACTGAACCGCGTCTCCAGATCGCTGTTGCGGAACATCATGTTCATCAACACTTCGGGGTCCACGTTCTTGGAGCGGGGTTCCAGAATCATCCGGATATCATCGGCCGATTCATCGCGGATGTCGGCCAGGATCGGCACTTTCTTGGTCTGGATCAGTTCCGCGATCTTCTCGATCAGCTTGGATTTCTGCACCTGATAGGGAATTTCGGTGACCACGATCTGCCATTGGCCACGGCCAAGGTCTTCGATCTCCCACTTACAGCGCAGGCGGAAGCCGCCCTTGCCGGTGCGATAGGCCTGCGCGATGCTTTCACGCGATTCGACGATCACGCCGCCGGTCGGGAAATCCGGCCCCGGCACATAGTTCAAAAGAGTATCGTCGCGCACATCCGGTGTCTTGATCATGTGCAGGCAGGCATCACACAGTTCGGATATATTGTGCGGCGGGATATTCGTCGCCATGCCTACGGCAATACCGCTGGCCCCGTTGGCCAAAAGATTCGGGAAGGTGGCCGGCAGGACCACCGGTTCGCTGAGCGTGCCGTCATAGTTTTCGCGGAAATCGACAGCGTTTTCGTTCAGCCCTTCCAGCAGGGCCTCGGCCACGATGGTCATCCGCGCCTCGGTATAGCGCGAGGCCGCCGGGTTATCGCCGTCGATATTGCCGAAATTTCCCTGACCATCGACCAGCGGGTAGCGGACGTTGAAATCCTGTGCCAGACGCGCCATCGCATCATAGATCGCCGCATCTCCGTGCGGGTGATAGTTGCCCATCACGTCGCCCGATATCTTGGCCGATTTACGGAACCCGCCATTTGAAGCCAGCTTCAATTCGCGCATCGCATAAAGAATTCGGCGATGCACCGGTTTCAGCCCGTCACGTGCATCCGGCAGAGCCCGGTGCATGATCGTCGAAAGCGCATAGGTCAGATAGCGTTCGCCAATGGCGCGGCGCAGCGTCTCGGTGACCTCGGTTCCGGGAATATCGTCGTCGATCGTATCAGTCATGCTCTTGGTGTATCGCCAAGCGAGGAAGGGAACAAGAAAGCCACGGGGAAAATCCTTCTCTTTTTTCCATTAAGGGAATCGGTTTGGCATGTGATACATTTTGCAAATACCAATCCGTATTTTGCAGACTAGTTTATCCCGGTGGGAGAGTGTTCATGTCGCGTTTTGTTCTTTTGAGTTTTGTCTTTCTGGGCTGGGCTTTCTACGAGGCCAGCGGAGGCAGCGATTTTGCGCCTGAGACCCCTAAACGGTTTGCAGAAAATGCTCAGAGAACGGTGCCTGCCCAAGCGGTAAGCGATGCAACAGCGGCAGGAGCGCGAGTAGTGTCGACCAAGAATTCAGAAGCGAACATTCATCCCACGGTGCCAATCGCCGTTGCCACACCGGCCTCGGCGCACGCCGAACCCCCGCAGGCCGCTGTGCAGGCCGTCATAACTCCTCAACCCGTGCAACCTCCGCCTGCCCGCGACGGGTCGCTTGTGTCACAACCCTTTGCCAACGCAACCGGCGCTGCGCTTTTCAGCCTGACAGACACAGCCCCTGCGCCGGACAGCGACCGCGCGGAAATGACTTTTTCCTCTCTGTCCGATCTGGCCGATCCGGCGGAAGACCTGCGCAAGGTGCGCGCCTCGCGGATCAACATGCGCAACGGGCCCGGCACACGCTATAGCGTGCTGGCGCGGCTCACCCGTGGGGAAGAGGTCGTCGTGCTGCAAAGCCCGGGGTCCGGCTGGGTGAAGCTGCGGGTTGTGGAATCCGGCCGCATCGGTTGGGTTGCAGAAAGCCTGCTGGAAACAGCGTCCTAATGTTGGTCTCCTGAAACCCGATTGAGCCCGCGCCGCTTTTCCCCTAGCAATCCAACGACTGTCAGGAAAAGGGCGCCCATGTCGACAAAATCCGTTCTGATCACCGGCTGTTCTTCCGGCATCGGTTATGACGCCGCAAACGGGCTGCGCGCGCGCGGTTGGCGAGTCTTCGCCGCGTGCCGGCAAGAGGCCGATTGCGAGACCCTGCGCGCCGAAGGGTTTGAAAGCCCGCGGATCGACTATTGCGACCCGACCAGCATCCGCTCCGGTCTCGACAGCGTGCTTGCAGCAACAGGCGGCACGCTTGACGCACTGTTCAACAATGGCGCGCACGGGCTGCCCGGCGCGGTCGAGGACCTGCCCACGGACGGGCTACGCGCCATCTTCGAGGCCAATGTTTTTGGCTGGCACGACCTGACCCGCGCTGTAATCCCGGTCATGCGTGGGCAGGGGCACGGGCGCATCGTGCAATGCTCTTCGGTGCTGGGGTTTGTCACTTATCCCTGGCGCGGAGCCTATGTGGCCACCAAACATGCGCTTGAAGGGCTGACCGACACGCTGCGGATCGAGATGCGCGGCACAGGGGTCGAGGTCATCCTGATCGAACCCGGCCCCATTCCGACAAAGATCCGCGAAAACTCGATCCCGCATTTTGAGAAATGGATCGACTGGGAAAACTCGGCCCGCGCCGACCAGTACCGCAACGGCCTTTTGAAACGCCTCTACGAAGCATCGGGGCCCGATCCGTTCGAACTGCCGCCCTCGGCCGTGACCGCGAAACTGGTCAAGGCACTGGAAAGCAAGCACCCCAAACCGCGCTATTACGTGACCACCGCCACCTATATCAGCGGGGTGGGCCGACGCCTTCTGCCGACACGTTGGCTGGACTGGATCATTGCCAAGGGCTGAAACCCTGTTACATAGCAGGGGCGTGACCTTTCCCAGACCCGGACCGACCGCGGAGGAGACCCAAAATGAATGCCAACGGACTTGCCAGTGACCCCTTGTTCTGGGTCGTCGCCGCGGCCACGATCGGGGTGCTGATCATCCTCATGATCGGGATCGGCGGCTTTGCGAAAGGCGGAGAATTCAATCGGAAACATGCCAACCGGATCATGCGCTATCGCATTGGCGCGCAATTCGTCGCTGTCGCGCTGATCCTGTTGTTCGTCTGGCTGCGACGCGGAGGTTAAGCCATGGTCGTTCTCAACAAAATCTACACCCGCACCGGCGACAAGGGCACCACGGCCCTCGGCAACGGAGATCGCGTCGCCAAGTTCGATGCGCGCGTCAACGCCTATGGCACCTCGGACGAGCTGAACTCTACGGTTGGCGTCGCGCGGCTGCATGCCAACGGCGACATGGATGATCGCCTGTCGATGATCCAAAACGACCTATTTGACCTTGGTGCAGACCTGTGCCGCCCCGACATGGCCAAGGATGCCGAGGCCGAATACCCGCCGCTACGCATGGTGGAAGCCCAGGTCAAACGGCTTGAAGCGGAAATCGACACGATGAATGCCGACCTCGACCCGCTGCGCAGCTTCATCCTGCCCGGTGGTTCGCCCTTGTCGGCGCATCTGCACATCTGCCGCACGGTGGCCCGCCGCGCAGAACGTCTGGCCGTGGAACTGTCGCAGAGCGAACACGTGAACCCCCATGTCATCACCTACCTGAACCGCCTCAGCGACTGGTTCTTCGTCGCGGCCCGCATGGCCAATGACGGTGGCAAAGCGGATGTTCTCTGGGTGCCGGGCGCAAACCGCTAGGCTGCGATCCTGCAAAAAAAATGCAAAAAAGGCGCCTGTCACGGACCGGCGCCTTTTCTTTTTCTTGGGCCAAATACCTCGGGGGTTTGGGGGCGGCGCCCCCAAGACGTCACCGTCCCTTGAACACCGGTTTCTGCTTCGAGATGAACGCCATCACCGCCGCCATCGAATCTTCGGAATTGGCGCACATGTTCTGGTATTCGCTTTCCATCAGCGCGATTTGCTCGTGGCTCTGGGTGTGAGCAGCGCGCATAATGCGCTTGGCATAGCGCAGGCTGAGCGGTGCGCGTTCGGCAAGGGACGCGGCCCAGGCTGCCGCCTCGGCGTCCAGCACCTCATCAGCCACCACGCGATTGACCAGCCCCATCTCTTCACAGTCCTGCGCCGGGATATGCGTGGCCTCGGCGATGGCGGCAAAGGCGCGTTTCGATCCCATATGCTGCAACAACAGCCAGGTCAGGCCGCCATCCGGCACCAGCGAGATGTTGGAAAACGGGGCGAAACAGGTCGCGCTTTCGGCCATAAGAGCCAGATCACAACTCAGCGCAATCGACAACCCGACGCCCCCGGCCACGCCGTTGATCGCCGAAATGTAGATCATGTCGCTCTTGGTGATCGCGTCGATGATCGGTTTGTAATCTCGCACCGAAATATCGAACATGCCATGTTTGCCGCGAAACTCGCCCAGTTCCTTGAGATCGGTACCCGAGGTAAAGGACGTTCCCGATCCGGTCAGCACGACCACCCGGATCGCCTCATCCGCCTCGGCTTTGTGTTGCGCCGCCAGAAGGTCGGCACGCGTGGCAGCGTTCATCGCATTCATGGCTTTGGCCCTGTTCAGCCGGATCGTGGCCACGTGACCGTCGGTCGAATATACTACATTTGGCTCTTCGCTCATCTGTTCCGATCTCCTCTTTCGGATTTGCCCATATCAAAGACCGGAATCACCCGTTGGGGAACCCCTACGCCAAAGCGACGTGGGGACACCCCGCGCTGCCCTTGCGTCAGTTTATTTTCGTTTCCGCAACATTCTTGCAAAAAACTGCCGCCAAACCCGGAAACGCGACGTCGTATGACTGTGACGTGACGATTTTGCGCTGTTTTGCAGAGACGCAAGATTATATCACGTCCATGAGAGCATTTGGTCGAGTCGGATACCCGGCTCACACACATTAAGGAGTCCAACGCCCATGAAGGTACTTGTGCCTGTAAAGCGCGTGATTGACTACAACGTGAAGGTTCGTGTGAAAGCGGATGGAAGCGGTGTCGATCTCGCCAACGTGAAAATGTCGATGAACCCGTTCGATGAAATCGCTGTCGAAGAAGCCATCCGCCTGAAAGAAGCCGGCAAGGCGGAAGAGGTCGTAGCCGTTTCTATCGGTGTCAAGCAAGCTCAGGAAACCCTGCGCACCGCGCTGGCTATGGGTGCCGACCGCGCGATCCTGGTTGTTGCGGCTGACGACGTCCATCAGGACATCGAACCGCTGGCCGTTGCCAAAATCCTGGCGAAAGTTGTCGAAGAAGAGCAGCCCGGCATCGTTCTGGCCGGCAAGCAAGCCATCGACAACGACATGAACGCCACCGGTCAGATGCTGTCGGCCCTGCTTGGTTGGTCGCAAGCCACCTTCGCGTCCGAAGTAGACATCGACGGTGACAAGGCCGTTGTGACCCGCGAAGTGGACGGCGGTCTGCAAACCATCAAGGTTGCAACCCCGACCATCATCACCGTGGACCTGCGCCTGAACGAGCCGCGCTATGCGTCGCTGCCCAACATCATGAAGGCCAAGAAAAAGCCGCTGGACGAGAAAACCGCCGCCGATTACGGCGTCGACGTTACGCCGCGTCTAGAAATCGTGTCTACCTCGGAACCCGAAGCCCGCGCCGCCGGCATCGTGGTTGGTTCGGTCGACGAACTGGTTGAGAAACTCAAAGAAGCGGGGGCTGTATAATGGCTGTTCTTCTTCTCGCAGAAGTCAACAACGGCGAACTGGCGATGGACGCCACCGCCAAAGCTGTCACCGCCGCAAAGGCACTGGGTGACGTGACCGTTCTGGCCGCGGGCGCTTCGGCAGCCGCAGCCGGTGAAGCCGCCGCGAAAATCGACGGCGTCGCCAAGGTTCTGGTCGCCGAGGAAGCATCGCTGGGTCACCGTCTGGCCGAGCCGACCGCGGCCCTGATCGTGTCGCTGGCAGACGGCTATGAGCACATCGTTGCCCCGGCCACCACCGACGCCAAGAACGTGATGCCCCGCGTCGCAGCCCTGCTGGACTCGATGATCATTTCGGAGGCCACCGAAGTGGTCGACGGCAACACTTTCGTACGCCCGATCTATGCGGGCAACGCCATGCAGACCGTCAAATCGTCGGATGCAAAGAAAGTCGTGACTTTCCGTACCTCGACCTTTGACGCCGCCGGGACCGGTGGCGCGGCCGCCGTCGAAACCATCGGTGCCGCCGATAATCCCGGCCTGTCCGAGTGGGTCGAAGACAAGGTTGCCGAAAGCGACCGTCCGGAACTCACCTCGGCCGGTATCGTCGTGTCGGGTGGCCGTGGTGTCGGATCGGAAGAAGACTTCAAACTGATCGAAACCCTTGCTGACAAGCTGGGCGCCGCTGTAGGTGCCTCGCGCGCTGCGGTCGATTCGGGCTACGCTCCGAACGACTGGCAGGTTGGTCAGACCGGTAAGGTTGTGGCCCCCGAGCTTTATGTCGCTGTCGGCATCTCGGGCGCGATCCAGCACCTTGCTGGTATGAAAGACTCGAAAATCATCGTCGCGATCAACAAAGACGAAGAAGCCCCGATCTTCCAGGTTGCGGATTTTGGCCTGGTCGCCGACCTGTTCCAGGCTGTGCCGGAACTGACCGAGAAACTGGGCTAAGACCCAGTCTCTGATACATATTTTTGTGAGGGCCCGCCAGAATTGGCGGGCCCTTCTTCATTGGACCAGAACCGGTTTCAGACGCTGGGCTACCTGTTTGTGCACCGCAGGCCCGAGCATGTGTTGCGCCGCCAACTTTTCCATCTCGCCGCAGACCATGCCAGCCAACCCGTTGCTTCGGGTTTCGGGGCTCGCCACCACCTCGACAATGTCGGACACGAGCGGGCGCAGCCGTTCGACCATGTCCCGATTGACCAGAACAGGGTCAGTGCCAAGGTCGATTCCCGCCTGATCCGCATCCGGCGCATGGTCGGACATCCACAAGAGCACGATCTCTCCGCCAATCAGGTTGATCAGCATTTTCATCCGCGCGACCCAAGCCTGCTGCAGCTCGGTCCGTAACGTGGTGAACCTGTCTGGCGCCCGCGCCGCCAGCGCCCCAAGCATGTGGCGGGTAAAGTGGAATTCGGTGAAATCCACCTCTTTGAACACCATTTTCATTACGTTGGACGCTCCGACGAACCGGTCATTGCGACGTGGATGCACCTTGTAGTACCGGTTTGACAGGTTCTGCGCGCAGGGCACCTGTATCACAGTTTTCCGCGCCCGCTGTGCAACCTGAAGGACCGCAGGGGTCGCGAGAAACACATCCACCCCGGCATTCAGGACGCCGAAATTCACGCTTGCTACGCCGGTCTCGCGCGCCAGACGCGCCGGAAACGGTTCGGGGATGAACTTGCCATAGGTTTCAGTCCCCCCGAGAAAGGCGTTGAAACGACCGGTCAGGTCAGGTTTGGGGCCACGAAACAACAGACGTGACTCGGCCAGTCGATACGGCATGTAGTCGAGGGTGCCGTTCCCCCTTTTCAAATAGGACATGAGTACCCACCAATTTTTCTCACCCGGCTGGCAGATTCGCTGAAAGCCCTTTCAAAACCGCTAATGGGTCACTTTGAGTCGAGTTTTCAGCAACGTGCACTCTTGCCGCGACATGACGCTGGGGCATATGGTCAGGTCCAAAGGGCAGAAGGACCGGATCATGGACATCAAGACAATCGGAGTAGTGGGCGCAGGTCAGATGGGCAACGGGATCGCGCATGTCATGGCGCTTGCCGGGTATGATGTCATGATGAACGACATCAACCAGGATGCGCTTGATGCCGCAGTGGGCCGTATCGACAAAAACCTGGAACGCCAGGTATCACGCGATCTGATTTCGGCCGAGGACAAGGCCACTGCCATGGCGCGGATTTCAACCACGCTGCAGCTGCCCGATTTGGGGCAAACCGATCTGGTGATCGAGGCCGCCACAGAACGCGAGGACATCAAGCACCAGATCTTTGACGCGCTGGTGCCGCATCTTCAGCCGCATACGATCCTGACCTCGAACACCTCGTCGATCTCGATTACCCGGCTGGCCAGCCGCACCGACCGCCCCGAGCGGTTCATGGGGTTCCACTTCATGAACCCCGTGCCCCTGATGAAGCTGGTCGAACTGATCCGCGGCATTGCCACCGATGAAGAGACCTACCAAACCTGTCTGGGCATCGTGCACAAGCTCGACAAGACGGCCGCCAGTGCAGAGGATTTCCCGGCCTTTATCGTAAACCGCATCCTGATCCCCATGATCAACGAGGCCTGCTATACGCTTTATGAAGGTGTGGGTAACGTGGCGTCGATTGACAATGCGATGAAGCTGGGCGCCAACCACCCGATGGGGCCGCTGGAACTGGCCGATTTTATCGGGCTGGACACCTGTCTTGCGATCATGAACGTGCTGCATGACGGTCTGGCGGATACCAAGTACCGCCCCTGCCCGCTGCTGACAAAATATGTCGAGGCAGGATGGCTGGGCCGCAAAACCAAGCGCGGGTTTTATGATTATCGCGGGGAAACCCCGCTGCCCACCCGGTAAAATCGCAGACAACATCAAAAGAAAACCCGCGTCAGATGCGGGCTTTTCGCGACTAGGACTGTTTCCCGAGATCCAGCGTATGCTGCCGCAGCCATGCCATGAACTGGCGCGGGCTTTTTTCCAAGAGCGCCATCTGCTCGTCATTCAGGGGCGCGCCGATGATCGGGGCCTGCGGTTTGTCGCAAGACCGCACAATTTCATGCAGCAACAGGCCCTGCCGCAGGGTCGGCGAAATCTGGCAGGCGATCTGGTATGCGCGGGAGTTGGAGCCCGGGAAGAAGATCGGCACCACGCGCGCGCCGGATTTGCGTATCATCTTTGCGGTAAAGACATTCCACTCGCGCTCAACCGGTTCACCGAACCAGCTGTCCGACGACATCACCACACCCGACGGAAACAGCGCCACGACCCCGTCATTGGCCAAGTGTTCCATCGCCTTGGCTCGCATCTCGACCATCTTGCGCTGTGCATCCGGGTCGTGGGGAAAGGGCACGGGGATCATGAAAGAGGTCGCCGCCTCATCAAGCCCCGTCAGAACCGACCGTGTCAGGATACGGTAATCTTCGCGGACGCGCCCAATCAGGTCGGCAAAAATCATGCCGTCAACCATACCATGCGGGTGGTTCGCCACTACGATCACCGGTCCCTCTTTGGGAATATTGGCCAGTTGCTCGGGCGGGGTCTGAAGCTCGATCCCCATGATGTTGAGCGCCCCGCGCCAGAACTTCTGACCGCGGTATTCGGCATTGTTCTTTTCGAACTGGTTGACCATCCGCAGGATCCGGAACTTGCCCGTCATCCATTCGATGGATTTGATCACGAATGACGTCCAGCGGTCATCAAAGCTGTTGGCATAGGTCAGCGTGCGGCGGTCATATACCTCGCCCTGTTGCTGCTGTGCAGCCACTTCCTGATCCTGTGCGGTCTGTGACACGTCCATGTTCCCATTCTCCGCCCGCGTTTCGGGCGTCAGACGCCTTCGCCGAACTTGTCGGCCACCAGCGCCTCGATTGCGTCCGCCAGCGGCGCCGCATCGGGACCCGAGGTTTCCACCTCGATCATCGTTCCCTTGGACGCTGCCAACATCAGCAATCCCATAATACTGTCTCCGCAAGCACTCAAGCCATCCTTGGACACTTCGGCTGCGGCATCGAACCCCTCGACCACCTCGACCAGCTTGGCAGAGGCGCGGGCATGCAGCCCTTTTTCGTTCACGATCTTGAGGGAACGGGTCACGCTTTGGGTCATGGGGTCAGTCCGTATTGATATTCTGGCTGTCGATATATTTCCTGCCCGCATCCAATGCAGCGCGCACCGCGTCTGGTACAGACAAATGCCTGCTCTTGGCAAGCTTGATCAACATGGGAAGGTTGGCACCGTACACGATGCGGCGATTGTCCGGTGCGCAGGCGCGTAGGCTCAGATTGGACGGAGAGCCGCCAAACATGTCCGTGACCACGACAACCCCGTCACCCTTGTCGACGGCATCGGCGGCGGCACAGATCTCGGCCTGTTTGGCGGGACGGTCATGTTCGGTTTCGATGGTGATGGCGCGGATTCCGGATTGTGACCCGACAACATGTTCCACGGCTGCCAGGTATTCCCGCGCCAACCCGCCATGTGCCACGATCACGATCCCGATCAATTCCGACTATCCTTGTCTTGCGCCTCGAATTCCGACCGTTCCAGGCGTTTTGCCTGCCGGTCCAATTCTCGATGCCTAATTGACACTTGCCAGCCCCGAGTTGCAAGGGCTTCTGCAAGAGTTTCCGCTGCAAAAACCGACCTATGTTGCCCGCCGGTACACCCAAAACCGATCGAGAAATGCGCGCGCCCTTCGGCGACATAGGCCGGAAGCAGCATGTCCAGCATTTCGGTCAGTTTCTGCATGAAAGGGTCAAAACGGTCATCCCCGCCGACATAATCCGCCACTTCGGGATTCGTGCCGTTCAACCCGCGCAGGTCAGGGTTCCAATACGGGTTGCGCAGGAAGCGGCAGTCAAACACGGTATCCACCCCCATGGGCAGCCCGCGTTTATAGCTGAAAGACTGCACCGTCAGGGCAAGGCGCGGCGCCCCTTCGGATACGAACCAGCGTTCGATCTCCGTGCGCAGTGCATGTGGGGTGAGCTCGCTCGTGTCGATCAGAATGTCAGCGCTGGCCTTGATGGGTTCCAGAAGATCAAGTTCGCGGTTGATCCCGTCGAGCGGGCTTTCGGCGGGGGCCAGCGGGTGTCTCCGGCGAGTCTCGCTATAGCGGCGCTGCAAGACCCGGGGCTGGCAGTCGAGATAGAGAAGCTCGGGGGCAATTCCCGGGGTACGGTGCAGCATTTCCATCGCGGCCATAAGCGTGGCCTGTGAAAAATCGCGGTTGCGCACATCGACTCCAAGAGCCAACGGCATGGACTGTCGCGAGACCGTGACCAGATCTTCCAGCAGACCCAGAGGCAGGTTGTCGATGGCCTCGTACCCCGCGTCTTCCAGCGCCTTGATCGCGGTGGACCGCCCCGCACCGGACGGGCCGGTCACGAGAACCAGTTTCTGCAACTTCGAGGATGACGCGTGCGAGCTCATGCTCAGGCCTCTCTGCCATGTGCGAGATATTGAAGAATGGCTGGGGCAAAATGTGGTGCGTCGACCCGATGAAGCAAGGGGACGGATTGCCCCAGAATCTGTGTTTCGCGTCTCTCGGGCAAACGTTCGGTTTCATCAGCATCCAAGTCTATGACCAGCGCAACGGGGGTTGGCCCCGCCGGCAAGGCGCGCAGAATCCCGACGCCCCGCGCCTCGATCAATCCTCGCAAAGGTTCCGGCGCATCCGCCATCACACCATCACGCCCGCGCCAGAGCACGGTGCGGTCATCTGAAACGAGATCAGCCCCAAGGGACAAGAGGTGCAGCGCCAGAGTTGACTTGCCTGCGCCGGATTTTCCCTGGATCAACGCCGCGCGGCCATGACAGGCGACACAAGACGCGTGAAGATTAAGACCGTCCTGTTCACCCTGCGACGACCGCTGTTGCCTCATGGGTCAGACCGGCAGCCCCACCACAAAACGGGCGCCCAGTGGCTCGGATGTGATGTCGGCGTCGGTGGGGCGGATGTTTTCGGCCCAGATCACGCCGCCATGCGCCTCGACAATCTGTTTCGAAATCGCCAAACCAAGGCCAGAGTTGTTGCCGAACTGCTCTTCAGGGCGCTGCGAATAGAAGCGGTTGAAGATTTTGTTCAGGGCCTGATCAGGAATGCCGGGGCCGGTATCTTCGACCACGACAAGCACGCGGTTTTCGCGACGACGGGCCCAGATACGGATGGCGTCGCCGTCTTCGCAGAAGCTGATTGCGTTGGTGATAAGGTTCACGAACACCTGCGCCAGACGTGCCTCAAGCCCCCGGATATCAATCGGGTTTTCGGGCAGGTCGGTGATAAAGTCGATCCCCTTGCTGCGGGCATCCTCGCCAAGATACTGCGCGATATTGTTCAGCATATTCAGAAGGTTGAACACCTCTTCTTCTTCCTTGACCAGTTCACTGTCAAGGCGCGAGGCATTCGAAATATCGCTCACCAGCCGGTCAAGACGGCGGACATCGTGGTCGATCACATCCAGCAGTTTCTCGCGGTGCTCTTCCTTTTTGACCATGCGCAACGACCCCACTGCCGAGCGCAGGCTGGCCAGCGGGTTCTTGATCTCGTGCGCCACGTCAGCGGCAAACTGTTCGTTGCTGTCGATCCGGTCATAGAGGGCCGACACCATGCCGCGCAACGCGCCGGACAGGCGTCCGATTTCGTCGGGGCGCGCCGTGAGGTCGGGGATCCGCACACGTCCCGGATTTACGGTGCGCGCGTTGTTGTTATCACGCCCGATTTCCGCCGCAGCGGCAAGGTCGGACAGAGGATTTGAAATCGTAGAGGCGAGAACCATCGACAGGCCGATCGACACAACCGTGGCAATCAGGAACATTTGCAACACGCGTTCGCGTTCGCTGCGGACCCACTGGTCCAGTTCTCCGGCCGCGCTGGTCAGGACCACCGTGCCGACCATGGCGCCGTTGTGTTCAAGAGGCACGCCGACGGCGAAAATCGTTCTGTTTTCCGGGCCTTTCATGGTGGTGAGGACCTCACCTTCGGCCGCGACCTGTTCGGCAAGGGCCGACGCCTGATCCATGATGCTGGGCAGGTTATAGATGACATCATCACCTTCGCCCGCGACAAGCCCCCAGACCCAGTTTAACGCGCTGGTAAAGGGCGTGCCCTGTGGCCGTTCCGAGAAAACCTCGGCGGCTTCGGCGCTTTCCGTGCCACGCGCGGTCCCGACAAGGGCTTCATTGCCGTCAAAGACATAGACATGTGTGCCCTCGCGCAGAGGCAGCACATCCAGCGTGCCATCCACGTCAATCCCGTCGCCCGTGACCATGTTGACCGGAGCACCGGACGGCATCTGGGCCACGAAAGCACCGGAAATCAGGCGTGCTTCGGACATAAGTCCAGCGGCGCGCTGCACGGCAAGACTGTCTCGGGCCGAATTGAGATAGAGAATCCCCGCAACCAGCACGCAAAGCGCAATCAGGTTGAACGTGATGATCTTGCGGGTCAGGGGCGACTTGCTTAACGGCAAAAGGCGCCGACGCTCTCGGCGCCCGCGCATCTCGCTCTCGACGTTGGCCTCGGGCGCGACCCAGTCATCGCCCAAAACTACATCACCGTCCCGTCCTTGGGCAACCTCGCGCACGTCTATCCTCTCGGCCAGAGCCATGTCCGGCCCTTATTCTTCGTTGTACCTATACCCGATCCCGTAAAGTGTCTCAATTGCCGAGAACTCGGGATCTGCAGTACGCATCTTCTTGCGCAGACGCTTGATATGGCTGTCAATCGTACGGTCATCCACATAGACCTGATCGTCATAGGCGACGTCCATGAGCTGATCGCGGCTTTTCACGAAACCGGGGCGTTGGGCCAGCGCCTGCAAAAGCAGGAACTCGGTCACGGTCAGGGTCACATCATTACCCTTCCAACTGACCGAATGGCGCAGCGGATCCATCACCAGATCACCGCGGGTCATCACCTTGGTTTCTTCGGTATCGGCCACGATGTCGCCATCAAACGCCTCTTGGCGGCGCAGAAGGGCGCGGATGCGTTCGACCAGAAGACGCTGCGAGAAGGGTTTCTTGACGTAATCGTCCGCCCCCATGCGCAGCCCAAGCACTTCGTCGATCTCGTCGTCTTTCGACGTCAGGAAGATGACCGGCATCTGGGTTTTCTGGCGCAGTCGCTGCAACAGGTCCATGCCGTCCATGCGGGGCATCTTGATGTCCAGCACGGCCATATCGGGCAATTTCTTGTTGAACGCGTCCAGCGCCTGCTGACCGTCATTATAGGTTTCGACCTCAAATCCCTCTGCCTCGAGGGTCATGGACACAGACGTCAGGATATTCCTGTCATCGTCCACCAAAGCGATTTTAGACATTGGTATGTCCTCTCAACTGCTCGTTTTTATTGCCTGCTTTTTGCGTCATTATGGGGCTTTGGACGTGGTTTTAGCAATCCCAAAACGCGAATCAGGCGGTAAACCCTGCTTATTGCAGCCAGATTTTCGTTACGAATGGCTAAAATGACTCACCTTTCTGGGCGGTTTTTCACCGATCCGGCCCGTGGTGGCGTTAACATCCAGTTGGTTGCGCTAACTGCGTTAAAGCGTCCTGTTCAATCTCGAATGCGTCATGTTAAGACCCCGCCACCGGGCGCATTGCCCGTGAAATGACTGCGGGGTCCACCTCGCGAATATCTAGCACCGCCGCCTCATACGAGCCGGCTACAGGAGTTTGACTATGACATTTGGACGGGTAAACCCGCAATTCCGCCTCGAAGATCAAGGGATCGAAGGGCTGGGCAATGTCTATTATAACCTCATGGAGCCCGCGCTGATCGAAGCCGCGCTCAAAAAGGGCGAAGGCACGCTGGGCAACGGCGGTGCATTCCTCGTGTCGACCGGCAAATTCACCGGCCGTTCGCCCAAGGACAAGCACGTCGTCAAAACCGACAGCGTTATCGACACCATCTGGTGGGAGAACAACGCCGAGATGTCGCCCGAAGGGTTCGACAACCTTTATGCCGATATGCTCGAGCATATGAAGGGTGGCGAGTATTACGTGCAGGATCTGGTTGGCGGTGCCGACCCCAAACACGCGATCAACGTGCGTTTCGTGCAGGAACTGGCGTGGCACAACCTGTTCATCCGTCACATGATGCGCCGCCCCGACCGCGAGGACCTGAACGACTTTACCGCTGACTTCACCGTCATCAACTGCCCGTCGTTCCAGGCCAACCCCGAGCGCCACAACTGCCGTTCGGAAACCGTGATCGCGATGAACTTCGACAAGAAGATGATCCTCATCGGCGGCACCGAATATGCCGGTGAGAACAAGAAGTCGATCTTTACCCTGCTGAACTATCTGCTGCCCGAAAAAGGCATCATGCCGATGCACTGCTCAGCCAACCACGCCAATGACAACCCGGTCGATACCGCCGTGTTTTTTGGCCTGTCGGGAACCGGCAAAACCACCCTGTCGGCAGATCCGTCGCGCACCCTGATTGGTGACGATGAACATGGCTGGTCGGACAACGGCACCTTCAACTTCGAAGGCGGCTGCTATGCCAAGACCATCAGCTTGAACCCCGAGGCCGAGCCGGAAATCTATGCGACCACGTCGAAATTCGGCACCGTGATCGAGAACATGGTTTACGACGAAGAGACCAAGGAACTCGACTTCGAAGACGACAGCCTGACCGCCAACATGCGCTGCGCCTATCCGCTGCACTACATCTCGAATGCTTCGGACACTGCTATCGGCGGCCACCCGAAGAACATCATCATGCTGACCTGTGACGCATTTGGTGTTCTACCTCCGATCGCCCGTCTGACCCCGGCGCAGGCGATGTACCACTTCCTGTCTGGCTTCACCTCGAAAGTGGCCGGCACCGAGCGCGGCGTGACCGAACCCGAGCCGACCTTCTCGACCTGCTTTGGCGCGCCCTTCATGCCGCGCCGCCCGGAGGAATACGGCAACCTGCTGCGTGAGAAGATCGCCCAGCACGGCGCGACCTGCTGGCTGGTCAACACCGGCTGGACCGGCGGCGCTTATGGCACTGGATCGCGGATGCCGATCCGTGCGACCCGCGCGCTGCTGACCGCCGCTTTGGAAGGTACGCTGAACGATGTCGAATTCCGCAAGGATCCGAACTTTGGCTTTGAAGTGCCCGTGAACGTGCCCGGTGTGGCCGAGGTCCTGCTGGACCCGCGCCGCACCTGGGACGATGGCGATGCCTATGATCGTCAGGCGGCCAAGCTGGTTGAGATGTTCTCGAACAACTTCGAGCAGTACCTGCCCTATATCGATGCAGACGTGAAAGCCGCGGCAATCGGCTGATCCTGATCGGATTGCAGGAAAACAAAGAAGCCCCGGATCAGGCCGATCCGGGGCTTTTTGTTTGAACCACAATGGTCGCGCTTAATGGGTGATGCTTGCCCGTTTCTGCTGCTGCATCAATACGGCAAGTGCGGATGACGCGATCTTGGAACGTGCACTGTCTGCGCGGCCATTGACAAGGATCGGCACGCGCGCGCCTAGAATAATGCCTGCCGCCTCGGCCCCCGCCAGATGCACCAGTTGTTTGGCGATGACATTGCCCGCCTCAAGCCCGGGCGCGACCAGAACATCCGCCTCGCCCGCAACACCCGGGCGCCCCGAGAACCTTTTCGCCATGGCCTTGGAAATGGCGGTATCAAACGCCATTGGTCCATCCAGAACCCCGCCCGTAATCTGGCCGCGCTGCGCCATCTTGCACAGGGCAGCTGCGTCAATCGTCGCGGGCAGGTCGGGCGTGACTTCCTCAAAGGCGGACAAAAGCGCCACCTTGGGCGTGTCGATCCCCAACGCCGTCGCCAGCAGGATCGCGTTCTGGATGATGTCCTGCTTGGTTTCGAGGGTAGGTTTGGTGTTGACCAGACCATCGGTCACAATCAGCGGTTTGGCATAGCCCGGCACATCCAGCGCAAATGCGTGGCTCATTACCCGCTCGGTCACAAGCGCCGGCTGGACCGCCTTCAGCAGGGCCCGCACTCTCGCGGTGCCTTCGTCTATTGCATCCACCTCGCCCGCCACGGCCATTGCGACCGCCTGCGCCGTCGCCTCGCGGACCGACACCGCGTCCACGATCTGCACCCCGTTCAGGGTTTCCCCAATCTCGTCGGCGGTGTCGCGGATATCTTCTTCGGATCCGATTAGCACCGGTAGGGTCAAGCCCTGATGGTAGGCATCCATCACCCCGTTCAGGGCACGCGGCGTGGTTGGTGCAATGACGGCAACCCGCAGGCTCTGGGCCGATTGCGCGGCATGGATCAGCCGGTCGTAGGCGGCCCCGTGATGGTGCAGATGCACATCCGGCAAATGCGTCCGCGGGCGGCGGATTTTCTTGGTGGGGGCAATGACCTCGGCCTCGCCCTTGATCACCGGTTTGCCCGCCTCGTTCAGACATTCGCAAGCCAAGCGCACATGGGCATTCTCGGGGTTCTTGTCAGTGACGGTCACAACCACGCGAATGCGGTCTCCCAACCCGACGGGTTTACGGAAACTCAGCGACTGGTTGAGGTAGATCGTGCCTGGTCCGGGCAGTTCCGTACCAAGCACCGCAGAAATCAGCGCCCCGCCCCACATCCCGTGCGCAATCACCTTGTGAAAGATCTCGCCCTCGGCAAATTCGCGGTCCAGATGCGCGGGGTTGATGTCGCCCGACATGATCGCGAACAGGTCAATGTCGCGTTCGGTCAAAACACGTTCGACCTCGGCATGGTCGCCGATCTGGATTTCATCAAAAGTCCGGTTCTCGATAAACTGCATGGCTCAGGACATCACGTGATAGCCGCCGTCAACATACATGATGTTGCCGGTCATGGCGCTGGATTGATCTGACAAAAGGCAAAGTGCGGACTGTCCCACCTCTTCGATGGTGACAAGCCGGCGCAGGGGGGCGCGCGTTTCCGCATGCCGGGCCAGGTCGTCGAAATGTTCAATCCCGCTGGCAGCACGCGTCATCAGAGGGCCGGGCGAAATCGCATTAACCCGGATGCCCTGCGGCCCAAGTTCGGACGCCATATAGCGTGTCAGGCTTTCCAACGCGGATTTCACAGGCCCCATCACGTTGTAATGGTCGACGACCTTTTCCGCCCCGTAGTAGGTGACGGTCAGAAGACTGCCACCGTTTTCCAGCATCAGCGGCTCGGCCAGTTTCGCAAGGCGTGCAAAGGAATGGACCGAGATATCCATGGCTTGCAAAAATCCCGCCTTGGAACTGTCCGTCACGCGACCGTGCAGGTCGTCTTTTGGACAAAAGGCAATCGAGTGCACGAGGAAATCAAGCCGTCCCCACGTCTTCGCAATGTCATCGAAAACCTGCGCCATCTGCGCATCATCGATCACATCCAGCGGCAAAAGCATTTTCGCTCCGCACGTCTCGGCCACCGGGGCCACGAAGGGTTTGGCCTTGTCCGACAGATACGTCAGGGCAAGTTCTGCCCCCGCGTCAGACAGCACACCGGCAATTCCGGCAGCGATAGAGTGTTCGTTGGCAACCCCGACGATCAGTCCGCGCTTGCCTTGCAAAAAACCGTTTTGTAGCGACATGGTTACTCCATCATCACATAGGTGCCCGGCGCATCGCACAGCGCCTTGCCCATTTTAGGAGGCGCGACGGCGTCGCCCTGTTGCTGGGTCTTGAGCCATTCGGCCCATTCCGGCCACCAAGACCCATCCTTGAGGTCCGCGACCTTTTCCCACTGCGCAGGCGGCAGGTAATGGTCTGAGTCCTTGCTGGAATGGATGCGATAGTGGCGACGCGGGTGCCCCGGTTCGCTGACTACACCGGCGTTGTGGCCGCCATTGGTCAACACGAAGGTCACCGGAGAATGAGTCAGTTGCTCGACCTTATAGGCCGATTTCCACGGGGCCACGTGGTCAGTCTCGGTACCGACGCTGAAAATCGGGATGCGGATGTCATAAGGTGTGACGGGATCATCCCCAACCATGAACTTGCCTTCGGCAAACCGGTTCTCAAGGAACATGCGGCGCAGGTATTCGGAATGCATCCGGTATGGCATCCGCGTGGTGTCGGCATTCCACGACATCAGATCGTTGTAGCGGGGCTTTTCGCCCATCAGGTATTCGTGCTGGATGCGCGACCAGACAAGGTCGGTCGAGCGTAGCAGTTGGAATGCCCCGGACATCTGGGTCGCGTCCAGATACCCCTCTTTCCACATCATATCTTCAAGGAAGGACACCTGGCTTTCGTTGATGAACAACATCAATTCGCCCGCATCAGTGAAATCCATCTGCGCGGCAAACAGCGTCATTGAGGCAAGGCGAGCATCACCATCGCGCGCCATTGCCGCCGCCGCGACACTCAGCAGCGTCCCGCCAAGGCAATAACCTGCCCCGTGGATACGCTGAGAGCCGGTGATCTTCTGGATTTCGTCTAGGGCCGCCATCGGCCCCATGCGCCGGTAATCGTCAAACCCGAGATCCCGATCCTCGGCAGTCGGGTTGCGCCACGAGATCATGAAGACGGTGTAGCCTTGCTCGGTCAGGTATTTGACCATCGAATTCTCGGGGCTGAGATCAAGAATATAGTACTTCATGATCCAAGCTGGCACGATCAGCACCGGCTCGGGCTGGACCTTGTCCGTGGCCGGTTCGTATTGGATCAGTTCCATCAGGTGGTTGCGATAGACCACCTTGCCCGGCGTCACGGCGAGGTTTTCACCGACGCGGTATTCCGATTCTCCGCCCAGCCGTTCATGCAGCACCGCGCCTTTCATATCATTGAGATAATTCTGGAAACCGCGCGCGAGATTGGCGCCATTTTCCTCGACCGTTTTCTCGATGATTTCAGGATTGGTCAGGGGGAAGTTGGCGGGCGACATAGCATCAAGCACCTGCCGCGCGGCAAAGCCGACAGCCTTTTCGTTGGCTGCACTTACGCCGTGGATGCCGGTGGTGGCCTCTTCCCACCACTGCTGCGCCAGAAGAAACGCTTCTTTATAAGCACCAAAGGGTTTGGCATCCCAATCAGGATGCCGGAAGCGGCGGTCCTTCTTGCCCTCTGTCACACAGTGTTTTTCGCCGTGAGACATGGCGCACTGCATCAGGAAACGCTGGTATTCGGCCCATTTCTCAAGCGCGCTGATCCCAAGCTCGGCCCGCTTGCCCGGCGACGCCGCCAGATGCAGCGCCCAATCTGCATAGACCATCCCCAGCGCTGCAGGCGACAGCCCGCCCGTCATGCTGCTCAGGGCTGCGTGTGCTGCCGTATCCATGGTTTCCGCGATCTCGGCCATGGTGTCATGTGACGTACGGGTTTCGGGGTCTTTTTGGGTCACGATGGGGCGTTTGGTCATCTGCGGCTTCCGGCTGGTCTCTATCTCGGCTCTCAGGCACAGTTTCTGCACCTGCAAACATTCTATAGCGTGATCTAAGTGCAGATTTTATGACGTGAATGCGTCAACTAATTCAGCATAACGGCAATGCATCTGACGCATGGATGAATGCCCGCTTTCCCGGCATATCCGAGAAGGCTGGTCGCTTTCATAGCAATCAGAGAAGCAAAAAGCCCGTTGCATGCCCCTGCCGTCAGGCGCTTTCGGCGGCCATGACCTCAATCTCAACCACGAATTCTGGCTTGGTGAACCCTGAAACCACCATCAGGGTCGAGGCCGGCAAAACCGGCACACCGTCAAGATAGCGGTCGCGCACGGCCATGTATCCCGCCATATGCTCTCTGGCGGTGACAAAGGCGTTGATCCGCAGGATATCCGCGCGGTCCAACCCCGCCTCGGCCAGAATAGCATCAATATTGCCGAAACAGATTTCGGCCTGCGCCGCGCTGCCGTCGGGAATCTGCCCGTCCTTGTCGATCCCCAACTGACCGCTGGTCAGCACCAACCGCCGCGGGGAGACTTCAACGCCGTGGCTATAATTGGCAAAGGGCGGCGCAATCGTGTCAGGGGTCAGGGCTTTCATCAGGGTCTCCAAAAGAAAGGGGGGCGGTCCGAGAATGCCCCAGACCGCCCTCATTGTCCTGCCCTAATTTCAACTCGCCAGTTCGACCGAGACCGGCACGCCATTGAAGGCTGCATTACCGCTGACCGGATCAAGCCGCGTATCATCCGTCAGATCGTTGATCGACACGGTGCCAACCTCTGCGGCGGTACGGATATGCCCGTTTTTCTGTCCCCAGCCCTGCGGGATTGAAACCACGCCCGGCGCCATCTCGTCCGTCACTTCGGCGGGCATCGCCACTGCGCCCACCCGTGCCCGGACAATCACCTGTTCCGCGTCCCGGATGCCAAGACGCGCCGCATCCTCGGGGTTGACCTGCACGGTGCAGCGGTTACGCCCTTTCACAAGGCGGTTGCTGTTCTGGGTCCAGCTGTTGTGGCTGCGCACCTGCCGCCGTCCGATCATCATCAGCGGAAACGCCTCTGACACAGGCGATTGAAAGGCCAGAAGCCGCGGCAAATCCTCGACAAACGCCTCGGGGGCAAGGTTCAGGCGCCCGTCCGGCGTTTCCATCCGCCCTTTGAGGCTGGGCTTTAGCGGCCCCAGATCAACGGGAGTGCCTGCCGCCAAAAGACCGTCAACCGACACCGTGTCGCCGTGATAGCCGCGCGGCAACAACGCCCCGAGCACCGTGGTCGGGTCGGGGCCGATATCGTTGGCCCCGGTCAGACCCGCGGCCAGGCGGGCGATCACTTCCCATTCCTGCGGATTGCCCTCTGGCGGATCGAAAAGCGCAGGCGCAAACCCGGCGGTGTTGCGCACGGCAAAGGTATGAAAGACCATGTCATACATCACTTCTTCCAGCGCGACCGTCCCGGGGAGGATCAGGTCGGCATGCCGCGTGGTATCGTTGATGTGAATGTCGACCGAGAGCATGAAGTCGAGCCCTTCCAGCCCCTTTTCGATCCGCCGTCCGTTGGGCGCAGTCAGCACGGGGTTTCCCGCCACCGTGACCATCGCCCTGATCTGCCCGTCACCGGGGGTTTCCATTTCTTCGGCCATGACCGAAATCGGGAACTCTCCGTTATAAAGCGGCTGACCAGAGACGCGAGACCGCTTCTCGGGGTAAGACCGCTTTTGTCCCTTGCGACTGGTCATGCCGACGTAGTCCAGCGCGGGCGTCGTAAACATCGCGCCGCCGGCACTGTCAAAGTTTCCTGTGATGATGTTCAACCCGTTGTTCGCCCACTGACACAAGGTGCCGAAACTCTGGGTCGAAGCGCCCATGCGAGCATAGCACACCGCCGACTTTGCCTCTGCAAAATCACGCGCCAACTGTCGGATGACCCCGGCCTCGATCCCTGTCATTTCGGCTGCTTTTTCGGCGGTGAACGGCGCCACGGCGGCCTGTAACCGGTCGAGACCGTCCACGACATCGACCAACGTCCCAAGATCGACCAGTCCCGCTGCAAAGACCTCGTGAATCATTGCAAACATCAGGAAAGCGTCAGTTTCAGGTTTGATGAACAGGTGTTCACTGGCCCGCTCTGCTGTTTCGGTCCGGCGCGGATCAATCACCACAACACGGCCACCGCGGGCCTTAATCTCGTCCATACGCTTGCCAAAACCCGGCGCGGTCATCATCGACCCGTTCGACACGAGCGGATTGCCCCCGATGATCACCATGAAATCTGTGCGCTCAACATCCGGCACAGGAATGAGCATCGGATGGCCTAGCATATGGATCGAGGCCACGTGATGCGGGATCTGATCCGCCGTGGCCGATGAATACCGGTTGGTGGTACCCAGCGCCTTGACCAGACGCGGCAGATTCAGAAGGTTGCCGAACTTGTGCGCATTGGGGTTGCCCAGATACACCGCTACGGCATCCCGCCCGTGTGCGGCCTGCACCTGTTGCAGTCGCTCCACCGCATAATCGAACGCCTCGTCCCAGCTGATTTCAACGAAGTTTCCGCTCACCTTTTTCAGCGGCTTGGTCACGCGGTCGGGATCGACACGGAAGTCTTGCAAAGCCACGGCCTTGGGGCAGATATGCCCGCGCGACAGCGGGTCGTCGGGATCGGGTTTCACAGACAGGACATCCTTGCCATCATGCGTGATGATCAGGCCGCACATGGCTTCGCAAATGTTGCAGCTACGGTGATGGGTCATGGTCTGGGTCATGGGATCGCTCGCTTTCCGGATCAAAGGCCGCGCGCACGCAGCAGCCATTCAGCATGGCAACTTGCGTCACCCAAGTATTCGCTGCAGGCGCGTGCCTTTTTCATGAACAGGCCAATGTCCAGCGCATCGGTCATGCCGATGCCACCATGCATCTGCACTGCTTCGCGAACCGCGAGACTCGCGGTCTTGGCCGCCTTGGCCTTGGCCACACGCGACAGACGTTCGGCCTCGTCCTCCCCTGCGTCAATCGCCTTGAGCGCCGCCGCGATCACCGCTTCGGTGGTCTGGATCTGGGTATAAAGATCCGCCGCACGGTGTTGCAGCGCCTGAAACCTCGACAGGGTCACGCCGAACTGTTTGCGCTCTTTGAGATAGGCCACGGTGCGCTCCGCCGCCTCTTTGGACACCCCAACCAGTTCTGCAGCGCCTACGGCACGCCCGACACGCAACGCCGCCCCAAGGGCTGCTTCTGCATCTTCCCCGCGCGCCAGCAACGCCGCGCCATCGACCTGCACCGCGTCTAGCGTCAGGTTTGCCGCGTCGCGATTGTCCAGCGTCTTGACCGGATCCACTTGAACCCCGCCGGTTGAAGGGTCGAGAAGCAACAGGGCCATACCGTCTTCGGTCATGGCAGTCACAATCAGGCGGTCGGCCGCCCCGCCATCGCAAACAAACCGTTTTGTACCATTCAGTACAAACCCGTTACCCGACGCCTCGGCGCGTGTACCAATCATGTCAGGTCGGTGCTTGATATGCTCGTCCATGGCAAGCGCGACAACCGCCTCGCCCGATGCGATCCGTCCGGCCCACTCGGTTTCCTCGACACTGCGCAGCACGGTCGCCGCCATCACAGCCGAGGACAGGAATGGCGATGTCGTCAGGTTGCGCCCCATCTCTTCAGCAACAAGTCCGGCGGCCTGCGCGCCCATGTCGACCCCGCCCGCGGCCTCGCTTGTGAGCATCCCGAACCAGCCCATTTCAGCCATCTCGCCGTTCAGTGCCGGATTGCCGGTGCGACCCGCGTCGCGTTGGGTGCGCAGAGCCTGGACCGATGCTTTCTCCGCAAGGAAACCCGCCGCCATGTCGCGGACCATTTTCTGTTCTTCTGTCAACAAAATCATAATCTTACCCCAGTTCCAGAACCGCCTTGGACAGAATGGAGAGCATCACCTCAGAGGTACCCCCTTCGATCGAGTTGCCCTTGGAGCGTAACCAGAGCGATGCTTTCTCATGGCCCTCGGCATGGGTGAAATCCCATTCGAGCGCCTCAAGCCCGCCGGTTTCCATAATCAGTTCCTGACGCCGCTTATTGAGTTCGGTGCCTGTGTATTTCAGCGTGGCCGATTGCACGCCCAACTGCTGCCCCGCGCGCATCCACTCCTTGGCACGGGCCAGTTCCGCATCGAACGCCATTTCATCAATCAGGAAATCCGCGATCTTCCCCCGCAGAACAGGATCGTCCAACTGTTTGTTTTCATTGAGGCCAATCGCCTCTCGCGCCACCTGAACCAGGTCTTCAGATCCGAACAAAGCCGCGTCGGACGCCCCGATCATTTCGCGTTCGTGGGTAAGCAAATACTTGGCTACGGTCCAGCCTTTGCCACGCTCTCCGACGATCTGATCCTTGGGGACTTTCACGCCGTCAAAGAAGGTTTCGCAAAACGGCGACGATCCCGAAATCAGTTTGATCGGCTTTGTGCTGACACCTTCGCTGGCCATGTCGAACAGAAGGAAGGAAATGCCTTCGTGTTTCGGCGCGTCCGGTTCCGTGCGCACGAGGCAGAAGATCCAGTCTGCTTTGTCGGCATATGACGTCCAGATTTTCTGACCAGTGACTTCGAAATAGTCTCCGCAATCCACGCCTTTGGTCTGCACACCTGCCAGATCCGAGCCTGCACCGGGTTCAGAATACCCCTGACACCAGCGGATTTCGCCTCGCGCAACCTGCGGTAAATAATGACGTTTTTGTTCTTCGGTGCCGAATTCCAGCAGCGCCGGGCCCAACATCCAGATTCCAAAACTTTGCAAAGGCGGGCGCGCATTGATCCGCGCCATTTCTTCTTTCAGGATGCGCTGTTCATCCCCATTCAGGCCTCCACCGCCATATTCCACTGGCCAATCCGGCACGGTCCAACCTTTTTCGGCCATCACGTTCAGCCAGTCCCGCTGTGCGTCCGACTGAAACTGCCAGTTGCGCCCGCCCCAGCATACATCCGCCTCGGTCATGGGTTGCCGCATGTCCGGCGGGCAATTCTCCTCCAGCCACGCACGCGTTGCGGCGCGGAAGTTCTGCAAATCCGTCATGATGTCACCTGATGTCTTGTTGCGGGCGCCCACCATAGGGCGCCCGCGATAAGGTCTTTACTCTTCGTAGACCTTTTTCCATTTGCCGTTTTCAACGACCGAAACGTAAACCGAGTCTGCGCCCTGATGGTCATCGGGGCCATAGGTCATTTTGTTGCCGACAAGGTCATCCTGATAATCCAACGACTCCATTGCGGAGATGAACGATTCATGGGTCAGATCAGGGCCGGCTTTTTCAAGCGCCATGACCGTCATCTTGGCGGCGGCATAGCCGAGCATCGAGAAGCCGACAGGGTCTTTGCCGGTTGCGGCCTTGTATTCCTCGATAAAGGCTTTGGGCGCAGGCTCATCCGCGCGAGCCCAGAGATCCTGCCACGACGCCGCGGCATAGAAACCTTCGGTCACACCACCGGGCACACCGGCTACAACGGTCAGGAAGCTGGCGGAGGTCCCTAGGAACTTCATGTCAGCCAGACCCATTTTCTTGGCGGTCGCCACAACGGTGATGGCCTGACGGACCGGGATACCGACAACAACAATCTCGCAACCCGCTTCGTTCAGCTTGGACAGCGACCCGACAAAGTCACCTTCGTCCGGCTTGTGCGTGGTTTCAGTGACAAAGCTGAGACCGGCTTCTTTTACACCGGCATGAGCACCTTCAAGGATTTCCTTACCGAAATCGGTCGGCAGGTACATGGCGCAGACGTTCTGGCCGCCAAATTCCTTGTTCAGGTATTTCACACCAACCCGCGCCTGATCATAGTAGGACGAGAACGACGTGAACTTGTTGTCCATCGGGTCTTGCAACATCTGACGCGCAGCCGTCAGGGGAGCCACGTTGGGAATGCCGATCGGGTCGAGCAACTTAAAACCCGCCATGTTCATCGGAGTGCCCAGTGATTGCAGCATCATGAATGCCTTGTCGCGTTTCAGGAGCTTGTTATAGCCCTGCATCGCACGCGGCAGCTGATAGCCGTGATCCTCGGTGATGAAGCGAATGGTCCGTCCATGCACCCCCCCTGCGGCATTGACCTTGTCGAAATAGAGGTTGGCCCCCCGCATTGCAGGTTCACCCACCGCAGCGAACACACCAGACAGGTCGCTGACCGACCCGATGACGATCTCGGTGTCCGTGACACCTTGTGTTTCGGCCGAAGCCATCGACGCGGCAGCGGTCAGACCCGCAGCAAGCGTCACCTTCTTTACCAAACTCTTCATGTTTTTCCTCCCGTTGGTAATTCTGATTTTTTGCGTTTCCGAATTCTAGTATTTTTGCGTTTCCGAATTCTAGTACATGTCCTCGATCAGGTGGGCGTGGGCCTTTTCGACATAGCTCCGCTTGAGCTTCATCGTGGCCGTCAGCTCTTCGTCTTCTGCCGTCAGCAGCACGTCGATCAGGCGGAAATCCTTGATCTGTTCGACGCGGGCGAATTCCTTGTTCACCGCCTGAACTTCACGGTCGATAAGGTCTTTCACCTCTTTGGCCGCACAGAGCGATGCGAAATTCGAGAACGGCACCTTCCTGTCCTGAGCGTATTTCTCGACGTTCTCCTGATCAATCATAATCAGCGCCGTCAGGTATTTGCGACGGTCCCCGATGATGACCGCGTCCGAGATATAGTGCGAAAACTTCAGGCGGCTTTCGATCTCGGCGGGGGTGATGTTCTTGCCCCCGGCGGTGATGATGATGTCCTTCAAACGCCCGGTGATGGTGATATAGCCATCCTCGTCCATCCGCCCGACATCGCCGGTGCGCAGCCAGCCGTCATCGGTAAAGGTCTCGGCGGTTTTCTCGTTATTGCGCCAGTACCCTTGGAAGTTGTTGGCACCACGCGTCTGGATTTCGCCATCCTCGGCAATCCGAACGTCGTATCCCGGGATGGGCGTGCCGATGGTACCCACCTTGTTTTCCATACGGGTGTTCATCGTGGCCAGACCCGAGGTCTCTGTCATGCCATAGCCCTCGACCATCGGCACCCCGATAGACCAGTACCATTTCAGCAACTCCGGCGAGATGGGCGCAGCACCGGTACCGGCACGGCGCATGTTATCCAGCCCCAGCATCCGGCGCAGGTTGTGCAGGACAAGCTTGTCCCAGATCCAGTAATTCGCCGCCACACCTGCTGGCACGGGTTTGGCCTGCATCATGTATTCGGCGCGCGCCATGCCTGCCTTGATCGCCATGCCATAGGCCGCGCGCCCCAAGGGCGTGGCTTCCTGTACGAGGATCAGAACCTGTGAGTAGATCTTTTCCCAAACCCGTGGCACGGCGGTGAACGTGTCGGGAGAGACTTCCTGCAGATTGTTGAACACCGTTTCTGGGCTTTCCGCAAAGTTCACAACACATTTTGCAGCCAGTGGGAAATAAATTGAAACATCCCGTTCCAAGATGTGACAGAGCGGCAGGAAGCACAGCTGGTTGTCCGTCTCAAGGCATTGTAGACGCCGTGCGCCAGCCTCGATCGCTGCCATGATGTTTTCGTTGCCAAGCATGGCGCCCTTGGGCATGCCCGTGGTGCCCGAGGTATAAATCAACAGCGCCGTGTCCGTCGGCTGGGCCTTGGCGATTTCCTGTTCGAACACGCCGGGCTCCTCGGCATCTGCCGCTTTTCCGATATCGTAAAGCTGGTCGATCAAAAGGCATCGGGGGTGGTCAAGATCGTGCAACCCCTCGTCTTCAAGGATGATTACCTTCAGAAGGCCGGGCACATCGCTCTCGATCTGGAGGAACTTATCGAGTTGTTCTTCGTTCTCGACAATCAGGAAGCGGCTGTCGCTGTCATTGACGAGGTATTTCAACTGAGCCGCCGAGTCGGTGGTATAGACACCCGAGGCGATCCCTCCGACCGACTGGATTCCCATGTCGAAATAGGCCCATTCCTTGCGGTCTTCTGAAAGGATCGAGACAACCTCTCCCCGTTTCAGACCCAGCTTGCGCAGGCCCATGCCGATCCATTTGGCGTGGGTCCAGTAATCGTTCCAAGTGTAGTCTTTCCAGATACCAAGGTCTTTTTCGCGGTGAACGGTACGATCCCCCAGCGCCTTGCAGCGCTTTTCGAACAGGGCCGGAATTGTGTAACAACCATCCACCTGAATGGGGCGCTGGCCCGCCTCGGCGTTGTAGGTGACACCGTTGATCACAGTCGTACGGGGCATGTTTGCAGTATCCAGCATGTTTACCTCCACGTCTTCTTGCGTTTCCAGCGACGCTCTTCGCGCGCGCCCTCTTCTTGAACACCCAGATAAAAGTTCTGAATGTCCTCCGAGGCCATCAACTCATCCGCCGTGCCGTCCATCACGATCCGGCCCACCTCCATGACATAACCATCATGGGCCAGCTCAAGCGCGGCACTGGCGTTCTGTTCAACCACCATCATCGTCATGTTCTGCTCTTCATTCAGGCGTTTCAGGATACCAAAGATTTCCTGCACCAAGAGGGGGGACAGTCCCAGAGACGGTTCATCCAGCAGCATCAGTTTAGGGTTGGCCATGAGGCCGCGGCCAATGGCCAGCATCTGCTGTTGCCCACCCGACAACGTGCCCGCTTCCTGACTGCGGCGCTCCTTGAGGATCGGGAAATAGCTGAACACCATTTCACGGTCCTGTTCGATCCCGGCCTTGTCGTTGCGGGTATAGGCCCCGAGGCTAAGATTTTCGTCTACGGTCAGAAGCGGGAAAACCTCGCGCCCTTCGGGCACGTGCACAATGCCACGGTCCACCACCTTGTGCGGTTCTTGCCCCTGAATTTCATCGCCTTCGAATGTAATCGTCCCTTTTTCAGGGTCCATCACGCCCGAGACGGTTTTCATCAGGGTGGTCTTGCCTGCGCCATTGGCGCCGAGGATCGACACCACACGGCCAGGGTGCACATCCAGCGACACACCTCGAATGGCCATGATCGGGCCATAAAAGCTTTCGACGTTTCGGATTTTCAGTACGGGTTCACTCATGCTGCATGCCCCAGATATGCTTCGATCACGGCCGGATCCGACTGCACTTCGGCAGGTGTCCCTAGGGCCAGCTTCGCGCCATCGGCCATGGCAAGAACGCGGTCAGACACCCCCGAGACCAGCCCCATGTCATGTTCGACCATCAAAACGGTAATACCCATCTGGCGACGGATATCGTCAATCCACCACCGCATATCGGTGGTTTCCTCGACCGACAGACCCGAGGCTGGTTCATCCAGAAGCAACAGCTTGGGATCGGTGGCCAGTGCGCGGGCTACCTCGACCACCTTGCGCACCCCATAGGGCAAACCCGCAATGCGTTTTTCGCGGTAGGCCTGCAGATCAAGGAAATCGATGATCTCTTCCACGAAATGGCGGCTTTGCAGTTCCTGCTTCTTGACGGAGGGCGTGAAAAACAGCTCGGTCAGGAAGTTCGACTTGCGGTGACGGTGACGGCCAACCAACAGGTTTTCCAGTACGGTCGCCTGTTCGAACAGTTCGATGTTCTGGAAGGTCCGCGCCACGCCATGGTCTGCAACATCCGACGCTTTCTCGGCGAGCAGGTCATGCCCATCAAAGACGATGCTGCCCTGGATCGGCGTGTAGAACCGCGAGATCAGGTTGAACACGGTGGATTTGCCCGCGCCGTTGGGACCGACAATGGCAAAGACCTCGCCCTGCTGGACAGTGAAGGAAAGGTTATCCACCGCCGTCAGCCCGCCAAACTTCAACGTCACGTTTTCGATTTCTAAAAGGCTCATCTCAGACGCTCCGTTTTCAGGTAGGATTTCTGACGTTTGAACATGTCCTTGCGATAGAACGGGAACAGCTCGAACCATGTGCGGATCTTGAACCAGCGCCCGTAAATGCCCATCGGTTCAAACAGGATAAACAGGATCAGGATCACGCCGAAGACACCGAATTCCAACCCCGGAATGGCGACATCCGCACCGCCCAAAGCGGCCCCCACCCATTCTTTCGAGATCGACAGGAACTGCGGCAGGAAGCCCACGACAATAGCGCCGAAAAACGCCCCGTGGATGGATCCAAGGCCCCCAATCACGATCATCATCAGAAGCTGGATTGAAATGATGACACTGAAGGTTTCGTTGTTGAACGCCCCGGCAAACAGCCCCATCAAGGCACCCGCTAGCCCGGTGACACCACAGGAGATGGCGAATGAAATCGCCTTGGTGCGGGCCACGTCGATGCCCATCGCCTGAGCCGACACTTCAGAGTCGCGCACAGCGATAAAGCTGCGGCCCAGAGGCGCTCGCAGCAGGTTGATATAGCCGAGCGTCACCACAACGGCCACGACAAGACAGAGGTAATAGAATTCGCGCGGGGTGCCCCAACGGTCGATCATGATGCCAAAGACGTTCACGGGCGGCGCAAATTTCCCGCCGACGCCACCGGTCCACGGTTCGGTCAGAACGATGATGTCATCAACAAGGATCGACATCGCCATCGTTGCAATCGCGAGGTAGATGCCGTGCAACCGAAGTGCGGGAATGGCGATCACCATCCCGATGATTCCCGTCAGGATCCCGGCCAGGGGGAAGGCCAGCATGAAGGGCACGCCGGATTCGATCAGGATGATATTGGCATAACACCCCATGGCAAGAAACGCGGCATGGCCAAGGCTCGCCTGACCGGTGTGGCCCGTCAGGATCATCAGGCCAAGCCCCGCGATGGCCCAGATCAGAACATTGGTCAGTTCGCCAAGATAGAACTCGTCAATGACGAAGGGTGCAGCAAACACCACCGCCAGAAGGATCAGGTACAACGACAGTTGATATCCATCCTTCCAAGGGCGGATGTCCTGCATGTAGTTGGTTTTGAATACAATACGCATGGATCTACACCTTCTTCACGCGGACCTGGCTGAACAGGCCATGGGGACGGAAGATGAGCACGGCCAGCAGAAGCGCATAGGGTGCGATCTGGCTGTAACCGGCGGCGATATAGCGGCTTGCGAAGGGTTCGATCACACCCACGATCAGCCCTCCGGCCAAAGCGCCCGGCAAGCTGCCAAAGCCCCCGATGACAGCCGCGGCAAAAGCCTTGATTCCCATCAGGCCGGTACTCGGGTCCACGGCACCCTTGGCAGCAAACAAGATACCCGCGACACAGGCCACGCCCCCGGCAAGCGCCCAGATAAAGCCCTGCACCCGTTTGACCGGAATCCCCATGTAGTAGGCGGCCAGCTGGTTTTGCGACGCGCCCTGCATCGCCAGGCCCAGCTTGGTTCGGTTGAAAAATTCGTAAAGCCCCCAGGTCAGGAGGATCGTCACAACGATGACCGCCACATCTTCCATACCCAGAACCAGTCCGCCGAACGACACTTCCTTCCCTGCAAACGGGTTCTCAAGTGTCTGCGGTTCATGCCCCCAGATGAGACCCGCGACAAAGCGGATCACGAAACCCAGCGCGATGGTCAGGATGACAACGGCTGTCTGGCTTTCCCCGAACATGCGACGAATGACCAAACGATCCAGCAGGTAACCCAGCACCGCCATAATCCCGAGTGAAATCGGCAATGCCACCCAGAAGGGCAGCCCCATATAGTCGGCATTGGTCAATCCGATGGTGATGAAAGCGCCAAGCATCATGAAATCGCCCTGAGCGAAATTCACGGCCTCAGTCGCCTTGTAAATCAGAACAAAGCCAAGGGCGATCAGGCCGTAAACACAGCCATTCGCCAGCCCGCTGATCAAGAGCTGTAAGTTATCCAAGTTTTCCTCCCTGCGCCGATTTGCCCGGCTGCATTTTTTAAAGGTCCGCGGCTCCTCACTTCCAAGGACCTTCCCCTCTACTATGGCGTGATCATCACCTTCCCGTCAGTCTTTTTCAGGGCCTCGGCCAGATTTGACACAACGTCACGCAGCGGCAGATGCACTGAAACATCCGTTTTCCAGCGGCCATCGGCAAATCTGGCCTGAACTTCCCCGACAACCCGCATCTGGTCGGCAGGGGGGGTGGTCATCATCCAACTGGTCAGCCAGAAGCCCTCGATTCGCTTGCCTTGGAAGATCAACTGTCCCATTTGGGTCAGCTTCGGCAGCTCGGGGTTGAGTTTACCGTAGCTGATCCAGCGGGCGCGGTTTGGCATGGCCGCGAAAAGTTGCTCGGACAACTGGTCCGAGACCGCATCAAGGAACACGCGTGGTTTCAACTCGGCGCTGACAGCCGCGAATTGCTTGACCACATCCGGATCGGTCGTGACCAGCACTTCGACGGCCCCCATTTCTTTAAGCGGGGCGACCGCTTCTTCCCGACGCACCAGCGCGATCGGCTTCAGCCCCAGATCTTTCCCGAGCGACACCATCAGCTTGCCAAGCTGGCTGGTCGCGGCGGACACCACAAACGCCTCTCCATCTTGGCGGGCAATGTCGACCATTGCCATTGCGGTCAGGGGGTTCACGATCTGCGCCGCCCCGTCATCGTCCGACACATCAGGCCGCAACGGAATACAGTTGATAGCATCGGTGATGGCGTAGTCCGCCCACGCACCGGAACATCCCAGCGCGACAACAAAGGAAACACGCTGACCGATCAACCCTTCCGCTCCTGCACCGGCGGCGACCACATCGCCGCAGCCTTCGAAACCGGCGGGGTTTCCCTTGATCCGCGGCTGGCCATATTCGCCCTTGATGAAATGCAGGTCCGACGGATTGACCGAAGCGACGCGCAGCTTGACCAGAACCTGTCCGGCGCCGGGGGTCGGCACGGGGATTTCCGCCGCTTCAAGGTATTCGGAAGCATCGGAAATCGCCGGCCCTTCCGCCGCGCCGGAATAGCCTTCGCCTTTTTGCAGGACGGCAAACATCGTATCGGGAAGGTCACTCATACCTCGACTCCAGTTTCTGTTTTGAGGTTTCGGGTCATTTCGGGTGTCCATGCGACACCGAACCCGCTCATTGCGAATCCGACAACTTCGTCGGCAATTCGGGTGTACTTGTCTTCGTCATCGCCCTCGCGCGCGACATACCAGAAGACCGGGCCGTTGATGGCCACCAGAAGGCTCTGTACAAGGAATGACACCTCGCCTTCGCGCAGCAAACCAGCGCCCATGCCATCCTCTATTACCTCGCGAAACATACGTTCGAATTCGTTGCGCTGCGCGAGATGGCGCTCCAGCGCCTCACGCTGAAATTCGGTCGTGGCGCCATAGCGGCGCATGCGCAATCCATCCAGCAGGACCTGCATGAAGGCGTGATAGCGGATCATGGTCACGACATGCCCATGCGCCATCAGCGCAAGACGCTCGACCGGTCCGGTCTTGGCTTGATAGCCGGGCATGACCCCTTCAAACGCCAGCTCCATGCCGCGGTCACGCACCACGTTGAACAGGTCCATCTTCGAAGGAAAATAGTGATAGATGCGGCCTTTGGTCGATCCGAGATAACGCGCCACCGTGTCAATCGAGGTCGCGGCAAACCCCTGCTGGCGGAAACACTCGGCTGCCGCAGAAAGAATCTCTTCATAGCGGTCCGGCTTTGGCTGTTCTGCAACAGAAGACGTCACGGCATTCCCTTGGTTTGGTGTTTACGGCTGAGCTCAAGGCAAACATACTACCGAGTATGTTGTCAACTTGCGGCGTTCGGAACTGACGCCACGGCAGAACACGAAAGGATCAAATATGCTTGAAGAGCTGTTCAGCCTGAAAGGAAAGACCGCATTGGTCACGGGCGGTGGCACGGGGATCGGGTTCATGATTGCGACCGGGCTGGTCGCGGCTGGCGCACGGGTGCTGATCTGTTCCCGCAAAGACGCGGTGGTGCAAGGAGCTGCCGAACATATTTCGGGCCTCGGCCATCCGGGAACGATCGAGGCTTTCGCAGGCGACGTCGGATCGAAAGGCGGGGTCGATGCGTTGGTGTCACACCTTCGAGACCGCACCGATGGCCTTGATATCCTCGTCAACAACGCGGGCATCACATGGGGGGCCCCCCTACCCGACTTTCCTTACGAGGCATGGGGCAAAGTCATGGATGTGAACGTGACGGGGCTCATGTACCTGACGCAGAAGCTGCTGGCGGATCTGGCCCGCAAGGCCACCCCGCAGGATCCGGCCCGGGTGCTTAACATCGGATCGCTGATGGGGACGGTCCCGATGGGGGACGGGGCCTATTCCTATGCGGCATCAAAGGCGGCGGTGCACCACATGACCCGCATTCTGGCCAAGGAACTGGCCGCACACCATATCACCGTGAACGCCCTTGCTCCTGGGCCGTTCCAGTCCAAAATGACGGCTTTCGCCACGGGGTCAGACGAACAGGCCGACAGAGTCGGAAAGAACGTCCCGCTGGGCCGGATCGGGCATCCAAGCGATGTGCAGGGCGCGACGCTCTTCCTTTGTGGCAAGGCCGGGTCTTACACCACAGGGGCCATTTTGCCGCTGGATGGCGGGCTACATGCCCAAACAGCAGGCAATCTGTTCGCTGAATAGGCAAGAATCCAAACTGGTCTTTGACGAACGGGGACGGGCAGGTCTATGCTCGTCACCAACACTTCTTTCGATACCGCGAAGTACCAGATTTGGACGCCGAAACCCTCACGGATCTCACCCAGGAAACCCATTGGATGCTGGCAGTACGCGACCATCGCGACCGCCAAGCGTTTTCCAAGCTTTTTGACCACTACGCCCCGCGCCTGAAAGGGTTTCTCATGCGGGCAGGCGCCAGTGCGCCACAAGCCGAAGAAATCGTTCAAGAGGTGCTGCTGACCATCTGGCAGAAGGCCGCACAGTTCGATCCACACCGGGCGCAGGTGTCCGCCTGGGTGTACCAGATAGCCAGAAACAAGCACATCGACCACGTCCGGCGCGAGAAGCGCCCGGAACCCGAGATGCTGCATCAACCCGACGAAGATGTGCCGGATTCGGGCCAGATCGTTGCGCTTGCGCAGGAAACCGAACATTTGCGAGAGGCGCTTGCGCAACTGAACCCGGAGCAAAGACGCTTGATCGAACAGACTTATCTTGGTGAATTGTCCCATGGTGAGATAAAAGACCTGACCGGACTGCCCCTTGGCACGATCAAGTCACGCATACGGCTTGGCTTGAACCGGCTGCGACACGAAATGAAGGCCCTGCGCTGACAATGAGGACAATCTCGCATCATATCCCTGAGCCCATTTTGGCGGCTTATGTGAGCGGCAACTTGCCCGAACCGTTCGCGCTTGTCGTGGCGGCGCATATTTCACTGTGCGAAGATTGCCGTGCGGCGGCCCATGCCCACGAACAGATGGGCGGTCTCGTTCTGGAAGGGACAGATTCGGTCGCTGTGTCTTCAGACCTGAAAGCTGCGCTGTTCGCCCAGTTGGATGATATGCCACTTGAAGCGCCGCCCTCCCCTGCGCGGGCCATAGGCCCGTATCCGGCCCCTGTGGCCGAGTATTTCACGGGGAAAGAGCCACGTTGGAAATCGCTGGGGCGCGGAGTCAAGCAAAGCATCTTGATGAACAACGGCACCGGCTCGGTGCGTCTGCTCTATATCCCGCCGTCCATGGCTATGCCGGATCACAGCCATGGCGGGCTTGAACTGACCCTCGTTCTGCAGGGTAGTTTCAGCGACTCGCAAGGGTTTTACGCGCGCGGGGATGTCGAGGTCGCCGATAGCGACGTGACCCACACGCCGATTGCCGGGCCAGAGGCACCTTGCATCTGCCTTGCGGCGACAGATGCGTCGCTGAGGTTCAACGCACTGGTGCCACGGCTTTTGCAGCCCCTGTTCAAAATCTAGCAGCAGGGTATTTCAATCCCCTGTTTGCGCCCGATCACTTGGCCGCGTTCGGGTCGGGTCGCATCGTGGCCACCAGTTCTGCAACCTTCAGGCCGAATTTGCGCAACTCCGACTTGTTCATGATCGCCCCGTCACGCGTCAGGTACAGCCAGTCCGTCACATCCAGCACATGACCGCCTGAGTCTTCCGGCAGAACAATACGATATTCCATCTTGACCGTTGAGCCAGAGATGATGCCACGCGCCTCGCCGATGATATCATCCGCCGTCGCGGTGAAACTGTTTCCCTCCCCGAGTGTCAGAAACCACTTGCGGCTTTGCTGCTTTCCGTTGGAATAGGTGAAGTCTTCCGACAACGTTCCCGTCTGACCATCCCATTCGCCAACCATTCTGGCGACAAAGCTATTGGTCATCTTCCCATTCGGGCCAAAGATCAGACCTTCGGACAGGATTTCGCCGTTCAGGTGATCGGGTAGGGAGAATTGCGGTCCGGTTCCGGAATAATCCGCGGGGTTTTGAGCGCGAAAACTGAAGAACATGCTTTTGGCGATCACCAGAAGCAGAAGGAACAACAGGACGACAGCAATAATTTTCATGATGTTTGACCTTCGGTGGGAAGCGCCAGAACAAGGGCAAAGGCGCAAAGTTTCAAAAGACAGGGCACAATCGCATAAGCGATATTGAGAGTTGTGAGCGCTTGGGCGGTGTTTTCAGCACCGGGCACAAAGCCGCTGTGTTCGAGGACTGGCAACACCGCAAAGGCTGCAAGGGCAAGGCCAAGCTTGCCGGCAAAGGACCAGATACCAAAGGCAAGCGACGCCTTGAGCCCTGCGCGCGTCAGCGACACCGAGAACATCGCCGGCAGGATCACCATATCCGCCCCAAGCGCAGCCCCGGACGCAAGGCAGACCAGCGCGAAGCCCAGCAGGTTTCCGGACGCCAGGAAGGCAGCGCCGACAAAGCCCAGAATGGCCAGCGGCATCGCGATCACCAGCGTGGTTTTGGGGCCGATCTTCTGACTGAGTTTGGTCCAGAGGGGCACGCTCGCCCCTGCGCTCAGGAAAAACAGGATCAAGAGCGGTCCGGACTGCCCCGAGAGTTGCAACCGGTCCTCGACAAAAAACAGGAACAGCGTCGAGGTAATGGCAACCGGCAGACTGTTCACCAGCGCCAGCACCAAAAGCCTGAATGCCCCGGATTGCACAAGGTCAGCCGAAGACAGACTGTCACCAAGCACGGGCGGGCGACGCCATATCGGCAGGGTCACAACGGCGGCAACGGCCGCCAGCCCCCCAAGAAACCACCCAAAAGCACCATAGCCCTGCCCCGCTGCACCAAGGGCGACAAAAACGGACGGCGCGATGGCCGCAAGGATGACACCACTCAGCATGCCAGCTTCACGATAGCTGGCCAATGTCATGAGGGCTGATGGGCTCGTGTCCTTCGCCAAGGTCGCGCTGCGTCCGTAGAGCAGGATCATACCCAAGCTGTAGGCCGAAAACAGCAGCACGAGCACCCCAACCAGCTCAAACAAGAGCGCCGGTCCCGGCTCAAGCGAAAACAGCAGGGGAAACCCCACCGCCAGCCCAGCCGCCGCCAACATCGCGAAGCCGACCTGACGGTGTGGCCACCGGTCAATGGCCCAGCCCAGCGCGGGGTCCTGCACAAGGTCAATCATCCGGATCGCCAGCAGGATGGTGCCAATGGTCCCGAGACCAACGCCAAGGTTGACCGACGCGAACCGCGGCAGGTGGATGTAAAGCGGGATACCAGCCGCAGCCAGCATCAGCGCGTAGAGGCTGACACGCGGGTAGGTCATCACTCGCCTTTGAGCTTGCGGGTGAAGTTGCGCGAGCGCGTGTTATCGCCCACGAAGATCGCCATGAAACGCGTCTTGATGTCGGGATAGCGCAGCGTGCAGGTGCGGCTGCCGTTCAACCAAAAACTCACCTGGTCTTCGCCACGCGAGACCGCGAGGAATCGGTCGCCTTTGTCTACATCCGCAAAACACTGGTTCAGTTGCGCACGCACCTGACTGGGGGCGCCTGTGCGCGACAGTTCACGCATGGTGCCCTCAACCAGATCCTGGCGAGTGAGGTTGCGCAGATAGCGCAGCTCGATGCCGAAATCCTCACGCCAGTCCAGCGCGTCCGCATCATTTGTGAACAGGCGCGCCTCGTAAAGCGGGAAGCCGAGATAGCGGAAAGTGGCCACCCCGCGCAACTCGGCATCGGGCATGACCGACTTGATCGTCGAGCCAAGCACCGCAGCGGGCATGAACAACAAGATGATGGCGAACAGGATCCTAGGCATGGGCCAACTCGACCTGAACAACATTGGTGTGACCAATGGCAAACGACGCCGCACAGATTTCAAGGTAGTATTGCCAGTTGCGGAAGAAGGTCTCGTCATATCCCTGCTCAGAGATACGCCGCTTCTGTGCCACCAGCCTTTGCCCCCATTGACGGCAGGTCTCGGCATAACTTTGACCAAAAGCATAATTGTCACGCACGGTAAGACCTGCCGCCCCGGCCTGATCTGCAATCACCTTGTCGGACAACAACATCCCGCCCGGGAACACGTATTGGCGGATATAGTCCGACGACGTCCGGTAGGTTTCGAAGAAGCTGTCTTTCACGGTGATGGCTTGAAGCAACACGCGCCCGCCTTCGGCAAGGTTCTTTTTGAGTACCGAGAAATAGCTGGGCCAGTAACGTTCGCCGACAGCCTCGATCATCTCGATGGACACGATATTGTCGAAGCGGCCATTCACATCACGATAGTCGCGAAGCTGGATATCGGCCCTGCCATCCAGCCGGCACTCGGCATAGCTGTGCTGGTTGCGCGAAATGGTAATACCGGTCACATCGCGCCCGTCAGAGGACGCATGTTCGGCAAAGCCGCCCCAGCCACAACCGATTTCAAGCACACGCTCGCCGTCGCCCAGCCGCGACAGGACGCGCCCGTTCTTGCGGGTTTGCGCGGTTCCAAGATCATTGTCGCCATCCTCGAAAATGCCCGATGAATAGGTCATGCCTTCATCCAGCCACAGACCATAGAACTCGTTCCCCACATCGTAATGCGAGCGGATGTTCTTGCGCGATCCCCGACGCGAGTTGGCCCGTAGTACGGTGTCGACCAGACGGAACTTTGCCTTGTTCAAGGGGCTTGCCTGATCATAGGCACCAAGGTGATCGCGGTTGGTCATCGCAAGGCACATCAGCCCCTCGATGGACGGGGTATCCCACATGCCCTGCACATAGGTTTCGCCCAGCCCGACCTGCCCGTGCGCCGCGAGGGCGGACACGGCGGCCCAATCGCGGATAATCATTTCCGCTTCCGGCCCCGACTCACCGAAACGATAGACGTCGCCTTCCGGTGTCCGAAGGGTCAACTGTCCTTCACGCAGACGCTCGCAGGTCGCCAGAAATTGCGATTTCAGGGCTTTGTTGGTCAGTCGCAAGGGCTGTTCCTTTCTTGTTCATCGGGTCGTTGATCATACGGACAATGCGCATAGCGCTTGCAATTCCGTCTTCGTGAAAGCCGTGGCGGTTCCACGCGCCGGCAAACCAGGTTTGGTTTTCACCTTGCATTGCGCGAATGTCGCGCTGTGCTTGCAAAGCAGCCTTGTCAAAGACGGGATGCGCGAACTCGACCTCGTCGTAAATCTTCGCCTGCGGGATCGGACGGGACGGGTTGAGCGTCACAAACAGGGGATCGGTTTCAGGGATGTTTTGCAGGCGGTTCATCCAGTAGGTGACACCGATGGCGCCATCCTGCGAACGATAGGCCCAGCTTGACCAGCATGCTTTGCGCTTTGGCATCTGGGCGGCGTCGCAGTGCAGCACGGCCTTATTGGGTTGGTAGCGGATGCTGCCCAGCGCCTTGCGTTCGGCCTCGGTGGCCCCCTGTCCGAGGATCGACAGAGTCTGATCCGTGTGGCAAGCGAATATAACGTCGTCAAAGGTCTCTGCGGGCGCATCGCCCGTTTTCACACTTGCGGCGAATGCACCACGCTCGACCTGACGCACGGGCGTTCCGGTACGGATCTGGCATCCCCGCGCGACAAGAGCCGCTTCAAGACGGCGCACATATTCGATACTGCCCCCGTCCACAGTCCACCACTGGTGCTGACCGGTTCCGGCCAGAAGGGCGTGGTTACGAAAGAAACGGACCAGCGATTTCGCGGGAAACTGGTCGACCTCGGCCACCGGGGTGGACCAGATCGCACCGCACATCGGCATGAGATAGTTATCACGGAACCAGCGGCCCAGCTTCAGTTCGTCAACCAGTTCGCCAATCGTCTTGTCATCATCCTTGGCCGCAGCTTCGGCATGTTTCCCGAAACGGATGATGTCCAGGATCATCTTGTAGAATTGCGGCGTGACAAGGTTCGATTTCTGCGCGGCGATGGCTCCAAGGTTGTTCAAACCATATTCAAGCCAGCCGTCATTGATGCTGGCGCCAAAACTCATCTCGCTTTTTATGACAGGCACATCCAGCTCGCGGAACAGGCGTGTCAGGTTCGGATAGGTCACATAGTTGAAGACAATAAAACCAGTATCAACGGGTTGGTCTCCGTTCTTGCCAGCCACCACCGTGCGTGCATGTCCGCCCAGACGCGGCGCGGATTCGTAAAGTGTCACATCATGATAGGGTGACAGGTAAAATGCCGCTGACAGCCCCGAGATACCGCCCCCGATGACCGCGATTTTCTTGCGCGTGCCGTGCGTCTGATCAAACATTCCGTCCTCATTTCTTGTGAGTTATGAGCAAATTACGCCATACTGTCGGAAGTGGATCACTTTTAGATCCACAAATAAAGAAACATCGGATTTGGCCACGAGAGTGATCCACTTCGCCCCCCTGAACGTAGCGATTCACATGATTGATCATATTCAAGCCAAAACATCCCATGCCCGCAGGGGCAGCGTGAAGAACGCCTTCGTCTATGGTGTCGACTTTGTTCTCACGGACCTGAATGACGACGGACCGCTGGTCCTGTCGCGCAATCGTTTCAACCTCTGGTCACTACGCGACCGCCACCACGGCGGCCCCCGTGAGCAGGGACAAGGTGTGGCGTGGTTCCGCGCTGAATTGGAACAGCGCGGCTTTCCTGTCGAACAGGCGCAGTTGTTCCTGCTGACACAGCCCAGCCTTCTCTGGTTCCACTTTAATCCGGTAAGTTTCTGGATTGCCCAAATCAACGGCCAGATGTGCGCCTTTATCGCCGAGGTGAACAGCACCTTTGGTCAGCGTCACTGTTATTTCTGCGCGCATGACGATTTCCGCCCGATCCGGCAAAGCGATACGCTGACCGCAGAAAAGCTGATGCATGTGTCACCGTTCCAGAAAATCGAAGGTACCTACAGGTTCAATTTCGGGCTTGATGAGTCTTCGATCCAGATCCGGATTGCTTATGAAAACGGCGAGGAAGGTGTCATCGCCACCTTGTACGGTCCGCGTCGCCCTGCAACCAACCGGTCGCTTCTCTGGGCAGCGGTACGGCGCCCCTTCGGCGCGGCTCGGGTGCTGGCTTTGATCCATTGGCAGGCCGCCATACTATATGTGAAACGCGCCCCATTCCTGAAAAAGCAGCCGGCGCCCGATCTCCTCATTTCGGACGGCCAAAGTCTGGAAGGAGCCCCGAAATGAGCCCCTTTGCCGGAAAGACATACTGGATCGTGGGTGCCAGCGAAGGTTTGGGCCGCGAACTGGCGCAACAGCTGTCGGATGAGGGCGCGGCGCTGATCCTGTCGGCACGCAATCGTGACAGACTGGAAAGGCTGGCCAAAGAGTTGCCGAAAGCGCGGGCGGTGCCCATGGATGTGACGGACATGGAGTCTGTCCACAATGCCTTGGCCGAGGCCGGCGAGATCGACGGCCTCGTCTATAACGCCGGGGCCTATGATCCGATGAAAGCGACAGCCTGGGACAGTGAAGTGGCGCTCAAAATGCTAGAGGTCAATTTCACCGGCGCAATGCGGGTCCTTGGGGCGGTAGTGCCAGGATTGGTCGAAAAGGGACAGGGCGACATCACGTTGATCGGGTCTCTTGCGGGCTATCGCGGCCTGCCTGCTTCGGTCGGGTACAGCGCCAGCAAATCCGCGCTGATCAGCCTTGCCGAGACGATGCGGTTTGACCTGAAGGGGACTGGTGTCGTTGTGCGTGTCGTCAATCCGGGGTTCATCAAGACCCGCCTGACCGAGAAAAACGAGTTCAAGATGCCAATGCTCATGACACCAGAGGCCGCGGCAACGCGTGTCAGAAAGGCGATGGAGAAACGTCGGTTCCGAACGGATTTCCCAGCCCCGTTTTCATGGGTGATCCGCACAATTGATCTGCTTCCGGACTTCATCGTCTACAGAGGCAAATAAGAAGGGGCCGCGTGGCCCCTTTTTTTATCAGATCCGAAATATCGGTTGTAGCAGTCGCGGGACATAGGCGTTGAACCGCAGCCGCGCGTCGGTCGCGGCCAAACAGATGCATGGTAAACCCGGGTCCGCGGTGGGCGTATGCTCAAGCTCGTGATCCGCCACTTCCAGGTCACCCACACCAAACCGGCCTGTCTGGTCACTGAAACTGCCTTGCAGCACAAGTGTCAATTCCAGACCATTATGACTGTGGTCCGGAACAGCTTGGCCGGGTGGAATCCACAACAGACGCACGGACCCGTTTTTATCTTCGGAAAGAATATCCTGCCGAACCCCCATCCCCATTTTTTTCCACTTCGGGTCGCGCCCCTTCATGGCTTCCATCACGGGACCGGGATAGACACCAGACCGTTCAAACACCGGTTCCGGCGTGAACGGTTCGTCCAGTTGCGCTAGCAGACTGTCCTTCAGCGAGGCGGACACCGGCACGGCATCGCCTGTCTCCAACAGGGCGCCCCCCACGCTTTGATGCGCCTCAAGCGCCGCGCGACATTTGTCACACATTGAAATATGCGTAGCCACGACCACCGCGAAGGCATGCGGCAGCGTTCCAGCAGCGTATGACGCGATCATCGCGTCCGGGATATGATGGTTTATGACGCTCATGGGGTGAGGTCCTTCAACTCGTGCCTGAGGCGCTCCAGTCCCAGCCGGATGCGCGACTTGATTGTTCCTAATGGTAGCCCGGTCTGGGCGCTTATCTCTTGATGTGTCAATTCGCCCAGATAAGCCTTTTCGATGATGTCCCTTTGTTCCGGCTTTAGCTGCGAAAGTGCCTTTCTCAGCTGATCCGTTTCCTGGTCCAACCCGATGATTTGGCTGGCATCCGGTTCGCTCCCGGGTTCTTCCCTAAGCTCCTCGGGCACCGGTCGCCTTTCCTTGCGGGCGATATCGATCTGGCGGTTCCGGGCGATCTGGTAGATCCAAGCCGACACTTGGGCACGGTGTGGATCAAAAAGCGAAGCCTTGCGCCAGACGGTCAACATGACGTCCTGTACGATTTCTTCCGCCTGATGGGCCGACGTACCCGAGCGCATGACAAAGCCCTTGAGACGCGGCGCGAAGTAGTCAAACAGCGCAGCAAAGGCGCCCCTGTCTCGATCATCCCGAATGGCGATCATCCACACGGTTTGTTCGGACAACACAGGCTTGGCCTCTGGCGCGGGGGCTTTGCGCAGCCCTTTCCGCACTCTCGGCGTATCCCTTGGTATGTCCAGTGTTTGTGACAACATGCCAGCATTACGCGGCTTGGCAGAGCTTGGATCACAATTCCGGAAGTTTTTTTCGATTTTTGTCCGATTGTTTTTTGCAACAACCGGTCAGAGCGGCTTTGGCCCCTACCCCTTGCCGGATCGCCAATGCACGTACTTGGCCATAAGCCTTTCGGGCAGGCTCGGCTTGGCTGGCTCTCCAAGGTCCAGCGTGCCCCCACCAGCCCGGTACATTTCCGCGAAGACATCCAGAACCCTGGTCTTGACCATGCCCCGCAGCGGGACGTGCGCCATCATCCCATAGGTCGCGGCCCCGCCTGTCTTGGCAAGATCTGGATTGGCCCGAACCGTTTCGACCGCTTCAGCCAGATCGGCAATATACTGATCCGCCACCTCGCCGTGCTGGGCGGTGACCATCGCATGAATACCGTCCGGATTCTGTGTGCGGTTCACGCTCCACCCTTTGAGTTCAAGCTGGTCCGCCACTGCGAAGATATTCACCTTCCTGTCCGTCGACCCATAGGCCAACAGCGGCCCCTGTGGATGCCCGAGGATATGCAGGCCGTTGATCCCTTCGATCCCGGATTTGAGCGTCTCGACCGCCTCTGAGGTGCGCATCGCAAGGTCGCGATATCCATCAACCCCGAACTTTTGCAACACGGCCCAAGCCGCCGCATAGGCCCCGCCGGGCCGCGTACCCAACAACGCGGGGGATGCAAAGACGCCCCCGGGCCAGTCCTGATAGACGAACATCTGGAATTTCAGCAGGTCCAGATTTCGGTATAGGATCGTTGAGGCCCCTTTGGCCGCAAAGCCGTATTTGTGAAGATCAGCGGAAATGGAGGTCACGCCGGGGACACGAAAATCCCAGTCTGGCAGATCAATCCCGTTCATTTCCATAAAGGGCAAGATCAATCCCCCCACGCAGGCATCCACATGCATCGGGATGCCTTTGCTGTCCGCAAAGGCCCCCATCTCAGCAATCGGATCAATCGTGCCATGTGGGTATTCCGGTGCAGATCCAAGGATCATGACCGTATTTCGATCGGTCATCCGTTTCAGTTTGGAAATGTCGGTACGCAGGTCTTTGGTCATCGGAAGCAGGCGCGGCTTGACGCCAAAATATCCCGCTGCCTTGAACCACGCGACATGGGCCGTGGCGGGAATGACCATGTTGGGCCGTTTCACGCCCCGCTTTTTTCGGGCCATGTCACGATAGGTCTTGACCGCAAGCAGGCAGCTTTCAGTGCCACCAGCCGTCACGACACCGCACGTGTCGGCCCCCCCGTTCAAAAGCCCCGCCAAAATCGAAATGATCTCGGTTTCCATTCGTTTGAGGCTCTGGAAGGCACCGGGGTTGAGCCCGTTCGCCGAAGAGTATTGCTGATAGGCCTCGGCGGCGAACGCATCGTGTTCATCGTCAAGGTGATAGACGAGGCTCCACAACCGCCCCTCTTTGTAGGCGGGGTCGTTGCTGGCGAACCCCTTGAGGTCTTCCAGAATTTCCGACGGCGGGCGCCCGTGTTCGGGCAGATGCAAGTGCGACATTTTCAAACTCCAGAACCGAGCAGAAGGGCAACCACGATGCCCAGATAATTCCCGATGGCAAACCCGAGGATCCCAGTCGCCATACCCGACATCAGGATAGCGGGATTGTTCAGGCTGCGCGCCACCATGGGCACAAACGCTGGCGACATGATCGCTGCGACCGAGGTGATGAGGAACGTGTCGGTATCGACCCGCATCAGTCGACACAGCAAAGCGTGCAATGCGAGGCTCCCGAACAGGGCCACCAGTATGAACACAAGAATGGACACATCCATTGTCCTCAACGCCCCCAGATCCAGCGAGGCGGCAACACAGAAAGAAAAGACGTAGATCAGGTACATTCCAAGCTTCGTCGCCACCACATTTTTCCGTATCGGCCCGAAAAACGACAGGACCAACCCAAAGGTGGTCAGCAGCGTAATCACCGCAATTTCCGTTTCGACAATCCCCACCATGGGCGCCAGAAGCACCGCCGCCGCAACACAGGCTCCAGCCGCGACAAGTGCGGTAACTGTCTGAACAACGGGCGATGCGGCCGCCCCGTTTTCGTCGGGCACCGCGCCCTCTTCAACATCCGTGCGCTTATCAAAAGCAGGAAGAAAACGCGCAAAAAAGGATGGAGCCTTGGTCAGGACAAACAGAAGATAAGCGGCGCCCGCAAGGGTATCCAGTGTGGCAAACAACAAATACCGCGCGTCCGGGATGCCCAGCGCGAGCTTGATCGCACCCAGATTGGCGATACCGCCGGTATACATGCCCACCGCCATACCCGAAAGCTGTTCGGCCCTTTCAACTCCGCCCGCACTGAAGGCGTAGAACAATAGTGTCGAGAGGAACACGACCGACGCAACTGCCAGAAACATGGATAACAGGGCCCGCCCCGCCAACCGCCGCCAAGCCAAGACATTGACCGAAAAGAGCAACAAAGGCAGCGCCAAACCCAAGCTGGCTTCGGTCACCGTGGTGCGCATGGCCTCGGCCGTACTTGGCACCAACCCCGTCACCCCCAAAATCAAACCGGCACAATAACACAGAACGATCGGCCCCAGTTTGGCCATGGCCGCAACATGTCGAGACCCAAGAAGCAAGACCGCAGGCACGCCCAGATACACGATAACAGAGAAAAGTTCTGACATGCCCCTCCCCCAAAGGTACACCAACTCGGCCTACATTATCAGGTGACAACGCCGTATGGGAGCTTTCGTCACGTCAACGCCCCCATTACGAGCCTCTGGGATGGCATCGCTCATTCAGAAGATCACCACAAAGGCCGCCCGCCTGCCCACGGCTCTCAGAAAAGCGGGCCCACGTCTCGTTAATCACATACGTGTCTGGATCCTGACCGCCATTGCGCCTGACCGCAGAAGGGCAGAGATCAAGGGCTTGTTATCCCAGACATTCGCAAGAGCCGTGCGACCTAAGCACCGCTTACCAATACTCTCGGTCGTTGGGTGGTAAAGAATGTGGTGTTTACAATGGGCTTATCTGGAGTCTGTTCTACCAATGACGCACGCGTAGTTTTTGAGTTGCGCCGTACGCTTGGTCCCCTTTCAGCGTCGTTTCCGCAAGACTCCACACACGATGGTCAGCACAAGGTTTGAAGGCACCATCAGGGCCATGAACGCAAGGACAGCCGTGGCGTGGAGGTCTGTACTGCAGCATCCCTCGACCAACACATAGACCAGCCCGACATTGCGCAGGTTTGTCGTAACCGCCAGAACCTGTGCCTCACCTGCATCTGGGCCGCCCAGCCACAAGCCCACCCCCATTAGGCTGGCGATAAAGATCAGCATCGCAGCAAAGGTGGCAGGGCTAAAGGCGGCAAGCGCATCTTGCCTCTGGCTGAGGCTGAGGACGACCGAGGCGATGAAGGCGACGGTCGACACTAGCATGACGGGTTTATATAGACGCGCGGCAATCTCGGGCGCCCTCTGTCTTGTCACCATGCCAAGCGTAAGAGGCAACGCCATAAAACCCAGCAGACGGATTAACAGACTGCCTACGGGCAAGGCCACGCGCGCCGTCTCTGGCAGTACCCAGAGGGCCGCAAACGGGGCTGTGACGAGGCCAAGCAACGAAAGCACGATCAACAGTGCCCCGGCTGCCGGCAACTGGCCCGAGGCCTTGGTCGAGAACTGGACCGCGTTGATTCCACCGGGCGCGAAAGCCAACAGCAAAAGCACTGTTGCCGCTGCAGGACCCACCGGCAAAAGCGCAATCAAGACCAACGCCACCACCGGCGGCACGACGAGGTTGGCCAACAGCACATGCACGCGCCTGCGTCCGCTTGACAACCAAGCGGCCATGTCCTTGAGTGTCGCGCTGGCCCCGATGCAGAACATAGCACAGGCCAGAAACACGTGGATCAGGATGGCGACCGTGGCGTCAAAGGGGATAGGGGCACTCATCAGAAAATGTCAATCTGGGTCAGGATGTTGATCAGGGCGAAAATGGCGACTCCAAGCACAAGGAAGGCTGACACGAGCGCCACCGAGATTGGAAAGGATTTGTGAGAGATGCGCGATAAACGCCGCAGGAAAAAAATCTGCTGCAGCAGGGCAGTGAACAGCATGAGAACCGACAGGGCCAGCATGAACACCCCGATGAAACGCGCCCGTTCCACCGGCGCGTTTTCAAGACCCGGCACGCCGGTCAGCACCTGAAACAAGGCCGGGATCGAAAAGCCGAACCCGATCAGGGAAATCGAGGTACGCATATATCCCATTGTGGTGCGGTCCGAAGCCAACCGCGACCGCTCAAATGCCAGTTCAGTGCGGTCTTCGGCAAGTTCAGTGCTGCTGCGGTGGGGAATGTCGTCTTCCATGCTCATATCGGCGTTTCGTGCCCTTGGTCTGTTTTTTGTGCTTCGACCGCACGCTTTTCTTCACGTAGTTCGAGCACAAGGAAATAATTCAGGAAGGTCCGGATCAGGGCGATGGCGGCAAGTTTGCCCAGTTCCTGCAAAGAGGGATGCGTGGCAGTGGCGACGATGTCGGCGGCCAGCTGCAGTTCAAGAGCTACAATAAGATAGCCTGCCAGCGCGCGGCGGGCCTGCGCGAAAGGACGCCCCCCCCGATTGCGGACAAGGGCAGCAACGAAAGCGACGCCGCCCCAAGCCACGACAAGAACGCTTGCCGTTTCAAAGGCCAACTGGATCAGATCGGCCAGCCAGACAATCGTTGCGTCAAGCCCCTCCATCATCTCAAGCGGTCATCTGCTGCCGGGAATCGGCCGCATCCGCACAGGTGTCGAACAGGGTCTCGAGATGCGCGGTGTCCAGTGTCGTTTTATGCGCAATGGCGACGATTCGGTTGCAGGGGGGCGAGTCCCCCCATTCTGCGTCACGGATCAGATCCATTCTGCGTCCGACCACCTGAAGCACATAGCGGTGAGCTGGATCATCGGCAAGATGCACGAAGCCTTTGCAGCGATAGATATTGGCGGGCAATTCCCGTTTGATCATGCGTTCCAGCAACCGCCGGTTCAGCGGTGTCGCGAACACGTGGCTCCATGTGCTGAAATAGGACCCATGGTCATGAGTATGATCGTGGTCATGGTCGTGATGATGCGCGTGGCCGTCATGTGCCGCGTCGGCTGCTGCCAGATGGCGGGCCTCGTCGAACCGGCCCACAGACAACAGGATTTCAAGCGGCACCTTGCAGTCAACCGCAGGCACGATGCGTACGCGGCTGAAATGGCCTTCGATCCAGCGTTTGACCTTGGCCGATCCTTCGACGCCCGCAAGGTCCACCTTGTTCAGGATCACGAGGTCAGCAAACCCAATCTGTTGCAATTTCAGCTTGGCCAGATCGGGGTCGTCATAGCTGAAGACCTGATCGGTATCGACGACGCAGGTCACACTGTCGAGCCGGATCATGTCGCGATAGGCCGAGTCCACGAATGTCATGTAAATGCCCGCTGGGTCGGCCACGCCGCTGGCTTCGAGGATGATGTATTCCACCGGGTCTTCGCGCCCGAGAAGATCAGCCACCGAATCGACAAGATCGTCGCGGATCTGGCAGCAGACACAGCCGTTGGCGAGGCTGATCATCCCGTCTTCGACGTCGACGACCAGTTCGGCATCTACGTTGATCGCGCCGAAATCGTTGACGAGGATTCCCACCTTCAACCCGTGGTCGCCGGTCAGGATGTGGTTGAGAAGAGTTGTTTTCCCAGCCCCGAGAAAGCCGGTCAGGATCGTGAGGGGAACGGGAGTCGCAGGCGCGTCGGTCATGTTGGCACTCATTCGCAGGAAAGAGAAAAGGGGTCGCCGCGCCAGTTAAAACGCGACGACCGGAGATGTGCATCGCGGAGCCTAGCGGCCTTCGCGGGCGTCGATCAGGGCCTGGATATCCACCCGGAATGTCTCTTCGTCATAGTGCTGGGTCAGCGGACGCACGACATCTTCGGGGTAATACAGGGCCGGATCCAGTTCGCGATCCCGCAGGAAGGCATCCTGCTGTTCCTCGCGCGGCAGGCGCGGCTTGGGCATCTGAACATAGTCCGGCAGTTTGCCACCCGGGAAGTTCTCAACCGGCAGGGTGCTCGGGTTCGGCGGCTGCATCGCGGGTGTTTCGGGGCGCAGGGCCATTCGTTCCCAGATGCGGTCCTTGGTGACGTTCACCACCTTGATGTCAGGGCCACCCCACAGGAACAGGCCGTCCCAATGGGTGCGGATTTCCGCGACGGCTTCTCCTTCGGGGGCTTCGGTGTAGTGACAGATCATGCCGACACGAGGCTGAATTTCGTTCATCAGATACCCGGCGGCATAATAGGGCGTGTGGTAGGTATCCAGCGTGAACTCCAGCACCTCTTTCGGGGTGCCGTACTTGTAGTTCAGCAGCTGCGGCAGGTCGGCTTGGCCTTCTGTCACAAACACGTCACAGCCTTTGGCGAATTTGATCGTACTTTCATCCGGGCGGCCATCGCCGGTCCAGACAAAGGACAAGCCCGCCTCTTCCCAATCCACGCGGAAGGCCGAGGCACCGTTCTTGACGTGGCTACGCGCCCAGTGCGTCACCTTGAGGCCGGGTTCTTCAAGGATCACGCCGCCTTCGTCCTTGTAGTCGAATTCGACCACTTCGGTGTCATAGCCCGCGCCGATCGGGCAATGGTCAAAGTTTTCAAGGTGCCACGTCATCATCTCGTGCATCTTGTCGACCATGTATTGCGTGCCGGTCTCGGGGCGGTCACCCGACGGACCGAAGATGCGCAACCCGTTCCGCCAACCACCGGACCATGCGCGGAACGGCATGAAATACGGCAGGTCAGCATAGTGGTCGACATGCAAGTGGCTGATAAAAATGTCGCGCACCATCGGCGGCAGGATGCCCAACTGGATGATGTTCTTCACGCAACCGTTGCCGAAATCAAAGAACAGGCGGCGCGGAAACGGTGTGCCATTGCCGAGTTCCAGAACAATAGACGTGCCCGACTGCTCCAGGGTCGGCGGCCACGGCGTGCTGCCAGTGAAACAGATGCGCATCTCGCCTTTTGGCAAAAGCTCGTTGGGCGGGAAGAAGTTGTTGCTGGTACAGCCGGGGGTGGGCCGGAATTCTTCGGGCAGGGTAATCCCGCCGCCCGGGCGCTTGCCATAAGGGTTGCGTGGTTGGCTCATTTCGATCTCCTCTCGAAACACTTTTAGTTGTGCCCGGCCCATGGACAGGACAGGGTATTCGTTCTTTGTGGCATCACGCCCGCTCTCTGAGATGCAGTGCCAGACGGCGCACTTCCTGCACAAGCTCGTCGCGGATCGCCTCCCAGTCATTCCGTTCTTTGACGGACATACCCTGTGACCCTAGTCTTTCCAATACTTCGGTCAAGTCACGCAGCGCATCGGCTGATGATTGGCTCTGCAGTATGCGGGCAAAGTCCTCCGCCTTCATCTCAGGGAGCCATCTGCGGCGGTCTGCGGGTTTCATTGGGTTTCTCGCACGGTACTGACGTGTAAATACACCGTGAGCCCTGTCGACGCTGGAACCGCAGTGAGTTACCGTAATTCATAGGTAACACATCGTCCGTGAGGGGATTTGGTTGAAAAGCCATCAAAAGGCGACCCTGCCAAAGAGCAGGTCCGGGAGGCGTTGGCGGCGGTCCTAGCGTCGCAAATTTTTGCCACTTCGCCAAGATTGGTCGAGTTTCTGACCTTCGTGGTCGAAGAAACGTTAGCCGGACACTCCGCAGGCATTAATGGCAAGGTCATCGCAATCGAGGTGTATCAGCGAGAGATCGACGAGGCGGGGAGCGCTCAGAACCTTGTGCGGGTCGAAGCGCGCAGATTGCGCCGCGCACTGGACGAATACTATTCCAGTGAAGGACAGAGTGATCCCATGCGGATTCACATGGATACCGGCGGTTATCGACCTCGCTTTGAACGCGTTACTCCCTCGCAGGGCGAGTCTCCCCCCCTGCAGGACGCCCGCCCTGCCCCCGTAGCCGCGCGCACTGGAATGCGCTCGGTCGGTCTTGGCCTGTCCGTCGTGGCGGTTTTGGGGTTGATCGGGGGACTTGCGCTCTGGTTCTCCATACCCCGACCCGCCGAGACCAATTTTCAGACCACCCAAGCCGCCAGATCAGCGGAGCTGGCGGCGCTTCGCGAAAGGTCAATGGCCAGCATTCAGGCCGCCAATATCGCCGATCAAGCCCGTGGCATGTTCTTTCCCCTTTTCGACCTAAAGCGACAAACCATCGCGCTGGAGTCATTTCGACATGCCATCGACCTCGACGCTAACCTGCCTGCGGGATACGCAGGCGCGGCGCAGGTGCTGGCGCTTTTATCCTACCTGACAGCAGATCCTGAAGAGGCGTCTGCGCTATTGACCGAGGCGCGGGATATGGCGGAACGCGCGGTGGCGCTCGGCCCCACCGACAGCTGGGCCCAAGCCGCACACGGCTGGACGCTTGCAGTCGAAGGGGATTTGGAAGGCGCCTTGCGTCACGCGAGGATTGCCAAGAACCTGTCGCCCGAAGACGGCCATGTTCTGGACCTTGTCGGGATAACGGCCCTGCTCTCCAATGAGCCCGAGCTTATGGCCGAGGTCTCTGCCCCGGCGCGGTCCCGTGCCGGAGAGGGTCGTTTCGGAGCAAACAACATCTGGGGCGCATCACAGATCATGCTGCAAAATTATCCCGTCGCCATCGAAACCTTCTCGAATGCTGCAGAGCGCGGCCACCCGGTCAGTGCCCCAAGTCTTTTCCTGCTAGCGACCGCATATCACGAAACTGGCGATGAAGATGCTGCAAGAAAATTGATCGATGAGATGTATGCCACATGGCCAGACTTTCAGGCAGAGGCAGTGGTCTCACTCTTCTTCAAGCGCGATCCAGAAACCCGGTCTCGGGTGCTTGCGACGCTTGGCGCCTATAAATCGGATCAAGACTGACCTTGCTCGGCGGGGGTCAGGCAGAAGAATCGCAGCCGCCTTTCGAGAATTCGATTTATACCATCATGCTCCTCAAAAAAGCGAGAAAAGGCTTTGCAGAGAACGATCAGTTCAATGACGGGCATGTTGCTGTCGAAGTTCTATTTTGCCTATATGCTCCACGGCGCTACCCGGCTGAAGGAAGTATTTTTTTCTTCACAACACCTATCCCTCATCCTCTGAGAAAGTCGTTTTGACGAAGATCAAGACCACTTGATCCTTACACGCTTTGAAGAAGGAACCCTTCTTCGCAGAGCAATTTTCGACGACGAACGATCTCGATCCGGCTTCCCTTTTTAAGTGCTGTGATACTGCGAAGTGTCCGCCGTCAGAGGTTTTGGGTCAGTTGGCGCCCTGAGCTGAGAGAGGCTCTGGCTCATCTTTTTGTTGCGATTGTGCCACGGATTGCGGTGAAGCAAACGTCGCGTTTCGATGGTTTTCTGTTTGATCCATTCTCGTTGTTTCAGAATGGTCTGGCCGTACCCAAAGTAGACATCGACCGGGGTGAGGTTTTGCAGGTGTTTGAAGTCAGCGCCAGTGGGACAGTTTAGGTTGATTTGATGAGAGAGGGTTTCTGGCGCATCGTAACCACCAAGGAGTGGAGATAAGACAGAAACCCGGAACATGTAAGAGCAACAGCGAAAGCGTCGTCAAAGACATCCGCCGAGCCACCCGCAAGCAGTATTCAGCGGAAGAGAAGATCAGGATCGTGCTGGACGGCCCGAAGGGCAAAGACAGCATTGCCGAGCTGTGTCGTCGTGAGGGCATCGCATAGAGCCTCTACTACAGCTGGTCCAAGGAGTTCCTCGAATCTGGCAAGAAACGTCTGGCAGGCGACGCGGCGCGTGCGGCAACATCGACCGAGGCCAAAGGCCTGCGCCGTGAGGCACGCGATCTGAAGGAAGTGGTTGTCGAACAGACCCTTGAACTGCGGTTGCTCAAAAAAAGCATGATCGCAGATGGGGGCGACGACGAATGAGATACCCTGCATCCGAGAAACTCGAAATCATCCGGCTGGTGGAGGGGGCGCATCACAGACTACGCAAGGCCGCCACCGCGCGCCCGAGGGCGTTAGGATGCGCCGAACAGGAAATCGTGGCGATCACTGGCCACCGGACCAGCAAGGAGGTGACGCGCGACACCAGAGCGGCGAGTCAAAAAGCCCACACCGAAAGCGCCCTTCGCCGCCTGTCAGGAGAACAAAGCTAAGACAAAAGTGTCCCACCTTTTCCTCACATGTCCGCCAGTGGGACAAAATTGAGGCCTAAGTAACTGATTTGATCTTGGGATTTGTTTAAATGGTGCCCGGGGGCGGAATCGAACCACCGACACGAGGATTTTCAATACCTGGACCAATAATAGTATCAATATGTTACGAATTTTTGTATAACTATGTGATCAGCCCCACCTAAGTGGTCCAGTTTGAATGTTAGTGCATGATTGGCCTGGGTTCCATCGGGATGATGGTTTCCGGCGCCGGCGGGCGGTA
>NZ_JBBPEU010000015.1:0-46382 GCF_040225985.1 Shimia fortis
TCGTCGCCATCGCCGCCAAAGATCATGTCGCCAAAGGCCGAACCGGTCAGGGTATCGTTGCCGCCCCCGCCAATGACGGTATCCGCGCCAAAGCCGCCCGCAATCGTGTCGTTGCCGGCATCGCCACGCAACTCGTCATTTCCGTAACCGCCATCAATCGTGTCGTTGCCGTTGCCGCCATAGATCACGTCGCGCAGGTCATCCACGCTGGTGCCGCCCGTCAGACGGTCATCGCCGTCGCCGCCAACCAGAACATCCACACCGTCGCCGCCATTCAGGATATCGTTGCCGTCATTGCCCCGCAGCGTGTCATTGCCTGCAAGACCGGTCAGGGTGTCATCCCCGCCCGCCCCGTTCAGCACATCATTGCCCTGCGTGCCCGTCAGGTTCAGCGCGCCCGACAGCACCACGGCCGAGGTCGGTCCGTTGACGGTTTCGGCGGTGCCCTGCCCATCGGTATAAAGCAGCTGCACCGAGATGCGCGCACCCACGTCCAGATCACCCAGCACATATTGCGCGCCGGTGGCCCCGCCGATGGCGATGTCGTCGCGCAGCCACTGATAGCTGAAAGCGCCCAGACCATCCTCATCGCGAATGGCGCCGGGATTCGCCGTCAGCGTGTTGCCCGAGACCGCTTCGCCACTCAGGGTCAGGGCGCCGGTCGGGGCATCATTCACGTTGCCGACCGCCGGGGTGGCCGCACTGAGCACCTGCTCTGCCGTGCCCTGCCCGTCCGTATAGGACACGCGCACGGTGATGGCTGCGCCCACATCCGCCTGCGTCAGGGCCAGGCTGGTATCCGTGGCGCCGGTGATGGCCACGCCATTGCGCAACCATTGATAGGACAATGCGCCAAGCCCGTCTTCATCCGACAACGAACCGGTGTCGACCATAAGTATCTGATCCTCGCGGGCCGTTCCGGTGATGCGGACACCCCCTGCCGGGGCATCGTTCACATTGCGGACCGCCGGTGTGCGACCGCTCAGAACCTGTTCGGACGTGCCCTGCCCGTCAGTGTAGGAGATGCGGACATTGACCTGTGTGCCCACATCGACCTGTCCCAGACGATAGCTGGCCGCGGTCGCTCCGGTGATCGCGACACCATCGCGCAGCCACTGATAGGAAAACGCGCCAAGGCCGTCTTCGTCCGACAGGGCCGAGGTGTTGGCGGTCAGCAACTGGTCCTCGCGCGCCACACCCGAAAGCGTCACGCGCCCGGACGGGGCGTCGTTGACGTTTTCAACGGCGGCGCTGGCCGTGCTGACCACCTGTTCCGCCGTACCCTGCGCATCCGTATAGGACACGCGCACACTGATTGCTGACCCGACATCGGTCTGGGTCAGTTGATAGGTCGAATCCGTTGCGCCCGAGATCGCAGCCCCATCGCGCAGCCATTGATAAGACAGCGCGCCAAGGCCATCCGCATCGGCCAGGCCCGATGTGTTTGCGGTCAGGGTCTGGTCTTCGCGGGCGGTGCCCTGCACAGATACGCCTCCAGTCGGGACATCGTTCAGGTTGACGATGGTCGCGGTTTCGGCGCTCGTCGCGCTTTCACCCTCGACAGTGACGCGCACCGAAATCCGCGCGCCGACGTCGTCATCGCCCAGATCATAGCTGTCTTCTGTCGCACCGCTGATGGCCACTCCGTCGCGCAGCCACTGATAGCTGGTCGAGGCCGGAAGCTGACCAAAGATGTCGATCACACCGGTCACGGTGGTGCTCAGGGTTGCATCCTCGACCTCGGACCCGCTGAGCGAAACAACCGGTGTCGGGCTGCCGCCCAAGGGCACGCCGACCAGGGTCACGGTCGACCCGTCATCCAGCGTTACAACACGATTGCCCGATCCGTCGTCTGACTGTCCCGCAACAGTCACCGCAGAGGCGTCAAGCCGGTCGCGGCCCAGTTCAAAATCCTCGATCCGGTCGTGGCCCATGCCCGCGCCAAGAACGAAGACATCTTCGCCCGTGCCGCCCGTCAGGGTGTCGTCACCGGCACCTCCGTCCAGACGGTCATTGCCAGCCCCGCCATCAAGGATATCGTCCCCAGCGCGGGCCTGAAGCGTGTCATCCCCTTCAAAGCCGAAGATTTTGTCGAAGTCGTCGCCACCGGTCAGGGTGTTGTTGCCCGAGTTGCCGTTCAAAGTGCTCGACTGGACCCGGATATAGAAATCAAGGTCGCTGGCATCGCCCAATCCGTCCGTCGCCGTCATTGTCACGTAGAACCAGCCCGGCGTTACGCCGGTGGTTTCGCCCGAGAAGGTTTGAGTCGCCGGATCGAACCCGAGCCAGGACGGCAGGGCCGAGCCGTCCTGCATGGCCGCAGAATAGGTGACTCCGTCCACATCCTCGAACAGGCCCGAAGCATCCAGCGAATAAGACAGCCCCTCACGCCAGATCTGCGAGTCAATCGAGCCAAGCTGCGTCGGCGCATCGTTGAACAGCACAAGTGTCGTGTCGTCAAAGATCACGCGTTCGACACGGGCCAGCGTGTCGGTGCCGTTCAGCGTGGTGCCACCGGTATGTGCGATGGTGACCGAGCGTGACGAGGTCGACCCGACCGTGATCGTATACTCTGATGAATTTCCGGCATAGATGGCATAGTCCGTTCCGGCAGAGCCGTCCATGTAGTCATCGCCAAGCCCGCCACGCAACGTGTCATTGCCCGTGGCGCCGTAGATTTGGTCATTGTCGGCCCCGCCTTCGAGGCTGTCGTTATCCTCGCCACCGTAAAGGTAATCGCGCCCCGCATCGCCGCGCAGTGTATCGCCGCCGGTGCCGCCGGTCAGGTAATCGTCTGCCTCGCCCCCTTCGAGCACGTCATCGCCCGCGCCGCCCTCCAGCGTGTCGTTCAGGGTGCCGCCGGATAGGCTGTCATTGCCCTCGCCACCATAGAGCCTGTCATACCCTTCCGCGCCGGTCAGGGTGTCATTGCCCGCGTCGCCATAGACCGTGTCATTGCCAAAGCCGCCGGTGACAAGATCGTTTCCGGCATCGCCCGTGGCCAGATCATCGCCATCGCCGAGACCAATCGTGTCGTTGCCGCGCCCACCATAAATCTGGTCATTTTCAGTGCTGCCAAGCAGGCTGTCATCGCCGTCCAGCCCAAGGATCGTGTCATCCCCGACACCCCCGTCAATCGTGTCATCCCCCGGCGTACCGCCCAGGAAATCAGGATTGACCGACGGTGTGCCGAAGGCCCCGTTGACCAGGTAAATGTCCGTCGTAGAAGACTGTGTCGCCTCGTAAAGCGCGACGAAACTTCCGGTGATCGCCCCTTCCAGCACCATCGAGAAATCGGCGCTGCCGGTGAAGTCGCCATTGCTGTCCACATCGACCTGCAACAGGGTATTGGTGCCGTCAAAAGTGGTCTGGATATCATCATCCGTGAACCGTTCATTGGTGACGGTAATCCGGTCGCCCAGCGAGAAATCGGTGATCGTGTCGCTATTCAGGTCATAACTGCGCCCTGAGAACCCGTCATTCCCGTCGCCGCCGGTCAGCGTGTCGGTTCCGCTGTTGCCGCTCAGAATATCGTCGCCATCTCCTCCGTAGAGAACGTCATCATCTGCAGCCCCATTGAGTGTATCATTCCCCGAATGCCCCCGCAGGGTATCGTTGCCGGAATCGCCCGTCAGAATGTCGTGGTCCGCACCGCCGCCGAGGTCATCGTCCCCGCTGCCGCCCGAGAGATAGTCGTTCCCCTGATCCCCGCGCAGCGTATCGTTGTCATTGGCGCCATAAAGCTGGTCATTGTCGAGACCGCCGTTCAGCGTATCCTCACCCACGTCACCATAGACATAGTCGGCGCCGTTGCCGCCATCCATCAGGTCATTGCCAGCGCCGCCGGTCAGGTAATCATCCTCGATCCCGCCATCCAGCGTGTCATTGCCCGCGCCGGCATGCAGTGTGTCGTTGCCTTCGCCGCCGGACAGGCTGTCATTGTTGTCACCACCGTCCAGCGTATCGCGCCCGAACCCGCCAATCAGCGTGTCCAGACCTTCGTCGCCGTTCAGGCGGTCGTTGCCAAAGCCGCCGTCGATGCTGTCGTCGCCCTCGTCGCCGGTCAGGAGATCGTTGCCGTCATCCCCGCTTAGCGTGTCATTGCCACGTCCGCCAAACACGAAATCGTTCTCGGTGCCACCGCTGAGGCTATCATCACCCGCCAGACCGATCAGGGTATCATCCCCGACGCCGCCCGACAGGGTATCCGCTGCTTCGGTGCCTGCGATTTCGTCCGGGTCGGTCGTGGTCGGGGCAGATGGCCCCGTTGCCGGCGCGACCAGAACGATATCCGTCTCGCTGCTGGAGGTGGTACCTTCGGTTGCCGCCCATGTGCCTGCAAATGTGCCTTGCAGTGTGATCGAGAAGTCCTGTGAACTGGTGGTGTCGCCGTCTCCATCCAGATCAACCGACAGCACGGTGTTTCCATCCAGCGTCGTCGTGGTGAAAATGTCCACATCCGTGAACCGCGCGTTATGCACGACGATCCGGTCTTCCAGGGTGAAGTCGGTGATCAGGTCGCCGTCAAGGAACCAATACCGACCTGCAAACTGATCGCGCCCCGCACCGCCTGTCAGCGTGTCAATGCCACCATCCCCGCCAAGCACGTCGTTGCCGTCACCCCCGTCGAGAAGGTCGTTTTCGGTACCGCCGTTCAGGCGGTCATCGCCGACACCCCCGCGCACGGTGTCATCTCCGCTGTCGCCCGCGACAGTATCATTGCCCTCGCCGCCGGACAGGTCATCATTGCCGCTGCTGCCGGAAAGATGGTCATTTCCACCCTCCCCGGACAGGATGTTATTGCCGCTGCCGCCATAAAGCTGGTCCCGGCCGTCGCCGCCAAACAGCGTGTCGTCACCATTGCCAGCATAGAGATAGTCATCACCGGCTTCGCCCGACAACAGGTCGGTTCCGTCGCCCCCGGTCAGGTAATCATCGCCCTGCCCGCCGTTCAGGGTGTCGTTTCCGGCCTCGCCCTGCAGCGTGTCGTCGTCGTCATTGCCATCAATGCTGTCGTGCCCTTCACCACCTTCGATGGTGTCGCGTCCGGCGCCGCCCGTCAGGGTGTCGTCACCGCCATCGCCCAATACACGATCGTTACCCGCATCACCGCTCAAGGCGTCATTGCCGTCGCCGCCGGTAATGGTGTCGTTATCGTCGCCACCGCTGGCCACGTCATCGCCGGCGCCCGCATTGATCGTGTCGTTGCCTTCGTCGCCGGTGATGGCGTCATTGCCATCCAGAGCGATGATTTCGTCGTTGCCTTCAAATCCGGATATGATGTCCGGCCCGTTCGATCCGCTCAGATTGTCGGCATTGCTGGTGCCGTCGATCACGCCGCCGGTGCCATCCACCAGCAAAATTTCGGTGAAACTGGCCGTGCTGATCGTGGCAAAGGTTTCGGTATAGACCCCGTTCAGCGTCAGCGTGGCATTCGGGTTGCCATCGCCATCACTGTCGATCTGCAGGGTGGTGTTCAGCCCGTCATCGCTGATCGTCAGGTTGGTTTCGTTGAAAATCTCGTTCCGCACACGGATCCGGTCGCCCAGCACGAAATCGGTCAGGGTGTCTCCGTCAAGGTCATAGACGCGCCCGCTGAACAAATCATCGCCAACCCCGCCGGTCAGCGTGTCAGCCCCCGTACCACCGTCCAGCGTGTCATCCTCGGCGCCGCCATCCAGACTGTCGGCTTCGGTCCCGCCATAAAGCGAATCCGCGCCAGCACCGCCCAGAAGCGTGTCTTCGCCGCTGTCACCGTTCAGCCAGTCATTGTCGGCGCCCCCGTCCAGATGGTCATTGCCAGAGCCACCGGACATATAGTCATCACCCCCTTCACCCAGAAGGGAATCCGCCTCGCCCCCGCCATAAAGCTGGTCGGAATCCGTGCCACCATGCAGCGTGTCTTCACCCGCCCCGCCATAAAGATAGTCGCGCTCGGACCCGCCGAACATCAGGTCCTGACCGTCACCCCCCGTGAGATAGTCGTCATCCGCATCGCCGGACAGGGTGTCGTCTCCATTCCCACCGTGAAGCGTGTCTGCACCGGCATCGCCGCGCAGACTGTCATTGCCTGTGCCGCCATCCAGCGTATCCCGGCCCTCGCCGCCGGTCAGCGTGTCGCTGCCTTCGTCGCCATAGGCCCTGTCATTGCCGTCTTCGCCGTTCAGAACATCGTTGCCGATGCCGCCGGTCAGTCCGTCTGCGTCGTCGCCGCCGGACAGGGTGTCGTCACCTGCACCGCCATAAAGAAGGTCGTCGCCCGCGCCACCGCCAAGGAAATCAGCGCCCGCCGCGCCAGATAGGCTGTCATTGCCACCCTGCCCTTCCAGCAGGTCCGCGCCGGAGGTTCCGATGATATCGTCGTCATCCACCGTGCCCGCCGGGTTGCCCGCGCCGCTGTCGGCCTCAAGCCGGATTTCCGTGCCGCTGCCAACCCAGACCGGATCGGATTGCGCCAGCCATGTGCCCGCATATCCGGTGCCTGCCAGCGTGATCGACAGGTCAACGGTGCCATCGCCATCGGTATCAACGCGCAGCAAGGTGTCTCCGTTGAATTCCGTCGTGGAAATATCGACATCGGTGAAGCGGACATTGGTGACGAAGACACGATCCTCTCCGGCGGTAAAGTCCTCGATACGGTCACCTTCAAGGTCATAACTGCGCCCGCGGAACTGGTCCGCTCCGGCCCCGCCAGTCATCGTATCCGTGTCAGTATCACCAGACAGCGTATCATCGCCGTCGCCACCCACCAGCGTGTCGCTTTCTGTGCCGCCCGACAGGTTGTCATTGCCGGTGCCGCCGTCCAGCAGATCGCTGCCCGATGCGCCGCTGAGCGTGTCATCGTCGGCACCGCCTTCCAGAATGTCGTCGCCCGATCCGGCGCTGACATAGTCGTTGCCGCCATCCCCGCGCACCACGTCATTGCCCGAACCGCCATAGACCTGGTCATCGTCGGCGCCGCCGGACAGCGTGTCCTGATCTTCGCCGCCATACACATAGTCGCGGCCCGCATCGCCGCTGAGGTCGTCATTGCCGCGCCCGCCGGTCAGATAATCGTCTCCGTCGCCGCCGGTCAGCGTATCGAACCCGTCTTCGCCGTAAACCGTGTCATTACCAGCATCACCGCCCAGCACATCGTCGCCATCGCCGCCATGCACGGTGTCGCGCCCGTCACCCCCGGCCACAAGGTCATTGCCGGCATCGCCATAGATTTCGTCCTGATCGGCCCCGCCCAAAAGCGTGTCCGACCCCGCATCCCCGCGCAGGAAATCACTACCGTTGCCACCGTCGACCTGGTCATTGCCCGCGCCTGCGAACACATCGTCATCGCCGTCCCCGGCATTCACGATGTCGTTGCCATCCAGCGCGGTCAGCTGGTCATTGCCGCCCAGCCCCTCAAGGCTGTCATTGCCGACCGAGGCCACATGCGTATCGGCGCCCTCGGTGCCGGTCCAGACGCCGCCATTCAGCGACGGCAGGAAAATCTCGGTAAAGTTCGCCGCCGTGATCAGTTGGAAATCGGCGGGCGTGTACACGCCCTGCAGCGTGAAGAACAGGTCATCGCTCAGGTTCTGGTCCGTGTCGATGGCAAAACTGGTGTTGCCGCCAGACACGGTAACGGTGACATCGGCGCTGAAGAAGCTTGCGTTGGTGACGCGTACCCTGTCGCCCGCAGCAAAGTCGGTGATGATGTCCCCGTTCAGGTGATAGCTTTGCCCTTCGAACAGATCGTCACCCGCGCCGCCGGTCAGGGTATCGACCTCGGTACCGCCGCTCAGCGTGTCATTGCCATCGCCGCCTTCCAACTGGTCGTTGCCCGCGCCGCCATCCAGCCGGTCCGCATCCGCGTCGCCCATCAGGTGGTCGTCACCGCCGCTGCCGGTCAGCGTATCCGCGCCGGTGCCCCCGTGAAGAACGTCGTCATCCGAGCCGCCAGAGACATAATCGGCGCCCGCATCGCCATATAGCGTGTCATTGCCGCCCGCGCCATACAGCTGGTCGTTCAGATCGCCACCACGAATAAGGTCCTGATCGTTGCCGCCATAAAGGTAATCGGCCCCTGTGCCGCCCTCGATGGTATCGTTGCCATCATCCCCGAGGATGTAATCGGCCCCGCTGTCGCCAAGGATGCTGTCCGCCCCATCGTTGCCATACAGGGTGTCGTCCGAAGCCCCGCCATCAATCGTATCGTTGCCGCGATCACCATAGAGCGTGTCCTGACCGGTTCCGCCAAGAATGCTGTCACCGCCGTCGCCGCCAAAGATGACATCACTGCCGGCATTGCCCGACAGGGTGTCGGCGCCGTGGTCGCCTGAAATGGTCTCGCCCGCATCGCCGCCCTGCACCTCGTCATTGCCAAGGCCTGCCATGATCGAGCGCGTGCCGAGATCGCCGGTCAGCGTATCGTTCCCGGCGTTGCCAAGGATCACGCCTGCACCGCCTGCCGTCACGGCCGCGGCGCCTGCATCATCGACAATCGTGCCGCGAACAGGCGCGCCCGAACCACCCAGACCCGCCGTCGGATAGGCGCGGATGGTGGTGTTGCTGCCATCAGTCCAGGTCAGGAAATCGGCATTGATCACGCCGGACAGGGTCACCACCGTATCGGCAACGCCATCGCGATCAGTGTCCATGGTCAGAATCGTGTTGCCACCCGACATGCTGACCGTGACATGTCCGTCATCAAACCGGCGGCCTGTGACGGTAATCGCATCGCCTTCGTCCACCGCGGTGGTGATCTCGAAATCCGTAATCCGGTCGCCGTCCAGATACTCGGCCCGGTCGACAAACACGTCCGCACCGCTGCCACCGGTCAGGGTGTCACTGTCCTGACCACCGCTCAATCTGTCGGCACCATCGCCGCCGGACAGGCTGTCAGCATCAAGGCCCCCATCCAGCGTGTCATCTCCGGCCTGGCCGAACAGGGTGTCCTCTTCCCCGTCGCCATACAGGACGTCATCGTTTGCACCGCCATCCAGCCGGTCAGTGCCCGCGCCGCCGGACAGCCAGTCGTTCCCGGCGTCCCCCCAAAGCGTATCACGCCCCGAGCCACCATATAGGTCATCAGCGCCCTCATTGCCGCGCAACGAGTCCTGATCCTGCCCGCCCTGAAGCGTGTCGTTATTCTCCCCGCCAGAGAGCGTATCGTTGCCCGAACCGCCATCAAGATAGTCATTGCCGGTATGCCCCGACAAAAGGTCCGCGCCCGCATCGCCATACAGGTGATCCGCGCCTCCGTTCCCGTCGAGCGTGTCGTCATCCGACCCGCCACGCAGCGTGTCGGACCCGCCTTGCGAGGTCAGGGTGTCTGACCCGCTGCCACCATCGGCAAAGTTGCCTGAGTCCGTTCCCGTGTCCAGCACGTCATCGCCAGAACCACCATAAAGTGAGTTGCGGCCCGAGACCCCCGACAGATTGTCATTGCCCGCGTCCCCGACAAGCCAGTCATTGCCCGCATCGCCCGACAGGGTGTCATTGCCAAAACCCGCATAGATGGAATCGTTGCCATCCCCGCCCGACAGATCATCATGCTGACCGGCTCCGATCAGGCGGTCATTGCCCGCCCCGCCATCCAGCGTGTCGGCCGCCGCCGAGCCGTCAAGGCTGTCATTCCCGACCGTCGCGGTGCCACCGGGGGCGGCAATATAGACGATGTCGCTGCCATCCGGCCCGGCAAGCGCGGCGAAATACCCCCCCGAGAAGGTACCGTTCAGGGTCACCGAAATATCAAAGCCCGGCGTCACGTCGGTGTTGATCTCCAGCAGCGTGTTGCCTCCCGCGCCGGTGCTCTGGAAGCTGTCGTCAAACAGGAAGCTGCCCGAAACCCGCAGCACATCCTCGACCGAGAAATCCGTGATCACGTCGGTGTCCAGCGCCTCGGCCCGGTCGCGGAACACATCCGTGCCGGTGCCGCCGGTCAGGGTGTCCTGCCCCGCCCCGCCCGACAGCGTATCCGCGCCGTCGCCGCCGTTCAGGCTGTCATTGTCGCTGCCGCCCGACAGCAGGTCATCGCCTGCCTCACCCAGAAGAGTATCCGCCCCGGCCTGCCCGTTCAGCTGGTCATCCCCGGCCCCGCCCGAGATGCTGTCTGCCGTTGAAGTGCCGTTCAGGATATCCGAGTCGGTGGTGCCGGTGATGTTTGCCATGGGGGGCTCCGTTTATCGCAGAGGGCCAGCACGCGAGGCTGTCCAATGGTCGTAACCGGTAGTCATTACGACCTACATGCGTTCATGTGAAAAAATGTTGCGCGTTGTCGTGACCAGACTTTCCAAAAACTCTGGTTGTGTCAACCCGCGCCGCCCGCTCTTTGACGCAAAATCTCAAACTAGTTTACCTACCATCAGGACAGATCAGCGCAGGGCAAACATCAAGGCCGCAAGGCACACTCCGACCGCTACAAGGCGCAGCATCACAGCCAACCGTTTGCGCGGCGCACGCGGCAGGACGGGATCAGTCATAGTCAAACCTTTCTGAGAGAATCCGGTGCGCTGGCGTGCCGCGCCGGATCAGGTGGTCTTCGACGCCATCCATCATTTCCTTTGGTCCGCACATCACGAAAAGCCACGTGGAAAACTCCGCATCGCTAAAGCTGCGATCCAGAAGCGCGGGGTCAATCATGCCGGTCTCTCCGGTCCAGTTTTCGGGCGGCTCGGACAGAACATAGCGGGTATCCACCCTGTCCAACGCGTCCTTACAGGCGATCTGGCGCACTTCGCGGTTTCCGTACAGCACCCTGACTGCGCGCGGGTCGCCTTCATGCTGCATCTGCCGCAAGATGCCCAGCAGCGGCGCCACACCGATTCCGCCGCCGATCAGCGCGATGCCCGGCTCGGCCCGCCCGGCCACGGACAAGGTGCCATAGGGCCCGTCGACATGGGCCTTGGTCCCGACCGTTACCTGATCCAGCGATCCGGTGAAATCGCCAAGTTCCTTGATCATGAACCGCAACCCTGCGCCCTCTGCCGGGGCCGAGGCAATGGAAAACGGGTTGTCTGCCAGTGAAAACGCACTGCGCCCCAGCTTGATCCAGGCGAATTGTCCTGCCTCATAGCGCAACCCCTTGTGGCCATCCGGTGTCAGGGTCAGCTCCCATTGATGTGGCGTCAGACGGCGCAGCCCCGTGACTTTCCAGCGGTGCCGCCGATGCCAGAGCGGCATCAGCAGGTAAACATGCAACAGCGACGCCACCGCCACCCCAGTCAGACCCAGCCAGAGCCAGACCATCACCGGATGCCCGCCATAGCGCCCCGCATAGACGGTGTGATGCAACAGCAAAAGCGCGATCACCAGCGCCCCGACCCCGTGCATCACGCGCCAGACCTCGTATTTGAAATCCAGTTGCGGCCGGAACACCGCCAGCGCCACCAGCGTCGGCAGCAGAGCATAGGCAAGGATCCCCGTCACCAACGCGGAAAAATCGGTGGTCAGCACCAACTGCCGAGTCGGATCCCACGGGCGCGGCCCGCCTGCTGGGGCACCGGAATAGAACAACGGGTGCAGCACTGCAAACCCCAGCGCCAGACGCGCCATGACCTGGTGCAGGCGCATGGTGATGTCCATGCCTACCGAATTCGACACCGTCTTGAACCGCCCCGACAGCACGAATTCCACAAGGATCATGGCAAAGGCAAGTATGCCCAAACCCGATCCCAGTTCCTGCAAAAACGGGCGCGGCGGGCCGCCGGTGGTCCATGACAGGACCAGCGGCAGGGTCACGACAGCCAGATAGGCAAGGCTCAGGACAATCAGCTTCACACCTGTTTTGTGACCCATTCCAAAGGTCAACACAATGCGGCAGCTTTCCGCGCCGGGTCGATACAAACGTTGACTCGTGGCAGACCCGATGCATCCTTTCACCAACCAGCCCTTTTCCGGAGCCCCACCCATGACCCGCCTGATTGTCGTACTTCTCTTGACCGCCGCGCCCGCCTTTGCCGAGGACGGGCCTTCCTTTGATTGTGCCAAGGCCGAAAGTTCGGCCGAGAAACTGGTCTGTGAAAACGCTGAACTTGCGCGGCTCGACCGGCAGGTGGCTGACAGCTACAGTGCCGCGCTTGCGGCTGCGCGAGGTCTGGATGCCGGGGCCGCCGAGGCCGAAGACCTCTTGCGCGCCACGCAGCGCGGCTGGGTCAAGGGGCGCGATGAATGCTGGAAGGCCGCTGACCTGACCGACTGTGTGACCTTTGCCTATCAAAGTCGCAACAACGAACTGGTGACGCAATGGATGTTGCACCCCCCACGCGCCACGGCCTTCTGGGCCTGTGACGGCAACCCAGCCAACGAGGTCGTGACCATGTTCTATGACACCGAGCTGCCTTCAGTCCGGTTCGAGCGCGGCGACAGCATCGACACCGGCAACCTTGTGCGGACGGCGTCGGGATCGAAATACGAAGGCAGTTTCGGGCGTTCGATCTGGATCAAGGGCGATGCGGCCACCTATCGCGACCCCGACCCGGACGGCACCACCTATCAATGCACGCTTGTACGCGAGGAATGATGCCTAGCCACGGAACCCCGTGGCGACGACGAATTTTTCGGAACTATCCGACCGGCTGGCGGGCGGCTTGATATTGGCAACCTTGGTGAATTTCTGCTTGAGCAGTTTTTGCAGGTCGCCCTCGGCCCCACCGGCCAGAACCTTGGCCACAAAGGTGCCGCCCTCGTCCAGCACGTCAAACGCAAAATAGGCCGCTGCTTCGCACAGGGCCATGATCCGCAGGTGATCGGTCTGCTTGTGACCGGAACTGGCTGCTGCCATGTCAGACATAACCACGTCGGCCTGCCCGCCCAGCCATTCTTTGACCTTGAGGTCTGCGTCGTCCTCCATGAAATCCAGTTGGTGAATTTCACAACCCGCGATCGGTTCGACCTCTTGCAGGTCGACACCAAGGATGGTGCCGACCTTCTTGCCCGGCTTCTCGCCCAGTGCATTGACGCGCTTTACCGCAACCTGACACCAGCCGCCCGGTGCACAGCCCAGATCCACGACTCGCGCCCCCGGCACAAGGAACCGGAATTTGTCGTCCAGTTCCATGATCTTGAAGGCCGCCCGCCCGCGATAGCCCTCGGCCTGCGCGCGTTTCACATAAGGGTCGTTCAACTGCCGCTGCAACCAGCGCGTCGAGCTGAGCTTGCGGCCCCGTGCGGTCTTTACCTTGACCTTGAGGTCCCGCTGTCCGCGCCCCGATGTGTTCTTGCCGGTTGGTGTCTTTGCCATCACTTCAATCCTTCGCCCCGCGCAAAATTTTCTGGAAAATTTTGCAACCGGAAAATTCTTCTGGAAGAGTTTTCTTTTTACCCGTTAGAACGGGCCGCCTTCAAGCACTCCGTCTGCGCTCATCTGCGCATAAAGCAACCCTTCGCGCAGTCCACGATCCGCCACGGAGAGACGGTCCGTAGGCCAGCACCGCAACAGCGCCTGCAAAATGGCCGAGCCCGACATGATCAACGCCTGCCGGTCCTGCCCGATCCGTGGATCGCGTCGCCGCCCCGCAGGCCCAAGGTCCAGATAGCCGCGGATCACCTTGTCGATCTGGTCGCTGGTCATGCGCAACCCGTCGACCTTGGTGCGGTCATAGCGGCGCAGGCCCAGATGGCTGGCCGCCACCGTCGTCACCGTGCCCGAGGTGCCCACGATCTGGAACCCCTCGCGCGGGGGCACATCCTTGTAGGGGGCGAATTCGGCGAGGTTTTCCTCGAAGAACCAGCTCATCAGCGCGAACCGCGCGCCATCATCTTCGACATCGCTGAACTGGTCGCGCAGCGTTGCCACCCCCAACGGCACCGAGATCCAGTCCACCACCTTGGCCGCCGGAAACAGGCTGTCGCCCGCATGAAACCCGGTGTGCAGCCGCATGATCGCATTGGGCCGGTCCACTTTGGGCACCTGCGTGAGGTCGATCCAGACCAGCTCGGTCGAGCCGCCCCCGATATCCACCACCAGCAATTGTTCGGTCTTGGTGCTGACCAGCGGCGCGCAGGAAATCACCGCCAGCCGCGCCTCTTCCTCGGGCTTGATGATTTCCAGCTGAAGGCCGGTTTCCCGCCGCACCTGATGGATGAAATCCTTCGCGTTACGCGCGCGTCGGCAAGCCTCGGTCGCGACCAGTCGCATCCGTTTCACACGGTGCCGTTTCAGTTTCTGCTGACAGATGCGCAGGGCCTGCACCGTACGCCGCATGGACCCACGCGACAGACGGCCCGTGCTTTCCAGACCCGCGCCCAGTTGCACGGATTTGGAAAAGCTATCGACCACATGAAACTGGTTGCCCTTGGGTTGGGCAATCAGCATGCGACAACTGTTCGTACCCAGATCGAGTGCAGCATAAAGCTCACTCGGATCGGGCGGTTTCGGCGCGGGGCTCTCAACCGGTTTCGGGAACGCGCCCGCACCTTTGGGACGCTTGGGCGCCATGACTCACGCCCTCCATTTCGAGTTACCTTCAACCTATGTCGGGAAATGGCCCCGCGCAATCCCCTGTGGGTGGCTCATCATCATCATTAGGAATTTTCCAATGATTGCCGCGCGCCCTGCGGTTACATGTGTCGAGGTCGCGGAACGCAGGTGTTCTGTCGAAAACGTACATCAGCGCCTCCCAAGCGTGACTTATTGAAAAAAGACCGAAACCGAGGAATCAGACATGCCCGACGTTACCATCGTTTACTGGCGCGACATCCCTGCCCAGGTCATTGTTGGCAAAGGCCGCCGTGGCGCCAAGGTGCAACTGGCCGAACGCTTTGAACAGGCAATCGACCGGGCCGCGATGAAAATCGGCGCCAAGGATGCCGATGCTTATCTGGCGGAATGGCGCAAGGCTGATCCCTACCCGGTCGAGGGCGACCCCGCAGACGTGGCCAAAGCGGAAGCGGCCCGCCTCGAGGCGGAATTCGATCAGGAGCGCCTCAAAGCCCTGATCGCCAATGAAGGCCGGGCATGACCCGCAACGCGCTATGGGAGGCCGTGATGGCACTGTTGAACTTCAAGAAAAAAACGGATGACGTCAAAACCGTCCGCCCCGAGGTCGAAGCCTTTCTGAAAGGCTATTCGATCGAAGTCATGCCGCGCACCGCGGCCAAGGTCGAGGATTTCCGTACGCTTCTGCCCGAGGGCACACGCGTTTACATCGCCCATATCGAAGGCACCCCGATCGAAGACATGGTCGCCACGGCCAAACGACTGAATGCCGAAGGCTATCCCGTGATGCCGCATTTCCCGGCGCGCATCATCAAGGACAAGGCCACGCTGGAAAACTGGATCGCCATGTACCAGGGCGAAGCGGACGTGAAACAGGCGCTGTTGCTGGCCGGGGGCGTGGACACCCCGCATGGCGATTATCACTGCTCGATGCAGCTTTTGGAAACCGGCCTGTTTGACAAGGCGAGCTTTACCAACCTGCACGTCGCGGGCCATCCCGAGGGCAACAAGGACATTGATCCCGACGAGTCGCACAAGAACGTGGACGATGCGCTGCGCTGGAAACAGAAATTCTCGGAAACCACGGATGCGCAAATGGCACTGGCGACACAGTTCTGCTTTGACGCCAAGCCGATCATCGCCTGGGCCGACGGGTTGAAAGAGGCCGGCATCGACATTCCGGTGCATATCGGCATCGCCGGTCCGGCCAAGCTGCAAACGATGATCAAGTTCGCCATCGCCTGCGGCGTGGGCCCGTCCCTCAAGGTGCTGCAGAAACGCGCAATGGATGTCTCCAAGCTGCTCTTGCCCTATGAACCGCACGAGGTGATCAACGACCTGGCCGCACACAAGGCCGCCAACCCCGACTTCAACATCGAGAAGGTGCACTTCTTCCCGCTGGGCGGCATCAAGACCAATGCCACCTGGGCCATCGACAACGGCGGCGCTTCGACCGTCCCTGCAAAAGCTTAAACCAACAGGATCAAGTATGACCCGTACTATCATTGAATCTAAAACAAAAACCACGATCATGGGGTTTGACCAGCCGTTCACCGTGATTGGCGAACGCATCAACCCGACGGGCCGCAAGATCCTGAACGAAGAACTTGAGCGCGGTGATTTTTCCCGTGTCGAGTCCGACGCTCTGGCGCAGGTTGCCGCCGGGGCGACCGTGCTGGACATCAACTCGGGCGCGGTGTTCTCGAACAAGATGGCCGAAGACCCGCGCTATGCCGACAATAACTTTGTCGAACCTGATCTGATGCGCGAATTGGTGAAACGTGTACAGGCCGTAACCGACTGCCCGCTCTGCATCGACTCGTCCGTGCCCGGCGCGCTTGAGGCCGGTCTCGAAGTCGCAGAGGGCCGTCCGCTGCTGAATTCGGTCACCGGCGAGGAAGAGCGCCTTGAGGTCGTTCTGCCGCTGGTCAAGAAGTACAACGTGCCGGTGGTGGCGATCTCGAATGACGACACCGGCATTTCGGAAGACCCCGAAGTGCGTTTTGCCGTGGCCAAAAAAATCGTCGAACGTGCGGCCGATTTCGGCATTCCCGCCCATGACATCGTCGTGGACCCGCTGGTGATGCCGATTGGCGCGATGGGCACGGCGGGCCTGCAGGTGTTCGAACTGAACCGCCGCCTGCGCAACGAACTGGGCGTAAACACCACTTGCGGTGCGTCGAATATCTCGTTCGGCCTGCCCAACCGTCACGGCATCAACAACGCCTTCCTGCCCATGGCGATGGCCACAGGCATGACCTCGGCAATCATGAACCCGGTCGCCCTGCCCGTCGGCCCCAAGAAACTGGCCGAGAAAAAGGCCGAGGTCGAGGCCGCAGGCATCATCCTGCCCGCAGACATGGACGACGAAACCTTTTGCCAGATGTTCGGCCTTGGCAGCACCAAACCGCGTGCAGGCAAGGAAATGGAGGCCATCCGTGCCGCCAACTTCCTGACCAACAACGACGAAGGCGGTGCGGCGTGGATCGCGTTCAACAAACAACCCGCCAAACCCGGTCAGGAAGGCCGTGGCCGCGGGGGCCGCGCAGGGGGCCGTCGCCGTCGCGCGTGATCCGGTTCACGGAACTTCAAGGAATTAGGGGGGCATATCGGGCACATGACCGGTATGCCCCTTCTCTTTTGATCGGTTTTGGCGCGACCGTGACGGGTTGGCGACCACTCAATTGTCCTGCTCAGTCCTGCGCGGTTGCCAACAATCGATAGAAAGGACTCGTCAGAAAATCTCTGGGCTACCCGCGTTTCTTGCGTGACCGGAAATCCGCCGCGCCGTGGGTTGGGTCTTCGCCTTCGGCAAACATCGCGTGTTTCTGGATTTTCTGGGTGCCCGTGACCGGAATGTTTTCAACAAACCGGATCCAGCCCGGCGCCTTGTAATAGGTCAGCCGCGCAAAACACCAATCGAACAGGTCTTCGGCGGCGACACTGGCATCGGTGAGGGATACGCAGGCCAGAACCTCTTCGTCACGCAGCGCGTCCGGCACGGCCAGTACAGCGACACGATCCACCGCCGGGTGATCCTGCAGGCAGGCCTCGATCTCGGCGGCGGCGATGTTTTCACCGGACCGTCGGATGATGTTCTTCTTGCGATCCACGAAAAAGAGCATGTCGCTTTCGTCCATCATCACCGTGTCACCAGTGTGGAACCAACCGCCGCGCCAGGCCTCTTCGGTTGCTTCCGGGAGGTTCAGATAGCCCGAAAACGCCCCCCTGCGCGGGGTTTCGGCGCTGTGGCGCAGCACCATTTCGCCCGCCGTGCCGCGCGGCACTTCGCGGTCATGTTCATCCACCACCCGCACCTCAAGCCCCGGCCCGGGCCGCCCGAAGGCGCGCGTGTCGATATGACGGGGTTCGGTGTTGGCAGCAAGGATGCGGCACATCTCGGTCATGCCCCAGACCTCGATCAGCGGAAAGCCGAACCGTTTTTCAAAGGGCTCATGCAGGGTGGGCTCAACCCCGGCACCCACTGCAAACCGCAGACAGTGCTTGTCGTCCCAATCGCCCTTGGGCAGGTTCATAAGTGCGGGAATGACAATACCAAGGTAATGCGCCACCGTCGCGCCGGTCTCGGCCAGTTCGCGCCACCACGAATTGGCGCGGAACCGTTCCGGGATGATCTGGCATCCTCCGATTTCGATCATGCAATAAAACGATATAATTCCGGCATTTACATGGAACAGTGGAAGTGGATTATACAGTCGCTCCTGCCCCTCGCGAAAGGCCAGCAAACCGCCACGCGACGCATACCAACGCCCCATGTCAAGTTCGTAGGCGTGGCTGATGATACAGCCTTTGGGGCGCCCCGTGGTGCCCGAAGTATAGATCAGGCTGGCCTCTGTATCGCCGTCCACCGCATCATCCGACGCGGCACGCGGCGCTGGCGGCAGGACGACAAGATCGTCGTCTAGCAACACATGAGCCACCGCCTGTGTGGTCTCGGCAATCCCGTCCTGCATCAGCACCAGATATTCCGGCGCCACAATGGCCAGATCAGCGGCGCTGTCTTCCAGAAGATAGGCCAGCTCGGACGGGCGGTAATCGGGATTGACCGGTACCCAGCTGATCCCAAGCCCGTTCAGCGCCAGTTTCAACAGCATCATTTCGGGGCGGTTTCCCAACAGAACGGCCACACGGTGCCGATGCCCATAGCCCGCAGCACGCAACTGGTCCTGCCAGCGGTGCACCAGATCGCGTGCAGCGCCATAGGTGATACCAAAGCCGCCGGAGTGATAGTTTCGCGCCGCATCGGCGGGCACCATCAGGAACAGGTTCTCTGCGTAATCCGTTGCTTTTGCGTCGAAATAGCTGCCGATTGTGTCCTTCACCGCGTGGTCCTCCCAAACCATTTCCGCCTCTGTGTCGCCGACAATAGCCGCCCGCCTTGCCGGTGCAATCCCCCAAAGACGCCACACGGGGCCAAGTCACGCAACGGCGCTTTCCCCAAAACGCAGATGACGCTAGGCTGATTGAAATTCTGCGCCAGACTTTCGGAGGGCCGCATGTACGCCACCCTGCCCGTCATTCTATTTGTTCTGCTCGAATCCGTGGCGATCTACTTTGCCTTTCGCGCGGTACAGAATGCCCGTACGCCGCAAGGGTCGGTGGCCTGGGTCGTATTCCTGCTGGCCGCGCCCTATCTGGGGATCTTTTTCTACCTGTTCCTCGGGCACAAGAAATTCGCTGGTTATGTCATCAAGCGGCGCGAATCCGAACGGGTGGTCGAAGGGATCGAAGCGTTCCGCGCGACCCATCCAATTGTCGGGGATGATGACAATGTCGGCTATGAAACGTTCGAGCGGCTGGCCGCCTCGCCCATCGTGTCGGGCAACGCCATGGACCTGTTGGTCGACGGCGAAGAAACATTCGACGCGATTTTCGAGGCAATAGACGCCGCGCAAACCTATGTGCTGGTACAATTCTACATCGTGCGCGATGATGATCTGGGGCGCGCCCTGCACGCACGGTTGATGGCGGCCAGCGCGCGCGGGGTCCGGGTGCTGTTTCTTTATGACTCGGTTGGCAGCAACAAACTGTCCCGAGATTATGTCGAGACCCTGACCAATGCAGGGGTAAACATCCTTGACACCAACGCCTTGCGCGGACCCACCAACCGGTTGCAGGTCAATTTCCGCAACCACCGCAAAACCGTGATCGTGGACGGGATCGTCGGGTTCACCGGCGGGTTGAACGTGGCCAACGAATATATGGGCCATCACCCCGAGATGGGGCACTGGCGCGACACCCATTGCCGCCTGCGCGGGCCGATTGTATCGCAGCTTCAGCTTGTATTTTGCGAAGACTGGCACTGGGCCACGGAAAGCAGCCTTTTGGATGACCTGTTCTGGGAAGCTCCGCGCGCCGAGGAAAACATGGACGCGCTGTTGCTGGCCCCCGGCCCCGCGGACGAGATGGAAACGGGCAACCTCTATTTCTGCGCCGCCATCCGCGCCGCTCGCAAACGAATCTGGATCGCGTCGCCCTATTTCGTGCCTGATGCCGATATCCAGTCCGCGCTCAAAATCGCGGCCATGCAAGGCATCGACGTGCGTATCCTCGTGCCGGGCAAGCCGGACCATTGGTCCACTTATCTGGCCGCTTTCGACTATTTCGACGAATTGCGCGAAGCGGGGGTCAAGTTCTACATCCATGATGACGGGTTCACGCACCAGAAGGTGCTGCTTGTGGATGAAAGCATCGCCTCGGTAGGGACGATCAACCTTGATAACCGGTCATGTCGTTTGAATTTCGAGACAACAGCGATGTTCTTTGACGTACGCGCGGCGCGGGATGTGGCGCTCATGCTGGAAGCGGATTTTGCGCAATCCTACCTGCTTGAGACATCCCTGCCCGATCAGCCGCTCTGGATCCGCCTCGGGGCGCCGGTGGCCCGTCTGTTTGCGCCGTTACTCTGACGGATGCCCGCCACGTAATTCGTCAAGCCGCGCGTTGTATTCGGCACCAAAGACCAGAACCGCCGACATCAGGTACATGAAGATCAGCGCCGTCATCACCCCGGCCAGACCGGCATAGGTCATGCTGTAGTTCGAAAAGGTGCGGATGTAATAGTCAAACCCGCTGGCACAGACGGCCCAGAGCACCATGGTCAGCAGCACCCCGGGCAGAACCGAACGCACCGGCCAGCGCAGGCCCGGCAGCCATTTATGCATGGCGATCAACCCGAAAAACAGGAACCCCACCGTGACCAGACGGGCCATGATCTCGCTGGTGACAAGGTCCAGATGCAGCACCGGCAGAGCGTCGGACACATAGGCCAGATAGACCGGCACCAGCACGCCCAGAACGCCCGACACCGTAACGAACACTGCCCCACCCATGGCAAAGGCCACGGCAACCAGCCGCTTTTTCCAGATCGGACGCGGGTCATCTTCGCGGTAGGCTTCTGACAAAACCTCGCGTACGGCCTCGAACCCGTTTGAAGCCAGCAACAGCGTCAACAGCGCCCCCACCGTCACCGTGGACCGGCCCGAGTTTTGAAGAACGGCACGCACTTCGGTTTCGATCGGACGGGCGATTTCATCGGGCCAGCTGCCGAAGACCACATTCAACAGGTCTTCAAGGCTGCCATAGTTCTGGGTGATCTGGTTCGTCGAAAACAGAACGGCCACGGACAGGACCAGGATACAGAACGGGAAGATGGCAAGGATCATGGAAAACGCGACATAGCTGGCGCGTTTCAGCCCGTCTTTGCCAAAGAACCGGCCCGGCGCGTCCTTGAGCGCCTGAAAAAAGGGAAACAGCCTGTCCGCAAGGTTTTCCATCCCTGCATAAGGGCGCGATCCGGCCCTGTGGTCAACCGTTTAGACCCCGGTCCTTTGCGAAACTCGACCCTGTCGCAAATTCAAAAGAAACAGGCCGCGGCTGCAAAGTAAATCCGGGTCGGACCCCTCATATCAGTATCGAAGAGGTGATGAGACCCAAGACACCTCCTGCCAAAACCCGACCGGCTTACGCCTTGGGCCGACCGGGTGCCACTCACAGAAAACCAAGGCCGGCGCTGGCCGGTTTCCGGCCAGCGTCACAGAAATTTCCCGCGCACCGCGCGGAAAGGACACGTTTGCCTGAAGGGCCCCCTTCCCAGTCTCGGGTGGCCTTTGTGGGGGCGACGTACCGACCGGTCTCATGATCGGATCGGGGTGCGGGCGCAGCTGGCAAAGCCCTATGGCCGGTTGCGCCCGTATCGAATCTCAGGCCGATCCCGGCAAGAGCGGCACCCCGCGCCTTACCTTGAGAGGAGACCTGTCAAACCACCGTTTGAACGCCTGATTGAATGCCGTCTGGTCCGAATAGGCCACGGCCAGCGCCACCTCGGAGAGCGGAAGGTCGGTTTGCTGCACCAGCGCAAGTGCCCGTTTCCGGCGTTCCTCGTCCAGAATATCGCGGAAGCTGGTGTTTTCCGCCTTGAGGCGCCGCTGCAAGGTGCGCGGCTGCAGGCGCAGAGCCGCCGCGACCCGATCCTGCGAGACCAATCCCAGCGACAATTGCCGGAACACTTCCAACCGGACACGATCCGAGAAACTCTGGCCCTTCTCGGCGCTGATCTCGGCAAGGTAGCGCCGGATGATCGGATGAAAGGCCACATCGGTACGCTTTAACGGTTCGTCCAAGACCCTGGCATCAAAAACGAGGCGGTTTATCTCGGTTCCGTAGCGCACCGGACAGCCCAGTTCGAGCGCGAGACTGTCGCGGCCTGTGGGCGCCGCATGCACAACGCATGCCTCGTAGAATTTAACTTTGTGCCCCACGATACATTCCAGAATCGTGCGCGAATTACACAGGCCACTTTCGCGGAACTGGCGCTTGTCGCCCCGGCTGCCACGCAAGGCCCAGATCATCTCGGCAGGCCCCTCGCCTTCGGGTTCGTTCAGTGCCACGACCACGCCATTGGTGTGCAGGTAAAGGTTGCGGATGATCTCGCGAACGGCGGTGCGCACAGAGGTTTCCATGCGCGTCACCAGCGCGACCACGCCCAGCGTTTCAAGCGCGTGGTAACGCGACAGGTGCACGCCCAAATCCGGCATGTCCCACTTCTGCGCGCAGTCTTCCAGCAACGCGCAGGCGGATTCAAAATCGACTTCGGCCTCATGCGCCGTAAAGACTGCCGGGTCGATATCGTGCTTTTCCAGAAGCGCGTCGAGATCCAGACCTCGCCGCAAGGCGATATCGTCAAGCCCGGACAGGGCGGATGCGCGAATATAGGTGCCCATTATGAAAAAAACCTGCGTTAGAATGGGCACATTCTAGCAGAGTTTTGCAGTGTTCCAATAGACCCGCAATGCTGCACTGCGTCATTTTGTGCACGCACGGGGCGCATGCCCAAATCGCGGGCAGACCACAAAAAAGGGGGCCGGCATGTGCCGACCCCAAGGTAGGAAATGGCCCGGTCCGGGACAGGTCCGGGGAAAGGACTGAAGGGCCATTTCTAGGCAGGTTTGAAAGGATTTACTGGCTTTCGGTGACTTCCCCTTCCACCGAGCCGACCCCCGGAACGGTGATGCTGATATCCGGCTCGTCACCAGGAAGACTGCCGCCAAGAACGACCCAACCCAGCACCCCCAGGGCCACGACGACACCGCCCAACACGAAGGCCAGCACTGCATTGGATTGCGATCCACTGTTTGTTTGGTCGGTCATGGTAAAACTCCTTATGTCCGTTTCATAAGATCAACGCCTCAGGCGACTTACGGTTCCGTGACAACCAATAAAATCCCGCACGTCGCTGCGTTTGACCTGTTTAGAACCATGCAAAAAACCCCGTGCAATCCGTGACTTGCTGTGTACCCGCCGGATAGGTGGGCAAACGGTGCAGCGCATCCTCATTGATCGCCGAAACAAGTATCAGGTCTTCGTCCGGAGGGGCCGCAACCGTAAGAACGGCTGCAGGAAGATGGACCGGTCGGGCCTGCGTCAGCATCGTCTGCGGTGGCAGCCACACCACAGCCCCATTCACCGCGCCATTTCCGTCCATGTCGAGCGATCCGATGCATCCCACAGGCTGTCGCGAGGTTGTTACGACCTGCGCATCCAGCAATTCATCAACCCGGGCACTCGCGAGGCTGAACGTCCCGAGTGATATTAGATCCCTCTGATCGGGCATGCGGTTTCCCGGCATGGTGTCGTTTACGGATGGAAACGGCAGCGCGGCCAGCGACACGCCCAATGCACCGATTGCTCCGAGAAATGTCTTGAACAGCATTTGGTCCTCCTCGTCCCCGTTGGTGAGTCCTTGCAAAGACAACCAGAGAAGCAGCCGAAGGTTCCGACAAACACCTGACTTGAAATGAAAAACGACCCCAACCCGTGGGTTGAAGCCGTTTGTGCCTTTTTAAGATTTCGCTTCAGGCAGACAGGGTTTCTGTGCTGCTGAAGAACATCGCCTGACTGACCGCAGACCGCACCTGATCCTCGGAATAGGGTTTGGTGATCACGAAGGCCGGTTCGGGACGTTCACCTGTCAGCAACCGCTCGGGAAAGGCCGTGATGAACACAACCGGCATGTCCCCTGCATCTTTGAGAATATCATTGACCGCATCAATACCAGACGATCCATCGGCAAGTTGGATGTCCGACAGGACAAGGTCCGGTTTCTCGCGCGCGAATAGCTGAACCGCCCCCTTGTGCGTGCGCGCAACCCCGGTAATGGCGTGGCCCATCTCGGACACGATATCTTCAAGATCCATCGCGATGATGGATTCATCCTCAATAATCAGAACGCGTCCAGACAGGCTGTGTGCCATTTCGCGGCGGGCGGTTTCTATAAGGGCCTGTGCCTCGCGCTGATCAATCGCCATCACTTGGGCGACTTCGAACACAGGGAATTCCTCGATCGTGTGCAGCAAAAGCGCCTCGCGCGAATTGGCGGTCAATTTGCCAAGGCGTTTCTGGGCCTGCGCATCCGCGCCAAGTTCCCCTTCTTCCTGAACCGGGGCACCGGCACTTGTCCATACGGCGTGAAATGCGCGGAACAGCGCGACCTTGTCGCTGAACCCCATTTCAAACACCGATTGGTCGGCAATCAGCGCCTCGATCGTGGCCGCAGCATAGGTGTCGCCGGTGTTCTGGCTTCCGGTCAGGGCGCGCGCATAGCGACGCAGGTAGGGAAGCAGTTGGGCGACCTTGACCGACAGATAATCCGGCTGTGCATTCGAAGACATGTTTTTTTGACCTCATTGTCACTTTTCTTGGAACCAAACGCGCCGGACTGCGTTTGGTTCCAAGAAACGCGTAAAAAAGTTACCGGTAGAAACAGGAAACCCACTATGGTTGGCGAAACAGGAAAATCCAGCCTTGAGGAACAGATCGACGAAAACCTGAGAAAGGTTTTTCAAAAGGACACCGAAGAACCCGTGCCCGATCGGTTTGTGGACCTGCTCAAGCAGCTCAAGGAACGGGAACAAGCAAATGACAAATAGCTCTACGGCCGCGGCCGATTCGAGGGACGAGATTCTCGAACACCTTCCAAGTATGCGCGCCTTCGCGATGAGCCTGACCCGCAACCGGGCCTCGGCGGATGACCTGGTGCATGACAGCATCGTGAAGGCGTGGAAAAACTTTGACAAGTTTCAGAACGGCACAAACCTGCGGGCGTGGCTGTTCACGATCCTGCGCAACACCTTTTATTCGCAGCGGCGCAAGGCCAAGCACGAAGTGGCCGATGTCGACGGCGCGATGGCGGCCACGCTTGCGGTCAAGCCCCACCATGACGGGCGCCTGGCGCTGGCTGATTTTGAAAAGGCCTTTGCCGAACTGACCGACGAACAACGCGAGGCCCTGGTCCTCGTCGGGGCCTCGGGGATGAGCTATGAAGAGGCCGCAGAAACCTGCGGCGTGAAGGTCGGAACGGTCAAGAGCCGCGTCAATCGCGCCCGTGCCCGGCTGATCGAACTGATGTCTCTGTCCGAAGACGAGCCCCTCGAATTGACAGACCAGGCCACGGTTGCCGTTGTCTCAGACAGTATTCTTCCCCGGAAAACGGCAGTGTGATGAACTGGATCAAGACGGCCACCCGGTCGCTGACGTTCAGAATTGCCGTGCTTCTGGCAGTCGCCATGTTGCCGGTCGGGATGATTTCGATCGAGCAGAACCGGCAGCTTCTGAAAGATGCCGAAGAACGCCAGTATGCCACGCTTCTGGCCATGACCTCGGAGGCTGCCGACCGCGAGGCCGCCTATGCCACGATGGCGTTCGGGGCCGCACAAGCGCTGGCGGCAATTTCGCCAACCTCTGGCGGCGATCCGGCCTCTTGCGCCGCGCGCCTGTCACGGTTCCTGGAGACTTCGCACGTGATCGCCTTTATCGGGGTTATTGACGCCGACGGCAGGATCAGTTGCGCGACGTCGCCCCAACAGACTGACATGTCAGACCACCGTGTTTTTCAGGCCATGCGCGATGACCCCTCGCCGCGCGCGTCCTTCGTGCGCCGGTCTGCGATCAACAAGGACCCGGCGGTCGTGATCTCGGTGCCCATTCTTTCCGATGGGGCCTTTGACGGGCTTGTGGCGATTGTCTTGAAACACGCGATGCTCAGCCTGCCCCAAGACAATCCCGCCAACGAAAACTTCATTGATCTTATCGCCTTCAACGCGGATGGCGAGGTTCTTGCCTCGAGCCGCGGCCTTGAGGATGTAGCGCGCCGGTTGCCGGCCAATAACGCGCTGCAAAACCTAGCCAGAATTGGCAAAACGGTCTTTGTCGGCACCAATTCCGAGGGAGCCAAACGGGTTTTTGCCGCCGTGCCGATCATTCAGGGCGAGATTTATGCGCTCAGCAGCTGGGAACATGACCGCGGTCTCCTGTTGGAAGGGCAGCAGGAAATTTCAACGTCTCTCATGATCCCCCTTGGCATGTGGATGGCCGGCCTGTTGGTCGCCTTCCTGTCGGTACAGGTCATGGTTTTGTCCCCTATTCGGGATTTGCGGCTGAGGATGCAGGCCTTTCGCAAGACACGCCAGATCGGCGGGGTATCGCGAAAACTGGCCACGCCGTCGGAAATCATCGAGATGGATGAAACATGGCAGGATATGGCCGAAAGCATCCTTCGGGACGAAGCCGACCTTGTGAACTCGCTGCACCAGAAATCGGTGTTGTTGAAAGAGGTGCATCACCGCGTGAAGAACAACCTGCAACTTGTGGCCTCCATCCTGAACCTCAAGATACGCAAGACCAGATCAGAGGCGGAAAAAACCGGACTGGTCGAAATTCAGCAACGGGTGATGCGGATCGCTCATGTGCACCAGAAGCTCTATGAAACCACCAGCGAAGAACGCATCCGCGCCGACGAATTGCTGGCCACCGTCGTCAACAACCTTGTCGATTCGGCCCTTGTGGCGCGTGAAAAGCCTGAAATCCATCAAAGCTATGATCAGGTCGTGCTCTATCCCGATCAGGCTGTACCGCTAAGCCTCGCCCTGAGTGAACTGGCCACGAATGCTATGAAATACATGGGCGCTGGCGCGGGTGAAACCGCATGGCTGTCTGTGCGCCTGACCCTGACAGACGAAAAGATGGCAACGCTCGAGGTGGCGAATTCCATTGGCCCGACCGAGGTGACGGCAGAACAGCCAGAGTCCACCGGCCTTGGGGATCGCCTTGTGCGCGCCTTCACTCAACAGCTGGAAGGGCAGCTCGATACGATGCGCGACGAAGACGGGGTTTTCCGGGTCCTTTTGACCTTTGAGATCGCAGATTTTGTCGAAGAAGACCCACAAAGCGATGGCGCACCACCGGCAACGGGGTAAGAGTACCCACGTGAAATACGTCGAAACCCTGATAACGGCGCAAGAAGCCTATCCGGCGTTCGAGCGCAGGCTGCTTGCAGCGCGTCACTCCGTAACCATGGGGTTTCGGGTCTTTGACCCGTTGACCCGGCTGCGCAGCACCGAAGCACAACAGATTGGCGAGACTTGGTTCGATCTTCTTGTCGACACGCTGAACCGCGGCGTCGATATCACCCTGTTCCTGTCCGATTTCGATCCGCTGGTCGCGACCGACCTGCACCGCCGCACCTGGCGCAGCGTGCGTCTGCTCTGTGCCATTCCCGAAATCGCCGCACGCGACGCGGGGCGCCTTGTCATCCGGCCCGAACTGCACCCGGCCCGCATTGGCGCCGCGCCCGCCATCCTGACCGCCCCGTTGGTGATGTGGCGCAAAGGGCGATTGCGCAAACGCTATGCGCTGGCGACCGATCCGGCAGGAAAAACCACCTTCTCGGAACTTCCCGGGGTGCGCTATGCCCTGTCGCTGCGCGACCCGCGACTCCCGGGATCCTTTCCCGCCTCGCATCACCAGAAAGTCGCAGTGATCGACGATCGCTGGACCTATATCGGTGGTCTCGACCTTGACGAACGCCGGTTCGATTGCAAAGCCCACGACCGCCAGCCGGAAGACACGTGGCATGACGTTCAACTTTTGATTGAAGATGAGTCTCTGGCGCGGGCGGCGCGGGCGCATCTTGAAGAGTTCACCGCAGTGACTGCGGGCAAGCATCCCCCCTCGGCGCAAGTTTCGCCGCTTGTGCGAACCATGTCCTCGGCGCGCCGGCCACCGGACCTTTGGGCTTTTTCCCCCCGCCCCGTCATAACCGAAATCTACGACGCACACTTGCGCGCGATCACATCCGCGCAACACCTGATCTATCTCGAAACCCAGTACTTTCGCGAAACCGCCCTCGCCCGGGCGTTGGCGCGCCGCGCCCGCGAGGCCCCAGACCTTCGGCTGGTTCTGATCCTGCCGGGGGCGCCGGACACCGTGGCCTTCCGCAAGACGCCCGGTCTTGACGGGCGCGTGGGCGATTACCTTCAGGCGAAATGTATCCGTATCCTCAGAAAGGCGTTCGGTCCCCGGCTTGTGGTCGCAAGCCCCGCCCAACCCCGCACCGCACAACCGGACAAGGACAGACCGGACCGAGCCACTTTGCAGGGTGCGCCGGTGGTTTATGTCCATGCAAAGGTTTCCGTGTTTGATGACAGGTCGGCCATCGTGTCCTCGGCCAATCTCAATGGCCGGTCGATGAAATGGGACACGGAACTGGGCGTGGACCTGACGGACTCGGACGAGGTGCGCAAGGTACGCCAACGCTGTGTGGACCACTGGCTGGACCAGTCCCAAACCGGCACGCAGGCGAGCTTGGAAGACAGTTTCGCGCGACTTCGAAAGGTCGTGGCCGAAAACGCCAAGAAGCCCCCGGCAGAGCGCAACGGTTTCCTCGTGCCCTATGATCTACGCGCGGCGGAAGATACCGCTATGGCCATGCCGGGCGTGCCCGACGAAATGGTCTGACCCGACAAAAAAGGGGCCGCATCGCGCGGCCCCTTTCCGGTTGCTATCCTGTCAGCGTATCAGCTGTTTTGCAGCTCGGCGCGCTGTTCAAGCTCTTGCTCGGTCGCGGTGACGTAGACACGGAGGTCCGCGTCCTCTGCACGCAGGAAGCCCATTTCAAGCACATCGACCGCAACTTCGGTTTCCCCGATCCCGAGGAAGCCCCCGATCTCGATGGTTGCGGCCTTGACCTTGCCGGCCTTGCCGGTTTCCACACGGGCAACCTCGCCGATGCGGTTGTTGTTGATATCATAGACCGGCTGCCCCGCCAGTTCCGAGGCCGCCACGCCTTCAGGCGACACGATCACCAAATCCTCGTCCGTGGCGTCGGCCACAATGGCCTCCATCTCTTCGGTCACTTCGGCATAGGCGTCGCTCACATTGTCGGCGACGTCATCGGCGGCGTCCTTGGTGGCATCATAGGCCTCGGCAGTCACGGCCTTGGTCTTGTCCCAGGTTTCCTCGATGGCTTTGCCAGCCTGCGAAGATTTCTTCTTGAGATACTGCTGCGCGTCCTTGCCCGCCTCGGTGACGTCATTTGCGGTTTCCGTCAGGAAGTTTTCGGACTGCGCCTCGGCGCCGGTGGTGGTAGTGCCCTGTGTGGTCGCGGATTGGGCAAACGCCGCACCGGCAAACACCAGTGAGAGCGATGTGGTTGCAAGAAGTTTACGCATAACGATCTCCTTCTTTGTTTGGTTCATGCATTGACCGCGTCTTCTGCGGCCGCTCTGGATAATCAACGCATGGCCGCGCCGACCGTTCCAAATTTTGATGAATTTTTTTTGCGCGGGCCACAGACAAGGGGTGCGCCCTGACCCGTGCGGTTCAGCTTGCCTGTTGCGGGGTCTGGTCGTGCCCAGATTCATCATCGGTATTCACCAGCGCCAGCGTCGGAGGTTGGTGAACCAGCGTGCGGGTCGGAAACGGAATGTCGATCTCTTCGCGGTCAAGCGCCTCTTTCACCTTGCGCTTCATGTCGGCCTGATACTGGAAATACTCTTCGGCCGGACACCAGACACGCACGAGGAAATCAACAGATGACTCGCCAAGGGCGTTGACCTGGATAAATGGCTCGGGGTCTTTCAAAGAGCGGCGATCCGCCATGATAGTTTCGCGGATCACACGCTCTGCCTTACCAAGGTTCACGCCATACCCCACGCCAAAGGACCATTCCGCCCTGCGCGTGTCATAGACCGAATAGTTGCTGATGGTGTTGCCCCACACGTCCGAGTTCGGCACGATGACCTGCACGTTTCCAAGGTCGGCGATTTCGGTATAGTTCAGCGTGATCTCTTTGACCGTACCGGTCACGCCATTGACGGTCACGAAATCCCCGATCTTGAGCGGTCGGAACAGGATAATCATGACACCCGCGGCGACATTGGACAGCGTGCCCTGCAATGCAAGGCCGATGGCGATCCCGGCGGCCCCGATTACAGCAACGATCGAGGTGGTCCGAATTCCGAAGGTGTTGAGAATAAGCAAACAGGTAAAAGCCAAAACCGTATAACGCGCGATATTCCCAAGGAAGGTGAACAGGGTCGTATCCATAGTTTCATGCTCTTCCCCCAACCTGCGGATGCGGCGCCCGATCAGCCCAGACAGCGCAAAGCCAAGCAACAAGAGAACGATGGCCGCTAGGACATTGCCCAGAAGCTGCACCAGCATGTCGAGCGTCAGGATATCTGACAACGACTGCCCTGCGTAGATCTCGGTTTCGGTCAGGGTGGCAATCCAAGATTTAAAGGATTGGTAAAGGCTTTCGGTCTGTTCCATGGACTCCTCATTCGGCGTTGTGGGTGGTCCGCGTTCGCGCGCGCAGGCGGGAGCGGACACATGTCATGGGTCAACGCGGTAACCCGCCCGAAGTTCCAACATGCAACGTGGCGCAGGTTCATGGGAACCAAAGTGCCCTCACCCGCGTTGGATATGCAAAATGCATGGCTGCACCATGCCCATCAAAACCTGGAAAGGAGAAAATGATGCTGGAAGTAAGCGGACTTGGGGGGCTGATTATCCTGGCCTTGGACATCTGGGCCATCGTGTCGATCGTGGGCTCTGCGGCCTCGACCGGGAAAAAGGTGCTTTGGACGCTTCTTGTGCTTCTTCTTCCTGTTGTGGGCTTTATCATCTGGCTGATTGCGGGACCGCGCGCGCGGTAAAGGCTGCCTCAGCAGTGCTGCCCCAATAACGCCCCTCATTTGGAGGGGCGTTATTTTTCGAGTAATTAACGTGCTGTTCTTATGTTGAAGGGAACCAAATCCCACCTGACGCGTTGGTGTAACAGAAGGCCGCGGACACCTGCGGTGCAGACTGATTTGTTGAAAGGAGACGACATGCTTTATTGGGCACTTGTATTCTTTGTGGTTGCGCTGATTGCCGGCGTAATGGGATTTGGCGGAATCGCCAGCGCCTCGGCCGGGGTGGCACAAATTCTGTTCTTCCTGTTCTTGATCCTGTTTGTGGTGGCCGTGGTGATGCGCCTTGCGCGTGGCGGCGCGCGGTGACCTTCGCAGCATACTGACAGACTGCGGCGCCGGTTTGGGCGCCGCTTTTCGTTTGGGTTGAATATTCCCTAGCCGATCTTCTCGGTCCGCAGCTTGTCTGCATTCTCGCGCGCGTATGTCGCAATTTGTTCCAGCGGTGCAAACCAAACGTCCCCCCTGTCGAGAATAGCCTCAAGGTGGCGTTCCATCTCGCGCCAGCGCGCCAGACGCCCGGTCAGGAACGGATGCAGCACCGGCATCCAGAACCCGCCCGCCTCGTACATCGCTTCAAATTCTTCGAAAAACGGTGCGATGCCTTCGCGGGGCCCACGCACCGGCATGAGATAGTCGATCTCGGCGAAATGCGCGAAGGGCGGCCAGTCATCAGTGCCCCAATGCGGCGGCACCTCGATCAGGCTGCCTTTGGGGGTTTGCACAAGATAGGGCAACTCATCCGCCATCATCGAACTGTCATAGAGAAAGTCATGCGAGATCAGCCGGTCCACCATGGCAGGCGTGATGCTGTAGACCGGCGCGCGATAACCTCGTGGTTTCCGGCCCGTCAGCCGGACATGCACCTCAAGCGCGCGTTCGAACAATTCCGCCTCCTCGGCGTCGGAATGGCCCATCGGGTCTTCGTGGCGCCAGGAATGGTGGCCGATTTCATGACCGTCTTTCAAAATCGCCTCGACGGTTTCTGGGTAATTCTCCATCACCCAGCCGGGCATAAAGAAGGTCTGGGTCAGGCCAAAACGGCGATAGGTGTCAAGGATGCGCGGCACCGCCACTGTCGGCCCGTAGCGCCCCATCGAGATCGGTTGCAACCGCAGCTCCGCATCATCGCGGCACGCATCCCGGATCAGCGAATCCGCATCAATGTCAAAGGTGATGGCAGCAGCGCATTTTTTGCCCTCGGGCCAGTCTATCGGGTGTAAAAACATGATGTTCCTTCTTTGAGTCAGTCCCTGCACGGCGGCAGAGAGTCAGGACGTCGCGGGGTAGAACGACAACAGGGCGCGCAAATCGCGGCGCAGCCTGTGGTCAATATCCGCGCTTGTCAGGTCATCCGAACTGATGAACTGGATGAAACGGGCGTTCTGGAGATGAAATAGCGCCTTGCCGAGATCCCTTGCGTTCACCATGTCGGGCAGCGCCCCGCCCTCTTGCATGGCCTCGATCTTGCGCACCAGAACCTGCGCCAGTTCCTGATCCAGCTCGAAATAGGTTTTGCTGAGAGGCGATCCGGCATTCAGCGTCACAGCAGAAATCACCTGACGCCAGATCTCTTTTTCGAGGTTCTGCATGGCGTGATCTACGATGATCGCGGCAAACTTTGCCGTCACTTCGATCAAATCGCCCATTTCTTGTGCAAGTTCGTTTGTAAGACGGGCAATCAACTGGGCATCACTCTGCGCGATGAGCGCCAGAAGGATGCCTGCCTTGGTGCCATAATATTTGTGCACCGTCACGCCGGACACCCCCGCCGCTTCGGCAATGGCCTCGATCGTGGTGCCCTCAAACCCTTGTTTTAAATAGAGTTCCTTCGCCACCTCGACGATTTTTTCCTGGCGTTCCTGTTTTTGGCGCTCTCTCAGACCCACGGAAAATTCCTTTGCATTCTGCTGCCTCTCTCCCATTAAACCAATTTCCCTGCAAGTTAGTCCACTAAAAAAATTAGTTGCATTAAGTTTTTTAGTGGATACGGTTTTTGAATATGAACTGAACGAAAAACCGAAACCAAAGCGAGGAATTGCCATGCGTTCTCTTACGAAAATTGCCTCAGTTGCCACCTTGGCGCTGGGTCTCGGAGGGGCAGCAGCCTCTGCCGATACGGTGCGGGTGGGTGTCTGTGTCTCCTGGCCCGGATATGCGATGCTGGAAGTGGCCCGCCAGAACAACCTGATCCCGGGCCACGATCTCAAGATCACCATTTTCGAGGATCCGCTGGGCGGACATTCGGCCCTGGCAGCAGGTCAACTGGATGTCTATGGCTGCACAGCCGACTATACCCCGCTGACTGTGGACCGTGGCACCGATGTGGTGAATGTGGCCTTCCTGAACCCGTCTTACGGTGTGGATCATGTCATTCTCGCACCCGGCATCGAAGCTGCCGATCTGCCGGGCAAGAAAGTCGCCGCGCCGCAGGCCTATATCGGGCACCTGCTGATGGGGATCTGGCTGGACTCGCTGGGCGTTACGCCCGATCAGGTCGACTGGGTCAACCTGAACGCGGACGAGGCCGTCGGCCCCATGCTCTCGGGTGATCTGGCGGCGGCCTATATGTACGAGCCGTGGATTTCCAAAGTGCTCGAGGCCAGCCCCGGTTCGAAAAGCGCCGTGCACACAGCCGACCCGGAGGTCCTGAAGACAGGGATCTTTATGGACGCACTGTATATGAACAAGAACTTCATCGCCGAGAAACGCGATGTGGCGCTGGATGTGCTCAAGGCGCGCTGGGACGGTCTGGGGCACTGGAACCAGAATGTCGAAGCCACGAACAAGGCGCTGGCCAAGTTCCTGCAATGGCCGGAAGAAGACATCGGTTATGTGATCGGCACGGACGGCAAAAGCTTTGAAGGCGGTATCTACATGCTCGACTTTGATGAATCGGCGCGTCTGTGTGGTGTGCTGGACGGGGAACCGCCCTTTGGCATGGCCAACGGGTCGATGGCAGACTCGGTGGCCCTGACCAATGATTGGTGGGTGAAACTTGGCCTGATGGACAAAACCGTCGATGCCGCAGCCGGGATCGACTGCAGCCTTATGGGCGACCTGGTAAAGGCCGGTTACCGCCAGACACTGACCGCCAACTAACCCCGAAAGCAGGAGCGCCGCGTGGTGCTCCTGCCCTTTTGTTTCAGGAGAAACCCCGGTGCCATCCTCGACACGTTCCAAGCGTTTTCTGGAAGTGCGCGCGCCTGTCAGCCGCCGCCAGAGATTGTTATCCGCCTTCGGGATCTGGGCCCTTTTCTTTGCCATATGGACCATCGCGTCCGAGACCGGCATGGTGAACGAGCTGCTTGTGCCCTCGCCCCAGAAAGTCTTCGGCGCGACCTATGAACTGTTTGCCGAGCGCGACTTTGCCAGCGATATTCTGGTCTCGATCACGCGAGTGCTTGTGGCTTTTGGCATGGCCTGCGTCGTCGCTGTGCCGCTTGGCGTGATGATGGGCACCTTCCCTTCGGTCGAGGCGATCTTTGCGCCCTTTGTGTCGGCCTGGCGCTATCTTCCCGCGCCGTCGTTCATCCCGATCCTGCTGATGTGGTTCGGCACTGGCGAGGCGCCCAAGCTGGCCCTGTTGTTCATTGGGGTCATCTTCTTTCTGGTCACGCTGATCATGGACCACACCAAGAACGTGCGAAAGGAACTGATCGAGACCGCGCTCACGCTGGGCGCGAACCGGTGGGTAGTTGTGCTGAAAGTGGTTTTTCCCGCCGCTCTGCCGGATATCGTTGTCGCGATGCGCCAGATGCTGGCGATGGCCTGGACCTATCTGGTGATCGCCGAGATCGTTGCTTCGACCACCGGCATCGGGGCCATGATGATGCGGGCGCGCCGTTTCCTCAAAACCGATGAAATTCTTGCAGGCATTATCGTGATCGGCGCGCTTGGCCTGTTGTTTGACCTTCTCTTTGCCGCGCTGCACCGCGCCCTCTTCCCCTATCTCAAGGAGAAACGCTGATGACCGGCACCCTGGTTGATATCACACACGTCTCCAAAACCTTTGACCTTGGACAGGGCAAAACGCTTCAGGCGGTGCGGGACGTATCCTTTGCAGTCGAGAAGAACTCGATCTGCGTCTTGCTGGGGCCGTCGGGCTGCGGCAAATCCACCATCCTGCGCATGATTGCCGGGTTGGAAACCGCAACCGAAGGCGAAATCGTGATTGGCGGGCGGACAGTAGACGGACCGGGCCGGGATCGGGGCATGGTGTTTCAGGCCTATACGTCTTTTGACTGGCTCTCGGTGCGCAAGAATGTAGAGTTCGGCATGAAGGTGAACAATGTGCCCGCGCAGGAACGACGCGGCCGCGCCGACCATTTTCTGAACCTCGTGGGCCTGTCCAAATTTGCCGATGCCTACCCCTCGCAACTGTCGGGCGGGATGCGCCAGCGCGTCGCGATTGCCCGCACATTGGCCAATGACCCCGAGGTTCTGTTGATGGACGAACCCTTTGGCGCGCTCGATGCCGAGACCCGCTGGCTGATGCAGGAACTGATGATTGATGTTGCCGAAAAGACCAACACAACCATGGTCATCGTGACCCACGATCTGGAAGAAGCGATCTTTTTGGCGGACAAGATCATTTTCCTGTCCAGCCACCCCGGGCGCCTCAAGGAAGAAATCGTTCCCGCCTTCAAACAAGGCGCAAGGATTGCCGACAAGGAACATATCATCCGGCTGGACGGCTATAGTGACCTTGAAGAACACCTGATGCGCCTGATGCGCGAGGAAGGTCACAGGGATGTGTAAAACACCACCAACAGGAGGGCGGCCATGACGCTGTCATTCGATTTCACGGGCAAATCCGTTCTGGTCACCGGCGCCAGCAGCGGCATCGGATACGCAGTGGCAAAAGGTTTTGCCGCAGCGGGTGCCGATCTGACAATACTGTCCTCGACCGACGCGATCTTTGACGCAGCCAAAGAGATGCCGGGCAAGGTGCAGGCGATCAAATGCGATATTTCCGACGCTGCAGCGGTGACACGGGCACTGGCGCCGGTGAAAAAACTGGATGTCCTTGTCAACAATGCGGGGCTGGAACGCCCTACCCCACTGAACGGCGCGCATCCGGACGGGAACGCTACCTTTGAAAAGATCGTAGGCATCAACATCACGGGCACCCAGAACGTTACCGATACGCTGATCAACCGGATTGCCGAAGGCGGACGGATTATCATCACCGCCTCGATCTGGGCCAAGACCGCCGTGGGCGGCTTTTCCGCCTATGTGGCCACAAAACATGCCAATGTCGGGCTGATGCGGACATGGGCGCAGGAACTGGGGCCGCGCGGCATTCGTGTGAACGCGGTCTGTCCCGGCTGGGTCAAAACCGGACCGGCCATGAATTCCCTGCGCGAACTGGCCGAAACCAGCGGACAGACCGAAGAGGCCCTGCTGCAAGAGATCATATCGGCGCAAGCTGTCGGCGGCTTGATGGAGCCCGCCGACATGGTTGCGACTTACCTATTTCTGGCCAGCGAGGGCGGCGCAAATATCACCGGTCAGGCGATCAACGTGGACCGCGGCGAGGTGATGTCATGACATTGAAGGGCAAAACCGCTTTTGTCACCGGTGGGTCGCGGGGCATTGGCCGCGCGATCTGCGCCGCGCTGGCAGATCAGGGCGCCAAGGTGGCGTTTTGCCACTATAACGACCCAGAGGCCGATACCACGCTGGACCTGATCAATGCCCGGACACGGGGGCTGGCGATGTCGGCCGACGTGGCCGATGAGCAGGCCGTCGACGGCTTTTTCGATACGGCCTGCGCGGTGTTGGGGACGCCGGATATTCTGGTCAACAACGCAGGTATTCTTGCCGAGAGCCCACTGGCCAACACGGACGCCGACGCCTTTGATCGCGTGATCGCCGTCAACCTGCGGGGCAGCTTTTTGGCGGCCCGTGCTTTTGTGCGCCGCGCAAACACCGGGCGGATCGTCAATATCGCCAGCGATCTGGGGCTGTTGGGGCGTGAAAACATGCTGGCCTATACCGCCTCGAAGGGCGCCATTATCACCATGACCCGCACGCTGGCCCGTGAACTTGCGCCCGATATCCTTGTCAACGCGGTGGCGCCCGGTTCGACCGAAACCGACATGACTAGCCCCGAAAACATGAGTCCCGAGGCCATTGCCAAAGACCTCGACACCCCGCTTGCCCGTTTCGGCCAGCCCCGGGAAATTGCCGAAATGGTGGCCTACCTTGCCGGCCCCAAAAGTGGTTTCATCACCGGACAATGCTTTGGCGTGAACGGCGGAAGCGTGATGCTGTAACACAGGAACAAACACCATGAGCGATCCCTTTTTCCATCCGGTTTCCGGCTTTGACGTTCCCCGTTTTGCCGGGGTGCCAACCTTCATGCGCCTGCCCCATGTGGGGCTGGACGATGCGCGCCTTGGCGAAGTGCAGGTGGGGCTGATCGGCACGCCATGGGACAGCGGCACCACCAACCGACCCGGGCCCCGCCATGGCCCGCGCCAGCTGCGCGACATGTCGACTATGATCCGGGCCCAGAATGGCGCCACCGGCGTGCGCCCGTTCGAGATGGTGAACTGCGCCGATCTGGGCGATGTCGGCCCGAACCCCGCCGATCTGACCGACAGCATGGCGCGGATCACCGCATTTTACGAACAGGTCACGGCGGCGGGAATCGTGCCGCTGACAGGGGGCGGCGATCATTTATGTTCCCTGCCCATCCTGCGCGCTCTTGGCAAAGACACACCTCTGGGTATGATCCATTTCGACAGCCACACCGACCTGTTCAAGGACTATTTCGGCGGCACGCAATACACCCACGGCACGCCTTTCCGGCGCGCCATCGAGGAAGAGCTTCTGGATCCCAAACGCGTGGTCCAGATCGGCATTCGCGGCACCACCTATGACAGCGAGGACCGTGATTTTGCCGATGCGGTCGGGGTGCGGGTAATCGCCATCGAAGAATTCCACGCCCGCGGCGTCGAGGACGTGATGAATGAGGCGCGCGAGATTGCAGGCACCGCCCCGACTTACGTGTCTTATGACATTGATTTCGTCGACCCCGCCTTCGCCCCCGGCACCGGAACGCCCGAGGTCGGCGGCCCCAATTCTTATCAGGCGCTTCAGGTCGCGCGTCTGCTGCACGGGGTGAACATCGTGGGTGCCGACCTTGTCGAGGTCTCGCCCCCCTTCGACTCGTCCGGCGGCACCGCTTTCCTTGGCGTGTCCATCATGTTCGAGATTCTCTGCAACCTCGCGCTGAACCTGGCAGCGCACAGTTAGAGGCCCGGAATATGTAAAGCCCTGACTTCAGGCGGCGCGGCAAGGAAACTACGCCGCGCAGTAACGGTGTTGTGGCCGAGGCGCGAACTAACTCAATCAAACTTCAATACAAATAGAGTGATTGTGGCGGAGCGACAGTCTTCCAAACCTTTTTTTTAAGTATCTACTTTAAATAAATAAAAATTTATTTCTTTTCGATAATACCACAAATTATACCACCTAAGACTGCCAATTTGGCAAGACGGTTGGTTTTTAGCGCGTTGTTTCAATATTGGTTTTGCTAGAAAGTGTAATGGAACCAAGAAACCATTTACGCCTGTGGCTATGCCAACCAAGTTAGCATCTACGCACCGCCACCACATTTTAGTAATCACGACATTTAGAAAGTGCCTCAACAACCATCTTGCGAGCTACTTTAAGTTTCTGAATATCTTCTTTCCTAAATGCATACCCTTCAAACTCTGCGCGGTGTGGGTGCGCTACGTATCTGCGAATACCATAGTTTACCCCTTGCAGTGATTTCTTCACCAAAGTCTTGGATTGTGGATGAAATAGTGGCAGGAAGCGCGCCCAATTCTTCAATAACAAATTAACCAGATTTAGGTAAGTTAAATATGACGTATCAGGCACGCCGTCCCGCAGAGGTAATTCGTCAATCACGTCTTGTTCTATGTAGCTAAGAAGCGCGAGGCGGTTCGAGTAAGCGTTCAGCGCTTTGTGCACCAAAAGGCTAAGTTGACGCTCTAGATCCGAAAACACCCGATATGCTTCTTGAGACCTGTTTTCAGCGGTATCCGCCCTCTTTGCTATGTACTTCAAAACAGATCGTACCATTTCCTCGTTTTCATCAAAGCCACTCTGCCAACCTCCTGAGAGTCTGCGGCGGTCTTGTGCAAAGTCACCGGAAAAAACCAGCCCATTTTGTTTTTGAAAGTGGCGTTCAACCGCAACCACGTTTTTTTCTCCAACGGGTCTTTGTTCGAGAAAATCTCCTGGTCCAACAAAATAGTGAAGAAGCCCTGTTTCAATTAGAGGAAAACACCCCCGACCATACTCAAGCAAATTTGCCTGTGATAGCAAAGCCTCTTCCCTTCCGCCCAACAGTTCCGAGTTCAAAAAGCAACTATCACCGGCTCGAAACCAAACGCTAGAGTCGCTCCAATCGTCTTTGTGCCTGTCTGTAGAAAAAACCTTTGTAGGCGTTGGGAATACTTCAATGTGTTTGTATAGTTCTCTTACATATTGGTAATGCTCCAATTGACCTCCACCACGCGGGCTGAAGTAACGCTCCCAATCACGGATCGATTGGAGCAAAAATGGCGTTCCCTCTTTGATCTTTTCTATGAGCTTACTAAAAAAGCCGTAGCCATCGCCAAAAGTAGTAATCAACTCCTTATTGGTAAGACCAACAACGGCTTCTGACTCTTCAAGCGCCTCAATAACTCGCTTGCAGTATGCCACATTATCCATGTCGCTGGTAAAGAGTGGGAACCTCGCCAATGAAGCACCAAACTCTCGCGCTGCTAGTTCCCAAAAACCTTCAACCCTCGTCTTCTCATCGTGTGGTTTTTCGTAAACATCGAGAAAGAAAATCTTCATGGGCGCAACTCTTCAAAGGTCGTTTTTAATGGTACAAGATGACACAGAGATTTCCTAGATCACACCATTCAAGGCTGTAAAAATTGTTAGGGGGGGTATGCAAAAAGTTGCTAGCTAGCGTTCTGGAAACCCGCCCCTCACCTGCGTGCGAAATATCAACGACAAAAAAAGGGGGTGCCTCTTACTAGCCCTTTGACGCAGTCACATCCCCCACAATCGCCTGACCGCCCTCGTTGACCGTCACGCGCTCCACCCTGACCACCTGTTGCGCCTTTCTCCGGTATTTTTTAAGCGCATCCATTTGCGTCGTGAATAGTCGCCCCAAGCGAACCATCGCCCGTTCATGGCTCTCACGCTGTCTTGTCATGGTCTGATGTGTCATTTTTCCTGCGGCTTTGGTCATAGCCACATGCGTCGTCGTAATCTGGACCACCAACATTGCCTCGATTGCATCGCGTGGCTCCAATTCGGCGAACATGGCCGACGCCATCCCGCCAGCATCGTCAACTCCTGTGCCAAGTGCCTCCAAAGCGCTGCAAAAAACTACATTGGCGGCATCAGGCGTCTTCATCCCCAACAAGGCTGGGATCGTGTCAGACGATCCGACTGCGATGTCAAACGCCCCATTTTCGTTCCGGGAGACCTTTGGAAAACTACGAAGATCTCCATTCCCCGACTCCGACTTTTCAAGTTCTTTTGCCATACCTCTTTCTCTGCATTGAGTGGTTACTATAAGTGTTCCGTTCCAGAACCGTGCCGACCCTCTCGAACTGCCGTGACGGGTTTCAGTTTGGAACGTGATTTGTCCGATGGGTTTTCAAACGGAACCACAGACCCCTCTCGTTGTTTCATATCAGAACCGCGTTCTGGATTTCCGCGCCGATACTGTCGCCAGTCATGTGTCGGTGGTTCTTTCCCGCGCGCCGTTTGAACGCCCTTGGTCGTGATGCGCCATTCATGGGCCTGCCGATGATACCAGTTCCCTTCCTTTTCCAGCACCACCAACCCCTTGTCCCTGAGGTCATGAAACGCCCTCTGAACGGTTGCCTTGCCCATGTGCAGGATCTCCGCTGCTTCGGCATAGGAGAGGCGCAGAGCGCCATTGTTGCTGCCGTTGTAGCGCGTATGCAGTTCCAGATAGATCTTGACCGCCGCGCCAGACAAATCGCGCCACGCATCGCTTTTGAGTAGCGCGTAAAAGAGAGGGGCGTATTGCCCCTCCCCTGATTTCTTGCTGCCACGCCTAGCCATTGGCGGCACCGGTTGCGGCATCATCGGATTCGATCTGCACCGCCTTCGCTTCGGCCCGCACGTCTTTTGCCGACCTGGGATAGTCCAACATCAGCACATCGCATGACTTGGACAGAGTATAGTGCCCTACCCGCTCCGGCCCGCGATAGTCGGTCAAGATAGGCCAACCGTACTTGCTTCTCAGAGTGTGAATGATTGCGCCAAGCCGCCAGCCGCGCACCTCTCCGATTTCATCAAGCGTGCTGATGGTTCGACCCTGCACCAAAGCGCGGCAGGTCCAGTAAACTTGGGTTCGGTTGCTATACCAGAGGTCATTCATACCGAACCCTCCCCTGATGCAGCGCAAACGGCTGAACCGAATTGCTGTTTCGATCCCAATAAAAGCGGGTTTCAGACGGGCTTGCATAACCGATGCCGTGTGTGTCATCTGTTGCACGTACCACCGTGGCATTTGATGTCACACGAAAGGCCCCGGCCCCGCGTGCGGAGTTGGGGTTTTTCATTGTACGGCCTCCCCGTTCGGGTCGACGCGCTGGGCGTTGAGATAGGCGTTCAGGTCGGTGCCATGATAGGCGATGCGCCGCCCGATACGCATAAAGGCTGGCCCGCGATTGCGGTGCCGCCATTGCGCCAGTTTTTCCACGCTGCCCAGAACACGAAGCTCGGGGTCTTCGGGAAAAAAGACGCGGTCTTGATCGAAGATATCTGCCATCGGCAATCCCTTTCTTTGGGTTGGTTGCGATGACTATGGATACACTTCGATTTGCTGCTGGTACGATAGCGATTCAGGCCCAAAATGCCCGCCCAAAATGCCCAAAACAACTGCCTCAATAGGTCATTTGCGGGTGTAGTATCTGTCCAAAGTGTTCTTTAGGCGCCTTTGCACAGAACTTCGACCTACCCGACGCCCCAGTTTCTTGTGCGCGTACTCCATCAACTCTTGGATACATGCCTCCTTCTTCATAGGCATAGATCCCAGCTTGTGCATTTTCTCCAATTGGGCTTCCATCGTAGCCCAATCCAATGCAGGCGGAGCACCCCGTGGACGCCTAGTCGAACCCAAAAACTTCCCTAGCGATGCGTCAGAATCAAGTATCAAGAGGTGCCCAAACGACTTTGCGGTCAAAGTTTCACCTAATTGAAAATGATTTCCCGCAAAATCAAGTAACTGCTCAACACGAACCCGGGTAGCAACATATGTCTTTCCGTCAAAGAACACCTCATCCTGCTTAAAGTCATGAGCGACCCTAAACGCTTCCTTCGGAACTTTCGTAAACTCTCCAGCAAGCTCGTATCGGTCTGCCTCTGCAAGTTCATCCCAACGTTCAAAATGGACGGCCTCTACAACTATGTCTCCAGAGTGAATTCTCGAAAAGAGCTGCGCCCAAACCCTTTCAAGGTGAACCTCAAATAGAGCGTTGGTTTTCTCGAAGAGGACTTCAAGTGGCCCGGCGTCACGAATAACTGCCTTAGCTTTCTCAAATTTTCTCAGCTGCTCTTCTTTGTCAGCAAGTTCAAAATCCAATCTGTCAAAGTACTTATTGTGAAACTCAACTTCAGAATAGGCATCATGAATTTCACCCCAAAGAATTGAAGACGCGGCGTGGATATAGTTTTCCGGCATATCAATTCCGACCGCAGAAAAATCCTCTGGATCAAAGAAATCGAAATCAAAAGTATCGTTCTCAAAATTATCGGGCATCCCTTGCCAATGAAATCTGGATTCAACCCCAACAAGACGCCCGTTCTCATCAGGTACAGGAACACCGAACCACTCGACCTCAGGCGCCTTTCCGAATGCTATGAACAGAATGGCCTCCGATAAGAAGCACCATTCGGAAAGTTCGACGGCTTTAAAAAACCTCAACTGCTCCCACCCCTACTTCCAACAAATTCGCTCCAAGTATCAAACAATGAGCGCCGCCGCTGCAACAAATCCGACCGCGCATAAGCCCTCTCCACATCAGACCCAACCTGATGCGCTAGCGCCGCCTCTGCGACTTCACGAGGCGCACCCGCTTCCTCTGCCGCCCAATCACGGAATGTGCTGCGGAATCCATGTACGGTAAAATCCCCGCGCCCCATGCGCCGCAAGAGCATGAGCATCGACATATTCGACAAAGGCCGGTGCCGTTTCTGACCCTCAAAAACATAATCGGACGCCATCGCCCGCATCGGCTCCAGGATCCGCAACATTTCATCGGTCAACGGCACACGATGCTGGTCGCCCGTTTTCATCCGCTCCGCAGGAATGGTCCAAAGCCTTTCCTCAAGATCGACTTCATCCCATGTAATGCCCAAGACTTCGGACGTGCGACAGGCACTCAGGATGGTGAATTGCAGCGCCTTCGCCGCCGTAGCCGTGCGCCCCTCCAGTTCGGCATAAAACGCAGGCACGTCGCGCCACGGCATCGCGTCATGGTGAACCACCTTGGCTTTCACCTTGGGCAGCACTCCAGCCTCTTTCACGGCAGTGACAGGGTTTTCGCCACCCCGAAACCCCGACGACTTTGCCACGTCCAAAACCGTCTTGATACGCTGCATCAGTCGACGCGCGGTTTCATGCTTGGCGGTCCAAATGGGTGAAAGGCACATCAGCACTTCGGGCTGACCGATGCTGTCGACAGGCATCCGGCCTATCTTGGGAAAGGCGTAGTCACGCAATGTGTTGATCCATTGCTGGCCGTGCTTTGGGTTCTTCCAAGTCGGCAGGCGGTCGATGTGCACCTGTCGCGCCAGCTCCTCGAAAGTCGGCACCTCACGCTGAGCATTATATCGCGGGTTCAGACCTGACTTTGCCATCCGGCGATAAGCCAAGGCACGTTCACGCGCCTGTTCCAGAGTCACCACATCCGCGCCGCCCAAACCGAAATCCGTACGGAGCGGTGCGCCCTTTCGATTCTTCTGACCTTTGACCGTAACGCGCACAATCCAGCGTCGCGCCCCGGACGGATCGACCACTAGATAAAGTCCTGACCCGTCGCCGTGCCGACCCGGTCCAAGATTCGCCACCAGCTTCTTAGTGAGTTTGCCGCTCAATGCCGCCAATGAAAGTACCACCATTCATACCACGCGGTGAAAGCGTATCAGGCAATACGAACAAAAGCCAACAAAACCTCACACAAAGGTAATTTGTCGCAAATACAGGCACTTGCATCATGTATAGCAAGTGAAGAAAATCAGAGAAAAAGTGATGGTGGCGGAGCGACAGGGATTCGAACCCTGGAGACGGTTTCCCGCCTACACACTTTCCAGGCGTGCGCCTTCGACCACTCGGCCACCGCTCCGTGCTGCGCTGTTTATCGTGTCTTTTGCGGCAGGTGCAAGAGGCAAAACCCCGTCAAGGCAGATTTCTCTGGTGACGAAATTCCCCAATAATCGCTCTTGCCTGTGCCAGCCGTCGGCGCGCCACCGGAGCTGGGAATATTCGTCACCGATCCTGTGGTTTTCAACCCCGTGTCAGTCGGAAATCACAGAAACCAGTCACAGGTCACATCCAGAACGAAAAAGGGCGCCCAACAGGCGCCCTTCCCCATTTCATTCCAGCGTTGTGGATCAGAACAGGAAGACGTCGTCTTCGAGATCCGTGAGTGCGTTCACATTGTTGACCGTGACGATGATACCGCTACCGAAGTCGAGTGTCGCCACCCCTCCGGCCGCGCTACCATAGGTGGTCAGCATGTCGGCGATCGACAACCCGCCACCCCAGATCGTTTCATCGAACTGAAGCGTATCCACATCATTTTGGAAGTCCGCCACGGTATCCTGACCAGCGATATTGTTGAACACAAAAGTGTCTGCACCTGCACCACCCGTCAGAATGTCAGAGCCAGCGCCCCCGTCCAGCGTGTCAGATCCGCCGCCGCCGATCAGGGTGTCATTGCCACCCTCACCATACAGCATGTCGGCGCCACCCCAGGCAGAGACAAGGTCGTTCCCTGCACCAGAGCGCAGGACGTTGTCGGCGGTGCTGCCGATGACGATGTCGTTGCCGCCGCTGGTCCGGGCGTTCTCGATATCGGTCAGGATATCGTTGCCGAAGGCGGCCGAGGTTGCGACCCCGTTGCCAAGCTGAACGCTGACATTGGCGCTGCCGGTGAAGTAGACCTCGTCGATTCCGTCGCCGCCGTCGAGACTGTCGTCATCGCCACCACCGATCAGCGTATCGTTTCCAAGGCCACCCAACAGGGTATCAGCCCCGCCCCAACCGGACAGGCGGTCGTTGCCATCGCCCGCATCAAGGACGTTGTCAACAGAACTGCCGATCAGGGTGTCATCACCGGATCCGGTCTGGGCATTCTCGATGCCTGACAAGGCATCATTACCCAAAGCCGCAGAGCTGGCAGTGCCACTTCCAAGGCGCACATCCACAGTGGACGTAGTGTCAAACACCGCCGTATCGATCCCGCTGGCGCCTTCCAGAGAGTCGTCTCCGATGCCACCGATCAGGGTATCGTTGCCGGTGCCCCCCAGCAGGGTGTCATTGCCGTCTTCACCGATCAGGGTATCGTCGCCACCCCAGCCAGACAGGCGGTCATTGCCACCACCAGCCACAAGCAGGTTATCGATCTGGCTGCCGATCACGGTGTCGTTGCCCGACCCGGTCTGCGCGTTCTCGATATTGGTCAGCGCATCGTTCCCGAAGGCCGCAGAGGTCGCGTACATAAGACCAAGCCGCACGTCCACGTCGTTGGCACCATCGAACACCACGGTGTCGGTATCGTCACCGCCATCCATGTCGTCATCACCAGCGCCACCGATCAGGGTGTCGTCACCTGCCAGACCCTGGATCGTATCGTTGCCGACACCTCCATTCAGAGCATCTGCCAGCAGCGTACCCTGCACGAGATCATCGCTGTCTTCCCCTGCAATGTTGAGCGTCACCGTCGCGGTACCGCCACCCTGCAAGCTATAGGTGAAGCTGTCCGTAGCTGCCAGATTGACACCTCCTGATGCCGGTCCGGCCAGCGTATCAAACGCATTGTTGGTGTCGTAGGCAAAGGTTCCGTCCGGGTTCACGGTCAGCAATGCGCCCGAGGCCAGCAGGACCTGGTTCCCGACAGACGCCGCGTTGCCGTTGACGGCAGCCACGACCAGCGGATCTCCGTCCGTGTCAGTATCCTCACCGTTTCCGTTGTCAGCCGTCAGATCGCCGTTCACGTCAACACTCTCGGTTGTCGCAAAGACATCATCCTGCGCAACGGCCGGGTCTTCCGCACCGGTCACCGTCACCGTCACCGTCTGGACCACGCTTTCACCATCCGCCGTTGCCGCCGTCACGGTGAAGGTCTCGGTCACGACCT
>NZ_JBBPEU010000016.1:0-45095 GCF_040225985.1 Shimia fortis
GTGACAATCTCTTCCGGCTTGTGTCGTTTGATTCCCATGTTTGATCCTCCGTTTCCCAACTATAGGGGCGGACCACTTCAGTGGGGGAGGATCAGATGTTCGTGAAGACTAACGGCGAACGGCACTACCTTTGGCGGGCCGTCGATCACGAAGGTGAAGTCCCGGAAAGCTTTGTGACAAAGAGGAGGGATAAGAAGGCGGCATTGAAAACTCTCAAGAAATCAATGTGCAGATTTGGTCGACCCGAAGTCATCGTAACTGACAAACTCCGCTCCTACGGTGCCTTGATGAAGGAAATCGGTAATGCAGACCGACAGGAAACTGGCCGCTGGCTAAACAATCGGGCCGAGAATTCTCATCTGCCATTTCGACGAAGGGAGAGGGCAATGCAGCGTTTCAGGAGATTGCGAAGTCTGCAGAAATTTGCTTCCGTCCACGCTTCTGCCCTCAACCTCTTCAATTTGGAACGCAGCCTCTATTCCAGACCCCATTTCAAGCTGAACCGTGCCGCTGGTCTCGCCGAGTGGCGCGGTCTCTGCGCAGAATAAAGGGCAGCATTTCTGTCCAAGCTGAGACTAGTTCGAATCGGTCTGACAGCACCTAGCAAGGTGATAGAGCGTCGAGCATCCCATGATGCCGCCACCGATCACAACAACAGAGGCGTGAGAAGGAAAAGATGTCATGGCGTTTATCCCAAGAGAAATTCGTTGTTCGGATCGTAGATCGGGTCGGCGGCGGCAGTTGCTGAATAGGTTTTTTTCAAGACCTGAACCTCAAGCGCCCCTCCTGTCTGCACCTCAGCTGCCTCGACAAAGGCCACGGCTAGCATCTTGCCGCTGCGCCAGCCCATGCCACCCGAAGTGACATAGCCGATCAGTTCACCGTTCTTCAGAACCGGTTCGGTACCCCAGCACGGGGGGGCTGCGGGGTCGACCTCTAGTGTAACAAGGCGTTTTTTCGGTGGTGTGCGACGCTGTCGATCAACGGCCGCGCGGCCGATGTAGTCCTTCTTGGAAGAGCAGAACCGTTCCAGCCCAGCAGCGTGAGGCGTGATTTCCGGAGTCATTTCCGCCCCCCAACTGCGATAACCCTTTTCAAGCCTGAGCATCCCCATGGCTCTCCCACCCATCAGAACCAACCCGTGATTGTTCCCTTCTTCCATCAGCGCATCAAACAACGCCTTCTGGTTCAGCATGGGGCAATGGAGCTCCCAACCCAATTCACCGGAGAAAGAGATGCGTATCGCTTTGCAACGTACGCGCCCGATCTCAACCTCCTTAGAAGTCATGAATGGGAAGTCTTCAAAAGCGCCACCAGATAATGCGTTCAGCAAAGCCCGGGAATTTGGCCCTGCGATACCGATGGCGGCATAGTGGTCGGTTATGTTTTCGATCACCACATCAAGATCACCTGTGTGATCCTCCATCCAACGCTGATAAAGCGCCACGCCCAGTGTCGCGCCTACGCAATAGAAACTGCCCTCGCCAGAATTTTCGATGGTGATATCCCCCACAATACCGCCGCGGTCATTCAGCATCAGAGAGAGTGCCATGCGGCCCGGTTTGCTCGGTACCTTGGCGGAACCGATATGGTTCAGGAAGGCTTCTGCGTCCGGGCCGGAAATCCGGAACTTTCCGTAAGATGACATTTCCGAAAGACCGCATCCTTTGGCCATTGCCTTGGCCTCGTCGCCAACATGGTCCCACCAATTGGGCCTCTGGAAACTGGGTTCATCCTTGGGTTCGACACCGTCAGGTGCGTACCAGAGCGGGCGCTCCCATCCATAGGCCTGTCCCATGACCGCACCGCGGCTTAGCAAATCGGCATAGATTGGAGTCGTCTTTAGAGGTCGCCCGGTTTTTCGTTCAATGCCGGGATAGATCAACTCATATCGGATCGGCAGGATTTCATGGGTGCGCTCGCGGGCGAATTCGCGCGTTGTCCAGTCACCGAAACGGGCAACATCGATAAAATGCAGATCCAGTTCGCTTTCACCTTCCAAGATCCATTGGCTCATCGCGAGACCAATCCCGCCGCCTTGCGCGATCCCTCCTAGAAAACCGCACGCCACAAAGAACCCCGGCACGCCCGGCATAGGTCCTATGATCGGGCGTCCGTCCGGGGCAAAGCTGATCGCGCCATTCACACCGCGCTTGATGCCTGTGCTTTCGAGAGCCGGAATACGATGGAAAATCGCAGCCAGACCGTCTTCCAGACGTTCCCAGTCGTCTTCGAACAACTCCTGCCCAAAAGACCACGGCGCGCGGCCTTTGTCGCGCTGCCAGGCAAGCCGGCAATCCTGCTCCCAGGGGCCAAGGAGCAGGCCGTGACCCTCTTGGCGCAGGTAATACTGGCTGTCGCAATCGCGGATCATCGGGAGCTCATACCCAAGTTTTTCAACCTCGGGCATGGTATCCGTTACCAGATACTGGTGTTCCATATTGGTGATTGGAAGGCGGGTGCCGACCATTTCGGCGACTTCATTTGCCCAGAAACCCGCGCAGTTGACGATGATCTCACATTCAAACACCTCGTCGCCCGCGGTCAATCGCCAATGGCCGGAAGGTAAACGCATGATGTTGTCAATCTGCGTGTTACGACGGATTTTGCCGCCGTATTTCCGCGCGCCTGCCGCCAGCCCCATCGTGACCGAGTATGGGTCGACATAGCCTTCTTCGGGATCCCATGCGCCGCCTTCAAGGTCGGAAACATTAAGCAATGGGTATTTATCTTTCATCTCGGACGGGGAGACCAGTTCATATTCCAGTCCCAGCGCGCGGAACTTACCGGCAAGGTGCTTGAACTCTTCCATCCGTTCTTTGGTTTGCGCGAGAAAAAAGCCCCCGACAACGTGGCTGCCAACCTCTTGGCCGACTTCCTCGGCCAGGCCATCGTACAGACGCAGCGAGTACGCCTGAAGAGCCGAGAGGTTGGCATAGGCGCTTTGCGTGTGAACGTTTCCGGCTGCGTGCCAGGTAGCCCCCGCCGTCAGTTCGCGGCGTTCCAACAGCAGCGCATCCTTTTCACCTGCTTTGGCCAAGTGATAGAGTGTCGAAACACCAACGATTCCGCCACCGATTATGATGATCCGAGCATGAGTGGTCATAGCAGTTCCTCTTTGCGCTTGGCGACATAGGTGTCGAGTTCTTCGCGGATTGAAGCTTCCATCGGCGGCGCTTCGAATTCGTTCAACAGCTGTGTGGCGATTTCGCCCGCCCGTGTTGTGGCGTCCTTTGCGCCAGCTTCGACCCAGCCGTCATAGGGTTTCCAGTCGCTCAGCATTGGCTCCCAGAAGGCGGTTTCATAGCGATCCAGCGTCATCGGGTCCGCGAAGAAATGTCCGCCCGGTCCGACCCGAGCGATGGCTTCAACGCCAAGTGCTTCATTCGAAAGATCCATAGGAGAGACCAGAGCCTGCATCATGCGCAGCATTTCTGCATCGATCACCGCTTTCTCGAAGTTGAAGGTCAGACCGGATTCCAACCAGCCGATTCCGTGCGCCATCACGTTGCAATGGCCCATATGCGTTGCCCAGAGTGCGTTCATGCTTTCGTAGGCCGCCTGCGCGTCAGGCGCGTTCGAGCTGTTTACGTTGGATGATTTGTAGGGCACGCCATAACGGCGGGCGAGTTGTCCTCCGGCAATTGCCGCCTGGGCATATTCCGGGGTGCCAAGCGCCACGGCCCCCGAGCGCATGTGCACATTCGATGTGAAGGCGCCATAGATTACAGGTGCCCCCGGTTTCACCAACTGGGTCAGGACCATACCGGCCAGACATTCGGCATTCTGTTCGACCAGCGCGCCGGCCATGGTGATCGGCGCCATGGCACCGGCCATGGTGAATGCCGAGATCACTACCGGCTGACCCCGAGATGACATCGCGATCAATCCGTTGCACATCGGCTCGTCGATCTTCAAAGGAGAGTTGGTGTTGCAATTCAGCATGAGGCTGGGTTCCGCCTCGAACTGTTCGGCGCTCACGCCCCTCGCGATGCGGGCGATTTCCATCGCATCGGTCATGTCCGACAAGGCATAGGCGCGCCACACCTTGTCGGATTGCGTGGCCAACGTGTGATAGGCATCGAGGTGGCGGGAAATGACGGGCAGATCCTGGGGTTCAACCGGATAGCCGTAAAAGAAATGCATCTGGTCGATGGACTGGCAAAGCTGCACTGCTTTTGTGAAAGTCTCCAAGCTGCCCGGCTGTCGTTGGAGCCCGGGCCCGCTGACATAAGGGGGAGTCGTGGCGTTGCAGTATGCCAGCCAATTGCCGCCGATCGGGACATTGCGCGCAGGGTTGCGGGCATGAAAAACCCACTCTGACGGGCAGGTCGCAATCTGGGCTTCGACAAGTTCCGGCGCAAGGCGCACACGCTCCGACGCCTCGTCCACTTCGGCCCCGGCTTCCCTGAACAGGGCGCGCGCAGGTGCCGACATGATCTCGATACCAGTTTCCTGCAACACTCTCAGGGATGCGTCATGGATCGCCTCGACCTGATCTGAACTGAGGATGGAAACCGGCGCCAGGCTAGACCGCACAGGCGCGGTCTTTCCTGATAAGCTTGGCGCGCCGCGATTTCTGCGCCGCTGTCTTCTTTTGGCCATGTCTACCTCCGTCAATCATTTCGAAGGTAGGTAACTAGGCCGAACTCTAAGCGGTCATTCTCGACGTCAATGCCGCCACATTACGACATATCAGGGGCAGTTTTTTCGATCTTCAGATGGAAGCACACCGAAGACACGACAATAGACCTTGCTGAAATTTCCTGCCTGATATCCGTAATCCATCGCAATATCGATCAAGGAGCGGTGCCCCGCCAAAACCTCTTGCCGCGCTTCATCCATACGAAGCTCCGCGTAAACCTTGGATGGTGTTTTTTGAAACTCCGTGCGGAACAGGCGTTCCAACTGGCGTTGTGAGACTCCGACTTCGCGGGCAATCTCATGCAACGAGAGAGCATCAAAGAGGTTTCTCTCCATAAGGCGAACCGCGGCAAAAACCGTCTTGTTCGATGTTTCAAAGCGCATTTGGGCGGGCAACGACTGTCTGAGCCGTCCATCCCGAACACCATCTATCACCAAGCGTGATGCAATGTCCTCTACCATTCCTGATGGGGCGTTGTGCTCAACAAACCTCAGCATCAGATCTGCCGCCGCTCCCCCGCCTGAGCAGGTTGGATGGCGTCCGTTATCAACAAATAGCGAAGTAGATATCCCGACTTTTGGATGATGCTCTCTCAGATACGGCACATCTTCCCAATGAGGCGCAACTGTGCAGTCATCAATAAGGCCTGCCTGGGCGAGCCGAACGACGCCCGAAGACAACGCCCAGATCGGACGGTTCTGCCGGGACCAATACCGCAATTTGGCAATCAACGCGGGGTTGGGATGCCTGTCCGCGCCCGCACCTGATACGATGACCAGAATGGCGTTTTTGGGCAGATTGTTGATGTTCCCATCAGGAACAATTGCGATGTCGTTGGAAGCCACCACAGGTTCGTGTTCCAGGGCGCAAACGGAATACGAAAAAAGGTCTGTGGCTCCAAGCTTTCGCCCGACACGCAGAACTTCGACAGCCGAGGAAAACGCCTGCATCGTGAAGCCGTTTTCGACGACAAAGACAAAGTGTGTCTTGGAACCGCATGTTTTGTTCACGACGAAGTTCCTATTTTGAAAAGCCGTGAGCATTACCCTAGTCAAACTAAGTGTTGTCAAGCAGCAAGGACAGCCGAGGCTTTGTCAGAGTATTGACCCTTGGGGTGAGAAAGGTGGAGAAGTAGTGTTCGGGCATGACCGCGAAATTGCCCATCTCCTGTCTCCATGCCGCGCCAGAATTCATCCGCCTGGCAGTCGTGATGTACCGCCGGTTTCTGCTTTCCCATAAACTGTGAAAGACTTGCTGCACGCACGACTCATCAACGCAAGCAATGACACAGTGCGCTTTCGATGGCAGCCAGTTTTCCCAAAGTTCGCTGCTGAAATCTGCAAGAAGCGATCTCAATCGAGGCGCAGGGTCTTGTCGGAGAAACTGGCTTGAGATGGGGGGCACATAGCGTCTCGCGATGACCAAACGCTCACCATTCCGCTACTTCAAAACCGGTCCGGAGATCATGTGATTGGCAGGGATGATATATATTAGATTTCCGCTTGCGCTTCGCAATGTTGAGGATCTCTTGCATAGGGACAGTCACACAGTCCAAACAGAAACCGGGTCGAATCCGTCTGACACTTGCCCGAGACAAGTTCGCATTCGTCGGCAAGCGCCTTTCGCATTCGGTCGATGAAATGCTCGTGTGTTGTTCAATCTCAGAGCGCTTCAACTCTGGCTTTCACGTCGGAGCAGGTTGTGCGCAGTGCTTCGATCAATTCTTCAACGGGTGGGGGTAAGGCACGGTTGGCAGGGCGCAACAGCGTCACCCGAAACGGCGAACTGACCGTGAAGCGGCGGACAATCATGTTTTCATCCTGTAGGTCGAAGGCGCTGAACGGATTGACGATGGCAATACCAAACCCCCGACGCACAAGGGCGCAGGCCGTAGCAGCACTTGTCGACTCGGCCGCGATGCGACGCTCGACATTGGCCGCGGCAAATACCTCGTCCAATCGCTTTCGATAAGGGTCGGTCGGTGAAAGAAAGACGAAGTCCTGCCCGTGCAAATCCTCGGGCGCAATCTCGGATTGGGTGGCCAAGGGATGCGCTGTGGGAAGGACGCAGACCTCGTCAACTTCTACCAATGTTTCAGCGATTGTCCCCGGTAAGGCGCGTTCGACTTCGACGATTCCGAGATCGAACGCGCGATCCGATATCTTTTCATCCAGCAAGTCAGCCGTTTCGATGGCCACGGTAATCTGACGCGGTTTGCTGTGAAACTGGGCGAGGGCCGCAGGAAGCATCGACTGCGCAAGCGCAGGTAGGCAGGTAATGGTGACGCTGCCCAGTTCGTTTTGGCGCAGGGCGGTGATCGTGCGCTGAATATTGTCCAGCCCTCGATAGGACCGCTTGACCTGTTCCAGCAATGAAAGGGCCTGCGTGGTAGGATACAGCTTTCCTCCGCGCCGATGAAACAAGGAGAAACCAGCAAGATCTTCAAGGCGCTTGAGGTCGCGGCTGACCGTGGGTTGCGAAGAGTTCATCAACCTTGCTGCGGCCGTCACGCTGCCTGCCATCATAACGGATCTGAAGACTTCGATTTGTCGGAACGAGATGGGCATGAGTGAGCTATCCTTTTCTTGACCCATATCAGAAATGAATAGGATGAGGAAGTTTTGTCATTTGCTGGATGGAGGTGTTGTCGCTAGCTTTTTGTAGACCAAAGCACGACGACCCTGTCGGCGATTTCTCTTCTGGAGGTAGGAGTGACCAAGACAAGACCGATTATTGGCGTAACGCTCGACTCGGAAGATGCGGGAGGCTACGCGTCCAGCCCTTGGTACGCGCTGCGCCAAAATTATTGCGGCAGCCTTGCGAACGAGGGCGGAATTCCCGTTGCCTTGCCGCATCAGCCTGACCTCGTTTTCGACTATTTGGACATGGTCGACGGGATCGTTGTCACGGGTGGTGGATTTGATATTTCCCCCGAGATGTTCGGTCAGTCGGGTATTCACCCGACGGTGCGTCTCAAGCCGGGACGGACCGAGTTTGAGCTGGCATTGGCCCGCGAAGCCTTGAAGCGGGACATGCCGGTACTTGGCATCTGTGGTGGACATCAGTTGCTGGGCGTCATTCTGGGCACGGGTATCGTGCAGCACATTCCGGATGAGATCGAAAACGCACTGGATCACAATCCGGGACAAAAGCTGCACGATCTGCTTGTCGGAGCGACGGGCCACGCGGTGCAAGTACAGCCGGGTACGCTTTTGGCGGAAATCTGCGGAACAAACGACATAACGACAAATACCTCGCATCATCAGGCGCTTTTGGGCCCGGCAGGCTCGGGTGCCGTTATCAACGCGGTTGCCGGAGACGGCGTCGTAGAGGGGATCGAAAGCTCGCGTCATCGGTTTTGCCTAGGGGTGCAGTGGCACCCTGAATATGCAGGCACAGAGCATGATCGACGCATCATTCAAGCATTTGTCAGTGCCTGTTCCGTCAGTGCGTTGACCCAGGAAACTGACATGCTGGCCACCGGGACGGCCGGTAACAAGAACCGAACAGGAGGATGAAGATGTTCTATCTATCAAAATCCCTGAAGGCTGCCGCTGTTCTGGCGCTTTTGGGTACAAGCGGAACCTTTGGGGCGGCGCAGGCCGAGACGGTTTTGAATCGTGACATGGGTGTTGAGTTAAAAACACTCGATATTCAAAAGATGCACTTGCTGGCAGAGCACGAGTTTGCAGCGGACTTGTTCGATGGGTTGCTGATCCGCGATGCGGACGGAAACATCAAGCCGGGCGTCGCTGAAAGCTGGGATGTCAGCGAAGACGGGTTGATCTACACGTTCAAGTTGCGTGATAGCCAGTGGTCGAATGGTGATGCGGTCACCGCAGGTGACTTTGTGTTTGCAATCCGCCGGATTTTGTCGCCGGAACTGGCGTCTAAATATGCCAGCACACTTTATCCAATCACCGGTGCCAAGGCTTTCAACAAAGGTGAATCCGCCGACCCGGACACCATCGGCGCTGAGGCCATTGACGACAAGACGCTCAAAATCACATTGAGCAGCCCGACCTCGTATTTCCTTGATGTGGTGACGACGACGGCGATGCTGCCCCTTCATCAGGCTTCGGTCAGCGCGTTGGGAAGCGAATACGCCCAGCCGGGCAAACTGATCTCGAACGGGCCGTTTCTGTTGACGGAGTCCCGTCCCAAAGAGTTTGCTCTTCTGACGAAGAACGAAGCTTACTGGGATGCCGCCGAGGTCGCACTGGACAAGGTGTACTACTACCAGATCACGGACGAAGCGACCGCCGTGCGCAAGTTCCGTGCCGGCGAGGTGGACATCACCCGCGGCTCGCAAGGCGACAACAACGCCTGGGCCAGCCAGAACATGCCCGAGGCTGTACAGAATGCCACGATCCTTGGGACCGAGTGGTACGATCTGGGGCATGCGACCCCTGCCATTCAGGACAGCCGTGTACGTCGTGCGATCAATATGGCGATCGACCGTTTTGCCCTGACCGAGGACATTCTGCAAACGGGAGAACAGCCTGCATTCGGTTTGGTTCCTCCGGGAATTCCAGGATACGAAAACGCGAGCGCCGACTGGGCCGACCTGTCCTATATCGAGCGGCTGGAAGAAGCGCGAAAACTGATGGAAGAGGCCGGATATGGCCCCGACAAAAAGCTCGAATTTACCATCAACTTCAACAGTTCCGAGTTGCATCGGAAAAGTGCGGTGGCCTTGGCGGACATGTTGGGTGAAATCTATATCGACGCCTCGCCGTACAATCGGGACAGCTCTGCCTATTGGGATTGGCTGATCTCAGCGCGGGGTGAATATGGTCTGGCGCGCGACAGCTGGGTTGCTGACTACCCTGATCCGGTCGTGTTCCTTGAACTTTACATGGGGCCGCTGGTCGCTGATGTGAACGGAAATATCGATGAAACCTATGATGCCCTGATGAACGCCGCATTGGCAGAAACCGATACCGCGAAACGGATGGCTGGACTCGCCGCGGCAGAGGCGCGTCTGATGGAAGTCGATACAATCGTTCCACTGTATCACTACAATTCGGTACGCCTTGTGAATCCGCAGTTGACGGGCTGGGGTAACAACCCCTATGCGATGCACCCCTCGCGCTATATCGCGTTCAAGTAAGTGATACTCTGAGCCCTGTCGCCCGCCCTTTTCCGGGTGGGCGATTTTGACACCTTCTGGGGGACATGGATGAACATCCTCATACTTCTGATACGCAGGGCTTTCTCGGCGTTTCTGACATTGGCCCTGACGATAACGGTGTCGTTCTTTCTGATGCGCTTGGCGCCGGGTGGACCGTTTGACCAGGAACGTCGGTTGCCCGCCGAGGTGATGGCCAATCTCAAGCAGAAATTCCACCTCGATAAATCACTGATCGAGCAGTTCTGGATCTACGTGAAGGGATTAACCCGGGGCGATTTCGGCCCGTCGATGATCTACTCGGATTTCTCGGTATCAGACCTGGTCTTTCAGGGGCTTTGGGCCTCCATGCAGATTGGGCTGGCGGCGATCGGCGTGTCGTTGGTGTTGGGGGTTCTTTTGGGGGCGCTGGCGGCCGTACGCATGGGCGGCTGGTTGGATCAGACGCTGATGGCGTTTTCTTTGGCGGGTATCGCGATCCCGACTTTCATTCTCGCACCGCTTATGTCGCTGGTGCTTGCGGTTCATCTGAAGTGGTTCGCCGTGGCGGGTTGGGGGGATGGCGGTTTCTATTACCTGACCCTTCCGGTGGTTGCGCTGGCCATCCCGCAGATCGGTATTATTGCCCGCCTCATGCGTGGTTCCATGGCAGATGTGCTGACCCAGATGCATATCCGTACAGCGCATGCCAAGGGGCAACATCCACTGCTTGTGGTATCCAACCACGCCTTTCGCCAATCCCTGTTTCCGGTGATCTCGTATCTCGGTCCGGCCATGGCGGCGATCCTGACCGGATCGGTGGTGATAGAACGGGTTTTTGCCATTGAGGGGCTGGGCCGACATTTCGTGCAAGGCGCCCTCGACCGGGACTATCCGCTCGTGATGGGGACGGTGATCGTCTACACGACATTCATCATGCTGTTCAATTTTGTGGCCGATCTTCTTTATGTGCTGATCGATCCGCGTATCCGGGAGACGGGCAATGAGTGATGGCGTGACACTCTCACAGACCAACGTGGTTGTCGGGAAAAGCCTGTGGCAGCTGGCCTTTGCCCGTTTCCTGTCAAGCCGTTTCGCGGTTATCAACTTGGCCATACTGGCGGTGATTGCCGCAGTGTCCTTTGTAGCGCCGCTGATCTATCCGCACAGCTATGCAACGGTTTATCGTGAATACATCCTCGTGCCGCCCAGCCTGACCGCCTATCCGGATCAGCCGATGACGGAGAAGGCGTTTTCGAGGTTGATGCGGGCTGGGCGCTATCAGGTCGAGTCTCTTGAGGTCGCTGAAGATGCTGTCTCGGCGACGATCACAGCGCGCAAACCGATCAAGGTCGAAACCTTGAACAAAGCATTCGCACTGGGTTCGATGTTTCAGGAACCGCAAATCATTACGCAGTCCGAAGACGGAAAACAGCTCGAAATCACCGCTGCCATCAATAGGCAGTACTTTGTCTTTGGCACTGATGAGAATGGGCGCGACCTGTTGGCCCGGATCATGGCCGGGGGGCGCATATCCATCCTGATCGGGATTGCCGCGACACTGACCTCGATCGTCATTGGGGTCATGTATGGCGCCATCGCGGGATATGTTGGCGGACGGACGGACGCGGTCATGATGCGGTTCGTGGATATCCTCTATGGCATTCCGCTGATGTTCTTTGTCATCGTGCTGGTTACGTTCTTTGGGCGCAATATCCTCTTGTTGTTTGTGGCGCTTGGTGCGGTGGAATGGCTGACCATGGCGCGGATCGTTCGCGGTCAGACCATGTCACTGATGCAGGCCGAATTCGTCACCGGGGCACGGGTTGCCGGGTTGCCCATGTGGTCGATCCTGCGTCGCCATGTGCTGCCCAATGTCATGGGACCAGTTGTCGTCTATGCGACGCTGAACATGCCGGCGGTCATTCTTGCAGAGAGTTTCCTGTCGTTTCTAGGGCTTGGCGTGCAGGAGCCGATGGCCAGCTGGGGGGTATTGATCGCTGACGGGGCAAGGCGGATGGAGACCGCTTCGTGGTTGCTGATCTTTCCCGGCATTTTCCTGATTTTAACGGTTATGTGCATCAATTTCGTCGGTGACTCGATGCGCGATGCCATTGATCCCAAAAGGTAGAACGGCCATGTCGGAAACGAGTCAAAACAAGATGGCTGCCGCAGGGAACGCGCTGATCAACGACGTGTTGGGCCGGTTTGGTCACATTGTGAGCAATGAGGATGTCGGGCTGACGTTTCGTCTCTATGAAACACCTCTCGCAAATCATGCAGGGCGGTATGTTGACGGCGCAGTCAATGCCATTGGAGCCAAGACGCCGTTTTACCCAGCCTCGGTCTGCAAGCTGTTCTACTTGGCTGCTGCGCATGCGTTTGAAGAAGCGGGACATGTGACACTGGATGCTGAGGACCAGAGGGCGATTGCCGCGATGATCCGCTATTCCAGCAACGAAGCCACCTGTTATGTGCTTTCGCGGCTGACGGGAACCGAGAACGGTGCGATTTTGGATGACGCGGCGATGGCTGATTGGTGGGCGCGTCGAAAAACGGTTCAGGCTTATTTCGATGACTTGCAAGAGCCCGCTTACGAAGGGCTGAGACTATGGCACGGCACCTATGAAGAAAGCCCCTATGGCCGTGAAAAGGCCGTGCGAAAGCATGGTGGTAACCTGATGACGCCTTTGGCCGCTGCCACGCTGCTTCACGACATTATGACTGGCCAAAGCGTGTCGCCAACGGCCAGTCAGGCGATGCGCGATCTGCTGTGGCGTGACTGGGAGCGGAGCGGGCCACGCGACCCCGGCCAACCCCCTGATCAGATCGAGGGCTTTCTGGCTCAGGACTTACCCGCCACAACACGGGTTTGGTCCAAAGCCGGTCTGACCAGCGAGACCCGACACGACGTGATCGCATTTGAACTTGAGAACGGGGCAAGCTGCGTCGCTGCGGCATTTACCAAAGGTGTCGCGGCAGCCGAAAGCACCGAAGTTCTGCCCTATATCGGAGCGGCCCTCCACCTACTGACAGAGCAAATGACATGACACGTCCGATTGTAAAAGCAAGCAACTTGTCACTGGCGCTTCCTACGCCCAATGGCCCATTGCAAATCCTGTCGGAGGTATCCTTTGAGATTGCAGCGGGCGAAACATTGGCCGTCGTGGGTGAATCCGGCTCTGGCAAGTCTGTGACCGCCATGTCGCTGATCAAACTGTTGCCGGCCGAGCTGGCGGATCGGTTGAACGGGCAGATCAGTGTCTTCGGAGAAGACCTGCTGTCTTTGTCTCCCAGGCAGTTACGGGCGATCCGCGGTAATCGTATTTCGGTGATTTTTCAGGAACCGATGACTTCGCTCAATCCGCTGGCCACGATTGGTCGGCAAATGATCGAGAATATCCGCATCCACAACAAGGTGAGCAGGGCAGAGGCCCGACAGCAGGCACTGGCGCTTTTGGAGCAGGTGCATATGCCGGACCCCGAGGCGCGGCTGAACGCCTATCCGCATCAGTTGTCTGGGGGACAGCGGCAGAGGGTGATGATCGCTATGGCGATTGCCAACAACCCGGAACTGTTGATCGCGGATGAGCCAACGACGGCCTTGGATGTAACGACCCAAGCGCAAATTCTCGCGCTTTTGAAAGAGTTGCAGGACCGCTATGGCATGGCGATTCTGTTCATTACCCACGACCTCGGGATTGTCCGGTCCTTTGTCGATCGCGTTCTGGTTATGAACCGTGGGGTGGTTGTTGAACGGGGCCCTGTGCAAGAGGTTTTTAACAATCCACAGGATGCGTATACCCGCCACCTGCTGAACTCTGAGCCCGAGGGTCACAAAACACCAGTTGGAGAAGACGCCCCGGTTATTCTGGACGTCGAAAACCTGCGTGTGACCTATTCTCAGAAAAAGGGGTTTCTGGGGGGCAAGAAAGTGGTTCGGGCGGTGGACGACATTTCGCTCAGACTGCGGCGCGGTCAGACTTTGGGTGTTGTCGGCGAGTCAGGGTCAGGAAAGTCGACCCTCGCCAAAGCCATCCTTCAAATTGTGAAATCGCAGGGCAAGGTGGTCTTTCTGGGTGACAGTGTGAACGGTCTGGATGACGCTGGATTGCGGCCTGTGAGACGCAACATGCAGGTTGTCTTTCAGGACCCCTATGGCGCTCTTTCGCCACGCATGCCGATTGGTGAGTTCATCACGGAACCCTTGCTGGTCTTCCGCCCTGAACTCTCCAAGACGGAACGCTATGAAATCGCCGCACGCCTTTTGCATCAGGTCGGGCTCGACGCGGCGCATGTGCAACGCTATCCGCACGAGTTTTCCGGAGGACAGCGTCAGCGTATCGCCATCGCGCGGGCCGTTGTGCTGGAGCCGAAGCTGATCATTCTGGACGAACCGACATCTGCACTAGATGTTTCTGTTCAGGTGCAGGTGCTCGAACTATTGCGCAGCCTTCAGAGAACGTTGGGTCTTACCTATGTGTTTATATCCCATGACCTTAAGGTGGTGCGCGCCGTGGCAGATGAATTGATCATCATGCAAAGTGGCAAGGTGGTTGAACGCGGCCCCACGGAAGAGACAATCCGAAATCCCAAGACTGCATATGCACGTCAGTTGCTGTCGGCCGCCTTTGATCTCACGGTCGCCGACCCGATTTGACGTAATCAGCTCAGTTTCGCGAAAGCGAGATTGGCCTGGGGAAACTGAGCTGTTTTCTGGTGCCGGTCAAGGTTGTGGTCAGGCGTACGCCGGCCACATCCATGCCCTGACGCAGTACCGTCAGTGCCCCGCTCTTCGCGAAGACAGCGACCCACGCCACAGACATGCAATAGCATCACTCGTTTGCAGCCTTGCTCAAACCAAGTTGGAACTTGCCGAGTGACATAAATCAGAAATCGAGCCACCTTGGCCGGCAACCATGGCTTCGCTTCAGCTCAAAGCGTAGGGCGATCAGTCGTCCCACTCCGCCCACATTTGTTGCATTTCGCGCCACTCGGTTTCGCTCATACCCTTTGAGCCACGCGGCAATAGCTGCGTACCCTCAAAATTGTGAAACGGTGGCGTCCAGGTGCTTTGTTCATAAAGCCGTTGGATGTTTTCGCGGTAGACCTCATCGACTGAGCCTTCCCAACTGAACTGGTCCACCGCTATGTTTAGGAAATGGAGGACCGAGAATGGCGAACAAGCGACCGAAGCCCGAAGAGATCGTCTCGAAGTTACGGCAGGTTGAGGTATTGATGGGGCAAGGTATGCCTCGTTTGGATGCGATCCGACAGATCGGAGTTGTTGAACAGACCTATTACCGCTGGCGCAAGCATTATGGTGGAATGGGCGTAGATCAATTGAAGGAACTGAAGCGACTCCAGAAGGAGAATGAACGGCTGCGACGAGCTGTGTCTGACCTGACGCTCGACAAGCTGATCTTGAGGGAAGCTGCGAAGGGAAACTTCTGAGCCCCGCTCGTCGTCGCGCTTGCATCGATCATGTGCGCAGCCAGTTCAAGGTGTCTGAGCGCAGGGCCTGCCGCGTGTTGGGGCAACATCGTTCGACACAAAGGCATGTTCCGAGAGGCCGTGCAGATGAGGACCGGTTGGTTGCTGACATGACCGAACTGGCCGGGCAGTACGGCCGCTACGGCTATCGTCGGATAGCGGCTCTGCTCAGAGAGGCGGGCTGGTCGGTCAGTGATGACCGTGTCGAAAGACTGTGGCGACGGGAGGGGCTCAAGGTTCCAGTAAAACAACCGAAGAAGGGACGGCTCTGGCTGAATGACGGATCATGCGTCCGCCTACGGCCCGAGTATCGCAATCACGTGTGGAGTTATGACTTCGTTCACTGCCGGACAGATGATGGAAAGGTTTTCCGGACGCTGAACATCATCGATGAGTTCAGCCGGGAATGCCTGGCGATCCGTGTGAAGCGCAAGCTGAACTCGACAGATGTGATTGATGCTCTGACGGACTTGTTCATCCTGCGTGGTGCTCCTGCCTTTATTCGCTCCGACAATGGCCCCGAGTTCGTTGCCCAGGCGGTTCGGGACTGGATCGCTGCCGTCGGAGCCAAGACCGCCTACATCGAACCAGGATCGCCTTGGGAGAACGGGTACTGCGAAAGCTTTAACGGACGAATGAGAGATGAACTGCTCAATGGCAAAGTCTTCTACAGCTTTCGTGAAGCTCAGATCCTGATCGAACAATGGAGGAAACACTACAACACAAAGAGGCCCCACAGTGCATTGGGGTATCGCCCACCGGCCCCGGAAACCATCATCCCGATGGATCACAGGCCGATAATGCACTAACAATCAAATTGGACCAGTCAGGTGAGGCTGCTCACCAGAACCGTCCGCGCGAACTATGTCGTCGGGTGCGATGGCGCGCGTTCAACCGTGCGTCTCGCCATCGGGGGCGAATTTCATGGGGATGCCGCGCACCAGGCGTGGGGTGTGATGGACATTCTTGCCAATACCGATTTCCCGGACGTGCGCCAGAAATGCTTGATCACCTCGGCTCACGAAGGCAATATCCTGATCCTGCCGCGCGAAGGGGGATACCTGTTCCGCATGTATGTCGAGTTGGACAAACTGCGAGAAGATGAACGGGTTGCTGAACGTGGCTTTGGCCAACACGATATGATTGCAGCCGCCAACCGGATCATGGCCCCCTACACGATCGACGAGAAAGAGGTGGTCTGGTGGTCGATCTATGAGATCGGACATCGCTTGACGGACCGTTTCGATGATGTGCCTGAAGGCGAGGCCGCGACCCGCACGCCGCGTGTCTTTACCGCCGGTGACGCCTGCCACACCCACAGCCCCAAGGCGGGGCAGGGCATGAATGTTTCGATGCAGGATACCTTCAACCTTGGCTGGAAGCTCGCGCATGTGCTTCAGGGGCGGGCCGATGCCAGCCTTCTACACTCGTATTCCGCTGAACGCTGGGTTGAAGCCAAGCGGCTGATTGATACGGATCACGCATGGGCCCGCATCATGTCGGCCCCGCCGGGTGAAAGCGAACTGGACAGTGGCGACGAGCCGCGCTTCGTGCGTGCATTCAAGGAGAATCTGGAATTTACTGGCGGTCTGGCCGTGAAATATGACCAATCCCGCGTGATCGGCGCGGCGACGTATCAGGATTTGGCCAAGGGGCAGGAAATTGGCCGGCGCTTCCATTCTGCGCCGGTTGTTCGCGTGGCTGATGCCAAGCAGATGCATTTGGGCCATGTGGCCTTGGCCGATGGGCGTTGGCGGATTTATGCCTTTGCGGGCAAGGATCAAGGTACGCTTCACACCCTTGCCAATTGGCTTGAAACCGACCCGGCTTCTCCGGTAGTGCAATTCACCCGCAAGGATGAAGATATCGACGCCGTGATTGACTTGCGTGCGGTGTTTCAGGAAACCTTCGAGCAGCTTGCTTATGAGGACATGCCGTCGCTTCTTAAGCCGATCAAGGGCAAGCTGGGCCTACAGGACCACGAGAAAGTTTTCTGTGTCGATCACAAGGGCGCGGGGGATATCTTCGATATGCGGGGCATTGACCGCGAGCGGGGCTGCATGATCGTTGTTCGCCCGGACCAGTACATTGCCCATGTGCTGCCGTTGAATGCGTTTGACGCGCTTTCAGAGTTTTTCTGCGGTATTTTTTCGTGAGTTGGCGATGTAGTCACTGCTCTGGCGCGCGCCCGTTGGCAGAGCTTTGCACGGGAACATCCTCGCGGATTTTTTCCGAGAATAGGGCATTCAGGCCAGCCTGCTGACCTTTCTCGGAAATCTTCGACCGTTCCCGCAAATCCGCAAGCGGGATTGCGTTGAAGACCGAGCCTCGTTCATAGCCATATTCCGGAAGGTATCCGTTTGCGATGATCCGCCAATCGAAGGGTTGTCCTTTTCCTATTGCCCGCATCATGTGGAATACCACCGTGGTACAGTTCGTCGTGATCGAGTTGTACCAGCGCGGCGATTGCGAAAGGGCATTGGCGTCCTCGACATATTTCAAAAGCAACGCGCGCGCCGTTTCCTTGTCAAAACGCAACCGGTAGAGTTGCACGTCTTCTTTGCGAATATTGGTCCTGACACCCACGACATCCGTTTCAGTGGCGGCAAGGATGGAAAGCGTATGTTCCTTAAACGCGTCAGCAACGGGCGAGAACCCGCTGTCTTTTTCGCGGCGCACTTCCACCGACCACGCAAGGTATTCTCCGTTTTCGAACCCGAAGCTGACGATCAGGTGGGCGATGGCTGGGTTTCCCCAGTAGGACAGGAACAGATCGGTCGAGATAAGTGAATTGAGATCATAGGTCTTTTCAATCCAGCGGGCGTCAAAATCGGTGTCGCTGCGCCAGTTGAAGTCGCGCTGGTCCGTCAGGATCAGCGTGTCTCCTTCCAGCCTGCCGGTCGTCTGTCGTGCTACATCCGCCGCCCAATCACCCGTCGAGGGCGGCACCAGCGACAGCCACCAGATCAGAACCGTGGCGGATACCAGACCAAAAGCTGTGGTCAGCAGGCGGGGCAATCGCTTGAAAGGCCGTATTGAAACCACCGCGCCCAGGCAGAAAAACACAGCGGCACAGAGCAGGCGTAACGGATCATCAAACGGGACACGAAACCAAAGGGCCAATGCCGCCCACAGGCTGAACGCCAGTAGCGCCAGTGAGGCGACAAGGGTGCAGACGAAAGACGCGAACCGTTTCATATTTGGCCGTTTCCAGACTGTGGCCCTTGTCAGTGTGAAGGCGATTGCGATCGTGGTCCAGCACCGAGGTCGTATTTGGATGGTGCCCTGGTCGCAAGGTCGCGAATTCAGGCGGTTTAATCAAGGCTTTGATCCAGACGGGCGCGCAGAGGGCGCTGCTCTTTCAGCCAGACGCTTGGAAAACCCTGCAAAATCTCAGGGGGAACATCGCCGGTCTCAAGCAGGGCGGTTTCCAGCCTGTTCAGGTGCGTGCGAAGGGTATCACAGCCCAGAACCGAGGCCGATCCAGCACATTTGTGCGCAAGGCTGGCAAGGCCTTTGGTATCCTTGCGGGCAGGGTCAAAGGCGGCAAGCCGTGCCTCCACCTCGTCAACTTCATTGATGAAGGTTTCGACAAGCGCGCGGGCCTCGGCGCGGCCTTTCGTGGCCGCGATGATGTCGATGACATTGTATTGCGGCGCTGGGGGCAGAGTCGTGTCTTGCGCGACCTGTTCGGCGATGGCCGCGTTCAGGGCCGCGGTTGACAGGGGTTTCACCACGGTGGCGTTGATGCCGACAGTATGGAACCGTTCCTGATCCTCGGGCAGGGCGTGCGCGGTCAGGGCAATGATCGGGGTGTGCCTGTTGGGGCCTGTGCCTTTGCGGATCATGTCGGTTGCGGCCACGCCGTCAAGTTCGGGCATGCTGATATCCATCAGGATCAGGTCAAACCGCTCCATTTCCGAGAGTTGCACTCCCTCAAGCCCGTTGACCGCCGTGGCCACTTTATGCCCTTGCGCGCGCAGCATGTCCTCGGCGACGAGACGGTTGATTTCATTGTCCTCGACCAACAGCACCGACAGGCCAGACATGTTTTGTGCCGCCTCGGACGCCTCACGCGGGGCATGCGGCGTTTCCGGGTAACGCGACTGCGGGGAACCAACCGGCAACCTGATCCAGAAAATACTGCCGACATCCGGTTCACTTTCCAGACCGATACTGCCACCCATCGCTTCGACAAGGCGGCGCGAGATGCCAAGGCCAAGACCGCTGCCCTCGGCCATGCGGCCATAGCTGGTGTCAAGCGTGCGGAAATCCTCGAACACGACATCGTGGTTCTCGGGGGCGATGCCGATGCCCGTGTCGGTCACGCGAAACTCGACCGTCTGGCCATCCGAAAGCTGGTCACATTCGACCGAGATGCTGCCGTCGCGGGTGAACTTGTTGGCATTGGCCACAAGGTTCAGGACTACTTGCAAGAGCTTCACCTTATCGGTCCAGATCTGCGGCGGGGCGTGTCTGGCATCGTAGGTGATGGTGTTGCCGTTGGCCTCGAAAGCGGGTTTCTGGCTTGCGACCAACTCGCGCAGGAAATCATCGGGCGCCAGTGCCTCGTGAGCGATTTCAAGCAACCCCGCATCCGCGCGCGACATGCTGAGCACGCCATTGACGTGGTGCAAAAGCAGTTTGGCGGATGTTTCCATCGCGGACAGGTACTTGCGTTGCGTGGAGTCGATTTGCGTATTTTCAAACAGGTCCATCGTGCCGATCAGACCGTTCAGCGGCGTGCGCATCTCGTGGCTCATGACAGCGATCAGATCCGCCTTGGCCTTTTCTCCGGCAACGGCCTTGTCGCGCGCCTCTATCAATTCCTGTTCGGCTTCGACGCGTGCTGAGATATCCCGCAGGTAGGACACAAAAATCTCGCGACCATTGGCCGTTGCAGACGAAATGGTAACTTCGACCGGAAACACCGTGCCATCCTTGCGACGTGCCTCAAGTCGCAGCAGACCGGCGCCTACGACCCGGTGTTCTCCGAATTCGCGATAGCGCGCCATGCCGGCCTCATGAGGTGCGCGCAGGTGCTCGGGGATGATCAGGTCACTCATCAGCGCGCCGATGGCTTCGTCGCGTGTGTACCCGAACACGCCTTCGGCAGCCCCGTTATAGTCAATTATGCGCCCGTCCCGCCCAATTGCAAGAATGGCATCGATCGAGGTCGAAATGACCTCTTGCAGGTGGTTGCTGCTTTCGGCGGCGCGCATTTCCGCCCGTGAACTGCGCCGGATCAGTTTCAAAAGGAACATCACCACGACGAAGAAGATCGCGACAAGGGCTAGGGTCAACAGGGCCATGCGCAAAAGCATCGCGCCGACCGAGTCACGGTGGGTGTCCGATGCCGAGGCGAAATCCTGTATCGCCGAGAGCGAGAAACGGCGCACTTCCGGTGCAAGGGCGCGAATGTCCGCCTCAAGCTGGGGCAGGTTCTGGCGGAGGGTCACGTCCCCGGAGTCGATCACGGTTTCGTAAGTGGCCAGAAACCCCAAGAGGGCGTTCACGGCCTCTTGGGTGTTTTCCTGTTGCCGCGTGATCTCGAATTGCTGGCCATAGGCCACGGTGCCGACCCGGCTGTAGAAGATGTCAAACTGCCTGCGCACCGTGACAAGGCTGCTGCGCTCTGTGACCGGGCTGTTGGTCTCTTCCAGCAATGCGGACAGAACCGCGACATGTAACCGTCTGAGATCGACTTCGGTCTGGGCCATCGACCAATGGGTGGTGTCCGATGTGGCCGAGGCCTGTTCGTCGATTTCCTGACGCAGGGTCCCCGCAACAAGGAAAATCAATGCAGCGATCACCCCGATGGAGAGCCCTGCCGCGAGCAAGCCAGCGCCCTGCAAGCCGCGCAGGGGGAACCTTGAAACGGTCTTTTTTATCGGGTCCAAAAATCTCTCCACCGGAAAACCAGGACCGCCTAGGGGTTCACGACGATCCGGTCAAGCTGCCAGACGCTGCGAGAGTACACGGTCTCGGTTCTGAATTCAGCTTTAGAATCGTAAGGATAAACAATCCACAACGGCCCTTTGTCGCGTACGGACATCGGGGCGCCATTGCGCAGATAGGCAATAACGGGCCCGTCTTTGAGGGCGTCACCCACCGGAAACTCCACCGCATAGTCATTGACCGCAGTCACAAGCAGCGTGCCGTCTGCCAGCCCGAGACCAGAGACCAGCGTTGCAAAGGGCACGCCGGTGAAACTTTGTTCGCCCTCGGTCCATGGGGTGGTGGTCTGAAAGGTCACCGCGCCCATCTCTTTGAGCTCTGCCAGCGAATACTCAACCGCTGCGCCACTGTCATCCGGGCGCTCAATCGTCAGGATCGTGTCGTCCGCCGCCTGACCCATCGTGCCGACCCAAACGAGTGTTGCGGTGGCAATCCATCCGGAAAAGTGTCGCATCTGTTCCTCCATAAGCGCACATCATCGCGTGGAGATGACAGTGCCATATCCATTTTCGCATTTCACATGCGCATAAGCAGAACCGACCTATACTTTAGGATAGGTGGGGGGCCAGATGCGCCGATTTTCCCCGGAAAGAGCGCGCGAACGGACGTTCGGAACCTGCTAGACCCTATGGCGTAACATCCCTCACGGGATTGCCATTCGCAAAAACTTAGCAGAGGGTCGACTATGAATATGATACACAGCCCACAGGGTGCGCATCTGCAACCCCCGGCAAGAAAGACTGGTACGGTAACCATGCGTGTTCTTATCGCCGACGACCATGATCTGGTCCGCGAAGCCATCGCGACCCTTCTGACGCAGGAAGGGATCGCAGAGGTCCAGACCGTGTCTGACCTTGAACAGGCGCTTGATCTGGTGCGTGACCAGGGTGCGTTTGACCTTGTCATGCTGGACTACAAGATGCCCGGCATGAACGGGCTGGAGGGGCTGGCAAAAATGCAGGCCGCGAACGAAGGGCGCCCGGTGGCGATTCTGTCCGGTAACATGTCGCGCGCGGCCGTGCAGGATGCGATTTCGCGCGGCGCGGCAGGGTTCGTGCCCAAAACGCTCGCCTCGCATTCTTTGGGCAATGCGGTCCGGTTCATGATCGCGGGCGAAACCTTTGCGCCCTACAATTTCATGCAGCAGGACGACACGCCTGTCGGCAACCTCAGCATGCGCGAAACCGAAGTGCTGCGCGGGCTTTGCAATGGTCTCTCCAACAAAGAGATCGCCCGCGATCTTGATCTTCAGGAAGCCACGATCAAACTGCATGTCAAAACTCTCTGTCGCAAACTTGAGGCAAAGAACCGGACTCATGCCGCGATGATCGCCCATGAACGCAACCTTCTCTGAGGTTTCCGCCCTGCCTTTGTTTGACGGCAGGGCGCTTCAATAGGCGCCCCGACCGCTGACCACGGCGCGTACGGTGCGCATCAGGATCATCGCGTCCGTCCCGACCGAGACGCGGCGCACATATTCCAGATCCAGCGCGATCATCTCGTCAAACCCGATATCGGCTCGCCCCGAGACCTGCCACAGCCCGGTCAGTCCAGGCAGCACGTTGTGGCGGCCATGGGCGTGATCGGGATATTGGGCTACCTCGCAAACCAGCGCCGGACGCGGACCGACAAGAGACATGTCGCCGGTCAATACGTTCAGGATTTGAGGTAACTCGTCCAGCGACCAGCGGCGTAGGAACCGCCCGACCGGCGTGATGCGCGGATCGTTCTTCACCTTCAGACACAGTCCGTCGCGGTCGCTTTGCGCGGCGACTTCGGCGCGGCGGGCCTCGGCATCTACATACATCGATCGGAACTTGAACATCTCAAAGGTTTCGCCCCCGCGCCCGACACGCGTTTGCACGAAAAACACCGGCCCTTTCGAGGTCAAAGCGACCGTAGCAGACAGCAGGGCAAAGATCGGGATCAGCGCGGGCAGCGCCACAAGGCAAATCGCCAGATCTAGAATCCGTTTCGGCGTCCGGTTGCGCGACGTCGGCTTGGGATACGCCGGTTCAAGGGTCGTCATGGTCATGGGCAGCACTCCTAGGGAAAACGGGGTCAGGTCTGAACCGACAGCCAGGGGTCGGTTGCATGCGCACGGTGCACGACAGCGATGCTGCCGTTGCGGGGCAAACTATCGAGACGGTCCACAAGGCCGGTCACGGCGCGACGGTCATCTGCCGGGGTCAGGGCAAGTACACCCACATCGGCATTTGACAGGATGAACTGGGTGGACAGGCTGTTGCCAAGGGCTCCGGCAGACACGATCACCACGTCGATCGAACGGGCGGCCCGTGCCAGTGCCGAACGCACCATCTGGGCTGACACCGTGCCGTCATCGACCTGCGTATCCGCGCCGGCCGGCACATGCCAAAGCTTGCCTTGTTGCGGGTAGGCTTGCGGTTTGACGCCCGCACCGCGCAGCAACTCGCGCCAACCAATGCCACCGGTCTCGTCCGCGGGGCATGTGATATCCGCCTCTATCAGAAGGGTCCGCATGTGCGCGCGTGCAAAGCTTTCGGCCAGCGCCCGCGCACAGGCAGAGCTGTTCGCTTCTCCCGCATTGGTGATCGCGATGACCGGCGCATCCCCGACAAGGCGGGGTTTGCGCAGACAGTGCATTTGCAGGTCGTTGCGCAACAGGTCAGCGGCGTGACGGTCGCTTTCGTCCGCTTCGGTGACTTGTCGTACCGGCAGGCGGTTTTCGACCGGCACCAGCGTTTCCGCGAACCGCAGGCGCCGTTCGGTCAGAGCCTTGTAAAGCATCAGGGCAAAGGCGATGAACAAGCCTGCCATCAAGCCGCCGGCAGCGCGCATCTTGCGAGTGTCCTCGGATGGCTCGAGCGGTTGCGACGGCGGCGACATCACCACGGCATAGCCGGGCAGGGCGCGACCAAATTCAAGGCGGATCACCTCGAGCGCGCGGCGCGTTTCGCCCAGAAGATTCTGCGCGGCGTCGATTTCAGTTTCGACGCGGTCCAGTTCGATCCGGCGACGGTTCAGATCACGGGCTTCCTGTCGCGCGATGTCCAATTGCCCCGAAACCTTGGCGTACAGCGATTTGATCTCGTCCACGGTGGTATCGTCACCGCCTTCGGTGACATCGGTCAGGGCGCCGGTTTGTCCAAGAACACGGATCTGTTCACGCCGGTTGTCCATCGCGGTTTCGATCACGTTGATTTCATCAATCTTCGCCTCGACCTTGCGTTGAAACCGCAGGTTGGTCTGGTCGGCATAGCCGGCGCGCAGGCCGGCCAGTTCGCTCATCAGCTTGGCGCGCTCAAAGTTCAGGTCGGCCATGGCGCGGTCCAAAAGCGTGGCGCGCATTATTTCCTGATCCGACGTGTCCGCCGAAGATGCGCCGTCCTCGGCCTCGTACGCCGCAAGGGTTGCTGCAACCTCGGACTTGCGTGCGGAAAGCGCGTCAATCTGCGCGATTTTCTCGATATGGGCCTTGGCAAGTGCGTTCAGCCCGAATTCTCCGCCGATTTCGAGTTGATCCGAGCGTAATGCCGCAAGCCGGTCCTGCAGTTCGGTTTCGCGTGCGCGCAGCTCTTCGAGGCGGACAGAGGTGCGTGTCTCTTCGGCCTCGGCCTTGCGGGCCAGATAGGCCGCGATGACGGCTTCCAGTTTCTGGCTGGCAAAGGCCTGATCCTTGCTGCGTGTTTTGAGCACGATCAGGCTGTCCGAACGTTTGATTTCAATCGATCGGGACATGTCGGACGCCTTGAGACCCTCGGCCAGATCGGGGCGTTGATTCTCCAGTATTTGCACCGAGCGTTCCATAACCGGGTGCGAGGCCACATAGGTTGTTTCGGCCTTTACGAAACTGTCAAAGGTTTTGAGAACCGAGTCCTCGCCGGTGGTGTAGAGAATGTTCGTTTCCTGTGGATAGACCCGCAGGATGGCCTGGGAATCATATAGTTCTACGCCGGTGACATATCCGACCGTGGCCAGAACCGGCCCCAACAGGGCCGCAGTGGCCACCCCCGCCTTCCAGCGCCCACGCAACGCACGTTTGAGCGCCGAGAGCGGGTTCGGCTGGACCTCGTCCGCCGCAGGCAGGGGTGCGGCCTCGAAGGCGTTTTCTTCAAGGCTGGAAACAACGGCAACCATGTCTTTACCCCGCCACACGTGTGGTCACATCGCGTTCCCACCGAACATCGGACGCGGGTTTCTCGGTCAGCAATTGCAGGCGCACCCAGGTGTTCACGGCAGCATAGAACAGGATCGACGGGGCGCGGCGCGGGTTGCAAAGTGCGCGGCCCAGCACGGTGCCGACGCTGCCTTGTTCCGGGCTTGTCAAACCCATCGCAGACAGGGCGCGTGCCCCACGCAGGCTGCGGCGGCGCACCTGGATCAGGCTTTTCAGAGTCGAGGGCGCGCGCGCCGTGAAGCGGCAATCACGGACAAAGGCAATGTCCGAGGCCGCAACGCTGCGACGCATGAATTCGTCATCGGCGGTGATGGCGGGCAGGGGAAACAGGCGGTCTGCGGTTTCGGCGGACAGGGCAACCAGCCCGCCAAACTTGCCACTGTCGAAATAGGGGTTGTTGCGCCAGCCGGTGTAGTAGGCGCGCACCATCGCCGAGGCGCCGGTCGTGCGCACGTCCATCTGCCCACAGGCCGCCTGCGCGGTCTGCTCTTCAAGCGGGGCGATCAGCGCGGTCAGAGATTCCGCGGTGACGTCCAGATCCGCATCCAAACAAATGACCGGACGCCCGCGCGTCGCGACCTGGGACCCAAGGTTCAGCGCATGGCATTTGCCAGGGGTGTCGGTTTCGATGATCTCGACATCGGGCAAGACCGAAAGGGCCCTGCCGACGGTGCTGTCGGTACAGGCATTGGCGATCACGACAAGACGGAACTTGTTCAGCGGCAGTCCCCGCGACAGGTGCATCAAGGTGCGCCCGATGACCGCCTCTTCGTTATGGGCGGGAATGAGGATGGTTGCGCGTGTCATGCCGCTCTCCTTGCCGTCGGTGCCCCGCGTTCGGTTTTTGGCGCGTCTTGCCAGACGAAATTGCGAATTTCATCGATCAGGGCCTCGCAGCCATGCGAGGCAGGGGCCGCGACTTCGGTGCCGCAGGCAAAGCCCTTCGAAACGGCCTTGTCCAAGGCCTGGTGCAGCGCGTCGGTGTCTTCGGCCACGGTTACGTTAGACAGGCGCGCCATTTCGGTGGCCGTATCCATCTGGTGGTCGTTGCGGTGCTCCTTGAAGGCAGCACGCCGGGGCATCAGGATGATAGGTTTGCCAAGTTCCGCCGCCGCAAGGATGGTGCCCATCCCGGCATGGGCCACGATCAGTTTTGCCGCCTCGAACTGGGCCTGAAAGTCCGGCAGGCCGAGCCGGTCAACGGTTTTGACCTGTGACAACACCAGCTTGTGCGCGCCGCTTTGGGCAAGGACCGGCACCTCAGGGTTGCGCAGGGCCCAGCTTTCGAGACCAAGCAGAAGGCGATCAAAAGGCAGTTGCGTTCCAACAGTGGCAAAGATCATGACGGTCTCCTTTTGGGGGGTGGGGTCAGAGCACGGCGCCGCGGAATTCGGCTCCCGTTTGCGCGGCCACGTTTGGCCATTGCGAAAGGACTCGATCCGCAACCCCCATCGAGAGCTTGGCCGAAATCGAGAGCTTGCGCGCATTGGCAATCGAGTCGATGAACATGGTGCGAGCGCCGGTCAGTCTTGCCAGCCGGATCGCCAGAAACCCGCCTGCCGCCCCCGTGGACACGACCACATCGGGGCGCACCTTGAGAACAATCCAAGCCAGCTTCACGGCGCAGACGGCAAGGCGCAGCGGTGTATCCTTGTTTGCATCAGGGTAGACATGCAGCCGCGCGGCGCCCACATGGGCCCGCGCAGTTTTGTCGGTGGTGGCATAGTGCAGGTCAGCGCCGGAAAACGCCGGTGCGAGGCGTTGCATTTGTGTCCAATGCCCTCCGGCCGACGATACGGCCAGAACGACGGGGCGGGATCTTTTGAGGCGTTTCATGTTGCGGTTTCCCTCTTGCCGAGACCTGTTTCGACAATGAGTGTAGTCCGCTTTAAGGTGTTGATGTTAATGCGTAAAAGGTGTTTTTCCGGTCCGAAGGAAGGAAGCGTATACCCTAAAGTAGTAGGGCAGTTTTCTTTTGGTCAGCCAGCACTGAACTATAGAGATCCAACAGCGATTCAGCCTTCTTGTGCCAAAGCCCTTCGCGCAAAACCTTGTCGCGTGCCCCCTGTCCAAGTTGCTGACGCAGGAAAGGGTCATTGGCCAGGTGGCGCAGCGCGGATGCGATATCGCCGGCATATGCCTCGGGTGTGGTCACGGGAAGGCGCAGGCCTGACTGATCGTCGATGATCCAGGCCGGGCCACCTCGTCTGGCCGTGATCACGGGCAGGCCATGGCGCATCGCCTCGTAAAGAACACCGCCCGCGGGTTCGCGGAAAGACGGGAAACAGAACACGTCATGGGTGCGATAAAGGTCCTCGACCGTTTCGCGCGGCACCTTACCCAGAAAGGATACACGATCCGCGACGCCCAGCCGCTCGGCCTCGGCCTTGCATAGGGCAATCTCTTCGCCGGCGCCCGCACTGGTCAGCGTAACGCCCGGCATATCCTGCAGCCGTTCCATGGCGCGCACCACGTCGCGCAGCCCCTTGGTGCGCACGCCGCGACCTACGTGCAGCACCTTCAGCCGTCCGAGTTTGGTCTGACGGCGCACGACCGGGGCGACATTGTCGATTCCAAGTTCCAGCACGGGTTCGAACCGGCGCAGGGGCACGTCCTGCAACACGTCTTGCACATAAGGGGCAACGCCCAGAATGCAGGCCGCCCCAGTATAGGTGCTGCGCAGCCACGGATCGTGGCGGAACCGGTACCGGTCCAGCGCGCGCAGCCGGGTGAACAGCGGGGCGCTGGCGGCCTCCTCCCGGAAGGGGGCCGGCGTGTCGAGTGCTCCGCCAAGGGGGCCGATCACATAGGGAATATCGAAATGGCGCAGGGGGGACGCATACCGCGCCGCCTGTGGCATTAGTTGGTGGCTGATGTCGAACCGTTCGCCACGGACCAGCGCCGCGCGCATCCAGTCTCGCACATGGCTTGCAAAGGCGGGCCAGGCCGGTTTCATCATCGCGTTCAGCCGTTCGTGCCGTCCCGCCCAGGCGGGTTCGGGCCAGGTGATGACGCGGGCCTTGGGGAGTTGTGTCTTCAGGTCTTCGCGACCGGCGCGCTGAAAGGCCAGTACGGTCAGGTCAACGCGCTCGGACAGGGCGGCGGCCCATTTGTAGGCCACAAAAGCTTCTCCGACATCCTTGGCGTCGATATTCGGGGCGATCACCAGAACTTTCATGCCTTTGCCTCCTTGGGCTGGGTGGGCCACGCCTTTGGCAAGTCGCGTGACACTTTTGCAAAATGCCGGGCGCGGTCGCGGGCCCCCGGACGCATGGTCAATCCGAGCACCGTCCACAACACGGCGCGCGAGATATTGTGGACGGACAGGATGGCAAAGCACACCAACGCGGCAGGCCGCCCCCCGTGTTTGCGATGCAAGCGTGTCGTGCCCTCGGTCATCAACACGTCGCGCCTGTGGTCAAGTTTGCGGACTGACCCGTTGCCGAAATGCGTGACCTCGGGGACGGGCGCAAACACCACCTCCCATCCGGCCCGTGCAAAACGGTGGCACCAGTCGGTTTCCTCGCCATAGAAAAAGAAAGCTTCATCCAGCAGACCAACTTCGTGCATGGCCGCGCTGCGCACGAACATCGCAGCCCCCGAGATCACCTCGACCCGGCGTTCGGTGTCGCGGTTCCAGCCCGTCATCCGGTAACTGTCAAGGCGCGCAAATCGTGTCAGGCCAAGGGTTTGCATCGACAGGTGGCGCAGGCTGGGAAAGGCGCTGCAAGAGGCCTGAACGCTGCCATCTTTGTTCAGGACGCGGGGGCCCATGACCGCAACCTCGGGGTGGCGGTCCATCCAGGCTACGGCGTCGCACAGAACCGTGCCATGCACCAGCGTATCGGTGTTGAGCAGCATCACGTAACGCCCCTTGGCCCGGTTCAGGGCAAGATTGTTGCCGCCCGCAAACCCAAGATTGCGGTCGCTTTCAATCAGCGCCACCCATGGAAACGCCGTTTTGGTCATCGCGACCGAGTCATCCTCGGAGGCGTTGTCAACGACCAGCACCTCGATAGCCAGGGTCTCCAGCGTCGGGGCGATTGACTGCAGGCAGTCCTGCAACAGGTCCCGGGTATTCCAGTTCACGATCACGATGGACAGGTCCATGGTCTTTCCTTGGGTTGAGTGTCAGAAAAGCCGCGCAGGGCGGTAGGTAAGGGGGACAGACCGGCGCACCGGCGCGGCCCGTTTCGGCTTGGCATCCAGCAACCATGCGCCGCTTCCGATCAGGAAGAAGAACAGCACAAACAGGGCGTTCCACAGATGTACGGTGGCGGCGGCGACAGCGATGCCGAACAAGGTAAAGGCCCAGGCGTGGCGCGCGCGCCGCCATGCGGGCGGCAGACCCTTGCGCTGGGCCACAGTCCAAACCAGACCCAGCAACAGACCGACCTGCAAAAAGAAGGCCGGCAGGCCGTAACGCACCGCTGTCACAAGCCAGAAATTGTCCATGCTGTCGGACATCCAGACTGGGCGGATCCAGTCACCAAGGCCGATGCCGAAAACCGGGTGCCGGACGACTTCGGCGGTGCCGTATTCGAAAATGATGATCCGGTTGTAGGCGGACTGTTTCGAGAATGTCAGGTATTCCACAAAGACATGGAACGGAGTCCGGTTAGACAGAAGGTCAATCCCGAGATAGACAATCGCGAACAGGCCAAACAGGGCCGCCCAGCGTCCTTGCATATTGCCAAAGGCGCGTTCCCATCCGGCGACGAACCCTTGCATCATCAACACCACATAAGGTCCGCCCGAAGCCGACATGAAGGTCGCCAACACCACGCCCATGACCTTGGCCATGCCCTTGAGGTTCGAAAGCCGGCGCTCGGCAATCACGAAATAGGCCAGTGAAAAGGACGAAGCGCAGAACACGCCATAAAGGATCGGATGATCGAACGGCCCGAAGGTGCGCTCGATCCCCATGCGTGGCTCGATAAAGGCGGCGCGCGGCCCGCCGACAAGGCTGGAGATGCCGTCATGCAGGATGTGGATGCCGGTCAAAGCCTCGGGGACAGTGAACAACAGCGTGGCCAGCACCAGTCCCACATAGGCCCGCGCCATGGCGACAAAATCCTCGTACGAGCGGATATAAAGCCGCCCGATCAGATAGGCCCCCGCGCATTCGACCACGTAGATGCCGCCCGACTCGAGCCCCTGGATCAGCCCGCCCCATTTGATCAGCGCCAGCAGCGCCCAGGCACAATGTGCGAGAAGCAGGACATCAAACAGATGCACCTGCCCGCGCCGCCCAGACAGCAGTTGGAACAGCATCGGCAGGAACAGGATCAGCAGCACCACGCGATAGGCCGAAAGTCGCATGCCCCCCAGATTGAGAGAGACCGGGGTCGGCAGCATCATCGCAAACAGGAACAGCGCGACGGCGACGGGGACACCGATGATGGTGCGACTGCGAGGGACGGCGACGGCCATGTTTCAGACCTCTGCCGGTCGGGCGATCAGGGCCGGACGTTCAATAAAGCGCCAACTGAGGACGGCGAAAGGATAGGTGGCCAAAACACTGAGCAACGCAAGCGGCAAGGGGGCGACGCCCGGCAGCAGAAAGACCAGCATCTGGGCGACAGGCCAGCCATAGATATACATGCCAAAGGACACGTCTTGTGTCAGCGGCATCTCAGGCAGGCGGAGAACCAACATGACCAGTGCAAGGCCCATGGTCCCCATCGCAACCGACCAGCCGCCCAGCACCCAAACAGTCACGGCAATTGCGACAAACAGGGCGGGCCGGAGGGGGAGGTGGTCTCGGAACTTATGCGCGGCCATCCCACAGGCGAAGGCTGCAAACAGCGGGGCAAAGCTGGCCAGACGAGCGGGCAGGTGATCGTGAAAAATCGCCGCCAGGCTCGCGATCCCCAGAAGGCCGAAGACCGCCGACGCGTTGCGCGCGCCCCCCACGGCGACGAACCCGGCGCAAACGGCATAGGCGGCCACCTCGTGAAACAGGCTCCAAAGCGGGCCGTTCACGATTTCGGGGAACGGGTTGGTGGCAAAGGCGCCGGTCAGCCGGTGTTCGATCGAGACCAGCGTCACGGCCCGAAGTCCCCAAATCAGGCTCTCGCGGGCATCGGCGGTTGCGCCGCTGGCAACAGCCAGTGCCAGGGTGACCAGCACGGCCGCCCCCAGCCCGGGCAGAATGCGCCGCGCGCGCGCTGTCCAGAAACGGCGCGCAGGGCGGCGCTCGGCGCTGGCGGTGATCAGAAGACCGGACAGAAAAAAGAAGCCCCCGACGGCCCAGCCGCCAAGCGAGCGTCCCGTGAGTGTGTGCAGCGGCTCTGGCGTGCCCGCCCCCAGCGCCAGGGGCCAGGCATGGCTGACGATTACGGCGGTGGCGAGGCCCAGCCGCAGCAGGTCGAAGTTGCGGCTGCGCCCCGACAACAGGGCCTCTGCCAGCGTCATTGGACCCGATCCGCAATGCGGACACGGCGCCAAAGGCGATCCCGGAGCACGCGTTTCCAGGTGCCCAAGACCGATTGCATTTTCTGCTTGGCGGGCAGGGTCATCCACAGCGGCAATAGCTTCAGGCCGGTGTCCTGCGGGGCCGCAAGGCCAAGCGCGCGCATGGCCACGCGCCGCCCCCAGATCGCGCCGCCGGTTGCAACAAGGTTGGGTTGCGCGCGCGCGATGACATCCCGGTCCCGCGCGATGGCGACAAGGGCGCGTCCCTGCATCGCGGCCTCGACAAAGGCTTGGCCACGGGCCGTGCGCGCCACGATCAGAGACCGTCCTGCATCCGTGTTGCCCTTGGGCGGCGCATGCCACGGGTCTCCGACCGAGATATCGGCGAAGGCGCCGGTGTGGTCTGCGCACACCCGGCATCGCCAGCGACGATGAGCTTGCAGAATGCGCCCCCACCCCTCGCCATAGGGAATGCCCTTACTGTCTGTTTCGGTTCCGTCCGGTGTTTGGAAGCGCGCCTGCATCAGACCCGGCCAACCATTACCGCGATAGCGCAGGTCGGTCACCTTAGCTGTTTTCGGCACCTCCAGCGTGTCCAACAATTGTTCCGTGGCGTTCAGGTTCGGCGCCCCCGCGCAGAAGATCGCGATCGTCAGGCTGATATTCGCCGCCAGTTGCGCATCATGGCGCATCGCCTTGTTAAGCGAGGCCACGTCACAAGGTTTGCCGATGAAAACGATTGGCGCATCGCCGGACTTGATCTCGGGAATGGCTTCAAGCGGACTGGCCTGCGCATAACGCGACCCGGCCCCTCGCAAGAGGCCGGCGTGATCGCGGCTGATGACGGCCTCATTCAGGCGCGGATCCTCCGTGCGCGCAGCGATATGGGCCACGCCTGCCGCAAAACCGGTGTCGAGGGCATAGGCGGCCAGACCGGTGACAGCCCCGCCCGAGGACCCGCGATGCCGGATTTCGGTGTCTTGCGCCCAGCCTTCCCAGGTTTTCAGCACAGGGCCCCACATCCGGTCGATGTCGTCGATCAGCGCAAGCTTGGACCAGTCGGTCGCAGCTCCCGCGCATCCCTCCAGGGCCACCTTTGCCGCCTTGTGGCCCTCGGGCGTTTGGGCCACGACCGGACGCCGCCCGTTTTCGGGATCATCGACCATGCGGATGAAATCGGGAAACTGCCCGGCACAACCACCACAGCCCGTGCACAGGTTCTTTTGAACAATCGAGGTAATGGGGTCAGATCTCATGCCGGCATCTCCTTTTGGGACGTGTTCGAACTGTGGCCGCCAGCCAGTTGCACGGCCCGCAGCGTGGCCGCGACTTCGCCCACGGCTGCGGCCACGGCGATCAGGGTGAGTGGGCCACCTGTTGCAGCGCAAAATGCGGCCAGCGGCAGGGCCAGCACCCGCAGCAGGTTGGCACGTGCAGGGTCGGCAGTCCGTCCCATGGCCACAGCCAGTTGGGAGTAGGGGGTGCGCAGGATGCGAAATCCGGCGGCCACGGCCACGGCAAGCGCCAGCCCGGCTTCAGGTCGGAATTCAGGACCATAAACCAGTGCGATCAGGACAGGGGCCAAAGCGGTGAAGGCAAGCACCAGCGCCGCAGCAAGGATGGCGTGGCGCGTCAGGATGCGCTGCCACACCGCTTGGAAGGCGCCTGTACCAAGGGTCTCGCGCAGGCTTGGCAAGACCAGCGATCCCGCCGCACGTCCGACGATCTGGGCTGGCAGAAGTGCCAGTTGCAGTACCACGCCATAAAGGGCAAGCGTGGCCCAGCCATAGCCCCGGGCCACGATCAGGCGGTCTGCATAAAACACAAGAAACAACAAGGCCGCGTTGACAATCAACGGCGCGCCAAAGCGCCAGCAGCGCAGCATCACGTCCGTACTGAACAGCAGGCGATAGCGCCGTGTCGCCACCATATGAGACAGCGCAACCCGCGCCACCGCGTGGCAGATCAAAACGGCGGCCATGACGCGGTAATCTGCAAAAACCCAGATTGCAGGGATCAGCGCCACAAAGGCCATCAGCGTGGCCCCGCCTTCAACCACGGCCATCTGGCGATAGGCAAACCGGCGTTCGGCACGGCGATAGTCGAGGTGCATGAACCCGCCAAGCAGGGGCACGATGGAAAGGCTGGCATAGGCCGCGACGCTGGGGCCGTCGACAAAGGCCCATGCCAGAACGGGCGACAAGGCGAGAAGGACAAGAGACATGATCGTGCCACGGATCAGGGCGACACCCTGAAGACCCGCCTGAAGCCGCCGCGTGGCGCCTTCAGGGGCTTGCACGATCAGTCGTTCCACACCGAGATCGCTCGTCATTTCGATCAACCGGAGAACCAGGGCCAGCATCATGGCCTGCCCAAGCGCGCCTGCGCCAATAGTCCAGGCCAGCGCGATGGACCGGCCAAGTGCCGCAGCTTCGGCCAGGATCGGCACGCCCCAGGCCAGCGCCCGTCCGGATGTTTTGAAACCCGCCATCAGATCAGCAGCCCGCTTGGGCGGCGATGCAATCCATCTCATGTGCGGCACGCGCGCGGATGGATTTGAGGCGGTTTTGCAGGTCTGCGCGGGTTCTGGCGCGATCGTCGAACGAGGCTACCGCCCGCATCGCCAGCGTGCGGGCGTCAAGCCGGCGCAGGTCGGCCACCTCGTCTCCGATCCCGCATTCGTCAAAGACGCCCTTGGCCTTGTCTGTATAGCCAAGGCCAAGCGTTGGCACACCCGAGGAAAACGCCCCGATCGTGGCATGCATCCGTGCGCCTGCGAACCAGTCAAGCCGCGCCAGCACCCATTTCAGCTCCATTGCGTCGGGCTGCCCGTCCAGAACGGCGACCCGGCGCTCCCCCGCCGCGCCAAGCCGCCGCACCAGATCGCGCGCGGCAGAAACATCGCTTTCCGCGTCGCCGTCCGGTCTGTGGACATGCGGGATCAGCAGGATCCGCGCACGTGGGTCTGATTTCAAAAGGCTGCGCGCCATCGCCTCGATCTGGTCGCGATGCGATGCGGCAAGCCCGAAACGGGTTTTCATCTCGTCAGGCGCGTTGCACAACAACCCCGAGACGTTCAACCCGATCAGGGGAAAGGACCGGTTGGCCAACAGCCATTGTCGGATGTCGCCATCCAGTACGCTTGGTGCTTTTTCCGGCAGCGAAACGGCCACATCGACGCCAAGCCTATGCTTGGCCTCGTCGAAATGCGGGCCCAGTTCGTCTTGCAGGAAACGGTGGCTCAGGGCATCGCGTACCCAGACACCGCTGGCGCGGCGCAGGATGTCCACCGCCTGTGCCTTGCGAATGGGGCACTCAAATGGGCCCAGTTTCTGGGGCAGCAGGATGAGTGGCACGCCCGCGTCCAGCGCCATGCGTTTGGTCAGGATCATCGCCTCGAACCGCTTGGGGCCGTAGATATCTGTGAAGCTGTCGCCGCCCGAAATGTCCATCACTACGCGCGATCTCAGAACCGCACGGGCCGGGGCGCTGTGGCCCCCGCGCACGGCCAGCATCTTGTGCGCGGTGCGCAGACTGTCGCCGCGCCAAAACCGGCGATTGTGGGTCAGGCCGACAAGATCGACCTTTGCATAGTTCCAATCCGCCTGACGCCGTCCACGTCCGTGGTCCGCCACGGTGACATGATCCGCACCACGAGTGGTGAGACCGGCCACGACCGAATGGCAAAGGGCGCTGACCCCTTGGTTTCCGGTATCAGGTGCGGCGTTGAGAAGCGTAATCATGGCAGACCTCCGTTGGACTGCTCTATGGATACGAAACCGCGCCTTTCACGTCATTTGCGCAACGGGCCAACGCAAATCTCTATGGGGGTAAGCCCCCTATACTTTTGGATAGGAGGCTAGCGTTTCTGATGGGCTTATACAAATTCAAAGTTGGCAAGCGCCACATCCTCGACGCTCACCCTCAACAACATCAGGCTGTCACCGGTGCCATAGGACAGGATTGTGCCACTTTGGGCTGCCGTGAACGCGATGTCATCCTGCGCCAGTCCTTCAAACCGCAGCGTGTCTTCTGCGACCGAAAACGCACGCAGGGTGTCGGCACCGTCTCCCGCGCGGAACACGAAGACATCCTGCCCGTCATCCCCATACAGGCGGTCATTCCCCGATCCACCATCGAGAAGGTCATTTCCATCCCCGCCCGCAAGGGTATCATCCCCCACACCGCCCGAGAGCAGGTCATTGCCCGACCCTGCATAGAGAGCGTCCTGCCCTGCGCCCCCCGCAATCGTGTCATCACCGGTGCGGCCATTAAGGTGATCATCGCCAGCCCCCCCCGAAAGAGCGTTGTTACCCGCATTGCCGATCACGCGATTGTCGAGGTCGTTGCCGCCCCCGCCAATGTCGGCATTTCCCAGAAAAACGATGTCCTCGACATGATCCGACAGCGTCACATCCGCCCAGGCGTGCACGACGTCGTGACCTTCGTCCGCGTATTCAACAATCGTATCAAGGGTATCAATGACAATGTATCTGTCATTGCCTGCGCCCCCATAGACGGTGTCGGCCCCGGCATTGCCCGATAGAAAATCATTGCCGGCCCCGCCGATCAGCAGATCGTCGCCCAAGCCGGGACACAGCGTGTCGTTGCCATTGCCCCCGAGGACGGTGTCGTTGCCCGAGCCGCCATGCAGCTTGTCGTTGCCATCGCCACCGGAGAGTTCGTCTGCGCCGGCTCCGCCATGCAACTTGTCGTGGTCCGCCCCTCCGAACAGCGTATCGTTGCCACCGCCGCCGATCAGGTTGTCGTTCCCATCCAGCCCTCGCAGCACATTGTTGTTGGCATTGCCTACGATCATGTTGCGCAGGGCGTTGCCAGTGCCCGCCACGGATGTGGCCCCATAGATGAGCCAGAGGTTTTCCAACCCGTCGCCCAGCGTATAGTCGATCCGGGAGGAAACCCTGTCGATGCCATCTCCGCCGGTTTCCGAAACAACATCGCCGGCATCGTCCACGAAGTAGATATCGTTTCCAGCGCCGCCGATCATGGTGTCCGCGCCGGTGCCACCGTCCAGCACATCATTGCCGTCCTCGCCTTGGATCAGATCATCTCCGGCCTCGCTGCGGACAAAATCGTTGCCCGCACCGCCATAGACGTCGTCATCGCCCGCGCCTGCAAAGATCTTGTCATCTCCCCCATAGCCCAAGATGACATCGCTCAGACCGTCGGTCCCGTCGATGGCTGTGCCATCCGCATCGGTGAACCCGACCATCTGATCCCGTTCGACAGTGCCTTGGACCGGCGATGTGGTGACCGTGAGTGTGGCGGCATCGGTGATGCTGCTGTCATTGCGCACCGTGTAGGTCAGGCTGGCAGTCACATCGCGTGCATGGGCCTCGGGGGTGATTTCTATCAACCCGTTGCCAAGGTATTGCGCGCTTTCGCCGTTCTGAAGAACAACGGTCATTCCGACGGACACGGTCTCGCCATTGATCTCGGTGAGGGTCAGGGTCTCGCCGTCGCTGACGCTGTCATTTGCAAGTAGGTCGATGACGACAGAATCCCCTTTGGCAGCCAGCGTGATTTCGTCATCTTCCGCAATCGCGACTGAAAAGCTGGGCGCGCGCAGCAGCACGGTCGAGGTGCTGTCGATCCCAAGGAACGGATCAACGCCACGCACGTCCATGGCCCCGTCATTGCTGGAAACGCTTGGGGAATCCGCGAGCAGTTCCATGAAATAGTCGCCACTCGCATCGGTGACGATCCGGTAAAAGCCGCCCGAGTTCGGCGTGGTCGCGTCGAGGTCATGATCTGCGTTGTTTGCGCCGACATAGACGTTGCCATCCCCGTCCACCATGGTCGCCCCAAAGGCGCTGGACGGGATTCCGTCGCGGGTTTCGCCGTCGACGATGGTGCCGATGATCGACTGGTGGGTGACAATGGGCTGTCCGCCAAGCGCGACTTCGGACACGTCGATCGATACCAGCGCGCCGGGTTCCCCGGCGGTGCCGGAATGCCCGACACCGAAAAAGGTTTGCGAAGGCGGGTGATAGGACAGATCTGCAAGCCCGCGGGTTGCCACACCTGCCGCAGGAAGGGCCAGTTGCGTGACGTTCGGGGTGCCGTCCGCACCTGTTTCCGAGATGTCATAGATGATGGCGGTGCGTAGGTCGCCGCTGAAGGTCCACAGGTTGCCGCGATCGTCCATATCCCCGATATACGACCCCGCAAGGCCCCCTGAGACCAAGTAGGTCGCGCCTCGCGCATCCATGGCAATCACATCATTCTGGGAAATGGTACGCCCCGTGGCGTCCACCCCAGTTGAGCGCGCAAGGCCGTAGATCAGGTCGTCCTCGATAGAATACCCGATGGCGTTGACGTTCACTGCAGCGGCATTCTCGGCCTGTGTATAGCTGTTGGTGTCCAGGTCGAATTTAACCAGTTGCCCGTTCAACACCTGGTAAACAAAGCTCTGCCCGGCGGCAAAGGCCTCGACGGTGACGTCCTCGCCCATGAACCGCATGGTTTTGTCATAGGACGGAATGACGCCCGAGGCATCGATCCCGCCAGTAGCTCCGTCCGAGGCACCGGTGATCCGGAACGACAACTCGGCGCTGCCACCAAGGCCGGTCAGCGCGAAACTGTAGGCTTCAAAAACGCCACCCGCGTGGGTGAAAGCCCCAACCGTTTCGCCAGCCCAGTATACCTCGACCGTCACCGTGTCGACATTTGCTGACAGGTTGGCGGCAAGGTTGAATTCCAGCTCATACGGGAGCCCCGCGACCGTTTCGACCATTGTCGAAAGTCGGGGAAGGCCATCTTCATCCGTGTCTTCGGTCCAGTATTCAGACACGGTGTACTGGTCAAAAGTCAGACGCTCGTCGGCGTCTTGCAGGAGGTTCTCCATCTTCAGGTTCGCCTTTGGAACAGGCCATCCTCTACCTGAAGATGGCAAAGGTACGGCGGATTTCACATACGCTTCGCCATCCTAGATCCGCACCTTGGGCGACGCGCGGGCGCAAAAGTAGAGGTCACCGTTAAAATGAGGGGGTGGCCATCGACAAAATGGTTGGCGTGCTTATCCGTTTTTGGGCAAAGCGTGTCTCATCACATCAATAGAACACCGAAAGGATGCCGGACGGGTATCCGCCCGCAGTTTGACAGCCAAAGACGCGTGCTTTGAAAAGGGTGTATCGGGCGTTGTGCCAGCCTACATCTTGACCATCATGCCATCGGCAACCGAGATCCCGTAGGCACGAAGCGCGGGTACGAGGCTGACAAACGCCCCTGCGCAGACCACCGCGCCAACGACCCAGAGTTCGCGTAGGGTGGGGGGCTCGATCGGCAGCCAAAGGCCAAAGATGCTGTCAACGACAGGCTGTGCAATGATCAGCCCGAGATAAAGCAGGGCCAGCCCCAAGAGCGCCCCTGCGGTCGCCATGACCATCGCCTCGAACACCAACATCCCGAGGATGGTCACCGGGCGCGCGCCCATGGCACGGTAAATGGCCATTTCGCGGCGGCGTTCGTTGAGGCTCGAGAAAATTGTGGCCATCATTCCGATAAGCGCGGTGACGACAACCATGCCCGAGACCGCCAGAAGCGCGGTTTCGGCCACGCCAACGATACCCCACAATTCCTGAAGCGCGACGCCTGGCAGAATGGCCTGCAAAGGTTCCTCGGGATAAGTGTTGATCGCGCGTTGTAGGCCAAAAGTCTGGATCGGGCTTTTCACTCCGACAAGGGCCGCGGTCACTGCCTTTGGGGTCAGGTCCATGCCGCGCACGACCTCGACCGGGGTGGATTGACCGGGCACCAGTGCACCGCTTTGCCAGTCGACATGAATCGCCTCGATCGCCTCCATGCTGACGATTACCGTACGGTCGACCGGCGTGCCGGTCTTTTCCAGAATGCCCGAGATGCGAAACGGGTAATCGTCGTGTTTGCTGAACGAGGCCATGCCATGCGCAACGATGATCGGATCGTCCAGAGCATAGCCCAGCGTGACGGCAACATCCGCGCCGATAACGGCATCGAACAGGTCCGACATGATCTCTCCGTCGGCAAAGGCAAGCGACCGATCTTGCCGGTACTTGTAGTGCTCGAAAAACGCCGCGCTGGTGCCCATTACGCGGAATTGGTGGTGACTGTCGCCAAGCGAAATGGGCACGATCCATTCGACCTCGGGGCGCGTGGCGATATCCTGATAGCTCTGCCATGTAACGTTGTTCACCGCGTTGCCGATCCGGAACACCGAATAAAGCAGCAACTGCACCGACCCCGACCGTGCCCCGACAATCAGGTCGGTGCCGGAAATGGTGTCGGCAAAACTGGTCTTGGCACCGGTACGGACCTTTTCAACCCCCAGAAATAGGGCTACCGAAAGCGCAATGGCCAGAATGGTCATCCCGACGGTCAGAACCCGCGCAAACAGCGATGCAATGGCAAGCCGGAAAATCATGCTGCGGCCCTTTTGATCTCTGCGATCTCTTCCATGCGGATCACCCGGTCAAACCTTTCGCCCAGCCGGGGGTCATGGCTGACCATCAAAAGCGCGGTCGCATGTTCCGCCGCCTGCGAAAAAAGCACGTCAAGGAAGGCCACCTGGCTGTCGGCATCAAGGGCCGAGGTGGGTTCGTCGGCAATGATCAGCGGCGGGTGCCCGATCAGGGCGCGGGCTACGGCAACCCGCTGTTGTTGACCCACGCTGAGCGCGTGTGCCTTGGCCCGCAAAACGCCCTCGGGCAGCCCCAGCGCGCGGCACAGCCGCGCCGCTTCCGCGCTTGCGTTGCCCACATGTTTGCGGCGCTCGGGCGCAAACCGCAGCGGCAAGAGGATGTTGTCCAGCACAGTGCCAAAGGGCAGAAGGTTGAACTGCTGGAAGATCACGCCGATCTTTTCGGCGCGGAACCTGTCGCGCGCGCCCCCTGACAGGTGGGACAGATCCGTATCTGCGACCTGCACCTTGCCCCGGTCTGGCAGAATGGTGCCGCAAATCAGCGATAGCAACGTGGACTTGCCCGATCCGCTCTCGCCCAGCAAGAGCACGGTTTCCCCTTCGGCGAGGCTCAGCTCCGGAACGGTCAGGGAAAATCCGGACCGCCCTGGCCATTGGTATGCGAGATCCGCAAGACTGAGAACCGCGCCAACCATGCAGGATTAGCGTCCGAGATCCAGAACAGGGGCGTCGCGTTCGACTTCAAAGGCTATGGCGCCGTTTGCCGTGATCATTTTTACCTCGACCTCTTTGGCGTTCGGGAAGGTTTCGAAATAGGCGAATGTGACGCTGTTCAGAGCATCGGGATTGTCACAGGTCAACATATATTCCGCGTGAAACTCGGTATGTGACGCCATTTCGCCGTGTTCGTGATCGTCATGGGCGTGTTCGTCGTGGTGTTCCGTGTCGTGTTCATCATGTGCGTGCTCATCATGATGTTCCGTGTCGTGGTCATCATGGGCGTGTTCGTCATGATGTTCTTTGTCATGATCATCATGCCCATGGTCGTCGTGATCATGCCCTTCATGGCCGTCTTCGGTTTCTAGTTCAGCCTTGGCCATGGTCACAGCACAGCCTGCGGCCTCGGGCAGTTTGAAGAGGGCCAAAGGTGCCTCAAGCGTTTTTAATGCGGCTTTGACAGCCGCGCGGTCTTTTTCGCTCTTGGCGGCGTATTCGAACCCGACAATATCCGCACCCGGAGCCTTCAACTCCATGGCCACCGTGGTGTTGTCGATCGCGATGTTCAGCGCGCCGACCCCGTGTTCATGGGCGTCAAGTTGACGTGTGCTCTCGGCCAGGGCAGGGGCTGCGGCAAGAAGGGCGAGGATCGAAAGAGTTTGTTTCATGGACAACCTGTCTGTACTGATTTGGTTAAAGCGGTGCATTCCGTATGGCGTTTGTGTGTTTGTGTTATGATATTACATACCGTTCAAGTCTAACCAAGAGGGCATTTCCAACAAATTGGTGTGCTTGAAAGGTTTTGCGTAGTAAATGCATATAGAATGCAGGGCACTTGAAACCAAAAAGCGGCCGCCAACACGGCGACCGCTTCAATCCGCGATATGCAGTCTTTTATTCCGACTTCGGCAGGATCGGGGCCGAGCGGTCCAGAACCAGGTCTGCGTCCGAGAATTTCCACGGCCCGCGCACCCCTTTGACGCCCTCCGGGGCAATCACCATGCCGCGCGCCTTGATTTGCGGGTCTTCAAAAGCCTGTCCAATGGAATTGATCGGGCCTGCCGGAACGGTGGCCTGTTCCAATGCCGTCAGGATCTCTGCCGATGGCCACCCCGCAAGCGCGGCTTCCAATTCGGCCGTCAGCGCCTCGCGGTTGGCGACCCGCAGGCCATTCGTAGCATAGTCGGGGTTTTCCGCTAGGTCGGGCCGGTCGATCACACCGCAGAACCGTTGGAACTGGCCGTCATTGCCAACCGCCAGAATGATATGCCCGTCCGCCGTTGGCAGAACCTGATAGGGCGAGATATTCGGGTGGTCATTGCCTTTGCGCATCGGGCTTTGACCCGTGGCAAGAAAGTTCATCGCCTGATTGGCCAGGAGGGCCGTGGCACAATCCAAGAGGGACATGTCGATATGCTGCCCGCGCCCTGTGCGGTGGCGTTGCTCGACAGCTGCCAGAATGCCAATCGTTCCATAGAGCCCCGTGACCACATCGGTCACGGCCACACCCACCTTCTGGGGCTGCCGGTCGGGCTCGCCGGTGATAGACATCAGCCCGGACAGCCCCTGGATCAGGAAATCATAGCCGGCGCGCTTGGCATAAGGGCCGTCCTGTCCAAAGCCGGTGATCGAGCAATAGATCAGGCGCGGGTTCACCTCTTTCAGGCTGTCATAATCCAGCCCGTACTTGTCAAGTCCGCCCACCTTGAAGTTCTCGATAAGGATATCGGCATCGGCCACAAGGCTGCGCACGTATGCCTGCCCTTCGGGTGTGCGGAAATCGGCGACCACGGCCGTTTTGCCCCGGTTCGCTCCATAGTAATAGGCCGCGGTCCGGTCGCCGTCGCGTTCGATAAAGGGCGGGCCCCAGCCGCGCGTATCATCCCCGCTCTCGGCCTCGACCTTCGTGACTTCGGCGCCAAGGTCGGCCAGGGATTGCCCAATCCAGGGACCAGCCAGAATGCGGGCCAGCTCGACCACTTTCAAACCTTCAAGGGGGGACATGTCGCGTTTCCTTCGATGATGGCCGCAGGGGCCGTGGGGAGGGGGGTTACAGGTAGGGCGGGGTGCAGGCCGAGATGACTTCGGCCGGACGATCCGAGATGTTGCGGAAGCGGTGGGGTTCGCGGCTGTTGAACAGGTAGGCGTCTCCGGCCTTGAGAACGCGCACTTCTGCGCCCACGGTGACCTCGATCTCGCCCGAGATCACGATCCCGCCCTCGCTGGCCTCGTGTTCGATCATAGCATCGCCGGTATCTGCGCCGGCTTCGTAACGTTCGTGCAGGACCTGCAGCCCGTGGGCCTTGGCATCGCCCACCTGCTTGATGGTGATCTTTTCCTGCGCGCGGTCATCGCCCTGATACAGCAGCGAGGTCAGGTCGCGCATTTCCGACGGGGTAAAGAAAGGCTGGGCATTGGTCACAGATTCGGGTTCAAAAAACTCTGACATGCTGATGCCAAATCCGCCCAGAATTTTGCGCAAAGAGGCGACGGATGGGCTGCTGCGGTTGGTTTCGATCATGGAAATCTGCCCGTGCGGTACCCCGGCGGCCTCGGCCAGCTGTCGTTGAGACAGGCCGTATTGCGTTCGGAGCGCCTTGAGGCGCCCGCCTACATCAAAATCATCGGTCATTCATGGGATTCCTGTAGTGATTTCCCTCAGATTACGCGAATCTTGCGATGTTGCGCAAATTATTCCTAGCAATGTTCAAAATAATGAGCAATATGGTTTCAAGAATCAAAGCACGAACACAGGAGAGTCGTCCATGACTGTGACTGAAGAACTCAAATCGCGTCGCGAGGCGGCCATCGCCTCGGGTGTTGCAACCCGCGGCATCTATGCGGCCCGCGCCGAAAATGCTGAATTGTGGGATGCCGATGGCAAACGTTTTATCGATTTTGCCGCCGGGATCGCGGTGAACAACACCGGTCACCGTCACCCCAAGGTCATGGCGGCGGTCGCGGCGCAGGCCGAAGCGTTTACCCATACCTGTTTTCACGTAGCCCCATACGAAAGCTATATCGCACTGGCCGAGCGTCTGAACGCCGCGACGCCTGGTGATTTTGCCAAGAAAACCATGCTGGTGACCACTGGTGCCGAGGCGGTGGAAAACGCCGTGAAAATGGCGCGCGCCTATACCGGGCGGTCGGGCGTGATCGCGTTCAGTGGGGCCTTTCATGGTCGCACCCTGATGGGTATGGCGCTCTGCGGTAAGGTGAACCCCTATAAGAAAGCCTTTGGTGCGATGCCACCCGAGGTGCTGCACGCGCCCTTCCCGAATGCTTTTCACGGTGTGTCGGTCCAAGACAGCCTGAACGTGCTGGATAACATGCTGCGCTCGTCTATCGACCCCGAGCGTGTGGCAGCCATCATCATTGAGCCCGTGCAGGGCGAGGGTGGTTTCAACATCGCACCACCGGAATTTCTGCGCGCACTGCGCAAGATTTGTGACGATCACGGCATTGTCCTGATTGCCGACGAGGTGCAGGCCGGGATTGCGCGCACCGGTACGTTGTTCGCCTTCGAACATGCAGACGTGGCCGCCGATCTGGTGACCATGGCCAAGGGCCTGGCTGGCGGGTTCCCGCTCTCAGCCGTGACCGGTCGGGCCGATATCGTCGATGCCGCCCCTGTTGGCGGCATCGGCGGCACCTATGCGGGCAACCCGCTGGCGGTTGCGGCTGCCAACGCGGTTCTGGACGTGATCGAAGATGAAGACCTTTGTGCCCGCGCGGCGGAAATCGGCGACAAGATCAAGGCGCGTTTGACCGACATTGCCGCCCGTCAGGGCAACGAGGCGATTGGCGACGTGCGCGGGCTTGGCGCGATGGTGGCGTTTGAACTGGTCACGGATCGCACCACCAACAATCCGGATCCGGCGCTGACGCAGGCCATCGTGGCCGAGGCCGAGGCGCGGGGCCTGATCATCCTGCCCTGTGGTACCCGCGCAAATGCCGTGCGCCTGCTGCCGCCCCTGACCACGCCCATGGCGCAGGTCGACGAGGCGCTTGATATTCTCGAGGCCTCGATCGAGGCCGCCATCAATGCAACCGCGCAAGCCGCGGAATAAGGAGACAGAGCCATGCCGAAAGATCTGGCCCCCCAATCTAAACCCGACCTTTCCTCTTTCACGTGGGAGGATCCGTTTCTTCTTGAAAGCCAGCTTGCCGAGGATGA
>NZ_JBBPEU010000017.1:0-35113 GCF_040225985.1 Shimia fortis
GGGATCGGCACGGCGACCGCCTCGCAGTTCCAGATCAACACCACCCACACCTCCAGCCCCGATGGCGAACGCTCGGGCGATGACAACATCGAAGAGGCCTTCATCATCTATCGTCCCACGGGACAGATCATGTGGGCGCTGGTTGACGGGGCCGGACAGGACAGCATCAACCTGATGATTGCCGGACAGGTCTATGACCTGATGGCGTGAGCCTCGTGAGTGTGATGCGCTTTCAGGCCTTTAAGAAGGGCCTGAAAGCTTTTTATTCCAAACAGATATGGCGCATTGGTGATGTAAATCTCCCCAAGTTTCGCGTTTGGGTGTGGGGCATCTGTGGGCTGTGTGGCTGCCTTCCAAGACAGCTCCAATACAATTCCTATAATCAGTATTATGTTAACCTACTGGGTATTCCGAAACCGGATCCATAATAGATAAAGGATTTTACCGTTTAGAAGAAATTCCGGAACATCTGGTTTCATTTCAGTTTGTTACCTGCAGCCAAATTTCCCGTGATCGCCCCGTATGATGCTAGACAGAGACAACATCCTGTCTATACAGTCAAAGATCAAGAAGAGGAAATTTCATGCCGTCTTTGTTGATCCTGAATGGACCAAATCTCAATCTGCTCGGCCAGCGCCAACCCGAGGTTTACGGAAAAACCACGCTCGAGGATATCCGCTCGCGTTGCATGGCGCATGCCGAAGGCAAATGCGCCCTGGCTTTCGAGCAAAGCAACCATGAAGGCACTCTGGTTGACATGATCCATGCCGCCAAGGGCACGCATGACGGCATCATTCTGAATGCCGGCGCTTACACGCACACCTCCATCGCCCTGATGGACGCGATTGCCTCGGTCGAGCTGCCGGTAGTTGAACTGCACCTCTCAAACATCCATGCACGCGAGGTTTTCCGGCACAAATCCTATATCGCGCCCGTCGCCATCGGCCAGATTTGCGGTTTTGGCGCGGCGGGCTATATCCTATCCATGGATGCCCTGTTGGGGCATCTGCGCACCGAAGACGGATAAATGCTGGACTACATCGAAGCCATCACCAACGCCCGCTCTCTGGAAGAACTCTGGAGCAGACATACAGAGCGTATGGCGGCCTATGGTTTCGATCGGTTGATCTATGGATATACCAATTTCCGCACCAACGGATCGCTGGGCGATATCGAGGATTTCATGGTGCTGTCAAACCATGACCGCGCTTATCTGGACAAGTTTTTCGGAGAAGGTTTGTATTTCAACGGACCCATGATGCGGTGGAGCCTTGAAAACACCGGAGCCTGCAGCTGGAGCTGGGCCCGGGAACGTGTCGCGCGCGGCAACGTCACACCCGAGGAACGGGCCGTGGCAGAGTTCAACGAAGAAATGGGCGTCACCGCTGGCTATACGATCAGTTTCCCAACCATTTCGTCCCGCACCAAGGGCGCCATTGCGATGACGGCCAAACGTGGCCTGACACAGAACGATGTCGACGAGATTTGGGAAAAGGATGGTCGGTTCCTCGAACTGACCAACAATATCGCCCATCTCAAAATCCTGTCCCTGCCCTATGAATACCCCAACCGGGTGCTGACCAAGCGCCAGCGCGAAGTGCTGGAATGGGTGGGAGATGGCAAGACGATCCAGGACATCGCCACCCTGATCGAGCGCACCCCGGCCACAGTCGAGAAACACCTGCGGCTTGCCCGCGAGGCGTTGAACGTGGAAACCACGGCGCAGGCACTGCTCAAGGCGTCGTTTTTGAACCAAATCTACCGACCCTGACATTTATGACAGTGATGTGACGCTTTTTAGCGTCGAAAAGTAAGGTTTCCCTGACTTGATTGACCTTGGGTAAATATGTGAATTTGGAGACGTTCCGTGAGTGGTGGCTTTGGCCTTGGAACATGGTTGACACGATCTTCGCGATACCGAGGCGCTTGTGTTGACCTCCGGATCAAACCGGATGCTTGGCTTCGGGGTGCATTTTCATCCTGAAGTCGGGCGTTTCTTCGATTATGCCTCTCATCCCCATGCTATGAGGCGGTCGAATGTTTGGCGGCGCTGTCTTTCCCCGACAGCGCCGCCTTTTTATTTGCGCGCCCCTGCCCCGGCGTTTTCCACACGCCAAACGTAAAAACGCCGCCTGCAAACCTGCAGACGGCGCTTTTCTTAGCTGAAAAAGATGCCTTAGCCTTGTGCGGCTTTGGCGACTTCTGCGGCGAAGTCTTCTTCTTTTTTCTCGATGCCTTCACCCACTTCCATGCGGACATAACCGAGGATTTCGGCACCGGCTTCCTTGGCCGCCGCTTCGACGGTCAGGTCGGGGTTGATGACAAAGCTTTGGCCCAGCAGGGTCACTTCGCCCATGAATTTCTTCATGCGGCCAATGATCATTTTCTCGATCACTTGCTCGGGCTTGCCCGATTCACGTGCGATCTCGATCTGGACGTTTTTCTCTTTTTCGACGACGGCCGGATCAAGGTCGGCTTCGCTCAGCGATTGCGGTGCGGCTGCCGCGATGTGCATCGCAACCTGCTTGCCGAACGCTTCGTCGCCGCCTTTCAGCGCAACCAGAACACCGATCTTGCCCATGCCGGCGGTGGCCGGGTTGTGGACGTAAGACACAACGGTGTCGCCTTCAACGGTCGCCATGCGGCGCACCGACATGTTTTCACCGATGGTCGCAACGGCGTCGGTCACAGTTTCGGAAACGGTTTTGCCGCCCATGTCCGCTGCCAGCAGAGCTTCGGTGTTGTCCACGGTCAGGGCGACATCTGCAATGCCGCCAACCATGGCTTGGAAGTCTGCGTTTTTACCAACAAAGTCGGTTTCCGAGTTCACTTCAACCGCAACACCTTTGCCACCGTCAACCTTCACGGCCACCAGACCTTCGGCTGCGATACGGCCCGATTTCTTGGCCGCTTTCGCCAGACCCTTGGTCCGCAGCCAGTCGATTGCTGCTTCCTGGTCACCGTCGGTTTCGGTCAGGGCTTTTTTCGCGTCCATCATGCCTGCGCCTGTCAGTTCGCGCAGTTCTTTGACCATTGCTGCTGTGATCGCCATCTTGGCTCTCCTCGTCAAAAATTGGGTATCCGGGGGCGGGCCTACCCTGCCCCCGTGTCAGAAATGTAAAGCTTACGCTTCTGCGGGTGCTTCTTCGGCAACCGCTTCTTCTGCCGGTGCTTCTTCCATCGCGCCAAGGTCGATGCCAGCTGCGCCCATTTGGGCGGTCATGCCGTCCAGAGCCGCGCGCGACGCCAGATCACAGTAAAGTGCGATCGCACGGGCCGCGTCGTCGTTGCCGGGGATGATGTAGTCCACACCATCGGGCGAGCAGTTGGTGTCAACCACGGCCACAACCGGGATGCCCAGCTTGTTGGCTTCGGCGATGGCCAGCGCTTCTTTTTTCACGTCGATGACGAACAGCAGGTCCGGTACACCGCCCATTTCGCGAATCCCGCCCAACGAGGCTTGCAGTTTCTGCTGGTCGCGCTCCATGCCCAGACGCTCTTTCTTGGTCAGGCCTTCGGCACCGTTTGCCATTTTTTCGTCGATCTCTTTCAGACGGTTGATCGACTGCGACACGGTTTTCCAGTTGGTGAGCGTGCCACCCAACCAGCGGTGGTTCATGTAGTATTGGGCCGATTTTTCGGCGGCGTCTGCGATCGGCGCTGCGGCCTGACGCTTGGTGCCCACGAACAGAACGCGACCGCCTTTGGCGACGGTTTCACGAACGGCGTTCAGAGCCGCGTCCAGCATCGGAACGGTCTGGGTAAGATCCATGATGTGGATGCCATTGCGCGCGCCATAGATGAACTCGCCCATACGGGGGTTCCAGCGTTGCGTTTGGTGACCAAAGTGTACGCCTGCTTCCAGCAGCTGGCGCATGGTGAACTCGGGAAGAGCCATGCTTGTTTTCCTTTTCCGGTTTACGCCTTGGTGGGATGAAGTGAGGACCGTGTGGTCCCAACCGGCGGACGGTCCGGGATGTCTCCCCGGAACAACCCAAACCCCACCTGCGGGTTTGAATGGCGCGCGTTTACACAACAAAAATGACAAGCGCAAGAGGGGGAGCCGGTTTTTCCTGCAACAAGGCCCCTGCTCTTTCCCGCGCCGAGGATTTCTGCCACATCTCGTGCGGGATCAAAAGAGGCGGCAGTATCGTGGCCATCAAATCCAACACACCGGCCTTTGCCTCGGTGGCCGTATTCTTCGCGGCCGCTATCTGGGGGCTGTTCTGGATTCCCCTACGCTATCTCGAAGAGATCGGTCTGCCGGGCATCTGGCCCGCGCTGTTTATCAACCTGCCCGGCGCGATCCTCATGGGGCTGTGGCTGGTCATCCATTGGGAGGATCATCGCCGTCACATGGCCCGCGCCCTGATGATCGGCATCTTTACCGGCGGTCTGGGGTTCGGGCTTTTTGCGGTGGCGGTGCTTTATGGTACGGTGATCCGGGTGACGCTTCTGTTTTACCTGACACCGATCTGGGGCACGCTGATCGGCATTGTCTGGCTTGGCGACCGGGCGACATGGGCGCGTTGGCTGGCGATTGGCACAGGGTTGGCGGGTATGGCGCTGTTGCTGGCGGGCGGCACGGCAGTGCCTCTGAACCTGGGTGACCTGTTCGGATTCCTCTCGGGGATCGGCTGGGCCGTGGGCGGCGCGCTGATCATGCGTTTTGGGGCTGTGCCGGTGGCGGCCTCTGCCTTTTCGCAGCTTTTCATGGGAAGTCTTCTGATCCTGCTCTGTGCGCTGGTTCTGGCTACGCCCCTGCCCGCGCCGTCGCTGTTGCTGCCCGCGCTGTCGGTCGGGTTTGGCACGGCGGTGGTGATGATCATTCCGACGATGATGGTGATTTTCTGGGCGCAGAAAATCCTGTTTCCCGGGCGGCTGGGGCTTTTGATGATGGCCGAGGTCATGCTGGCCGTGATCAGCGCCAGTCTCCTGTTGCCCGAAGAGGCCATGTCGGGCGTCGAATGGATTGGGGCCGCGCTGATCATTGGCGCTTGTCTTCTGGAAATTTTCCTGACGCCTGCCGAAACGCATGGCTGAGACCGCAAGGCGCGGTATAGTCTGGTCACGCCCTTTCGATAAGGAAACCCGATGCCTCGACCCAGCCCCCTTTACGCTGCCTTTCTGGCAGGGATGACCATCACCCCTGCCCTTGCCGATACATTCGGCCTACCCGGGGCCGGGCTGGGCGACGGGTGGGTCTATGACCCCTATGGCCGGTTCGTCATAGCTTACCAGTCCTTTGACGACGGACAGATCACGACCTCGAATATCGTCGATATGTCCACCTCGACCAGCCGCTTCGGATTCTACCTGAAACGCGCCGACACTGATCAGGGGCTGTCGTTTCAGTTTGAAACCGGACTTGGCCTGCGCGCGTCAAGCAAGACCAGCCAGACCACTACGCCGGATGTCTTTGGCTGGGATCGCAAACAGTTCCGGCAGGTGCAGGTCATTTATCGCGGCGGCTTTGGCACCCTGCGCGCCGGTCAGGGCAGCATGGCCACCGACAGCATTGCCGAACTTGATCTTGGCAAAACCACGGTCGTGGCCAAATCAAACATCGCCGAGATGGGCGGTTCTTACCAGTTTCGCACCGGGGCGGGCGCCCTGTCGGGCATCGATCTTGGCGATACGTTCGACAGTTTCGACGGCGACCGCAAGTTCCGCCTGCGCTATGATACGCCCGACTGGAACGGGTTCACGCTGGCCGCCGCTTACGGCGAAGAGATCCTGACCTCGGGCGTGGATGACGTGTTTTATGACATCGCCCTGCGCTATGCCGCAGAGTTTGGCCGGCTTAAGCTGCGCGCGGGTATCGGCAACAGCTATGTCGATGTGGCGGCTGGCGGCACAACCTATACCACCGCCGGCTCGGTGTCTGTTTATGATACGGGCACCGGGCTGAACCTGACGCTGGCCGGCGGGCAGGACGACGCCGGGTCAAACCCGCATTATATTTGGGCCAAGGCGGGTTGGGATGCCGATATCTGGGCGCTCGGTGCGACGAAACTCTATGTCGAGGGGTTCTGGGGCGCGGACTATGTCAGCGCGGGGTCAGACAGCCACATGTGGGGTCTTGGCGTGTTGCAACGGGTGGAACGCTATAACCTTGACCTGTTCGCAGGCGTGCGGACGTTCTCCTTCTCTGACCTGAGCGCCACCACCTATCAGGATGGCAAGGCGGTGCAGATCGGCGCTCATATCACGTTCTGAGCAGCGGGCAGCCCTTCGACCAGACCTGCGCGCACGATGCGTTCGCAATGGGCGGCCAGCTGTTTGCGGCCCGCGAAATCCGCCACCCTGACAGGGGCGTGATAGACCAGCTCGACCCGCCCTTGACGGCGCGCGCCCAGCGTCTTGAGAAGATGCGGACCAAACTCCATATCGCCCCACCAGCCGTAAAACCGCGCATCCTCGCCCTTGGGGGCGTGGTACAGCACCGTCACCGGCTGCACCCAGATCGTGTCGCGCAGATGCTCCGAGAAAAAGGCCGCGAACAGCGTCGGCTTGAAGGGCAGAACACGGATTGCGTCGGTCGAGGTGCCTTCAGGAAAGAACAACAGCTTGTGCCCGGCATCCAACCGCGCTTCGAACAGGTCTTTCTGGGCGCGCGCCTCTTTCGGGTCGCGGTTGATAAACACGGTGCCCGTGGCCCGCGCCAGCCAGCCGATGCCGGGCCAATTCGCCACCTCGGCCTTGGACACGAAATAAATCCGCTTTCGTGCGTTCAGCGCAAAGATATCCAGCCACGAAGAATGGTTCGCGACAACGGCCCCGTGATGGCGCATCAACGTGCCGCGCGTGCTGAACCCGATCCCCAAGATGACAAAGGCCAGACGACAGACGGCCTGCGTGATAAACGGCGTCCACGGGCGGTGCAGGCCAAACAGCGGACGCTCAACCAGCCGCACCAGCAACAGCACCGCCAGCCCCCCGAAGACCACGCTCCCCAGAACAAACCCGCGCAGCAGGACAAGGGCCCAGCCGACAAAGCCCATCGGCTCTTCCGGCGGGTAGCCCTCTTCGCCGTCCCAGGTGGCGGTCATGGTGTCGTGCCCCGTGTATAGATCGTCTTTTGCTTTTCGTTCAGGCGCTGCGTGTCCATGACAAGGCAAATATCTGTGGTGTTGAAGGCGCGATCGACAAAGGCGCCCTCACCCACGAACCCGCCAAGCCGAAGATAGGCCTTGATCAGTGCAGGCACCTCGCGCATGGCCGCGACGCGGTTGATCTGATCTTCGGGAACAAGATCCATCGACTGGAAATGTGCAGGTTGCGCCCGCACCCGCAGACCCTCGGGCGCGAGATGGCGATGATGCAGCAGCGACAGCGGCGCGGCCAGCGCGTCAATATCGGTGCCGTGAAAACTCGCGACGCCAAACAGGATGTCGATCTCGTGCGTGAAGACATACTCGGACAGCCCGTTCCAAAGATGATACATCGCCGCCCCGCCGCGATAGTCGGCGTGCAGACAACTGCGCCCCAGTTCCAGCAGCTTGCGCCCACTGGATCTGAGAACGTCGAGATCATATTCAGCTTCGGAATAGAACTGTCCGATTTCACTGGCTTTTTCCCCGCGCAGCAGACGGTAGACCCCTACCGCCTGATCGTCTTCGGCGCGGGTCATGTCATACAGGATCAGGTGATCGTAAAACGGATCGAACCGATCTTTTTCAAGCCGGTTGGCATGGTCCACCAACGCGCCGTCCCCGCCCAGTTCCTCGACAAACACCGTATAGCGCAACCGTTGCGCCGCCGCGATCTCGTCGGGCGTGTCGGCAAGTCGGAGCCGGAATTCCGGTGCGGTCTGGGGCATCTCGCGGGTCTTTCCTGTTTCACAGGGTCTTAGCTTCGGGGACGGACCTTGGCAATATCGGGGCCGGTCTCTGCGGTCAAAAGACATGTGGAAATCTACCAAAGGTTGCGTTAACCCTTTGTCAATTTCTTGGCTCTTCAATACAGGGCAACAACATCACCAGAGAAGAGTTTATGACGACCTTGCCCGCTTCCCTGAAATTCACGGTCACCCGACCGCCGATATTGGATTGCACCTGCCCCTGTCCCCAATCGGGCTGGTCGGGGTGCGTGACCAGCATCCCCGGTTCCAGAAAAGCATTCAGATCGTCCATCTCACCTCGCAACAGTTTGGAACTTCGGTCTCATGCCTCAAGATAGTACTGATTTCTCGGCCTTGGTAGGGTCGCGTATCTGTCACGACCTTATCAGCCCGGTGGGCGCGATCGGTAACGGCCTTGAACTGATCGGGATGAGTGGGGCCGCATCGGGCCCCGAGCTTGAACTGATCTCGGACAGCGTGGACAGTGCCAATGCCCGGATCCGGTTCTTTCGCATCGCCTTTGGGTATTGCGGTCTTGGTCAAGTCATTTCCTGCAATGAAATCATAAACCTGCTGCGCGATCTTGAAGTCGGCGGACGGATCGGTTTCGACTGGAAGGTGACCGAAGATGTCCCGCGCGAGATGCTGCGCGCCGTGTTCCTCGGGCTGATGTGCGTGGAAAACGTGCTGCCCTATGGGGGCATGATTACGGTCACCAAGGATCACGACCTGTGGCAAGTGACAGGTTTGGGGCGCAAGGTACAGGTCGATCCGGATCTCTGGGGCGATCTGACCCGTGTCGAGCGGCGGATCGAGATCAGTGCCGGCAACGTACAGTTCGGCTTGTTCCCCCAAGCCCTTGAAGAGCTTGGGAAAACGCCGGAGTTTTGCGAAGATGCCGAAGGTTTTACCCTGCGGTTCTGACAGGATCCGGTTCGCGATCAGCCGCGCACGGTGCCGTCGCCGACCACGAGATATTTGAAGCTGGTCAACTGGGCCGCGCCCACAGGGCCACGCGCGTGCATCTTGCCGGTGGCGATTCCGATTTCCGCGCCCATGCCGAACTCGCCCCCGTCGGCAAACTGGGTCGAGGCATTGCGCATCAGGATCGCACTGTCCAGACGTTCAAAGAACCGATCTGCGGTGGCGTCGTCTTCGGTGAGGATGCAATCGGTGTGATCCGAACCGTACTGGCGGATATGGGCAATCGCCTCGTCCACATTGGCGACCACGCGGGCGGCGATATCCATGTCGAGATATTCCTTACCCCAGTCCGCGTCGGTGGCGGGCACGACGCCCGTGATCCGGTCCGCAATGGTGGCGTCGCCATGCACGGTCACACCCGCATCCATCAATGCGCGCAACACGCCCTGTCCGATCGTGTCCAGCAGGCTTTCATGGATCAGCAGGCATTCGGCGGCACCACAGATGCCGGTGCGGCGGGTCTTGGCGTTCATCACCACGTCCAGCGCCTTTTGCGCATCGGCGGCGGCGTCCAGATAGATATGTACGATCCCTTCGAGATGGGCAAAGACCGGCACGCGCGCCTCGCGTTGGACCAGCCCCACAAGGCCCTTGCCACCACGCGGCACGATCACATCGACGGTGTCGACCATGGTCAGAAGTTCCTGCACCGCCGCGCGGTCGCGGGTCGGCACCAGCTGGATCGCGGCCTCGGGCAGGCCTGCGGCCTTCAGACCTTCGACAAGGCAGGCATGGATTGCACCCGAAGAATGGAAACTCTCCGAGCCGCCTCGCAGGATCACCGCATTGCCCGATTTCAGGCACAGCGCGCCCGCATCGGCGGTCACGTTGGGGCGACTTTCATAGATCACTCCAACCACGCCCAAAGGTGTACGGACGCGGCGGATGTTGAGGCCAGAGGGCATGTCCCATTCGGTCAGCACCTCGCCCACGGGATCGGCCTGCGCCGCGACATTGCGCAGCCCGTCCACGATGCCCTGAATGCGGGACTCATCCAGCATCAGCCGGTCCATCATGGCGGGGCTGAGGCCCTTGTCGCGACCGAATTCCATGTCTTTTTCATTGGCCGCAATGATATCGGCCCGTTGTGCCCAGACCGCATCGGCGGCGGCGTTCAGCGCCCTGGTCTTGGCTTCGGCCGGGGCAAAGGCCAGTTCCGCAGCAGCGGCCTTGGCGTTGGTGCCAATTTCGGCCATCAGGGCGGGGATATCTGTAATGTCTTTCATGGTCCTGATCCTTTGCGTCTGCGGCGGCGGCGGGACGCCTCCGGCGGGAGTATTTTTCGCAAGATGAAGGCTAGAGCGCCATATCATCACGGTGAATGAGAGCGGTGCGTCCCGGATAGCCGAGAATGGCCTCGATGTCGCGGGAATGGCGACCCTTGATGGCGGTGGCCTCGTCCGCGGCATAGGCAACCAGCCCCTGCCCCAGCTTGTGCCCGTCCGGCCCGGTGATCGACACCGGATCGCCCCGGTGGAAGCGGCCCGAGACGTCGCGCACGCCAGCGGCCAGAAGGCTGTTACCGGCCTTGAGCGCGGTCACAGCGCCCGCATCCAGCGTGAGGTTGCCCTGCGGTTTCATCGACCCGATCCAGCGTTTGCGCGCCAGTTGCGGCGTGCCCTGCGCGGTGAACCACGTGGCATTCGCGCCGTTTTCCAACGCGGTCAGCGGGCGCAGCGCGCTGCCCTCGGTGATTGCCATGGCACAGCCGCCCGCCGTGGCGGTCTTGGCCGCGAACAGCTTGGTAATCATACCGCCCTTGGAAAGGCCCGATGTGCCTTCGCCCGCCATCGCCTCGATCTCGGGGGTGATGTCGTCGATCACGTCGAACCGGTGCGCGGCAGGATTGGTCATGGGGTTGTCACTGTAGAACCCGTCGACATCCGAAAGCAGGATCAACTGGTCCGCGCCCGTGGTCAGCGCCACCTGAGCGGCCAGCCGGTCATTGTCGCCATAGCGGATCTCATCCGTGGCCACGGTGTCGTTTTCGTTCACGATGGGCACCACACCCAGCCGCAGCAATTGTTCCAGCGTGGCCCGTGAATTGAGATACCGGCGGCGGTTGGCACTGTCTTCCAGTGTCACCAGAACCTGCGCCGTGGTAATGCCGTGGGGCGCCAGCGCCTCTTCATAGGCACGGGCAAGCCGGATCTGGCCGACGGCAGCGGCGGCTTGCGACTGTTCCAGCGGCAGGTCTGCGCGCGGCAGGCCCAGCACCCCGCGCCCCAGCGCGATCGAGCCGGAAGACACAAGCACAACATCCGTGCCCTGCCCCTTAAGCCAGGCCACGTCCTCGGCCAGCCCCAAAAGCCAGTCTTTGCGCAAATCCCCGCTGGCCCGGTCCACCAACAAGGCAGACCCGATCTTGATCACAACACGTCTGGCGCCGATCAGGGTTGCCAAGGGGCGTCCTCCTCGCCGGATTTTTTCTCGCGCAGGCGGTTGTCGTCAATCTGCTGGCGCAGGGCGCGCAGCACCTCGGTGACACCTTCCTTGCTGACGCCGGACATCAGCATGACCTTGGTGCCGGTGGCGGCCTCAAGCTCTTCTTTGATAAAGCTGCGTTCCTCGTCATCCAGCGTGTCGATCTTGTTGAGCACGGTCACGCGCGGCTTGTCGGCGAGGAACCCGCCATAGGCCTCGATCTCGTGAATGATGGTCTGGTAATCCTCGATCGGGGTGCCCGAGGTGCCATCGACCAGATGCAACAGTACGGCGCAGCGTTCGACGTGGCCAAGGAACAGGTCGCCCAAGCCGCGCCCTTCCGAGGCGCCCTCGATCAGGCCGGGGATATCGGCCACGACAAATTCCACGTTGTCGACCCCCACAACCCCAAGGTTGGGGTGTAGCGTGGTAAAGGGATAATCCGCAATCTTGGGCCGCGCATTCGACGTGGCCGACAGGAAGGTCGACTTGCCGGCATTGGGCAGGCCCAGGAGACCCACATCCGCGATCAGCTTCAGCCGCAGCCACAGCGTGCGTTCAACGCCGGGCTGGCCGGGATTGGCGCGGCGGGGCGCCTGGTTGGTCGAGGATTTGAAGTGCAGGTTGCCAAAGCCGCCATTGCCGCCGCGCGCCAGCAAGACACGCTGGCCCACTTCAGTCAGGTCGGCAATCAGGGTTTCCTGATCCTCGTCCAGAATTTCGGTGCCCACCGGGACGCGCAGCACGATGTCGTCGCCATCCTTGCCGGTGCGCTGGTTGCCCATGCCGGGCTGGCCGTTCTTGGCAAAGAAATGCTGTTGATAGCGAAAGTCGATCAGCGTGTTCAGCCCTTCGACCGCTTCCGCCCAGACATATCCGCCCTTGCCGCCATCGCCGCCATCAGGGCCGCCATATTCGATATATTTTTCGCGGCGGAAGGATACACAGCCCCCGCCTCCGCCGCCCGAGCGGATATAAACCTTGGCCAGGTCGAGGAATTTCATCAGTTGGTCCTTTCGGGCGGTCGAGTTGCCCCGCGTGATACCTGTTCGCGGGGCAAGGCTCAATCCAGTTTCAAACTATAGGTCCAGGTCGGCACCGCGGCGTCGCGTGCGACCGAAAAGCTCTCGGCGTCACCGAGATATTGGAAGCCGCAATTGGTCAGAACACGGGCCGAGGCCGGGTTGTCCTGAAACACACTGGCAAAGATGGTGTCGCTCTCCAACGGGTTGGCAGCTATCAGGGCGCGCACCGCTTCCGAGGCAAGCCCGGTGTTCCAGAAGGCGGGCGCCACCCAATAGGCGATCTCGGCCTTGCGGTGGTCGACGCGAGTCAGGCTGATCACGCCCATGACCTCGGGGCCATTGTCGGCGGTGCCGTCCATCGTCCAGACATCTTCGGTGCGATCTTCGGTCTGGGCCCGCAGGATATAAGCCTCGATACAGCCCGGCGGCAGCGGATGCGGGATCGACGTGGTGTTGACGGCAAGATCCTTGTCGCCTGCATACATTTCGATCAGCCCCTGGTCCGAGCGGCGCAACGGGCGCAGGACAAAGCGATCTGTTTCGATCACTGGTTGGTTCACGATCATGTCGTGTTTCATATGCGTGCCCTCCTCAAAACAACACATACAGAACCGAGGCCACGGTCAGCGCGGCCAGAGTTCCCATCAGGTAACGTTCGGCAGGACGTCCTGCAACGAAACGAGCGATCCGGTCTCCTCCATAAGTCCAGATCGGGTGGAACACCGCCTGACACGCCAAAAGACAGATGGCGATGGTGGCGGTGGCTTGCAAGACCGGAGTGCCCGGGTCTGCGAAACTGGTAAAGCCCGTGACGATCATCGCCCAGGCCTTGGGGTTGAGCGGGTGCACGATCAACCCCGCCATGAAGCCCGGTGCCTGTTCTACCTGTGCCCCGTCCGGCGAGAGCCGCAGATGGGCCACGCGCCACGCGAGATAGCAGATATAGGCCGCCGAGATGTATTTCAGCGCCACGAACAGCCCCGGCACGGTGTCTGCCAGCGACATCAGGCCAAATCCGATCGGCCAGATGATCAGCTGTTTGCCAAGCGCAACCCCCGCAACGAACGGCAATGCCGCGCGAAACCCGAACCGGGCCCCGGTGGCCAGCAACGCCATGTTCGCCGGGCCGGGTGTTGCCACCTGGCTCGCCGCGAAGGTTGTGAATGTTAATACTTCAACAGCCATGGCTAAAGCTTTGTCATGGATCAAAAAGAAAGGGACCGGCTTTCTCAGCCGGTCCCTTCAAATGTGCATACCTTTAGGGTCGGCTTACTCTGCGGCCTCCGCCACTGGCAGAACCGAAATAAAGGTGCGGCCCTTGAGGCCCTTGTGGAACTTCACGTTGCCTTCGACGGTTGCAAAGATGGTGTGGTCCTTGCCCATGCCAACGCCTTCGCCCGGCCACATCTTGGTACCGCGCTGACGCATGATGATATTGCCAGGAATGACGGCTTCGCCGCCGTATTTCTTGACGCCAAGGCGACGACCTGCTGAGTCGCGACCGTTACGGGAGCTACCGCCAGCTTTTTTATGTGCCATATCGTTTGTCTCCTATCTCGGTCGGTTACTTAGCCAGTTCTTTGGCTTGTTCAACCCAGCCTTCACGCTCGATGCGGCCTTTGAACGACAGTTTTTCGTCGAATTCGGCGATATCGGCTTCGGTCCAGGCAGCAATCTGTGCGAAGGTGGTTACACCGGCTTCGAGAAGCTTCTTCTCAAGCGCGGGGCCAACACCCGACAGTTTTTTCAGGTCGTCTGCGCCCGCAGGTGCGTCTGCTTTTGCTTCTTTCTTCGGGGCGGCTTTCTTGGCAGGAGCAGCAGCTTCTACGGCAGCAGCCGATACCGAGCCTGCACCAACAGCAGCCTTGACGCCCGACTTGTCTGCGCCAGAGGCGAGAATGTCGGTGATGCGGACCAGGGTCAGTTTCTGACGGTGGCCAACGGTGCGTTTGGACGAGTGCTTACGACGACGCTTGACGAAGTTGATGACTTTTTCGCCTTTGATCTGGTCGATGACTTCGGCCTGTACGCCTGCGCCTGCAACCAGAGGTGCGCCAACGACTGTATTGTCGCCGCCAACCATCAGAACTTCGTTGAATTGTACGGTTTCGCCAGCGTCTGCAGCCAGTTTTTCAACGCGGAGCACATCGCCCGATTGAACCTTATACTGTTTGCCGCCGGTCTTGAGGACTGCGAACATGTCCTATTCCTTCGATTTCCCGCGTCCTGTGGCCCCCTTTCGGGTGTTTGTGGTTTGGGCCTTGCCCGCACCGCCTCGAACCGCGCGCCCGTCCCCGGGCGTTGTTACAACAAAACACGGCGCAAGGAGGTCCTTACGCCGGATTTGGCGCTTATCGTCAGTTTCGTTCCGCAAGTCAAGCCGTATCTCAACGCATTTTTCGATCCGTTCAGGGCGCAAACCAGATCGGCGAGGTAAAGGCGCGGTCCTGCACCGTCATTGCCGTACCAGCGGGCATCCCGACATCAAAATGAATGGCGTCATAGGCCTTTCAGCGCGGGGTCGGAATTTCAAGAACGCGCAGTTCTCGGCGTGATCCGCGGCAACCAGAAAATCGAGGGGGCCGAACAAGGCGCGTGCGAATTCACATCGACACAAGGCGAATAATCCTTGGGCATTGCCGCCACATCTTCGGCGGACGGGCGCAACTGGGCGTGGGCGATCAGAGCCGTCAGGGCAAAAACGCTGGTGAGCATAAACGAAACATGAAAACCTCTCGTGCGGAAAAGCCGCTGAAAAGGCCCCCTCTTCCCGCCAGGGTCACATTCCGGATCGTCAATCTGTATACGACTCACGCAGCGGAACAGCGAAAGCCCGCCATGTGCCAACCTCATGAATCACACCTGTCAGAGCTCTTCGGCGGGCCCCACCTGCCCCAGTTGCAGGGCCAGCGCCTCGAACCGGTTGAGCATGATTTCGTAATGCACCGCGTTCATCAGTTCATAGACCGTGGCCATGTCGGGATCTTCCAGGGCCTCGGCATAGGTCAGCACCTCTTCATCCGTGAAATCGCGATAGGTCCAGGCATTGGCGGCAAGCGCCGAACGGTTCATCATCTCGCGCAGGGTCTCATAATCCGCAGCCAGCGCGGCGCGCAGACCGGCCTCGTCCGTGCGCAGCTGAATCAGGCCCGCATAGGCCGCCGCGAGGATAAAGCGGATCTGCACCTCTTGAAACGCCTTGGGGCCAATATCGTTGGGGTCGATGGCATGGCTCATTCGCTCGAATGCGTCGATGCGCACGCTGTCCTCGGCCATCAGTTCATCGACCAAGGCCTCGCCTTCTTCCTGTTTGACCTCGTCATCGGCGAAATGTGACAGGTTCTCGGCCTCGACCAGCCGCATCCCCAGGTCCGTGGCATAGAACCCGGCGGCATGTGCCAGCATGTCTTCATCAAGTGTTTCCTGCAGGATCGAGATCGCCCGCTCGCGCATAATCTCTTCGGAAAAGACCAGATCGGCCAGACGCGTCCATTCGGCGCCGAATTCGTCGCCCTCGAATCCCAGCATCGCCGGCGCGCTTTCGGCGCTGAGCGCAATAGAGTCGATCGCCACATCGAATCCGGTGACTTTCAGAAAGGCCTCGACACTGTCGCGCGACGCGGCCTGCGCCGCCTGAACATACAGAAGTACCGACAGTATCAGGGCCAAAAACCCGCCTGCTTTTGCGTATAACGCCTTGGTCATTCGGGGCCTCCTTCCGGTTTCATCCCGCCAGTTTCAAAGCCTAGCGTAAAACTTTTGCCAAACAATGCAAAACGCCTCTTGCACCCCCCGACAAACATCATTAAACGACGCCCTCACCAAGACCCCCGCGGAGAGGTGCCGGAGTGGTCGAACGGGGCGGTCTCGAAAACCGTTGTCCCTTCACGGGGACCCAGGGTTCGAATCCCTGTCTCTCCGCCATTTTACCCAGTTTTGATTTGAAAAAATCAGGGTGCCCCCCACACACGATACCCTAGAAAAGAAAATCGCGAGATTTCGGCGTGGCTCCAATTCCGCATTATCAATTACTTGCAGATACCGTAGCTGCATAAGGTTCGGCAATTGTTGAGCAAGGACACGGTCTTGAAGGTTGTGCGACCATTGAAACGTGCACCGGTTTTGCACTTGGCTGCCTTGATGGCGGCGAATTAGCCGCTGCCGAAGCATTTGGCATTTCCGCTGCGTTTTTTGCGGGGGCGACACCCACTGTCGCGATGGAAACCAGCCCTAACACGCACTAAATTTCAAACTGGCCCCCTACGTGGGGCTACTGCCAAATAAACGTCTTTCTTCCTGTGCGATAACAGCGAAGTTCAGATGCAGCGCCCGCCGTCAACTTCCATACACACACCGGTGACCATGCTGGCTTCATCCGAGCACAAGTAGCACGCGGCATTTCCCATGTCCTCGGGGGTGGAGAAGCGACCGATCGGGATTGTTGACAGGAATTTCTGGCGCATTTCGGGTGTATCCTCGCCCATGAAGCGTTTGAGAAGCGGTGTCTCGCCTGCAACTGGATTGAGAGCGTTCACGCGTATCCCGAAAGGTGCAAGCTCGACAGCCATGGTGCGCGTCGCGGTATTCATCCACCCTTTCGAGGCGTTGTACCAGTTCAGGTTCGGGCGCGGGCTCACCCCTGCCGTGGATGCCACATTGAGAATTGTACCCGATGTGCTGGATTTCATATGCGGCACCAATTTGCGCGCTGTCAGATAGACAGATTTGCAATTCACCGCAAACACGTGATCAAAGTCTTCTTCCGTGACGGTGTCCAATGGCGCCGGCAGATGTGTCACACCGGCATTGTTAACAAGGATGTCCACCTGACCCCATGCGCCAAGAGCGGCATCAATCATGGCATCGACCGAGTCTGCAACCGACACGTCAACCGCATGGACCAAATCGCCCTCAGACGCCACGGACTGGGCTGCGTCCGCGTTGATATCGGCAATCATCACTTTGGCACCCTCGGCGCGGAACTTGGTCACGATACCGGCGCCGAACCCTGACGCGCCACCGGTGACTATGGCTCTCTTTCCTTCAAGTCTCATGGTCTCCCCCCCCCTTTTCATATTGTGAATTTCTGTCTGCGTTACCCGTGACGTGCGGCCACGGTTTTCAATTGTGAAAACCCATAGAGCGCCTCAAAGCCCTTTTCGCGCCCATGACCTGATTTGCCGTAGCCCCCAAAGGGCAGTTCAACACCACCACCGGCACCGTAATTGTTCAGGAACACCTGCCCCGAGCGCAGCGCCTTGGCCAGACGCATCTGACGCGCACCGTCACGCGACCATACTGACGCCACAAGGCCGTAGTCTGTGCCATTGGCGATTGCCAAGGCTTGTTCCTCGGATTCGAATGGAATGAGAACCTGGACGGGTCCGAATATCTCGTCCTGAGCCAAAGGATGGCTGTGTGGCACATCCGAAAAGAGCGTAGGCGCTATGTAGTTTCCGCCGCTTGGCGCGTCATCGATAATTTGACCGGTTGCGGCGATATCGAGATTTCGGCCTTTCTCAAGAAATCCGCTGACAATGCCCTTCTGCCGCGCAGAGATGAGTGGCCCGAGATCGAGGTTCTGTCGTGCAGGCGCGACGCGCAGTTTTTGATATCGCTCTGCCATCCTGGCAGACACTTCATTGTAGATGCCGCGTTGCACAAGTATGCGTGATGATGCCGAACATGTTTGCCCCGCGTTCTGAATTCCGGCGTTGATCAGGAATGGAAGCGCCGCGTCGATATCGGCGTCATCAAACACGAGTTGCGGAGATTTCCCGCCAAGCTCCAGCGTGACCGGCACAACGTTTTTGGCCGCCGCAGCCTGGATCAAGCTTCCGGTAGCGACTGATCCTGTAAAGGAAATGTGCTGGACGCCGGGATGTTCGGCCAATGCTGCGCCCGCTTCTGCCCCCAAACCCGGAACCACGTTCAAAACACCATCCGGCACCCCCGCCTGCAGGGCCAAATCTGCAAAAGCCAGCGCGGTGAGGCAGGCCTCCTCGGCAGGTTTCAACACGGTTGCGTTACCCATGGCAAGTGCGGCCCCAACCGAGCGCCCGATGATTTGCATCGGGTAATTCCACGGCACGATATGCGCGGTCACACCAAAAGGCTCGCGCAGGGTGTAAACGGTATAGCCATCTAGGTAGGGGATGGTTTCGCCGTGAACCTTGTCGGCAGCCCCGCCATAGAACTCCATATATCGCGCAAGAGCGCGAGCATCAGCCAACGCCTGGGTCAAAGGCTTTCCGACATCCAAGGCTTCGATTTGCGCCAGTGTTTCGCTGTGCTCAAGAACCAAGTCCCCGAGGCGAGACAGTATACGTCCCCTTTCCACGGCCGTGAGACGCCCCCACTCGCTTTCTCTTGAGGCGTGGGCGCTCGCGACCGCCAAGTCTATATCTTCAGGTCCACCGCGTGCAATTTCGCACAACACGGTGCCATCCGAAGGGTTCAGCAATTCAAGCAACTCTCCTTTGGCGGGGGCCACCCACTGTCCCGCGATAAGGCATTTTGAAGGGTCGAACCACAGTTCAGAGATTTGCATTCTTTGCTCCTGTCACCGGGGGATTGTCGGTTTCGGTTGCAAACCTGGCAGCAGGATTTGCGCCAAGGTATGCGCCATGACTTTTGCGCTCTCGATCATGTCCTGAACGACAATGTATTCGTCCGGTTGGTGGGCCAGATCCAGAATACCGGGACCGTAGGCGATGCAATTCTTCAACTTGCCAATTCGATCGATATGTTTCTGGTCATATGACCCGGGCGACGCGACATAGTCAGGTGCGGCACCAAAAACCTTGCGGATAGAGGTATCCACCGAAAGCACGATCGGCGCATTTTTGTCGGTCATGGATGGAGCGACGTGGTTCAACTCGCGCAACGCATAGCGAAAATTAGGACGCGAGGAGGCAAGGTCATCAAGCATGGCCGTTACTTCTCCTGAAACCTGCGCATGGTTTTCCTCGGCCAGATAACGCCGGTCGATCACAACCCGACAACTGTCAGGCACGCAATTTGCAGGAAGCCCCGTGTAATCGGCGGCTTGTTCTTTTTCTCCGCCGTGAATGGAATTGATGTTCATCGTGGATTGGCGCGCGCCTTCAGGAACCACCGGCATCTCGGTAAACCGTTGTGCCATTGCCGGATACAGTTTGGTTTCAAACTGCTCCAGAACCGCTCCCATGTGACGCACGGCACAATCCCCCAGAAACGGCATGCTTCCATGGGCGATTTGACCAAAGGTTTCGATTTCGGCCCACCAACCGCCCCGGTGCCCAAGGCAAATGCGATCCTTGTTGAGCGGTTCCGGGATAATCACGTGCTGTACGCGTTTGGGATCGAAGAATCCTTTCTCCGCCAGATAGGCAACCCCACCGTACCCTCCGGATTCTTCATCAGCAGTGCCGGAAATCTCGATTGCTCCCGTGAAGTCCGGGAACTCTTCAACAAAGGCTTCGGCGGCAATAATCGACGTCGCAAGCCCACCCTTCATATCACAGGCGCCACGTCCGTAGATCTTGCCGTCCTGCACCTCGCCGCCGAACGGATCTTTGGTCCATCCCAACCCGACTTCGACGACGTCGGTGTGAGAATTGAAGTGTATGCACTCTCCTGCAGTCTTGCCTTCGCGCCGTGCAACAATGTTCCAGCGTGGATAGCGGTCGCTGTCACCGGGTGCGCCGATGGCGCGGATCAGTTGTGTCTGGAAACCGGACGCGGAAAGCCTCTTGTCCAACAGTACGCAAATATCGCGATAGCATTCTCCGGGGGGATTGAGGGTGGGAATGCGGATGAGATCCCGGGTCAGAGCAATCAGCGCGTCACGCTTGCCGTCAAGCCGATCCATGAGGCGATCTAACGAAGTTCCTGTCATGGCACCTTTTCTCCGGGATATTGTCGTTGGACTTTGCCTCGGGTTGCGCGGGTCGGTTCGATATGGCGCAATGGACCTGCCACGATGCCAGAACCAGAGCCTTATGGAAAACCTAGTGCAGGATGATGCCTGCGTGTCTACGGTATCAATACCGTAAGATTACGGTGTGGAGGAAAGTGATGGATCTCAAAGACGTGGCATTTGAAGAAGCCCCGATCGGAATTGTGCTCAGCCAGAACCGTATCATCCAGACCTGCAACCGGACTTTTGCCAATATGCTGGGATATGACCAAACTGCGCTGATCGGACAGTCTTTTCGGATGTTTTATTCATCAGGGGCCGAATTTGACCGTATCCGAGATGTCGGGCTGGAACCTTTGAAGTCAAAGGGCGTGTACTCGGACGAAAGGATCATGCAACGCGCAGACGGGGGCATGTTGTGGTGCCGGTTCCGAGCGCATTCCCTCACCCCGAAAGAGCCTCTGGCACGCATCGTTATGAGTTTTGCGGTGATCTCGGAAGCGCCACCCGTTGCCCTCAGCGCGCGGGAGCGTCAGGTCCTTGGTCACATCTGGCGGGGCTTGACCAGCAAGGAAATCGCCCGGGAACTTGGCCTGTCACCACGCACGATAGACGACGTGCGCGCACGCCTGTTGCGACGTTTTTCGGTCAGAAACACAACCGAACTGCTGACCCGCTTGACGACGTTTGACCTTTGACCACAAAGGCCCCGGCGCGGATACCATTTCCGGGCCGCGGGAACAGGCCGTGGTCACAAGGCCAGTCTTTTCTCGACAACGCGCGCCAGGATAGACGCCCCGACGGGCAGGATTTCGGGATCCAGAACATACCCCGGGTTGTGCAGCGCGGTCGTGCCGGAATGCCCCACGACACAATAGGCACCCGGCACCACTTGCAACATGTCCGCAAAATCCTCGGAGCCCGTGACCGGTTGATGGGCATCCGTTACGTTGTCCGCACCAACCACATCCGCAGCGGCTTCCAGATAGGCATCTGACAATTCGGCATCATTCACCAGAACATTGAAGACATTGCGAAGGTCAAGAACCACATCGACATCATAGGCCTTGGCGAACCCATCACACAGATCCCGCATACGCTGTTCAGCAAGTGCGCAGACTTCATCCGAGAAATAGCGGATCGTACCCGCAAGCTCGGCCGAGTCCGGAACGACATTGTATGCCGAGCCCGAGTGAATTTGGGTCACTGAGACCACACAACTGTCCAGTGGCGCGACATTGCGCGACACGATTGTCTGAAGTTGGCCAACCAGTGCAGTCGCGACGATCAAGGGGTCTTTCGATTGGTGCGGCATCGCCGCATGGCTGCCTTTTCCGTTGATCTTGATGTCAAAGAAGGTTGATCCGGCCATCGCCGTGCCCTTGCAGATACCCACCGAGCCGGGCTTTCCATTGGGCCAGTTGTGCATGCCGTAAATTTCGTCACACGGGAATTTCTCAAACAACCCATCCGCCAGCATCCCCCGGGCGCCGCCAAGCCCCTCTTCCGCAGGCTGGAACACCAAGACCGCAGTGCCGTCAAAATCGCGTGTTTCTGCAAGGTGTTTTGCCGCCCCAAGCAGCATCGTTGTATGCCCGTCATGTCCACAGGCATGCATCACACCGGGTGTCTCCGAGGCATAGTCGAGACCGGTCGCTTCATGGATCGGCAATGCATCCATGTCGGCACGCAGGCCGACCCGTCGGTTGCCGCCCCCCCTGCCCTTGATCAACCCCACAACGCCGGTTTTGCCCAGACCTTCGTGCACTTCATCCACGCCCCATGCCCGCAATTTCTCGGCAACAATCGAAGCGGTGCGGGTTTCGGTGAAACCAATTTCGGGATTGGCGTGCAGATCTTTGAAGATTTCTGTCAATTCGGCTTTGCTGTCGGCAATGACCTGAGGGATATCCATGACGTGCCTTTCTTTGTGACTGGGGTTCTCAGATCGCAACGCCCGAGCCGAACTCTACGTTCCGTCCCGGGGCCGCATCAAGAAGCAACCGCGTATATTCATCCTGTGGGTTCGAGTAGACATCCATGGTCGGCCCTTGTTCGACCACTTCACCCTTTTTCATAACGATCAATCGGTCGCATATCTGGGCCGCAACCCTGAGATCATGCGTGATGAACAACATTGCCAGATTGTAGCGTTCGCGAATGTCATCAAGCAGTTCCAGCACCTGCGCCTGTACCGAAACATCAAGGGCAGAGACCGCTTCATCCGCGATCAAGACCTCTGGTTCGACCATCAAGGCACGGGCGATACAGATCCTCTGGCGCTGTCCGCCCGAAAACTGGTGCGGAAAGCGATCCAGCGCATCCCCGGAAAGGCCGACCAGTTCCATAAGCTTGCGCGCTTTGGCAACTGCGTCATCTTTGGACAGACCGAAATTGACCGGTGCTTCGATCAGCGACTGCCCAATCGTACGACGCGGATTGAGCGACCTGTACGGGTCCTGGAACACGATCTGGACCTTGCTTCGATGCGGGCGCAATTGTGCCTCGGGCAAATTGGCGATTTCGGTCCCATGCAGGCTGATTGATCCCGCAGTCGGGTCAATCAGGCGGGCAATGCAACGCGCGACCGTGGATTTGCCCGATCCGGATTCACCCACGATGCCGAGGGTCTCGCCCTTGCGCACATGCATGTTCACGTCTTTTGCAGCAAGAACCACTCTCCCGCGACCAAAGAACCCCTTGCTTCCGTATTCTTTGACGAGCCCGGAAACATCAATGGCATCGTCGCCATCCACCGGTTTGCGCTGGGGTGGCGACATCGACGGAACGGATTTCATGAGCATTTGGGTATAGGGCTCTTTCGGAGAGAGCAGCACTTCGTCCCGCGTGCCCTGCTCGACGACGCTTCCGCTTTGCATGACCACGATCCGGTCAGCAATTTCCGCCACCACACCGAAATCATGCGTGATGAACAAGACACCGGTGCCGCGACGTTCCTGCATTTCCTTGATAAGGGTCAGGATCTGGGCCTGTGTCGTCACATCCAGCGCGGTGGTCGGTTCGTCCGCAATCAGAAGCGCGGGATCAAGGACAAGCGCGATGGCAATCATGATCCTTTGACGCTGCCCGCCCGAAAGCTGATGGGGAAAGGCATCGACCATTTTTTCGGAATCCGGCAGGTGCACCATCTCCATGATCTCGATCGCCCGTTTGCGGCGCTCGGAGGCGCTCGCGCCGGTGTGAATTTCAAGCATCTCGGCAATCTGATCGCCGACCTTGACGACCGGGTTCAGCGCCGTCATCGGTTCCTGAAAAATCATCGCCATCCGTGTTCCCCGCAAATCACGCAGGCGCGACTTGCTGGCCGTCAGGGTGTTTTCGCCTTCGAGCAAGGTTTCACCGCTCACAGGTTTCAAGGCTGGCGGCAGCAGGCCCATCACCGCCGAGGCTGTCACGGATTTTCCCGAGCCACTTTCCCCTACGACACATACGATTTCTCCCGCGCCGACCGAGAGGTTTATCCCCTCGATTGCATTGGGTCGGTCCCCGTCCATGGGAAGCGCGACAGTCAGGTTTTGGACGTCCAGAACATTCTCAGTCATCTTCACCCCCTCAGAAACGCTTGGAGAAGCGCGGATCAAGCGTGTCACGCAACCCGTCGCCCAGCATGTTTACCGCCAGCACCGTGACCGCCAGGATCATGCCCGGATACAGGATCTGGTGAGGGTGCAGTTGGAAGTTTTCCCGCGCGGCCCCCATGATATTGCCCCAGGTGGGAACTTCGTCGGCGGGAATGCCCAGACCAAGAAAGCTGAGGATCGCTTCGACGATGATGGCAGAGGCGACGATAAAGGTGCCCTGCACGATCAGGGGCGCCACGGTGTTCGGCAGAACGTGGCGGATCAATAGCGTGGGTACGCGCGTGCCCGCCGTAATTGCAGCCTCGACATAGGGTTCTTCCCGTATGGATAGCACGATTGACCGCACCAGCCGCACGACCCTAGGCACCTCGGGCACGACAATGGCGATAATCACACTGAGCAACCCGGCGTTAAAAACGGACACCACGGCAATCGCGAGCAGGATCGCCGGAATGGCCATCAACCCGTCCATGATCCGCATGATGATGCTGTCAAGGACACGAAAATATCCGGCCACCAGCCCGATCACCATTCCAAAGGCAATCGCAATCGTGGCGACGGCAACACCCACAACAAGAGAGATCCGGGCGCCATACACCACACGGGAATACACATCTCTCCCTAAAGTGTCTGATCCCATGCGATACACAACGGGAACCTTTACCCTGCCCTCATCGGTATAGACCTTCATCACCCCCTCATAGCCGGGTGGTTTCAAGCGGGTCGAAGTCGAGGTTTGGTTGGGATCGATTGTCCCCAGAAACGGGGCAAAAACAGCCATCAACACCACGATTGCAAGGATGATCCCCCCGATTAAGACCGAGGGGTTGTGAAACAGGCTTCTGAGGGTCTCTCGACCGGGGGATTGAACATTTGTCGCCATCAGTATCGGATCCTCGGGTCCAGAATGGTGTAGCTGAGATCAATCACGAGGTTGATCAGCACATAGATGAACGAAAACAGCAACACGACCGCCTGAATGGTCGGAAAATCACGGTTCAGGACGGCATCAACCGTCAAAAGACCAAGGCCCGGAATATTGAAAACACTCTCGGTCACGACCACGCCGCCAATCAGAATGGCAAAGGCAAAGCCGATGACCGTGACAATCGGCACGGCTGCATTCCGAAGGGCGTGGCGCACCAGGACCTTGTTTTCGGTCTGGCCCTTGGCGCGGGCTGTCCGGATGTAGTCTTCACCAAGAACCTCAAGCACAGAGGTTCGGGTCATCCGGGCAATGAACGCGACGAAAATCACGCTTAACGCCAGTGCGGGCAGGATCAGGTGATGCAGCCAAGGCAGGATTCCGTCGGCAAGCCGTTGGTATCCCTGCACCGGAAACCAGCCCAGCTCGAGCGAAAACACATAGATCAATCCAAAGCCGATCACGAATACCGGGATCGAAAAGCCAACCACTGAAAAACCCATGACAACCCGGTCCACCCAAGTGCCCTGTTTATATGCGGAAATCACCCCCATCGGCACGGCGATCGCGACGGTAAAGATGATCGTGATGATCGAAAGCGAAAGCGTCGGTTCTATCCTGGCCGCGATCAGTTCTGTCACGTCTTTCTTGAAGAAGTAGCTTTCCCCGAGATCACCCTGAAGAATATTCCCAATCCAGATCACGAACTGGCTGGCCAAAGATTGGTCAAGCCCCAGATTTTCCCGGATCTCGGCAATCTGGGCTTCGGTGGCATAGTCCCCTGCGATCATTGCGGCAGGATCCCCCGGGGTAAGCCTGAGCAATAGGAAAATGAACACGGCCACAACCAGCATGACGGGGATCGTCGCGATCAACCGTTTGAGAAGATAAGAGACCATCAATTGCCCCCACGCCCGTAAATTCAGGTAGCATCACCGCGGCCGGAGATCCCGCCGCGGTGTGTCTGATCTGTCAGATCAGTTCTTTTCGACGTTCCAGAACACCGGCACACCGCCCATCAGGTAACCTTGCACGTTGTTGCGGATTGCCGCTGGCGTGAAGAACTGCCCAAGGTGGATGTGGGTCGGGTATTCCACCCAACGGGCTTGGATGGCTTCGACGATGGCTTTCTGCTCGTCGAAGGAACCGGCGCGCGCAAAGTCGTCGCGCAGTTTTTCGATCTCTTCGTCGCAGGGCCATCCGAACAGTGCATTGTCACAAGACGAATTCAGGAAAGCCATCGCCAAGGGGTTGAAGAGGTCCCCGGCATCCCATGCCGTTGCAAAGGCATTCCAGCCGCCATCGGCGGGGGCATCCTTTTTGGCGCGCCGCGCAACAAGGGTCGACCAGTCCATCGATTGCATATCAACCGTCATGCCGATCGCTTCCATCAGCTCTTTTGCAACCGGTGCAAGGTTGGTCAGAACCGGCAGGTTCGTCGAGTGCATCAGCACAACCGGGGTGCCGTCATAGCCCGCTTCCGCCAAAAGCTCTTTGGCCTTGGCGAAATTGCTTTCGAGAAGGCCGTCCATATGGGCGTCGGTCTCGAACGGCAAACCGCAAACGAACATGGCCTTGCAGACCTCGTAATAGTCCGGATTGCCCATGGTCGCTTCCAGGAAATCTTCCTGGTTGAAGGCATAGAGCAATGCCTGACGGATCTTGGGATTGTCAAACGGCGGGTGCAGAACGTTGAAGCGGAAGGTATATTGAAGACCCGAGGGGCTATGTCGCCCGGTGTAAGCCTCTCCGGCTTCTTCGATCAGCGGCAGCAAATCCGGCGGCACGGACTCGATCAGGTCGATCTCACCGGCATTAAGCGCGTTGATCGCTTGCTGGATATCACGGTTGGGCGTCCAGATTACGCGGTCCACCTTGGCCACCTTGGCCCCGGCGAGACCATCGGTGGGCTCTGAGCGCGGGACATAGTCGTCGAACTTCTCATAAACGACTTTCACCCCCGGTTCCCATTCGTCCATATTCATCATGAACGGTCCGGATCCGATATATTCGCTGATCTGTTCGCTGCTGGGTGTTGCCGCGATGCGCGCGGGCATCATAAAGGGCACGTTTGACGAAGGTTTCGCCAGTGCAAGTTCGATAAGCCCGGTCGGCGTGTTCAGCTTGAAAACCATGGTCTTGTCGTCAGCCGCTTCAAGACTGTCGACAAAGGTCATCATTTTCTGGCCCATAGCATCTTTAGAGGCCCAGCGGTTGATGGAAGCGACGGTATCCTCGGCGGTGACCATGGCCCCATCGTGCCACTTCAGACCATCGCGCAGACTGATCGTGACCGTTTTTCCGTCATCCGACCGCGTCACGCTATCAACCATTTGCGGTTGCACATTCCCCGACGTGTCGAGCGAAAAGAGCGTATCGTAGATCATATAGCCGTGGTTTCGGCTGATATAAGCGGTGGTCCAGATCGGATCGAGAATTTTCAGGCCGGAATGCGGCACAACTCTCAACACACTTTCGGCGATGGCAGACGTCGACAGGGACGACAGGGCAATCGCCATGGCCGTCACTGCACCAGCGACCAAGCCGCGGCGTTTGGTTTTGAACATTTTTTCCTCCCTAATGGTGTGTGCAGATGTTACCGCACCCAAAAATTATTGACCCAAGTTCATTCTGAGTCAAAAAAATATTAGCGTGTGAAATAAAATGACAGCAGGGCCTCGCAGGACGAAATATTTGAAATGCACCTGCCGTCCTGCTTGAGACAGTGCTCATTTCGGCCCACGGGAGACAAAAGATGACCCAAGACAAACTCTGGCAAGCCAGTGCAAACGAACTGGCAAAACGCATCGCGGCCGGCGAAGTAAGCGCCGTCGACGCTGTGACCGCATCGGTCGAGCGTATGCGCGCCGTGAACCCTGCGATCAACGCAGTGGTTGACGATCTTGGGGATGCCGCCATCGCCGAGGCGCGTGGGCTAGACTCTGAATTTGCCAAGAACGGTCCTGTCGGGCCGCTTCACGGGGTGCCCGTGACCATCAAGGAGAACATTGATCAAAAAGGCCATGCCACCCCGAACGGAGTTGTAGCGTTCAAGGATCTGATTGCGCCCGATGATGCGCCGTTCGTGACCAATTTGCGCCAAGCAGGTGCCATCGTAATCGGGCGTACCAACACCCCCGAATTTTCTTTCCGGGGCACCACCGACAACCCTTTGCATGGGCGCACTTTCAATCCGTGGAACGACTGGGCATCGTCCGGCGGTTCCTCGGGCGGGGCGTCATCCGCGGTGATGTCGGGCATGGGCGCGATTGCCCATGGCAACGATATCGGTGGCTCTCTGCGCTTTCCCTCAACGGCCACCGGTGCCGCCACCGTCAAGCCCGGCCTTGGCCGCACCCCCGCCTACAACCCGTCACAGAAGGAAGAACGCGGACTGATTGCACAGTTGATGTCTGTACAAGGTGTCATCGCGCGCGAGGTGGCCGATGTCCGTCTGGCCATGAAAAGCGCAATCCACTACGACCCGCACGATCCCTGGCAGGTTCCGATGCCGTTTGAGGGGCCGGCCGTCGAGGGGCCGGTCAAGGTTGCGTTTACGCGAAATGCACACGGGTTCGAGCTGCATCCCGCCGTTGACAAGGCCCTGACTACGGCACGCGACTGTTTGATCGATGCCGGCTACGACGTTGTCGAAGCAGAGCCCCCGAACGCGCGTCTGATCGGAGAAGAAGCAACCCGCACCCTGTTCGGGGAAACCAAGGCCCTGTTGCTGGACACGATGCGGCAATTCGGAAGTCCCGAATTTAACACCTACTGGGATCACTGCTTGGAGATCGCACCTCCTTACGAGGGCGATGACCTTCTGCGCGCATTTGCAAGGCGCAGCGGCCACCTTCGCGAGTGGCAGCTCTTTCTGCACGAATATCCATTGGTGCTGACGCCTTTCCTGCTGCAGCCAATCTATGCCTGGAACCGCGATATGGAAGGGCGTGAAGGGGCGGAAGAAGTCATGCTCAAAGGGTTTTACAGCTTCGCCATGAACTTCATGGGGCTACCAGCGGGCAATGTACCTGCTAATTACAACGACGGCTTGCCTATCGGTGTGCAGATCGTCGGGCGAAGGTTCCGCGAAGACATGATCCTGGACGCCTGCGAAGCCATCGAAGACCGCGTCGGCATCATGGCACACAAGCTGTTTGAGCGGGACTGAGCCCTTTTAGGCAAAGGGGTTTTCCACCTTGGGCCAATAATTCCCGTCACGTTGCGTGTACGGGATATTGGCATAGTCCGGTGTGATGGCCCCGGGGCCAGAGATATACACCACATCGGACGCGATTGGACCAAAACCGGCGTGGAAGTGCTGCGAAGACTTCACCACGATCGCCTTCATTTTGGACAGGTCAATCCCAAGGTCCGTAAAGGCAACAGGATGAAACGCCTGGGTGCGTTTGTCGCTCAAGACAAGGTGCACCCCGGCCACCTCGAGCCACACACCGTTGCCCATGTCCATCTTGGTTTCGCCCATGAACTGGTACATGTTTTCGCGAACGGCACGCACCTTGACCGTCAGGTCCACCGGATCGCCGGACATGGGTCCCACTTTGCCCCCCAGTCGCACATTCATGGTTCCGCCCGCCCCGACATCGCGGCACATCTGCACGACAACGGGATCCCAGAATATGCCGATGGCCACATCTTTCATGCCACGCCTCAAGACCTCTTGAAGGACAAAGGTCGAGTCAGCTGGCGCGCCTCCTCCGGCATTATCTGCAAAATCTGCCAGTACCAACGGAAAGGCCTTGGCCTCCATCACCTTGTCAAGCGCGTCAGGGATCGAGGGCCAGTCAGACCGGATCTGTTCGCGCAGAGCCCATAGCTTTTCGCCCAGGTCGCGTGCAACATCCGATGCCTTTTCCTTGTCGCCATTTGTTATGGCCAGAACGCGGGTCGTGGTTCGCGATGTATCTGCCCAAGGAAAGCAATGCCCGAGAGACAGAGAAAGGATGCCGTCTTTTCCCTCCATTGCCTGCATATCATCAACAAACTGGCGCATCGGCGCACGCGTGGTGTGATACATCGCGATCATCCGACAGTCATAATCGGCGATCACGGGACGAATTTTTCCTTCGGCTGTATCAGCAGCCAATGTGAAAAGTTCCCTCGCCCGGTCCGGTGAATCGATATGCGGGTATTCCTTGTAGCAAATGATAAGGTCGGACGCCGAGATCATATCTTCAGTGATCTGACTATGTGGATCGATTTCCAGGCCGATTACCGCATCATCGCCCAGGATCGTCCTTGCCCGTTTCAGTAGATCGCCCTCACAATCCTCGTAACCGTCGGCGATCATGGCGCCGTGCATCGAGATCAGGAAGATATCAGGTTTTGCGACCTTCAAATCCCCAAGGATTTCGTCGCGATACGTCTCGTAGGTGCTGCGGATCGTCGGACCTGCGGGTTGTGCAAAGGCACAAATGCTTTCAACAACGTCCCAACCGCGCTCTTCCGCCATGCGTTTCCATTCGTGCAAGGGGGCCGAGAACAGGTTCGGGGTTTCGGATGTCGCGGATCGGCTGACAAACGTTTCTTCAAAGGCCAGTCGCCCCGTTGGTATGGGCGAAAAGGAATTGGTCTCTGTTGCCAAACCTGCGATCAATAATTTCATGCGAACCTCGCTCGTTTCCGGGGGGCGGTCGCCATCGAAGCTAACGACAGAATCCGATCTGGACCAGTTTTTCCATCACTTTCTGTCTTGTCGCAGAGATTTCGACTGCACTAGGCTGGTTGGAACGAGGGAGGATCACATGACTGACATTACTGTTTTCAGGGCACGAAAGATCATAACCATGGACGCCAACCGGCCCGAAGCAACGCATGTTGCCGTGCGGAACGGACGCATTTTGGCTGTGGGTGATGCGGATTGTGCCGACCAATGGGGTGCAGTCACTCATGACGATCAACTGTCAGACAGCATCCTGATGCCCGGCCTCATTGAAGGGCACGCACACATGATGGCAGGCGCGATGTGGCGATATGCTTACGCAGGTTATCACGACCGGATCGATCCGGACGGCAAGCTTTGGCAAGGCATGACCACCCTTGATGACGTGATTGCGGGGTTGTCGGCCCATGTAGACGGGCTGCGGCCAGAGGAACCCTTGGTAGGATGGGGCTTTGATCCCATTTTTCTTCCGAACGAACGGCTTAACCGACACCACCTCGACCAGATCGATCCGGACCGCCCCATCGCGATCATCTTTTCCAATTTCCATCTAATGTGCGTGAACTCAAAGGCGCTCGAAATGGCGCAGTTTTCTCGTGAAACCAACGTCGAAGGCGTCGTCAAAGGATCAGATGGTGAACCCACGGGCGAACTGCAGGAAATGGCAGCCATGTTCCCGATCCTACGCAGGTTGGGGGTCGATTTCAGGTCGCTCTCGCAGCAGGAGGACTCGATCCGCACCTATGCCGAAGTTGCCCGACGCGCGGGGGTGACCACGATCACCGACCTTTTTTCCTCGATGGAAGATGACGACCTTGAGGTGATGCTGCGCGTCACCGGGGAAGAGGGTTTTCCATTGCGCATCGTTCCTGCGCTGGGATCCATGGCGGCACCTGACGAAACTGCAGCCCGCGCCAAGGCCCTCGCCGCGCGCTCGACCGACAAATTAAGACTGGGTGCTGTAAAGCTCATGACAGACGGGTCGATCCAAGGCTGGACAGCACGTGTGAAGTGGCCCGGCTATGTGGGTGGCCAACCCAACGGAATATGGAACACGCCCCCCGATCTAATCTATCAGCTCGTTGAAACGATGCATCGCGAGGGCATTCAGATGCACATCCACGTCAATGGAGACGAAGCGGCGGAGGTTTCGATCGATGCAATCGAGGCCGCGATACGCAAACATCCCTGGACCGGGCATCGTCACGTTTTGCAGCATTGCCAGATGATGACTCCTGCCATGTATCGACGATGTGCAGAGATGGGCATCTGCGCAAATATTTTTGCCAATCACATCTGGTACTTTGGCGATCAGCATATAGCCCTGACAATCGGGGAAGACCGTGCCAGGCGCATGGACGCCTGCCGGTCGGCATTGGACGAAGGTGTTCACATCGCAATCCACTCTGATGCACCGGTGACACCGCTGGGACCGCTCTTCACCGCTTGGGTCGCCGTCACCCGTCAAACCATGACCGGACATGTCTTGGGCGAACCTCAGCGGATTTCCGTAGACGAGGCGTTGTATGCAATTACGCTTGGCGCGGCTTTCACACTGAAACTCGATCACGAGATCGGCTCGATCGAAACGGGAAAGATCGCCGATTTCGCGGTTTTGGCCGACGACCCGACGGCCATTGATCCTACGCGGCTGAAGGACGTACAGGTTCTTGGAACGGTTTCCGGTGGACAGGTTCATCTTCTATGAGCGTGCAGCCTCTCCCTTTGCCAATGACGGTCATCGGCGGTTATCTTGGCGCTGGCAAGACCACGTTGATCAACAGGCTGTTGTCAGAACCGCATGGGCTACGACTGACACTCTTGGTGAATGACTTTGGCGCGATCAATATTGATGCAGACCTGCTGGCCTCTGCATCGGACGATACGATCGAGCTCACCAACGGATGTGTGTGTTGCACCATGGGTGCGGACCTTTTCATGGCAATAGGAGACATCCTGGATCGTCCCGAACGTCCCGAACACCTGATTGTCGAGGCCAGTGGCATCGCGGATCCGGCCAGCATCGCGCGGGCCGCCATTGCAGAGCCTGACCTGGCTTATGGGGGGATCGTCACAGTTGTCGACGGAATGAACTATTGTCAAACGGTCTCGGACCCATTGGTTTCTGCTCAGATTGAAGCGCAGGTAAGGTGCGCAGATTATATGCTGGTGACCAAGGTCGATGCATTGTCTGAAACCCTGCATGGCCTGTTGCGCGCGCAATCCGGCGCACCGATATCGCTGACCTCGGATTTGAACCAGATCGCCCCCGTAGTCATTGGAACTTTATTGGCACCAGACAAACTGCCCTCACCATCAGGCCACGGCCATTTCCAAAGGTGGAATATGCACTCCGCAGAATGTTTCAGCCGCGAGGCGCTGCAACAAAAGCTAAGCACGCGCCCGGAAGGGGTGTTTCGGATGAAGGGCAAGGTGCGAGGCATGGAAGACACGGGATTTCTTGTCCAAATCGTCGGCGCACATTGTGAAGTCATTGCGTCACCTCAACCGGACCGTACGGCGCTTGTCGCGATTGGACCTGCGGCCGGGTTTTCACAACAGACGGTCGAAGACTGGTGGCAGCAATCCCAAGGATAACACATGCAGCCCCTCGGGGGATCACCCGTGGCATGCTAGCGGTGGGTTACATTTGGATCAATTGGGCCAAATGGCCCCCCAACTGCTATTTCTACGGCACGCGCCGCCGCCAGAAGCTGTGCCTCGCCCCGATGCCGGCCGATCAGTTGCAGCCCGACAGGGACGCCCTGATCATTGAAACCGACCGGAACCGAAATGGCAGGCAGACCCGTTGCCGTCGCGAGATAGGAATACCGCAGCCATGTGATGTAGTCGGTCAGAGGTTCGCCATCCAATTCTGCCGGAAACTCCTGCTCGACCGGGCCGGGGTGCAGCCCCACAACGGGACAGGCCAGCACGTCAAAATCATCCAGAAATGACGTGACATTGTCGAATAGCTTCGACCGGTTGAGTTGCGCGTCCAACACATCATCAATCGTCAGGTTGCGCCCGTATTCGATGTTTTCGCGCAAAGTCTGTTTATAGTGTTGCTGCACACTTTCTGGCGCACGCCCCGGCAGAGCGGCCCAGAGAATAGCGCGCAAGGTACGATATGTGAGGTCAAGTTCGGGAAGATCCGGACAGGCCTCTTCGACAACCGAACCATTCCGAGCGATCAGAGCCATGGCGTCGCGAAGATCCCTTTCCATAGCTTGCGACGTCAACCCAAAGCCGTTCATGTCATTGCTATAGGCGATTCTGATTTTTTCATCGGCGCGAGTGACCGTTTCGCGATAGGACATATCCGGGGCCGGAAAGGAAATCGGGCTGCGCGGATCGAATCCGGCCATGGCATCAAGGAAAAGCGCGCAGTCTTCGACAGAGCGCGCCATCGGCCCCGAAACGCCTTCAGTGTGAAAACCGAATCCGTTCGGCCCGCCGCCGGCCACACCCGGGCTGGGACGAAACCCGACCACGCCGCAAAATGCAGCCGGCGTTCTGAGAGACCCAGCGAGGTCGGACCCCTGACTGAGCCAGACTTCACCAGACGCCAACGAAGCCGCCGCCCCTCCGGAAGATCCACCAGCATTCAAAGTTGTATTCCACGGGTTACGGGTCATGCCAAACACATCGTTGAAAGTGTTGGCGCCAGCACCGAATTCTGGCGTATTTGTTTTGCCGACGACGATAGCGCCTCGCTCCTCAAGCCTGAGCACCAGAGGATCAGAGCTCTCTGGCACGTTGTCCCGCATGGCATAGGTGCCAAAGGTGGTACGCACCCCCGAGACCGAGGTCAGGTCCTTGATGCCGATTGGCAGACCTCCGAGCCATCCGGGGTGTTCGGCGAGAGAGCCATCCAGTGACTCCAGCGCATCTTCTGCACGATCCCAACAGCGGGTCGGCATGGCATTGATATCGGGTTCAACAGCTTCGACGCGCGCGCGGGACGCGGCAAGAAAATCTTTGGGCGCAACTTCCCCCTTCCTAAGAAGATCTACAGCCTCGCAGGCGGAAAGAGCGCAAAGTTCCGGTCCTGAAAATTCAATGTCTGTTGCACGGGCCATGGCAGAAGCTCTTATTTCAAAGGATGTTGGGGTAGCCTTCCATCAAGTTGGCCAAGTGAAAGCCACCGCAACTATGCGCGACCGTTTTGTGCCCGATCAAGCTCTTTTCATGGGCACAGCAGGATTCCCGCAGTCGACCAACGCCTTGAACAGGTGATTCAACATGGTCGCCCGCCCTGATCGGCATTACAAACAGGCTGTTTTGTTCCCAAGAAAGAGGGGTGAATTGACGACAGGGGGAAGACCGGTTCTTGTCCGCTTTTTTGTGGCGCTGACATAAAGCCTTCAACACCTGACTTGAGTAACAGCCAAAGAGTGACACCGTCACACCAGAAGGTCGTATTGCGTCCCCGCGATTTGCAGGAGGATCGACTCCTGCCCGCCCCCATCCACCAGCGCCCACATGATTTGGCCGGTGGGTCGATAGATGACGAACGCCTCTTCGACATTGTCTTCGCCCGAGCGTTCGCCCGCAGCACTCGAGGTGTGGGTCGTATTGATCTGGAACTGGTCCGCCGTCGCCGTGCCGATGCCAAAGATCAGCACGTCCCCTTCGGCGGCGTTGTAGTCCTGAATCCAGTCCGATCCATGGTCGCGAATGCCAATATGGAAGAACCGGTCTGCGCCGGCACCACCATTCACGCG
>NZ_JBBPEU010000018.1:0-33209 GCF_040225985.1 Shimia fortis
CGCGTGAATGGTGGTGCCGGCGCAGACCGGTTCTTCCATATTGGCATTCGCGACCATGGATCGGACTGGATTCAGGACTACAACGCCGCCGAAGGCGACGTGCTGGTCTTTGGCATAGGCACGGCGACGGCGGACCAGTTCCAGATCAATACGACCCACACCACCAGCCCGACCGGCGAACGCTCGGGCGATGACAACGTGGAAGAGGCCTTCGTGATCTATCGCCCCACGGGCCAGATCATGTGGGCGCTGGTCGATGGCGCGGGGCAGGACAATATCAACATTCGGATCGCGGGGGTGGAGTACGACTTGCTGGCGTGATATGTGAGTGGCCATTCTTTCCTATTGCTTGCGCTGATTTATATGGCGCAAGCAGCAGCTAATTTGAGAAAAGGTTTTGACGATGGCCAGTGCCCATTTCACCCTGTCGAACGGCAATATCCTCAGCTTCTTCGACTTCGTCACCAATGATTACCGCGATGCGGCGTTTCGGATCACGGCCCCGGACGGGAACCAGGTTGTAGACCAGACCTTGTTGTCGCGGCTTGATGGCGATGGTGCACAGGACATCATCTATTTCGAGGAAACCACCGGGGGCGGGTTCGAGGTTTATCGCTATGCCGGGTTCGACGCGAATGCCGGAGAGCCGCTGTTTTCCGTTGAAACCTTCGATGCCGCCGGTGTCCCCACCGGGCCGGTCACATCGTCCGACCGGTTCGTGTTGTTCGGGGCGCAGAACTTTGATCTTCTGAATACTGTTCGCCAAGAGGGCTGGATCCAGGACGGCACGGGAACCTTTTTCCTCAACGAGGGTGGCGCCCTTTGGATCAATGAGCCTTACGAATTGTCGACTGACTCTGCGTTTGAGGCGTTTCCCTTTGATGGCACGACCATCATCGACACCCAGCAAGGCTTTGTCGTCGCCGGGTTTCAGGATGAAGCTACGTCTGAGCCGATTGATCCCGGCTCGCTCTTCGTCAGCTTCATCGACGATGCGATTGAGACTGGCACCGTTGATCCGTTCACGGCCAGCGAAATCCAGTCTTATGCCGACCGGTTGAACCTGACGGACATGTTGCTGAGCGGGAATCAGGAGTTCCGCCAGTATATCGGTGGCGGTGCAAATGGCGTGCGCTTTGACTCGATCGACACGTTGCGCATGGACGATGGGCACATTCTGGTAGTTTGGTCGGGCTACATCGCGGATGGGGTGGGTTACAACGCGCCCGTTGTCTCTGAGGGGCTGTATGCGGCGGTCGTGAATGCGAACGGTGCGATCGAGGTTGATCCCTATCTGCTGGTGGCCGGACCCGAGGCGGATACCGATGGCGGTTTCGGTGTGACGGGCCTGCTTTATTGGCCGCGCCTTGTGGGGTTGCAGGATGGCAGTTTCGCGCTGATCCACCAGGCGGATACGGCACGGTTGAACAGCGGGGACGACACCATTGTCCGCCATTTCTCGGCGGACCGGACCGCGCTGGAAACACTGCGCATTCCCGATGCCGATGCGCGCGATATCTTCGTCGGGCCGGGCGGAGAAGTGTTCTCCCTTCGCGCCTCGGCGGTCGCCGATGAGGCGGTTCTGCGCAATGTCGGTGATGCGCCGGACCAACCCATGAACCTGACTGGCACCGACGGGGATGATATTCTGCAGGGTGGGGATGCGAATGATCGCCTCGACGGTTTGGCGGGGAACGACATCCTGCAGGGCGGTGACGGGGCTGACACCCTGATTGGCGGTGCCGGAAATGATCAGATATTCGGCGGCCTGACCGACGCCGACCTTCGCGACGTGGTCTTTGGCGGGGACGGCAATGACACGATCCAGGGCGGGGCCGGTAATGATGAGCTGCGCGGCGATGCCGGAAATGACGACATTGCCGGGGGAGCAGGCGCTGACACGGTGATTGGCGGCGCGGGTGATGACGTGATGACGGGCTCGAATTTCGGCGACCTGATCTTTGGCGGCGACGGGTTCGACTTTGTCAATGGAGGGTTCGGCAGCGACCGGGTGAATGGGGGCAACGGTGCCGATCGGTTCTTCCATGTGGGCGTGGCCGGGCACGGGTCCGACTGGATCCAGGACTATGACGCGGCTGAGGGCGACTTGCTGCTCTATGGGGGCAGCGCGACCATCAACCAGTTCCAGGTAAACCGCGCCAACACGGCGAATGCGGGCGAGGCCAGTGTTGACGAGGCGTTTGTGATCTATAAGCCCACGGGCCAGATCCTCTGGGCGCTGGTAGACGGCTTCGGGAATGCGGAGATCAACATCCGGATCGCGGGTGTAGAGTACGATCTTCTGGCGTGATTTAGACTGGGGTTCGCAGCGCGGCAAATTTGTGAGTGCTGCAAACTTTTGTTGCGTGATCATGGCCCGTTTAGCATAAAATGAGGCAGGCAATGGGCCCTCCTTTTGCCTGCTTTTCGTTTTTCGCCATTTCAGGGACAGGTCTTCATGCCCATTTCTCATACGAACGACATCATTTTTGGCAGCGGAGAAGGTTTCTTTGGCCGCCTTGGAAGCGCACCAGCCTCGGCAGTGCTGGCCGATGGCCGCATCGCGGTCGTCTGGAATGAACTGAACTATCCGGGGGACGGCAGCGTTGCCCTCGATTTTGACACATGGACCCGCATTCTGAACGCGGACGGCACGCCGGCCACGGATGCAACCATTGTGAATGACATCAACATCGGATCGCATTCCTTGCCAGACGTGGCCGCGCTGACGGATGGGGGATATGTGGTCAGTTGGCTTTCGCTGACGCGCGATCAGGTCGAAGGTGATGACCAGACGGTGTTTGTCTATGACGCGCATGTGCGGTCCTACACGGCGGCGGGTGCGCCTGAAGGGGCTTCGGTGCTCGCCTCGCCCAACCAGACCACCTATGATCCCGCAGTCTATAACTCGATCCTTGCCAGCAACGTGCAGGGTACCCAGATACACAGCCTTTCGGAAGGGGGCGCGGTCCTTGTCTATTCCCTGCGCGGCGGCAACGGGCTTGACGCGGAAGACGGCACATGGGCCCGCTTCGTGGCAAATGATGGCCAGACGCTTGGCACCCCCGTGCGCATCGCCCCGAGTTCGTTGTTCACGCTGGAATTGGCCGAGCTGGCATCAGGTGATATCGTCCTGCTGGCCTTCAGAGGGCAGCTTTCGGGATACGATGTGCGCATTTCCGGACCGAATCTGACCAGCGCGCCATCCTCGATTGCGGGGGCCACTGCGCCGGTTGAATTCAACCACGATCCGCAGCCCGACCAGAATGGCGGGGGGTACGGGTCTGCGATGCGCGTTGCGGCGCTCTCGGATGGCGGGTTCGCCGTGGCCTATGCCTATAACGAACAGCTTGGCACCGAGGGCGATGAATCCATCCGGGTGGACCGCTTTGGTGCGGATGGCAGCTTTGACTCAAGTGTCAACATCCCGACCGCCGATGACACCGTGATCCAGCCCGGCACCATACCTTACCGGCTTCTCGGGCTGGACGGCGGGCGGCTGCTGGTGGCTTGGACCCACGCAGTGACCTATGGCGACACCGATATCATGGGGGTGATCGTGAATGCCGACGGGTCGCTTGAAAGCGCGCCCGCAGTGATCATTCCCAACCAGACAGGCGCGCAGGCCCTTGGAGATCTGAGCCTGCTCGACAATGGCGATGTCTTCATGACGCTGACCGACGGCTCCGGCGTGCTGGTAGACGGCGTGGCGGACAACCTGCACGGGGTTTTCCTTGAACTTCCTGACGGGCCTGCGCCCGTGGGTGTCACCCGCGACGGCACAAGCGGCGCGGATGTGTTGGTCGGGACGGCAGCCAATGACCGGCTGCGTGGTTTCGATGGCAACGACACGATCCGCGGGCTGGACGGGCCGGATACGCTGATCGGAGACGCGGGCGACGACCATCTGATTGGCGGGGCGTCGGCAGATGACCAGCGCGACGTGGTCTATGGCGGCGCTGGGAATGACAGCATCGAAGGTGGTCACGGCAATGACGAACTGCGCGGCGATGCCGGGAACGATACGATCGAGGGCGGCTTTGGCGCCGACACCGTGATCGGCGGCGGGGGCAATGATGTTCTGACCGGTTCTTCTTATGGCGACATGATTTTTGGCGGTGACGGGGACGACTTCGTCAACGGTGGTTGGGGGCATGACCTTGTCAATGGCGGGGCAGGGGCCGACCGGTTCTTCCATATCGGTGTGGTTGATCACGGCTCTGACTGGATTCAGGATTACAATGCCGCCGACGGTGACGTGCTGCATTTCGGCATTGCGTCGGCCACCCGCGATCAGTTCCAGGTGAATACCACGCACACCTCGAATGCTGCGGGCGAACGGTCTGGAGACGACAACACCGAAGAGGCCTTTGTGATCTACCGTCCCACAGGGCAAATCATGTGGGCGCTCGTAGACGGGGCCGGGCAGGACTCGATCAACTTGCGGATCGGGTCCGATATCTTCGATCTCATGGCCTGATGCATCGAAGGGCCCGCGACGGGAAGGTCGCCCGCCCTGCGCATCAACAGTTTCGAACAACAAAGCCCGCCAGTTTTCTGGCGGGCTTCTTTTTTGTTATCAGGCGCGATTATGCCATCAGGTCGTAAACCTCTCCGGCAATCAACAGGTTGATGCTGTCCTGACCTGCGCCATCGACCAAGGCCCACATGATCTGGCCTGTCGGGCGATAGATGATGAACGCTTCTTCAATCGTGTCATCGCCCGAGCGTTCGCCGGATGGGCTGGTCGTGTGGGCTGTGTTGATCTGGAATTGCGATGCGGTGGCACTTCCGATCCCGAAGTTCAACAGGTCGCCCTCGGCCGCGTCATAATCCTGGATCCAGTCCGAGCCATGCGACTGATAGCCGATATGGAAGAACCGGTCCGCATCCGCGCCACCGTTCACACGGTCATGGCCCCAGCCGCCGTTGACGAAATCATCGCCATCGCCGCCGAAGATCAGGTCGGACCATCCGCTGCCGGTAAGAACGTCGTCGCCCGCCCCGCCAATCACGGTATCGGCACCAACGCCGCCCTCAATCGTGTCATTGCCAGCGTCGCCGCGCAGCTCGTCATTGCCGTGACCACCCGAGATGCTGTCATTCCCAACGCCGCCATAGACCACGTCGCGCAGGTCGTTGTCGCTGGTGCCGCCGATGATCTGGTCATTGCCGTCGCCACCGACAATCGTATCCGCGCCATCGCCGCCAAGCAGGCTGTCGTCGCCGTCAAACCCGCGCAGGCGGTCGTTCCCGGCCAGACCTTCAATCGTGTCATCGCCCGCGCCACCATCCAGGAAATCGGCATTTTGCGTGCCCACAAGGTGCAGTCCGCTGCCTTCAACAGGGTCGGTTGCGGCACTTGTGAGCGCCTCTTGCGTGCCGATCCCGTCAGTATAGGACACACGGACAGAGATGGCGCTGTCCACGTCGTCCTGACCCAGGACATATGTTGCGTCCGTGGCTCCCGGGATCGCGACCCCGTCCCGCAGCCATTGGTAGGAGAACGGCCCAAGACCGTTGGCGTCCGCCACGGTGGAGGTGTCCGCTGTCAGGGTTTCGCCCTGCGTTGGCGTACCTGTCACCACAACCGCGCCCGTCGGGGCCTGACCGGCCAGGGCGGCCATCTGGGCGTCGCTGAGGGTCTGGTCATTGAAGACATAGTATTCGACGTTGCGCGCGACGGTGTCACGGCCCGCGCTGCTGTTGATATAGAAGAACGCATCGTCCATCGACACACTCGATACCGCGCTGCTGTGGATGCCGAAATGCATCCGGTCCTCGCCGGCACCGCCATCGACGGTGTCATTGCCCGCGCCCGAGGTGATGTTGTCATCGCCACCCCCCGCCGAGATGCTGTCATCCCCGTCGCCGGTGCGGATATTGTCGTTGCCGCCCGCCATGTCGAGATAGGTGAAGTGTTCGATGCCGTAGAACCAGGTGTTGTTGCCGCCCGGTCCATCGAACAGCCCGTTATAGCCATCGGTGGCATTTCCCGACCAATACCCGGTGCTGATTGCGCCTTGCCCGTTGGTCAGAACCAGACGGTCGGTGCCGCCTTGTCCGCGCACCTCGTCAGTTTCGCCCATCCACATGGTAATCAGGTCGTCCCCATCACCGGCATAGACGCGGTCTGCAAAGACGCTGCTCTGGTGACCGGTGATGCTGTCATTCCCGGCGCCGGTGGTCAGGTTGAACCCTTCCATGTTCATGACCGATCCGCCGCCCGTCAGGTCCGACGTTTCGTTCAGGTTCACATCGACCAGAGCGTCTGCGCTGCGGTTGGCAATCCAGAAATCGTTTCCGGCGCCACCGTCAACGGTATCATGGCCACCGCCGGAGTTGACCCTGTCGTCTCCGCCACCGCTCAGGAGACTGTCATCCCCTGCACCGGTGGTGATGTTGTCGTTCTCGCCCACTTCATCGGTATAGCTGAAATGTTCGATCCCGTAGAACCATGTGTTGGCGTCGCCGGGGCCGTCATACAGACCGCTATAGCCGTCGGTGGCATTTCCGGCCCAGTAGCCGACACTCGTTGCGCCATGCTGGTTGGTCAGGATCATCCGGTCCGACCCGCCCTGGCCGTGCACCTCGTCGGTGGCACCTGTCCACATGGTGATGATATCGTTGCCATCGCCCGCATAGACGCGATCCGCAAAGACGCTGTTCCGGTGCCCAGTGATAAGGTCGTCGCCTGCGCCGGTCGTCAGGTTGAAGCCCTCCATCGCGCGTACCGAGCCACCGCCGGTCAGGGTAGAGACCTGGTTCAGGTCCACGTTGACCATGGCATCCGCGCTGCGGTTGGCGATCCAGTAGTCAAGGCCGGTGCCCCCGTAGACCGAGTCATCGCCACCGCCCGAATTGACCGTATCATTGCCCGCGCCTGCGACGATCTTGTCATCGCCATCGCCGGTCGTGATGTTGTCATTCCCGCCTGCGCGGTCGGTATAGTCGAAGTGGTTGATATCGTAGAACCAGGTATTGTTGCCGTCGGGCCCATCAAAAAGGCCGCTATATCCGTCGGTTTCGCCGGCACTCCAGTATCCGACACTGGTCGCGCCGCGTTCATTGATCAGAACCAGGCGGTCCTGCCCCGCGCCGCCATGCGCCTCGTCATCGCTGCCCATCCACATGGTGATCAGATCATCGCCCGCGCCACTATAGACACGGTCGGCAAAGTTGCTGTCACGATGGCCGGTGATGATGTCGTTTCCGGCCCCGGTGGTCAGGTTCAAGCCTTCCATGTTGCGCACGGATCCATTGCCTTCGAAGTCCGAAACACCATTCAGATTCACATCAACCAAGGCATGGCCGGACAGGTTGGCGATCCAGTAATCGGTGCCGGACTGACCGTCGATCGTATCGTCACCGCCGCCGGAATTGACGGTGTCATCTCCTACGCCCGCTAGGATGCTGTCATTGCCGTGGCCGGTTGTGACGTTGTCGTTTCCTCCAGCCAGATCGGTGTAGGTGAAGTGCTCGATGCCATAGAACCAAGTATTGTTGCCACTTGGGCCATCGAACAGGCCGTTATAACCGTTCGCCAAATCACCTGACCAGTATCCGACACTCACCGCGCCAATCTCGTTTGTCAGCACGAGACGGTCGGTCCCGCCCTGACCATGGGCTTCGTCACCGTCACCCATCCACATGGTGATCAGGTCGTCACCGTCGCCGGAATAGACCGTATCGGCATATCCACCGTTTTGGTGTCCGGTGATAAGGTCATCGCCCGCGCCGGTGGTCAGGTTGAACCCTTCCATGTTGCGGACGGATCCGCCCCCGGTCAGGGTAGAGACCTCGTTCAGGTTGACATTGACCATGCTGTCGGCGCTGCGATCCGCGATCCAATAATCCCGGCCATCACCCCCGTCAACGGTATCATGTCCACCGCCGGAATTAAGCGTATCGTCCCCGCCAGCGCCAAGAAGACTGTCGTTTCCGTGGCCGGTGGTAATGTTATCGTTTTCCCCGACAAGATCGCGATAGGTGAAGTGTTCAATCCCGTAGAACCAGATGTTGTCGCCGCCGGGCCCGTCATAGAGGCCGTTATATCCATCCGCCAGATTGCCAGACCAGTATCCGACAGATGTCGCGCCGGTCTGGTTCTGCACCACAAGCCGGTCCGATCCGCCTTGACCGTGTGCTTCATCTGTAGACCCCGTCCACAAGATGATCCGGTCGTTTCCGTCCCCGGCGTAGACGCGATCTGCATACACGCTTGACTGGTGACCTGTAATCACATCGTTGCCTGCGCCCGTTGTCAGGTTGAACCCTTCCATATTGCGCACGGATCCGCCCCCGGTCAGGGCCGAGACCCCGTTGAGGTTCACGTTGACCGAACTGTCCGCACTGCGGTTCGCGATCCAGTAATCGTTGCCGGAACCGCCATCGACGGTATCGTCGCCACCACCCGAGTTCAGAGTGTCATCCCCGCCGCCCGACATCAGAGAGTCGTTGCCATCACCCGACCGGATGTTGTCATTGCCGGTTACTGAGGTCAGGAAGGTGAAATGCTGCATGCCGGTATACCATGCATTGTTGCCGCCGCTGCCGTCGAACAAGCCCGAATAGCCTGATGCCAGGTCACCGGAAAAATACCCTGTGGACACGCCGGTTCCCGGGATCGTGTAGCTGTAGGTCAAACGGTCATTGGCGCTCCCGCCGTTGATCGCGCCATCGTTGTCGTCTGTATAGACATTGGTTATGAAATAATTCGCCATGATGATCTCTCCTCTTCCCTACATTATATTCGGGAAAAGGCATGTTCATTTTGATATGCATCAAGTCATATATTTCGTGAATGATATGTAATGCACCACCATAGAGGCGGATCGTCTATCCGACCCTTTCTGGGCGGGTGGCTTTCGCGAAGTGCAACAGCGTTTGCGCATGCCCGTCCATGACATGCCGCAAACCAAGGCGATGTGCATGCCGCCAAAGGGGAGGATGCGGTTACACCGGTAACTGAATGCGTGCGACGTCAGGACACCTGCTGTCGCACCCCCCCCTCGCAAGCATCCCATCGCGCTCTGGCCGCCTGTGTGGCCGGACAAGGGGGATATCACATGGCTGGCACAGGTGCAGAACGCGCAATTTCGAACACGATCCCGCAAACTGGCAGAACCTTGCTGGCGGATATCACGCATAACACGGTCTGGTCCGAGGCAACGCTGGAATACTATCTCGGCAATCAGGATATCCTGGGATGGGACGCGGCCTTCCTGGACGGGTATATGGGCGAGGCCAACACCATGTACGGGGGCCTCCCGGACGCTAGCTTTGCCTATGTCACCCAGATCGAGCGCGCCTTCGAGACGATCGACGCGATGTTGTTCACGGATTTCAACCGGATCACCAATGCCGCGACTGCAGAAACGAATGCTGACCTGCTTTATGTGACATCCGGCCATCCGGACGAGAACCTTGAAGGTTTCAGCGACCTGCCGCCCGGAACCCTGCGCGGTCCGGGGGATAGTTGGTCGATGGGGGCTTATACAAGCAGCTATGCCCATATGAATGCGGACCCCGAAACCGGGGGCGGCGAATATCTCAATTGGGCTTTGTTGCACGAGATCGGCCACGGGCTTGGGCTGTTGCACCCCCATGATGACAACGTGGCTGGGTTTCCGGCGCTGAACAGTGTCGGGGCGGGGCTCAACAATGAACGATATACTGTCATGTCCTATGTGGATGCGACCAATGCCAATACCTATGGCCATGCAGTCACGCTGATGGCGCTGGATGTCGCGGCACTGCAACAGCAATACGGTGTGGATGGCTATGCCGAGGGCAATTCCACCTACACGCTGTTCGACGCAGGGCTGCAGGCCCTGCAACTGCACGAAGGCGACATGCATATCGGACGGGCCTATGCGACGATTTGGGATACCGGCGGCGTGGACACGCTTGACTATGACAGATCCACAAATTCCGTTCTGATCAACCTCAATGATGCCACGCTGGACCGAAGCGGCGTTGCCGAGGACGTCGCGCCGTCACTTACGGCCTTGCGCCATACATCCTTCTACAACAGCCTCGCGCAAACGGTACGTACAGAAACCGTAGACCAGAACTATCACGCCGGCGGATTTTTCTCGCGTGTTCTGACCCTGAACAACGGCACCTATACTGGTCTCGACGGCGGCTTTGCCATTGCCCACGGGGTCGAGATCGAAAATGCCACCGGTGGTCAGCATGCAGATCTTCTGATCGGCAATGAGCAGGCCAATGTTCTGAACGGGAGCCATGGTGACGATGTCCTGATCGGCGGGCGCGGAAACGACACCCTGATCGGCGGCAGCGGGATTGATACTGCGGCATTCTCTGGCGCACGGGCGGAATACCGGTTCACGGGCAACGCAGACGGGTCGGTTTCGATTATCCACGAGGAGAACCGCGCCGACGGTACAGATACGTTGCGTGGCGTCGAGCGCGCGCAGTTCAGCGACCGGATCGTGACCCTTGGCAATGCGTTGGACAACCAAATGACGGGTACGCCGGACGGGGATGAAATCTACGGGCTGGGCGGCGATGACAGCATCTCGGGGCAGGGCGGACGCGACCATATCTATGCGGGCAGGGGAAGCAACTGGATTGACGGGGGCGATAACACTGATGTGGCCTATTACGATGGTAACGTGGCAGATTTCACGGTTGAAACCACAGATGCCATCACCACGGTGATCGGGCCGGGGATTTACGATGTCGTTAGCTATGTCGAATTCCTGCAATTCAACGATGGCCGTATCGAGATTGAAATCCCGCCAATTCAGGGAAACGAAGACGACGACTATCTGGGCGGTACCGAAGGTAATGATTATCTCGAGGGGTTGGCGGGCAACGATACGCTTGTCGGCGGTCCCGGGGACGATACGCTTGATGGTGGCCATGGGGTAGACGCCCTCCACGGCGGGGACGGGGACGACACCCTGATCTTCGGAGAAGAGAACAACTGGACCGGCCAGCTGGAAGGCAATGACGGCTGGGACACGGCGTTCTATCGGGGTGGGTCCATTTCCGACATGGAAATTTCACGCTTCAGCCTCGAGGAACTCGACCTCAACGGCCAAACTTTGATCGGTACGGACGGAGACGACGACATCATACTGAGTGGCATCTCAGTCTACACGTCCACGAACCAGGTCGACCTTGGCGCCGGAGATGACGACTTTTCGGGGTCAGCAACCGACGACAGCGTGCGCGGCGGCGCCGGGGATGATTATTTTTTCCCCGGACAGGGAGATGACACCATTGACGGAGGCGGCGGATGGGATGTGGTCCGTTTCACCGTTCATGATGTGGATGCCCGCATTGAACGAACCGCTGAAGGGTTGATCGTGGAAACGACGTTCTGGGGGCGACATACGTTGATCGGGGTGGAACAGCTGGAATTTGGCAATGGCAACTCGACCATGGTGGATGGGCCGCGGCTGATAGAAGGCACCGAAAACGCAGATGTGCTGGGCGGGTTCACGTCTGAGGATCAGATTTACGGGTATGGCGGGGATGACACGCTTTATGGGGATTCCCGCGATGACACGCTTGAAGGGGGTGCCGGGGATGACATCCTGCAGGGTGGGCCGGGCAATGACTCGATTGCAGGGGGGGACGGCGCACATGACAGGGTCGCCTTTGATGATGCGGCCAGTGGTGTCAGCGTCGACCTGAGCCAAACCGAAATCCAAGATGACGGCTGGTGGGGCGGGGTTGACACGATATCCGGCATTGAAGGCATCATCGGGTCTGCCCATGCCGACAGTCTGATCGGCGATCACGGGGACAACATAATCACGGGAAATGCGGGCGCTGATTCGATCCACGGGCGCGACGGTGTCGACACTCTTGATTACGCAAGCGAAACTGGGCCAGCCGGGATCGTGGTAACAATGCAGGCCAATATGGCCACGGACAGTTTTGGCCACAGCGACAATTTCACGGGTATCGAGGCAATCTGGGGCACGGCCCACGGCGATAGCATCACCGGAGATCTGCGCGCCAACCATCTGGTCGGGAATGACGGCAATGACAGCCTGCACGGCGGGGTCGGCGATGACACGCTGGATGGCGGGGCAGGGGATGATCTGTTCACATCAGGGGATGGGTCTGACGTGATTGATGGCGGGGCCGGCAATGACCGGGTCGTCTATGACAGCGACCCTGACCTTTTCATTCTCGAAGCGCGGTCCGGCGTGGTGACGGTCACGGGGTTGGGTTCGGTCGATACGATCACCGGTGTCGAGCAACTGGTTTTTGGGGGTCAGGTGGTGACGGTCAACGGAAACGGGTTCCTGTTTCCTGGCGGAACCGAGGCAAACGATACCCTTGCCGGAACCGGCGCAGACGACACACTGGATGGTGCCGGGGGCGATGACCGTCTGGATGGCGGCAGCGGCGATGATCTCCTTGATGGCGGCAATGGAACCGACACCCTGATCGGGGGTGATGGACAGGACACCCTCATCGGCGGCACCAGCGAAGACGACCTGCGCGATGTCATCTATGGCGGCAGCGGAAATGACGAGATTGCAGGGGGGCATGGCAATGACGAACTGCGCGGCGATGACGGCAACGACACGATTGAAGGTGGCTTTGGTGCCGACACCGTGATCGGTGGGGCCGGTGACGACCTTCTCACCGGCAGCGCGTGGTCCGACCTCATTTTCGGCGGCGATGGTGATGATTTCGTCAACGGCGGCTGGGGGCATGACCGTGTGAACGGGGGCGCGGATGCGGACCGGTTCTTCCATATCGGGATTTTCGACCACGGCTCGGACTGGGTCCAGGACTACAACGCCGCGGACGGAGACGTGCTGCACTTTGGCATCGCCACCGCGCGACGCGACCAGTTCCAGATCAACACCACCCACACCTCCAGCCCGGATGGCGAACGCTCGGGCGATGACAACGTGGAAGAGGCGTTCGTGATCTACCGCCCGACGGGCCAGATCATGTGGGCGCTTGTGGACGGGGCCGGACAGGACAGCATCAACCTGATGATCGCCGGACAGGTCTATGACTTGATGGCGTGATCCGTTTGGGTGCTGCTATCGCCGTCTACGGGCCGCCGTCTGTTTCACGGAAAACTGGCGCAACAGGCGCGAGGCAAGGTCAAAGGACGAGGCCAGCAACGCAAAGACCACCGATGCCAGAACCGGGATCGGATTTGCCAGAAGGCGGTCAATGGCATTGGCGTTCAACAGGGTCGGTTCCGTCCCGAGCCTTTCGACCTTGATAAAATCATGGGCGGGCGGGGTATAAAGCTGCACATCCAGCCCTGCTGAGGCCCATAGCATGAAACCCACCGCCGCCCGTGGGTTCGGGCTTTCGCCATCGGTGATACTGATACGGTCGCCAAGAAAAAAATCACCCCGCGCGACGGTCATGGGGCGTTGTTGCACGAGGCTGTTCTCACGCACCTCATAGCGACCTTGTTTGACAAGCGTTTTTTCCCCTGAACGCGGAATGGCACCAAGCACGGCCATGCCCGAAAAGGGCAGGCTCTGGACCGTTTCTCGCGTGTGTGCGGGCAGAAAAATAAGCGCCTTTTCAAGGTCGCCATGGTCACCCAGCCTGGTTTCACCTGTTGCGTCACTGGCGACAAAGATCTGGAGGTCTCCGCGCTCGGGCTCTCGCGAGACTTCAAGCGTTGCACCCGGGGCAATGTCAAAAAAGGCATCTGTTACGATGACGCTGTGGTAGAAACGAGTATTGCAGCGGGTGGATCGCTGAACGCTCTGAACGTCCCGGTTTTCAGACGATTTGCGCAGGCAAAGCTCTGCCTCGGGCAGGAACCAGTCGCCCGACAACGCGCGATCGGGGGTCAGGGTCAGGCCGGTTGTCTCGACAGAAATCGCAAAGGACCGCTTCGCAGGCCACATGCTGAAGGCGATTGCAACGGCCACCGCCGCCAAAACGACAAGGGAAACCGCCCAGGATGCCGTGTCGCCTTGTGCCTTGTCGTCAGCGCCTGTTTCACTCATACCTCAGTCTTTCCAGTGGCTTACAAGGCGTATCTTGTCCGACGGTTGCAGCCGCCCGGATTTGAGACGCACGATTTCAACAGTCGCGTCTTTGCCAATCTGCCCCCCGTCGAGCGCACATTGAAAATCATAGGCAATCGCCTGTGACCCCGTGCTGGGGATGCAATCCACCTCATCGCGGTCATTCAGCACCAGAAACACCTCGTCTGCCCCGAACGAGTTAATCCAGAGATAGGCCGGGGTCGATACGTTCGGTGCGGACGTATTCCACGATACAACGGCCACCTCGCCCCGGTCGGATGCGCAGCCCCCCTTGTGCAGGGCGCTCGCAAAATCGGTAAATCGCGCCCCGGAAAGGAAGCTGGCATAGTCCGTAACCAAAGGCACTTCGGCAAACCCGCCCGTCCAGGTGGTTTCCACCTGATAAGGCCATCTGGCCTCGTAACGGCCATCTTGTGATACGGCTTGCAGGCAGACATCGTGACCGGCCCAACTGGCTGGTACCCAGACAAGGACACTGGGTAGGTCGGGCGCGGGACTGCCACGCACCTGAAACCCGGCCAGAACGTTCCCGGAAATCTTGGCGGCCTCGGTGAAACGTTCTTCGGGATTACCCACCACACGCAGCGGACTCTCTGCGCAGACCGCGCTTGCCAAGGCTAACAAACAGGAAGTGTTCAAAAAAAACGTTGTCAGGTGCATCAATATTTCCAACACTAGGCCCGTTCATTATGTCTACGAGTCGTGAAATTGTTCAACTTTTTTCGCCTTACCAAGATTGCCTTGACAGGATTAAGTCTGGTTGCGGGTCACGTGGCCCATGGCGAAGTTGTGTCCATCCAGAATGGAAAGGGGCACGGGTTCCTGTTTCACTATGCCCAACAATGCCTGATGGTCTTGCCCCAACACGTGCACGGGCGACGCCCGAGCCTGACCTTTTCGGGGCGTTCGGTCCAGTTTTCGGGGCAGGCATCGGTGCTTTACCAACATATAGACGAACTTGACCTATCCCTTGCGCAGGTCACCCAGATTGGCGGCGACAACTGCGGCCCCGCTTGGTTCGATCTTGTCGCCACTCGCGGTCAGACGCTGCCGGATCAGGTGACCCTGCGGCGGGTCGAAGGGCAGGGCGTATCGACCCGGACCCCGATGCATGTGAACGAACAGGGACCGACCCGCTTTCGGGCAAAGGTATTCTCGGCCTTTTCTGCCAACGGTATTTACCAAGGGACAAGCGGTGCCACGGCCTTTGCCGGAACTGTTCCCATCGGCATGGCGATCGAGGCCCCGCGCGCCGACACGGCGGATTTCCTACGCTATGACCGCATCGTTGAAGGCATCGCGCGCGTGGCCGGTCTGCCTATGGAAAAACCAAGCGGATCGACCGTATACAGTGAATTCGAACCCTCTGCGGGTATGGTGCGCCATGCCGACGAAGGCCCCGCGGCGGTTTATACCCCGGACCAACCGACCTTTGCCCCGGTACTACAACTCAGGAAAGGACCGACTGAATGATCCTGCGCGCGATTGCGACCCTTGCCATGCTATTTGCCCTGACGGGAACGGTGTCTGCCCAGCAGATCGACCCGACCAAGCTGAAACAAGGGTTTGTGATGAAATTCTATCCGATCATCGATCCGACCAAACCGGATGTTCCAAAGGGGCGGGCGATTGCATCGCTGGTCTATAATGACGGGTTTCCGGTGTCCTATTTCAAGCCGTTCGACATGCAGCCTGCGCTGAAGAAGTATCAGGACAAGTGGTGGCTTCTGGAGTTCGACGGCTACCTCAATTTGACGGATAACGGGGACTATACTTTTGCCACGACGCTTTCGACCGGCAAGGAATGGGCCACCTGCGGCAGTGAGTTGTTCCTGAACGGGGTATCCATCAACAAGGTTGCCCATAAGCAGCATGAAGGAAACCGCAACGCCTATAAGGATATCCCCCTGGCGGCGGGTCTCTATCCCATCAAGATCAAATTTTTCTGTACGGATCGCCGGCACACGAATGTGCCTCAATTCGAACTGGCCGTGCGTGGGCCGCGAGATCCCATGGCGCTGCCCTTTGCCGCGCGCAATGTTTTTCATCTGGTCGAATAGGGCCATTACATAAGGATTTTCGCCATGTCTTTGCGATCTTCAGTTTCGGGTATCGTTGTGGCTTCCATGGTTGCCGGAACGCAGGTGCCGACCATGGCCGCTGCGGGTGAGGTGGAAACCCTGTTGGGGATCGGGGCTGGGCTGATCCTGCTGGACCAGGCCAATCGTAACAAGAACAAGCCCAAGAAAAGTACCGGAACGTACAAGGCGCGCTCGAATGCGGATGTGGCCGAGGCACAGCGGTTGTTGAACCAGTTGGGGTTCTCGGCGGGTACGGCAGACGGGCTGATGGGGCGCAAGACACGCGGTGCAATCAGCGAATTCCGCGTGCGTTATGGCATCCCGGGCGAAAACAAGGTCGATCAGGATTTGCTGACCCAGTTGCGGCTGGCCTCGCGCGGGGAGCTGAACCGTCAGGACATGGCGACCGGGCAGGTCGGCGTAATGGCCAGCAATGGCGCGGTCATTCGCGGAAACGCGGGCGGCGGTGCGACGCACGGGGGCTTTGTCACGGCGGTGCAGCCGATGCAACCCGCCTTTACCCCGACCGCGCAGAATGGGGTGGCCGCCCAGCCGGAAGTTGCGGCGCAAAGCAATTTTCAAAGTGCGATCAGGCCCTTGCAGCCCGCCTTTGATCCCACCGAGGCGCAGGATGACAAAGCGGGTGACACTCGACAGGTCGCCTCGCAGCAAGGGCAATTCCAAAGCGCGATCAAGCCCCTGACCGCGGTCGCGACCCCTGCGGACCCAGCCAAACAGGACACGGGCCCAGCCATCAATCCTGTGATGCAGAGCATCCAAAGTGTTGAGGGTGAGGGTGCAGAGAGCAGCGGCGCAGAGACCACGGAAATGGCTTCTGCCGGGGGGCTTCTGGACGAGGTTCAGAAACCGAAACCCCAAGTTGTCGAGACAGCACAGACAAAATCGCTGCCCCCCGTCCTCAAGGGCACGCAGGATATCGTTAGCATCAAGCTGGGCGATGCGGTCAGCGCCTCTATGGCGGTTCTTGACAGGCGCGCCGAGGACTGGGTGCCCGTCAGCGTGTCAGGTGCAGGGCTCGGCGCGCCCGCAGACATGCGACTTTCGCCCACCCGTTCCGAGGCGGCGATGCTGCTTGAATCGCAGGGTGTTGTCATGGGGGTTGGGCGCCTTGTCGAATATGATGGCGTCGGCATGGACCGCCTTTTCGCCGCGCTCGAGGACAAATATGGTCTGCAACAAGCGATGCGTGACCTTGGCGGGGCGACGATGGAACTGGTCTGGGAAGGCGAGGCTGCCACCAAACCCGCCTGCGCCGTTGCACTGGAAGAACCTGCGGCCGGGACATACACCGTGGCTGGGGTGTCAGGGGCCGACGCAACCCTCAAAGGCTTCCTGTTGCCGGAGTTTGCCAACGCCGCCAAAGCGGCGCAGGCAACCTGTGGCGAAAAGCTGATTGTCAGGGCCACAGCTTCGGACAGCGGAACGACCCTGTTCCTGTGGTTGATGGATGTCTCGGCTGTCGCGCACGCGACCGTAGAGCAGGAAAAGGCGCGCCAGCCGGTCAAGACCAAGATTGAGCTTTAGAACAGGCGCACAACCCGTCTGGAACGCTGAGAATTTGGCGTGCCTGCCTGTGCGGGTGAGCTTGGTCTGCGAATCTTGCGCCTTGTGGTGGCGGCTTGCCCTGCAGACACAGGTTGTCGCTGCGTTGTTTCCGCGCCTCATGGGTTGCGAAGCGAGGCTGAATCCCCGTTTTGAGCCAGATTTTCTCCTGAAACAGTCCGCGTTTTGTTAAGCTTTCTGAATTCAGTAGCGGAGGAATTGGGATGAGTACGTCAAGTCTTGGGCCCGGGCTGGTGCCAGCGTTTGTCATGGTCGGGACTGAAACGTTGGTCAACACGCAGACCGCGCTGGATCAGGAAAACAGCCATGTGACCTGGTTACAGAACGGCAATATCCTTGTGACTTGGGAAAGCCTCGAGCAGGACGGCTCGGGCGATGGCATCTTTGCCCAGATGTTCGATGGCACAGGCGCCCCGATCGGCGGCGAATTTCAGGTCAACACGACCACCGCATCGACCCAGCTTGTGCCGCAGGTGGTGCCGGTGCAAGGGGGGGGCTTTGTGGTTGTCTGGTATGGCACGGGCGATATTTACCGGCAGCTATATGATGAAGATGGAACCGCGCTTGGCGGGGAACTGTTCGTCAATACCACGCTATTTGGCGGTCAATATGACTTTGTCATCGACCCCCTCGTGGATGGCGGGTTCGTTGTCTCTTGGCGCAGTGCGGGACAGGACGGCAGTTTCAACGGCGTCTATGCACAGACTTTCAACAATCTGGGTTCCGACACCTATACCGAGTTTCAGGTCAACACGACGACGCTCAACAACCAGACCGATCCCGATTTCGCGGGGCTGGTCAGCGGCAACATGGTGGCGGTGTGGCAATCTCAGACGCTTTCGACCTCGGATCGTGGCATCTATATGCAAATGTATTCCAACACGAATACGCCGATCGGTGGCGAGCAACTGGTGGCGGACAGTGCGGCCATTGCCGAACAGGCCCCGCAGGTGGTGGGCCTGACCGGTGGCGGATTTGTTGTTCTGTATCATGACGCGACCAACGCAGAGGTTTGGGTGAAAACCTATTCCGAAACTGGTGCGGCCATCGAAGACGGGCATGTGCGGGCCAGCAACCACATGGGCAGCGGTACGGGCTATCATGGCACGCTAACGGCGCTCGCCAACGACCGGTTCGTGGTGACGTGGGAACTGGCAGCAGGCGGTTCCAGCGGGATCGGGTATCGCGTGTTTGAATCCGACGGATCCGATGTGGGGGGCGGTTTGGTGCATGGCACCACGGCGGGCCGGGATCAGGATGCCGAGGTGCATGCCCTGCCGGATGGCGGGTTTGTGGTTGGATTTACAACCCCTGATGCGAGTCTCAGCGGCGTCTTTGTCAGCCGTTTCAGCAATGATGGCGTGCCGCTTGGGGATGCCGCGGAAATACAGTGCCAAGTGAATACGGAAGACACCAATCATCAGTTCGACAGCAGCCTTTCGGTGAATGATGACGGGGACGTGGTGGTCACCTGGACCTCGATCGGGCAAGATCGGGGCGCGACCCGCACCGGCGTCTACATGCAGATCCTTGAAACGCCGGACTTCGGGACAATCGACAATGATACGATGACCGGCACCGCGGGCAATGACACCCTGTCAGGGCGCAATGGGGATGATCTTTTGCAGGGTCTCGAAGGCGATGACAGCCTTGTCAGTGGCAATGGAAATGACACTCTGCACGGTGGTGATGGCGATGACGTCATTTTTGGGGGTGGCGGCACCGGGGATATTGGCGACCAGATCACCGGCGGCAGTGGCAACGATAGCGCCAATGGCGGCTATGGCAATGACACCCTCTATGGAAACGCCGGAAATGACACGCTTGAGGGGTCAAACGGTGACGACTACCTGCATGGTGGCGGCGACGCCGACAGTCTGAACGGCGGGGACGGCAGCGATACGCTGATCGGAAGTTCCGGCCATGACGTGTTGGTGGGCGGAGACAGTTCCGACGATCTGCGCGATGTTCTTTATGGTGGTGGCGGCAATGACACGCTTGAGGGCGGCTATGGCAATGATGAGCTGCGGGGCGATACAGGCAACGACCAGATCGCAGGCGGGTTCGGCGCCGACACCGTGATTGGCGGGGTCGGGAATGATACGCTGACCGGCTCGGCTTTCGGAGACCAGATCTTCGGGGGGGATGGCGATGACTTCGTCAATGGTGGTTTTGGCCATGATCGCGTGAACGGCGGAGAAGGGGCTGACAGGTTCTTTCATATCGGTGCCCTGGGGCACGGCTCGGACTGGATTCAGGACTATGATGCCAGTGAAGGCGATGTGCTCGTCTTCGGAAATACCTCCGCGACACGAAACCAGTTCCAGATCAATACGACCCATACGGCGAATGCCGCGGGCGAACGGTCTGGCAATGACAATATCGAAGAGGCCTTCGTGATCTATCGCCCCACGGGCCAGATCATGTGGGCCCTTGTGGACGGGGATGGACAATCATCGATCAACTTGCAGATCGGTGGGGCCGTATTTGACCTGATGGCATAAGGTCGAGGCGGGACCTGCGGCCGCGGCCAATGGTTTTGATTGCGGCTTGTCAGACAGCTTGGTCTTCAAACCTATTTCTGGGCGTGTGGCCTGTGATGGCTTTGCCGCTTAACTGCAACCCTTGTCCAGTTGGCCCGTTTGCGCGATGAAAGATGTCCAAACATATGTGGCGTGACGTTGCGGACTCTGCCCCACAAGGCCGGGGTCAGGGAAAGCCTGAGTTGATCGCCTTATGCCATCGGAAATTCCCGAAAATTAGCAGAACGCTTGAATAACACGTCATTTCGCTTCAGATGGTCTTTTTTTTTTCCTGTTTACGAGGCCAATGAAGAGCCTGGCGGTGCTGCTGTGCCCGAACCTTCGGGTTCGAACCTTCCGGTTCAGGGACCCCCGAAATCCGCATCGGCGGGGGCACCCGCGCCGTTTTGTCCTGTCAGACAGGGAGCTGATTTGTTGCGTTTTCGGAAAAGTGAAACGCCGTCGGAAAGGTGGGGCTTTCCGGGTTAACACCCACGATCCGTACCTATGCGGTCGACCCAGTCACCGGGAAAACCTTGCTTGGTCCAGTCATCGGAGACCGTCTGTCTGTCGCAGATGGTCCGAACCGGATGTCGAGGCCCTGGCCTTGCTCGCGGGCATCGCCGATGATGATCTGGTGGGCGGGACGTTCACGGATGTTTTCCTGACGGGCGCAGACAATGATCTGGTCCGGTTGGTCGATTTGATCGACATCGCTAGGGGCAGCTCGGCGGACACAATTACTTTCCGAGACAACACGGGCAGCGATGTTGTCACCACTTACAACCGTGGCTTTAGTCAACTGATGCACGATGACGCGCTCTGGCTTGCCGAAGAAGGCACGCTGACCGCCGCACAAGTCGTGTCAACTTTCGGGTCTGACACCGGCAGTGATGTGCAGTTGGAGATTGGCGACGGCAACATCGTCGTATTGATGAACGTGCCGTCCCAGTTCAATCTTGAAAACGACACCACCATCTTCTGATGTCAATGGATCGGCTTCCGGAGTCTCATCCGGAAGCCGACAGCCGTTCGGAAGAAAGGCCGCTTTGGTTGTCAATCGGGTCGCTCTACTTAGCTGGCGTTCTTGCCCGTGAAACAAGGCCGAATTTCGTATCCAAATCGAGAGGGAAGACAGAAGTTCGCTCAAACGATGATCTTTGGCATTGCGCTTTGGTCTGCCGGTTCCAATCGAACATAAATGATCAGTCTTTCCCGTGCTGTACCGAAGGGGCGGTACACGCGGACCAAAAAGACTTTTCTGATGTCCCTGCAAGCCTTGCACTTCGAGAGCGTGAGGACCTTATTCCAACAATTTCAGGTCGCCGGGCCGCCAGGTCTTGTCGAACCATGGCTCAAGAGGGCCATAAAGGCGCATCATGACGTTGAAACTTTGGCCCGGCATTGTTTGTGCCCAGTTTGCTTCTTTGCCCGTGGGGGCCTTGGGGCCAAAGTAGATGGTGTAGCCGCCGTCTTCGTTGGCGACAATCCCGTCACGCTTTGAGTCGATGCCACCAGACCGCTGATCGGTTTCAAGGATCGAGCGGGTCTGTCCGCTATAGAGCATGAAAGACCAGAAATTGGCCGCAGGCACCGGACCGGGCAGAGTCAGTGCATAGGTTTTGGAGCCATCTAGGTATGCGCCCTCGATATCGCGTGCTGTCATCGCGTAGACCGACCCTGATCCGACCGGTGGTGCGGTCATAGCCGGCGTGATGCCCGTCGCCATGTAGAAAAAGTAGGTACGATCATCGAGTATTCTCGCGCCGTCTTCGAGAAACAGATAGCTCTGCCGCTGGAAAGGCGAGTTCCACTGGCGATCTTCGTAAAAGAAGACACCCGGATCACGTGCAGCGTATGTAATCGCGCGCGCGGTGGCATTCGCGATTTTGGCGGCTTCGTCAAGGATGCCCTTCATCCGTGCGTCCGGCGCGAACGGTTGTCCCTTCTTGATGCCGATAGACGCAAATGTTCCGACAATCTCGGGGCTGAACGCGCCAACGGGATTGTTCTCCAGTGCGGTGTGGATCTCTTCGAAAAAGTCGGCGTTGTTGGCATGCACCGTATTGTGTTGCACGCCCGAGATGTTGACAAATGTCTCGGCTGGCGGGGTATCGGCCTCGCTCAATGGATAAATATTGAGCCCGGCTTTGACAGCCGCAACCGGAGCTTCTGTGCCACCATCTGCATCAGGCGAGGTCCGAACGAGAAACCAGTGTTCATATGTTTTGGTCCGCAGTTCAAAATGTCCTTCGGGCACAGGCGTGTCGTCATCATTATGGATGAGAACGTATTTGCCGCCCTTTCCTTTATCGGGACCCAGCGCGCCAATATCCGTGACATATTCAAAAGCGGCATCGTCAATCAGCCCCAAGAGACCTGCCGGAACATCCAGCACAACAGGACCGTCAGAGATGTCGACATAGGACCCGATGTAAATCGTTGTTGTGTTCGGTGTCAGCCAGATAGAGCGCGCGTCCATCAGGTTTTCGGTGATCACAACATCATTGGGCCCCGCACCGACACTTTCGTATCCTTGGAACATGGCCCTTAGTGAGGCGATGCTCATCCCATCAAGGAATGCCGTCGTTGCGCGTATCAGATCCAGATTATCAAAGGCTTTCTGTGACGTTTCCGCCGAGGGCATCCCATCAAAGAAGTTCAGTGTCCCGAGGGTTTCGGTTTCGACAACATCCGGCGTACGCACATTGTCCGGCACATCTGCGGCGAATTCCTGGGCCGTGGCCGGAGCCGCCAGTGCCAGTGTTGTCACGAAAGCAAGGTGTTTGGGTTTCATGGTTTTGTCCGTCCTGTTGAAGCGTGCTATTTGATTTTTTCGAGGTCACCCAGCATCCAGCCGCTTTGCAGCCAGCCTTCGGTCGGGCCGTAAAGCCGGAACAGCAGGAAGTAGGGTTCGGTGGTCGGAATCCAATTGCTTTCCATGCCGGCTGGCGCCTCTGGTCCGAAGTAGATGTCGTATGACCCATCCTCGTTGACTTGCATGCTGTCGGCGTCGCGTGCGGAAAGGCCCACAGGCGCGACGTTGCGGATAAAGCTTTTGGTTTCCATTGAATAGACGATCACCGACCAGAAATCTTCGGCAGGGGTGTCCGCTGGCACGTTCAGCTTGTAGGTGGCGTTGTGGTCGTACATCTCGCCGTTGCTGTCGCGCAGCCCGGTCAGGTAGAACGTTCCACCGCCCAGTTGCTTGGGCAGATAAGTGATCCAAAAATAGCTGCCACCTGCGCGGGCATCGACCAGCACCTCGGTGTCGGTTTCGTAGGGAAACCCAAGCTCGGCCTGACCTTCGGCAAAGTCCCAGATCAGCCATTGGTTTTTCATGTTACCGTCTTCATCGACCCAAAGCGGGATCATCGCCTTGCCGGGGGTCACGAAATAGTTCTGCATTGACGCGTAAGCCAGCAACAGCCCTTCTTCCATGGCTTGCAACTGTCGCTCGGTCGGCTCGAACGGTTTGCCCTTCTCGATGCCGAGATCTTTCAGAAGGTTTACCATCACCTTGTCCTGTGGACGGATCGGGTTGTTCTGAACATAGTCGTTCAGATCCTGAAAGAAGGTCTCGTTGTAGTAGGGCAATGAGTCATAGGGCACTTCCGACGCCTCGTGATAGCTGTTCGGTGGCGGGTTGTCGGCCTCTGACAGGTAATAGATCTTGATGGTCTGCGCGTAGTCCGCGGCGTCCGCATCCGTGCCGCCGTTGGTGAGTTTCGGGCGGAATGAAAATCCGTATTCGTAGGTGTCGGTTTCGAAGGGGAAATACCCCGCATCGGTCAATGCCTCGATCGACATGTCACCATCGTAGCCGGGCGGCAGCATAAGGTATTTCCCTCCGGCCCCCTTGTCGAAGCCGTCCGGTCCGACATCAACAATCGGAACATCCCACGCATTCACGATTGTCCCGAAATAGTTGACCTTGTCGGTGGCCGCCGGCACCTCGATAACCAAGGGACCTGGCTCTGACGTCATCGACGACCAGGCATAGGCGGTCACGTCATTGGCCGTGAGAAAACCGTGTTTGGAGTCGAAGGGTTTGTTGAGGTAGGCGATATCATTGTAATCGCCGCCAAGGTCGCGCCGGGTGCCTTTCAGGAAATCGATCATACCCGCGGCGGGCATGCCCCAGATGGCGGTCTGCGTCGCACGCTGCACCATGATCTTGTATTCAATGTCTTCAACTTGGGCAGACCGCGCGAGGATATCGCCGGTATCGTTGAACGACTGGCTGAGGGCTGGTGACGCTATCAAGCCAACCCCGAACAAGACCGCGGCAAACTGCGCCGAAAAGTTACCAGTAAACGTCTGGGCTCTGTTCATTGTGTTTCCTCCCGTTTGTTTTGCCGAAAGAGTTGCACAACACAAAGTTCGCCGCGTATCATTTCACGACAACGGCGGCAGGTTTCTGAAGGGATTTATATGGCGCTATCACCGATGATTTCCTCGAAGGCGCTGGGCGGGATGCCCCAGTTTGTGCTTGAGGTGGCTGGCGAGAAGCGATTGGCCGAAGCCCTGAACGCTGCAAATTTGCCCTTTCACGTGGTGGAGGAAAGAAAAGGCTACATCTCGGAAAACTCTTTGGCGGTCTTTGTGCACAAGGCCGCGCAGATCTCTGGACAACAGAATATCGGGTTGCTTTGGTCGCCCCACCTGACCGTGGCGGACTATGGGGCATGGGGGCAGTACGTTCTTTCTGCACCGACCTTGGCTGGGGCGCTTCTGAGGGGAGCGGCCGTTATGCCGTTGCATTCTTCCGCGGATCGCGCATGGCTCGAGACCAGTGGGACGGTCTCACGTTATTGTTATCACTTTGGACTTCGCGGGCATCATGCGTATCCTGATATCGGGTTCTCTGCGATTGGTGTTTTCCTGAGCATTTTCCGGGCTTATCTGGGAAAGGACTGGAAGCCGTCTGCGGTTCTATTGGATTTTCCAAAGGTGCCAAGCTCGGCAGAAGCCGAGATCACCTATGCCTGTCCCGTTATTTGGAATGCGCCAAGGTTGGGTATCCAGTTCGAAACATCCTGCCTGCAGGTGGATGGCGTTGCGGGACAGACCAAAGATGTTGTGTCGGTCGGGGATATCCGGAGAGAATGCAGGGGCGGGCCGCCCGAAACAATTGCTGGACAGGTCGCCGCCCTGGTCTGGCATCAGCTTGATCGAAACGAGGCCACCATTGATGCCGTTGCGCAATCCTTGGATATCGGCATCCGGTCGCTGCAACGAAAGCTGGAGGGAGAAGGGGTGCAGTTTCGCGAGATCGTCAATCATACTCTGTCGCTGCGCGCCAAAGAATTGCTGTCGCTCTCTCATGTGTCCATTTCGGACATCGCCGCGATGCTGGGGTATGAATCGTCGAACAACTTTAGCCGCGCCTTCAAGAAAACAAGCGGGATGACGCCCACGCAATATCGGCGAGATCTTCACTCGGCCTATCGCAGCCAGTAGTGAGAAAAGGCGTTCATTTTCATCACGGTAAATACCTAAACCCCATCGGGCTCCATGAAATAGGAGCCGAGCCTGCCAATCTAAAAGATGTGCGGTAAAAGAGTCTTTTTGTTGACGCAAGGTAAGCCTGTCCCTAACCTCGGCGCGGATTTCCAATAGATTTTTAGGTCAGGCCATGTTGCCGAATTTGAATACGTATACGGTCAATGTAGACCGTCTGATTTCGTATCTTGAGGATCACGATAGAGATCTTGAGAACGCTGAAATTGTCCTTGATGCCCTTGGCGATTTGCAGGAAGCCCTGAGTGAGGCGGCAGGGGATGCGCGACAGATCGACTCGTTCATCGATGATCTTCGTGGGGTCGCGACCTTCATCAAACTGTTCCCACCGACCCGGTCGCTCGGCTCGGCCCTTGATCGGCTGCTGGACCGGGTCGCGGCGCGCACCGAAGAAATCGCAGAGGTACTTGAAGACTACGAGTTTGAAATTCGTGTTTTCGGAGGCGCGATAGACACGGCCTCGGCTGCGGTGAATGCGTTGCAGATCAGTGTGGCAAATGACCTTGGCGATGTGCTCAGCATGCGCGCCAGCCTTTTGGACCTGCAAGAAGCCGTGAACGAAGACCCCGCCGGGCTTGATCCGCGTACTGAAAGCGCGCTTGAGGCGATGGAAACCTTGATGGGCGAGTTGAACACGCGCTTTCCGCAAGAGGCGCTGGACGAAATGTCCGACGCGGTCGAGGCGCTTGATGTCGCCCTCGGGGTTTTTGCGGGCATGGATGTGGTCGTGTCGCAGTTTCGCGACGGGATTGATGCCGTTGCCGGGCTTTTGTCGGGGATTGGCGATCCTCTTGGCGAAATTGTCGATGCGCTGGACCCGCTTCTGTGGGTACTGGAAAAGGCCGAGTCTGCAATTGACGCACTTGTCAGCCCGATCCTTGATCCCATCACCGAAGCGCTGGGCATTGATGCCTTGCTGGACGCCGTGGACGAAGCGATTGGCGGGCTTCTGCCCGAACTTAACCTGCTGAACCCGTTGGATGGTCTGACCGCGGATTTCAATTCGATCTTCGGAACGTCGCCCGACTTTACCCAGCCGATGATCACCCGCATCGAGGACATTTACGGCGCGCGTGATGATCTTCCGGGCGACGACCTGACCCAGTTCCTGGCCTCGCGCATCTTTGGCGAACGCAGTTATCTTGGGCCGTTGCTGGGGGATGGCTCTGCCGATCCGGATGTGCTTTTGGGGCAGAACGATCTGATCTTCTGGCAAAGCCTGCTGTCTGGCGAGGCGGACGACGATGTTCTGAGTGCGGGTATCGGCTCGGATACCCTGCTGGGGGGCACGGGCGATGACGTATTGATCAACGCTGGTGGAGACGACAGCCTCGTCGGGGGTGCGGGCTTTGACACGCTCTATACCCACGCGCCGCTGTCAGAGTTCAGCTTTACCACCGAGACGCGTTTCTTTGACGGGGCCGAGCACGATATCCTCAACCTGAACCATCTTGGCGGGTATCTGGGCGGCTTGATCCTGAACTTCGGTCAGGATGAGATCGTGGATGTCGAAAGCTTTGTGTTCGGCCTGACCGTTGTCACATATGAACAGTTGAAATACGCGGTGCGCGTTTATGACGGCGAGCAGGGCCGCGCGGTGGCTGATCTGATGCTTGGGGGGAACGCGGCCGAGACCTATAACGCGTTTGGCGGTGATGATATCCTGATCGCCAGCCTGGGGTTTGATACCCTGAATGGCGGTGCGGGCGAAGACCTCGTAGATTATTCCGCCTTTTCGCAAGCGGTGCGTGTCGCCCTGCGGTCAGTGGATGCCGCCCGCCTTGGCGGGATGGCTGACCAGTATAATTCGATCGAAAATGTTCTTGGGTCCAGCCTTGATGATCTCCTGGTTGGATCTGACGGCAATAACCGCCTCAACGGAACGCGCGGCGACGATACGCTGGCTGGGCTGGCTGGCAATGACATTCTGGTGACGGGACAGGGAAGGGATGTTGCGGCGGGTGGCGCTGGTGACGATTTGATCCAGAGCTTCCACGGGCTGGACCTTCTTTTGGCCGGGCGGGGCAATGATACCTACCGGTTCGGGACTGACCAGAACGCGGGCGACGTGATCTTCTATGCGCTGGGCAACTCGGATCTCAGAGGCGGCGTGCAGGCGTCAGCCTTTGCTACGGTTCAGGTGGCCGACCCGACTCTGACCCTGCCTTACCGGATCTCGGTCAACACGGTCGACCCAGAGCACACTCGGGTGGACAAGTTCGATGATCGTGGGGTGTTGCTTGGCTCCGATTACGCCACCACAGTCGGTGCAAATATCGCCGGCACTGATCGCAACGATGTCTTCACGCTTGGCACCCATTTCGCCCTTTATGCCGGGGGGCGCGGGTCGGATCGCTTTGTCGGAAGCGCGGACAACTTGCGCGACCGCATTCCCGATGATGATGCCCTGCCACCCGGCCTGCGCGCTTTTGGCGGCGAAGGTGCAGACAGCTTTACCACCTACACCATGGACGAGAGCTTTGTCGGCGGTGCGGGCAATGATCGCTATAGCTATGTCGAGGACGAAAACGCGTCCGATGCGATGCGTCAAACCTTTGAGGATCGCCAGACGTCTTATTTCTTTGGCGGCGCTGCACCGACCCATTTTGGCAATATCGTCGAAACAACCGATCCCGATACCGGGTTGCCTGTGTTCCTGCCCGAAGACCTTGGCAGTTTTGATGCCGATGCGCTGGCGGATACCGGCGTGGATACGTTGGATTTGTCCGCGGGCGAACGTTATTGGCTGATTGATGTGGAAAACGGCCTGCTCACCTCGCGCGATTTCATCGGGCGCGATGGGGTGTCTGCCTTTGGTAATATCGACAACCGGTTGCGGTTCTACGGGGTCGAGGTCTTCCTTGGGGGGATCCTGAACGATTGGTTGGTCCACGGGGACAGCGACATCACCTTTTGGGCAGGGCGCGGGCGCGACACCATCCTGCCGGGCCTTGGCGGCGGTTTCGGGAACCTCGAGGCGCATGGCGGTCAGGATGACGACTATTTCAACAGCGGTCTCGGTCTGGACAGCCTTTATGGGGATTCCGGGAACGATTACCTGCGCAACAACGGCAACATGTCCCAGACACCCGGCGCGTTCGAGCTGCTTGAGGGCGGCACGGGCAATGATTTCCTGACCGTGGGCAGCCACGGGCGTGCTTATTCCGGCGCATTGACCAATTTTGACGGGGGCGAAGGCCAGGACTGGGCCGAGTTTTACCTGAGCGAAGGCCAGCGTTTCGAGATCAATATGGGCGGTACAGGATACCTGATCGACGGTGTCGGTGCCGGGTTCTCGGGCATCGAAGGGATCATCATCCACGATGCAAATGCCGAGATCAACGGCACCACGGGGGCGGATGCCATCCAGACCGGAGACGGCGACGACCTGCTGGTCGGGTTTACGGGGGATGACATTCTGGCCAGTGGTGGCGGTGATGACACGCTGCGGGGCGGGGCAGGGAATGATATTCTGGCGCCCGGTTTTGGGAATGCAACGGTGGAGGGTGGCGCAGGTCAGGACGCGCTGCAATTGCACGGGCGTTTCGATTATCGCGACGGACAGGGGGTGTCGTTCCGCGATACCGACACGCGGAATGTCGGCTGGTATGTAGATCTGGCCGCCGATCTTGTCGTTGCCATTGGCGGAGACATGGTAATCTTTTCGGGCATTGAACGGTTCGAAGGCGGTTGGGGCAACGACACCATGTTGGGCACAGCCGGGGCCGATTACATGGGCGGACACGGGCGCGATGACTCGGTCGATGGGGGGGCAGGGGACGACACATTGCTGGGCGGCGCCGGGGACGACACGGTTCTGGGCGGCGCCGGTGATGACGTGGTCAACCCGGGCACTGGATACGACAGGGTATCGGGGGGCGCAGGGCATGATGTGCTGCAACTGGATGCCAACATGGAAAACGTCATCCTGTTGGGCCACATGGGTGTTGCGACAGGGGCCTTTTATGAAAGCATAGAAGTCGCGCCCGGCGTCGGGATTTACACCACCACGGCCCATCCCAGCGTGGACCATTTTGACGGGTTTGAGGAAATCGTCCTTACCAAACAAGATGACTATGCCGAAGGGTCGGCAGAAGGCGATCACATTGAAGGCGCGCTGGGCGCGGACACGCTGATCGGCCTTGGCGGGTCGGATACGCTTGCAGGGGGCGCCGGCAACGACCGGTTGGTTGGCGGAGGCGCGGCCAGCCTGCCCGCAATGGCGCATCTGGACCAGTCTGGCGGGTTATCAGGTCTTCGGATTGACAATTTCGACGTCATGCCCACCGACGCGTTGACCTTCGAAGCCTTGGTTCAGACCACGCCGATGTTTCAGCAATACGCCCTGATGTCCTATGCGGTGCAGGGGGCAACCAACGAATTCCTTCTGATCACGGACACGACGGAAACCACCCTTGATATCTGGATCAACAACCAGTTGATCCCGACCGACGTACCCACTTCTGCGATCTTTGATGGCGATCTGCACAGGATTTCGGTGACGTGGACCACATCCTCGGGGTGGTTGCAGGTTTTCGTAGATGGCAGCCTGCTTTGGGAAGAATGGGGGATCGACGCGGCACGCGCACCAATCAGTGCGGGCGGTACACTGATTTTTGGGCAGGATCAGGACGGCAGCACCCCGGGCGGCGGTTTCAGCACAGGGCAGGCCCTGCATGGCGCGATCGGTGACATCCGCATATTCGAAGGGCAGCGCAGCGAAGACCAGATTGCCCAGAACGCGCTGGTGGATACCGCGTCCCTGCGTGACGATGATCGCTTGGTAGCCTCGTGGCAATTTGATCCCGAGGCACCGGGGCAGCAGGTCAGCCTCGGCGGCACATTGGACAGTTTTGGCAGTGTGACTGTCCGAGACGCGTCGGACATCACAGGTCAGGACGCAGGCGACCTGCTGCTCGGGGGCGACGGCGCCGATACCCTGATCGGCGGAGCGGGCAATGACACACTTGTTGGAGGCGACAGTGAAGTTGACCTGCGCGACGTGGTCTATGGTGGTGATGGCAATGACTCGATCGACGGTGGCTATGGCAATGACGAACTGCGTGGCGATGCGGGCAATGACTCGATCGCGGGTGGCTTTGGCGCGGACACGGTGATCGGTGGGGCGGGCGACGACGTATTGACCGGCTCGGCCTTCGGAGATGTCATCTTTGGCGCAGACGGCAACGACTTCATCAATGGCGGTTTCGGCCATGACCGGGTGAATGGCGGAGCTGGTGCTGATCGTTTCTTCCATGTTGGGGTTCTGGGTCATGGCTCGGAATGGATTCAGGATTATAACGCCGCCGAAGGGGACGTGCTTTTCTTCGGCAATGGCGCGGCGACCGCCAGCCAGTTCCAGATCAACACGGCAGACACGGCCAATGCGGGCGCTGATGGCATCAGCGAGAGCTTCGTGATTTATCGTCCCACCGGACAGATCATGTGGGCCTTGGTGGACGGTGATGCACAAACGTCGATCAATCTGCAGATCGGTCAGGAGGTGTTTGACCTGTTGGGCTGAATGCATACACATGGTGCAAGCGTGGCATGTCTGTTCGCCCGCTAGATACTTCCCGAGACCGCCATCTTTTCAAGCCTTGCCCCCTGCAATGGAGCCGACAACAAAGCAACCGCGTCTTGTATGTCGTGAGAGGAGGTCTTTCACAAAACTCATGTAAACCAGTGAATTGTTGATTTTTTTGTAAGTTTCTGAGAGACTGATCCAATCGATTTATGGAGGGCCTTTGCCCGGGACATAATGACATAAGAAAAGGTTTGTCCCTGTTCTGTAGCAGTCAGAGACGGTGAAGTGATCTTCCCTCATGTTTGGGAGAGTACTTTATGCCGGTCTATTTTGCCCTGACGGGCGCGCCACAAACCGTAAACACCCCTACGGCCAACTTTGTCAGCAACTCCTTCGTCGAGGCCCTGCCTGGCGGGGGGTATGTTGTCGTCTGGCAAGATGGCTTGTCGGATGGGGATCAGGATGGTCTGTTCGGCCGTGTGTTCAACAGCGACGGGACGGCCATCGGTTCAGAATTTCAGGTCAACACCCGCTTTACCGGCAACCAGACCTCGCCCGAGATCGTCGGCCTGGCCTCGGGTGGGTTTGTCGTCGTGTATGACTCTTTTGGCATCGACGGCAGTCTGACCGGTGTCGCGGGGCAGCAATTCGCGGCAAACGGATCTGCGGTCGGCGACGAATTTGTCATCAACACCACTGTCAGCAGTGCCCAGAGTATTCCGAGCATTACCGAGCTTGGCAACGGCAATATCGCTGTGACATGGGTCGGGTTCGGTGCGGACGGCAACAATTACGGCATTCAAGGACAGGTCATATCCGCCAGCGGTGGTCTGATCGGGGACGAGTTTGTGGCCAATACCTTTACGCTGGGGTCGCAATACTGGCCGGATGTTGCGGCTCTTGCAGATGGCGGATTTGTCGTCGTCTGGGATACTGACGGTCAGGACCGCCATTCTTTTGGCGCCTATGGTCAAAGGTTCAACGCGTCGGGCGTCGCCGTCGGTGACGAATTTCAGGTGCATACATCGGATGGCTTTGCGCAGGACAAGCCCAAGGCTGTCGGTCTGGGGGATGGCGGATTCGTCGTCATCTGGCAATCCAACCATATGGGCATCGGCCAGACAGGCCTCTACATGCAACGCTTTGATGCCAACGGAGACAGGGTTGGCGTTGAAACGCAAATCAACCAATATGGCAATTCCGTCACCCGCTCACACGAGATAGCGCCAACCTCGGATGGCGGGTTTGTCGTGACTTGGTCGGGCGGTTCGTTCAACAGTACCGAGCATCCTCTCGGGTTTTACGGGGCGCGGTTCGATTCGTCGGCGGCTGCTGTCGGGGACCAGTTCCTGATCTCGACCGACGTGAGTTCGAACCGAGGGAACATGCCGGTCGTCGAGCTTGCAAACGGAGATCTCCTCGCGACCTGGCTGGCGGCGCCCGATGCCGGCCAAACCTATGGGGATATCCAGTCACAGGTGATTGGTACCTTCGGCGAAATGTCCGGAACTGCCGGAGCGGATATGCTGCAGGGCGCCTTTGGGGATGACAATATTCAGGGTCTGGGCGGGGATGATACGCTGGTCGGGCTAGAGGGAAATGACGTGCTGCGAGGTCAGGATGGACATGACTCCTTGCGCGGCGGTCTTGGCACGGACACGCTAATAGGCGGCGAAGGCAACGACACCCTGATCGGCGGAGATAGTGAAAACGACTTGCGCGACGTGATCTATGGCGGCAACGGAAACGACTCGATCGACGGCGGCTATGGCAATGACGAACTGCGTGGCGATGCGGGCAATGACACGATCGCGGGCGGTTTCGGCGCAGATACGGTGATCGGTGGCGCGGGCGACGACGTATTGACCGGCTCGGCCTTCGGGGATGTCATCTTTGGCGGAGACGGCAACGACTTCATCAATGGCGGCTTCGGCCATGACCGGGTGAA
>NZ_JBBPEU010000019.1:0-20354 GCF_040225985.1 Shimia fortis
TTGTAGTCCTGAATCCAGTCCGATCCATGGTCGCGAATGCCAATATGGAAGAACCGGTCTGCGCCGGCACCACCATTCACGCGGTCATGGCCCCAACCGCCATTGACGAAATCGTCGCCATCCCCGCCAAAGATGAGATCGGACCACGCGCTGCCGGTCAGGATGTCATTGCCGGCACCGCCAATGACCGTATCCGCGCCGAACCCGCCCTCGATCGTGTCATTCCCGGCATCGCCGCGCAGCTCGTCATTACCATAGCCGCCGTCGATATCATCATTGCCATTGCCGCCGTAGATCACATCGCGCAAGTCATTCTCGCTCGTGCCTCCGGTCAGTACGTCATCGCCATCCCCGCCGATCAGCGTGTCGTTGCCATCCCCGCCACTCAGCGTGTCGTTTGCCGCCCCGCCGCGCAACACATCATTGCCGTCGGTGCCTGTCTCCACAACTGGCAGGGGTGCAACGGGAGTGGTCGCGGTGCTGACCACGCTTTCGCTGGTGCCGATACCGTCGATATAGCGCACTTCGACTGCGATCTGCGCGCCGACATCCTCGGCGCCAAGCATATAGTTGGGCATGATCGCGCCGTCCACGGGCGTACCGTCACGCAACCACTGGAGGGAAATGATGCCCATCCCGTTCGGATCGTCGATCCCGAGGACATCGGCAGTCAGCACCTGACCTTCCAGAGCGGTCCCCTCAATCACGGCGCTGCCGGTGGGGGGCGCCGCCGCCAGAAGCAACAGATCATCACTGCTGAGGGTTCGGTCCGTGAACTGGAAATGCTCGACATTGCGGTCAACCGTGTCCGTGTCGCCACCGGACGTGATGTAGAAGCTGCCCCCGTCGGCCAGCACATCGGCCGCCCCCGGCGCTGCGAAATCGAACACGGCCGTGTCGTCCCCGTGGCCGCCATTGATGCTGTCCGATCCGGCGCCACCGGTCAGGACGTCGTCGCCATCACCGCCCCAAAGCGTATCCGCGCCCGTGCCTCCATCCAGCGTATCATTGCCAGCGCCACCGCTCAGGCTGTCATCACCCGCGCCTCCGTGCCAGTTGTCATCGGCATCGGTCGCAAGAAGGATATCCGCGCCAGATCCCGTCCTGATCTCGAAACGTTCGAAATAGTACAAGTCCACGCTTGTTTCCGCGTCGTAATAGGCCCCTGAAGGATCTCCGGGATCTGCCGAATCCCCAATCCACAAGCGCAACCAATTGCTGCTGCTGCCCGGCATGGTCATATGGACCTCGCCCGTTTGCGCGGACCAGTCGACTATCGCGGTATCGGTGCCATCCTGCCCGTACAGGCTGTCAGCCCCACCGGAACTGCGCAGGGTATCGTCCCCGCCTTCACCCGAGACACGATCATCGAAATCTCCGAAATCGGAAAAGCTATCGTTCATGGTGCCGAGCGTCAGGTTGGCCCGTTCGATATTCTGCAAGTGAGAGCCGTCTGGCAGTGTCTGCCCGGTGGCTGAAGCGACCTGCGCCATGTCAACGTGAATCGCATAGGCATTGGGGATGATCTGTCCTGTCTGAGGATCACTGCGGCTGAAGCTATGATAAAAAATATCGGTGCCTGCTCCGCCATCCAGATTCATCCAGTGATGCCCAATCGTGAAACGATCATCGCCAGAGCCCGCAACCAGATCGACATGTTCGATACCTGTTCCGGAAATGCTGAAGTCGGTCGCCCCCGTATCCGGGTCCTGAAGCCAGAAGAAGGTTCCGGGGTTAGAGGAATCGACAGACCGTGGCGCATTCAGTTGAATGGGCTGATCGGTGCCCGAAAAATCAATGTGCACCGTGTCATCCGCACCTGGCGTCCCCTCCCACGAGATATCCGCAAAAACAACAACGTGGGTCAAAAGCGGGTTGGACGGGTTTTGTATGTAGAAACTATCGCTATCCCCTTTACCCCAAAGGCCACAATAGACGCCACCTTCGTTCGTGATTTCGATGTGGTTCTCGGAATAAAGACTATCGGGTCCATCAGTTCCGACGCCCGTCATGCTATACCCAAACAAGTTCGTTGCCATGAGACTTCTCCCTTTTGTTCCCTCAAATGGTCTCATAGGGATTTTATTAGACAGGGAAGGTTCCGGCCTTGATATGCGTCATGCGATATATGTGGCGATGCGTATGTGTCGCCTGGACACAAACAGAAAGGCCCGCCACCAGATCGACGGACCTTGACCACCCACACGGAAAATCAAGACATCAAATCATAGACTTGCCCGGCAATCATCAGGTTGATGCTGTCTTGACCTGCACCGTCAACCAGCGCCCACATGATCTGGCCAGTGGGCCGGTAGATCACAAAGGCCTCTTCGATATTGTCCTCGCCTGACCGTTCCCCATCCGGGCTGGAGGTGTGGGTGGTGTTGATCTGGAATTGATCCGCCGTCGCCGTGCCGATGCCAAAGACCAGCACATCGCCCTCGGATGAATCATAATCCTGGATCCAATCCGAGCCGTGGTCGCGGATGCCGATATGGAAGAACCGGTCTGCGCCCGCGCCGCCATTCACGCGGTCATGGCCCCAGCCGCCATTGACGAAGTCATCACCATCCCCGCCGAATATGAGGTCGGACCAGGCGCTACCGGTCAGGATATCATTACCGGCACCGCCAATGACAGTATCCGCACCAAAGCCGCCTTCGATCGTGTCGTTACCGTCATCGCCGCGCAACTCGTCATTGCCATAGCCGCCGTCGATACTGTCATTGCCATTGCCGCCATATACAATGTCGCGCAGGTCGTTTTCACTGGTGCCGCCGATCAGGGTGTCGTTCCCCTCGCCGCCGATCAGCGTGTCATTGCCGTCGCCGCCATTCAACAGGTCGTCGCCACCAAGACCGGTCAGCCGGTCATCCCCAGCGGTCCCGCTGAGCGTGTCAGGCCCTGCGGTAGGTTCCGGCGGCGGCGGCGTGGTGGACCGGCCCAGCGCGCCGCTGGCCACGCTGGCCGTGGGGGACAGGGCCACCTCGCCATCGTTGAACCGGATCGACTCAATGCTGCGCAACACGACCTCGCCATAAGTGTCGGTCGTGCTGCCACCAGTGCCGTCGTCCTGAAACAGCCCCAACGTATAGTGATCCCCGTGGTGGACCAGAGAGAAGTCCGCCGCCGTGGTCCCGAAGGTCTCGATCACGATCTGGTCGGTGCCCGCACCGCCATCCACGGTGTAAGTGTGCGCAGGGCTTCCAAAGGGGATGCCATAGAAATATCCGGTGATCGTGTCATTGCCGCTTTCGGCGTGCAGGCTCCAGTCCGGGCTGTCGCTGCGGTTCGAGGTTTCAAAGACCAGAAGATCATCATGGAACGTGCCGATCACGCGTTCGAATTCATGCTCGAAATCCGAGCCGGGAACGATCAGGTTGTTGGTCACCTCCAGCCCGTGCGCCACCCCGCTATAATCCAGCGTGTCCATGCCTGCGCCCGGGAATTCGCGCTGGCTGACCTCGCCGCTGGCCCCCAGAAGGGTGATGACGAAATGATCATTGCCGCCGTTGCCATACCAGTAATCCTCAAGCAACGAAGACGCCACGATGCGCCCGTCATAAAGCTCTGTCTGGTCGGCGTCCTGAAAGAAGATGTCGTCGCCATCAAGGCCATAGATCGTATCCTGCCCGCCCGACCCATAGAAAGTGTCGCCCCCATAGGTGCCGACGATCATATCGTTGCCTTCGGTGGCAATCGAGCGGTCGGGCAAAGTGAAGCTGTAGACGTCGCCCATGAGATCCTGCGAACCGTCACCGGTGCGCCCGCTTTCGCCGGTCCAGCCGATCAGTGCGCGCCCGTCCGTGCCCACCGCCACGAAGGGGGGCAGCAATTGCGTACCCGCCAGACCATCGGCAATCATCATCACACCGGTCAACATGGCCCCGGCCGGATGCACGACCTGTCCGTAAAGGGAAAACTCGGGCGCGGTGGACGTCCCCCCCGAAACCTGCGCCCAGACAACCAGCAGGTTGCCGTCAGGTGTTGCAGCAAGCGCCGCCGCAGGCAGGTCATTGGACGCGGCGCGAAATGGCGTGTCGGGCATGTCGATCTCGACGCTTGTGGTCTCGACAAGTTCATATTGGGCCTCGGTCCGCTGCGTCCCGTCCCCATGTCCCATTGGACTTGCGTCGCGTTCTTGCGTTTCAAACACCCGCACGGTCAGGCTGAGGGGGCGGAAAATCGACCCGTCCCCCTCCAGATCAACCGTGGCCACGCGGCCATCCCCCAGGCCCACCGCGTCGTCCTCGCGAAAGCCCAATGGCCGCGCGCCGCCGCCGATCTGGGTGGTTTCCGTGATGTCCTGACCAAACCAGTCGTAGGTATAGGGCGTGCTTCCGAAAACCGCGCTTTCGCCATTGACGGTCAGCGCGAACAGTCCGTTGCCCAACGCCGCGAGATGCGCATCTTCTGACGCCTCAAGACGGCTGCCGGTGATGACGCGCATCTCTGGCGTCGTCGCCGCGCCTGTGGCGTCAAACACCTGCGCCATCCAATAGTTTTCACCGCTGCGCCCATAGACGTCATCTTCCCACGCCACGACAAAGCCGCCACCTTCGGTCGGGGCGACAACAGGCAGGCGCTGGTCGTTGTCGGGGTCGGGGCGCAGGTGGATTTCATCAGACACGAACGCCCCCGAGGCCGACAGGATCACTGCACGCGCATCCACCACCCCGTCCAGCCCCGGCCCGTCCGTCCATGCCACGGCCACGTTGCCATTAGACAGCTCGGTCAGAGAAATTTCGGTCTGGAACCCGTCGGTTTCCCGGTTGATCTGAAACACCGCCCCCGAGGGTGCGCCGTCTGCGTTGAACAGGCGGCCAAACACGGCGGTTCCATTGTTGTCCGTCGTTCCGTCCACAGGCGCGAAGGGGCTGACCAGCTGCTGCCACACCATGAAATATCCGCCTCCGGACAAGGCGATGACCTCGCCAAAACCGCCACCTGCACCAACAGGTGAAAAGACACTGGGGGTTCCTTGGGATACGGACATAAATTCCACCTCGGCAATAGCAGTTCTAAATTGCGGCACGGACCGTGCGTTGAAAACTCGGGCACGCCACCGACGGGTCAATAAATGCAGGCAACCCGTCGGGATGGCGTCCGATGATGCAAAAGGTTAACGACCGGATCCGAAAAAAATCAAGATTCGATATGTGACGCCCAAAGTGATCCAAAAGGACGCTTAAATCGTAAGCGAAGAAGCAAACAGGTACATAGACACCAACCCTCCGAGGCCAGCAAAAGACATGTCGGACACCACCGGGCAAAGCGACGAAAAACTAACCGTTTATTATGACGGATCCTGTCCGCTGTGTACGGCCGAGATCAGCCATTACCAGCGGCTGGATAAGCAGAACGCGCTACACCTTGTAGATGTCTCATCCGACAGCTTCAGCGGGGAACCGGACCTCTCGCGCGAGGCCGCAATGGCGCGGTTTCATGTGCGCACCGAAGACGGACGGCAGGTGTCCGGCGCGCGCGGATTTATCGAGCTGTGGCGCGTGATCCCGCAATGGCGCCCCTTGGCGCGGCTCGCAAGCCTGCCGGGTGTCGCGCTGTTGCTTGAAGGTGCCTACCGTGTCTTTCTGAAACTGCGCCCCCTCATGGTGCGCAACTTTACCCGTTGCCAGCGCATGTTTGACAAGACCTGAAGACCGCCACAAGCGTCAAAAAACCAAGAGAATAGGAACCCGGAATGAATAGATTTATCGTCCTGCTGATCTTTGTGGTCGGCGTCATGGCGACGGGGATCACCATTGGCACACTGACCGCGCCCGGCGCGTGGTATGCGGCCCTGCAAAAACCCGCCTTCAACCCGCCCAACTGGATTTTCGCGCCGGTCTGGACCGTGTTGTACCTGATGATTGCCTTTGTGGGCTGGCGTATCTGGGACATGCAGGACCGCGGCCCGCTAATGCGGTTGTGGTCGCTGCAAATGGCGCTGAATTTCCTGTGGTCGCCGGTGTTCTTTGCCGCTGAGATGCCTGTATTAGCGCTTGTGGTGATCCTTGCGCTGTTGGTGGTGATCATTCTGTTCATCCGCGCGGCGTTCCACCCTGACCGCCTGTCGGCACTGCTGTTCCTGCCCTACCTGTCATGGGTCGGTTTTGCATCACTGCTGAACGGCGCCATCGTCCTTTTGAACAGCGGAGCGTAAGGCCCATGAGCAAACAGGCATTGGTGATTGGAGCGTCCGGAGGGATCGGACAGGCACTGTCTGCAGGTCTGTCCGCAAGGGGCTATGCCGTTACCGGGCTGTCACGGGCATTGGACGGGCTTGATATCACCTCGGAAGACAGCGTTGCGCAACACCTTGGCCAGCTAGAGACACCGTTCGACGTGGTCATAGTGGCCACCGGTATTCTGGCCGACGCGCACGGGCCGGAAAAGTCGCTGCGTACCCTGACGGTCGATGAAATGGCGCGTCTCTTTGCTGTGAATGCCATCGGCCCGGCGCTGATCCTGAAACATGCGGTGCGGCTTTTTCCCAAGGATCGAAAAGCCGCCTTTGCGGCCCTCTCTGCGCGGGTCGGCTCGATCGGCGACAATGCCCTTGGTGGTTGGTATTCCTATCGCACCTCAAAGGCGGCGTTGAACCAGATCATCAGGACCGCCTCGATCGAACTGGCCCGCAGTCATAAACAACTCGCTTGCATCGCCCTGCATCCGGGCACCGTGGCAACGGACTTCACCCGCAACTATCCTCAGCACAAGACCGTGCCGCCCACCGAAGCCGCGCGCAATCTAATAAACGTGATCGAAGGGGTATCCGCCGCCGAAACCGGGCGGTTTTACGATTGGGCAGGCAAAGAGGTCGTATGGTAAATCCGCAACAGACACGGCAGACGTCCGGCACATCCCCACGCATCGTTCTGGTCCTGGGGGACCAGTTGTCTTTCGACATCGCAGCCCTGGTGGAGGCCGACACGGACCGCGACATCGTGGTCATGGCCGAGGTCGCCGAAGAAGCGGGTTATGTGCCTCATCACAAGAAAAAGATAGCCTTCCTGTTTTCGGCCATGCGGCACTTTGCGCGCGACTTGGAAAACCGCGGCTGGACCGTGGCTTATACCTGTCTGACGGACCCGGGCAACACCGGAACGATTGCGGGCGAAGTAGCGCGCGCCCTCAAGCAATATGAGGCCGGTAGCGTGCTGGTGACAGAACCCGGCGAGTACCGGCTCAAGGCAGAAATAGACCGTTGGTCTGACAAGTTCGGCGTCGACGTCACCTGTCTTGAGGATACGCGGTTCATTGCCCGCCATGCCGAATTTCGCGCCTGGGCCGAGGGGCGCAAACAGTTGCGGATGGAGTATTTCTATCGCGAGATGAGGCGCAAGACGGGCCTGTTGATGCAAGGGGATCAGCCCGAGGGCGGCAAGTGGAACTTTGACAGCGAAAACCGCAAACCCGCCAAGTCGGACCTGTTCATGCCACGCCCCTTTACCGTGCAACCGGACGATATCACCACGGATGTGCTTGAGCTGGTCGAAACGGAATTTACAGACAATTTCGGCACGTTGAAGCCCTTTCCTTACGCAGTCACTCACGAAGACGCGGAACGCGCCCTGTCACATTTCGTGGAAACCGCCCTGCCCTGTTTCGGCGATTATCAGGACGCGATGCTGACCGGCGAGCCGTTCCTGTATCACTCGCTCCTGTCGCTTTATATCAACGCCGGATTGCTGGACCCGCTGCATGTTTGCCAGCGCGTGGAGCGGGCCTATTACGAGGGGCACGCGCCCCTGAACGCGGTCGAAGGGTTCATCCGCCAAATCATCGGTTGGCGCGAATACGTGCGCGGGATCTATTGGCTCAAGATGCCGGGGTATACCGAAGAAAACTATTTCAATGCCACACGCGACCTGCCTGATTTCTACTGGACCGCAGACACAGATATGGCCTGCCTTGCCGCGGCCATCGGCCAGACGCGCGACACCGCCTATGCCCATCATATCCAGCGCCTGATGGTGACTGGGAATTTCGCCATGCTGGCAGGCGTCAATCCCAAGCAGGTGCATGAATGGTATCTCGCGGTCTATTTCGACGCCTATGAATGGGTCGAAGCCCCCAACACCATCGGGATGAGCCAGTTCGCCGATGGCGGGCTTCTGGGGTCGAAACCATACGCGGCCAGTGGGAACTATATCCACAAGATGTCGGACTATTGCAGCGGTTGCCGGTATGACGTAAAGGACAAGACCGGCGAAAACGCCTGTCCTTTCAACGCGCTTTACTGGGATTTTCTGATCCGCAATGCGGACAAGCTGCGTGGCAATCCGCGGCTCGGGCAGGTGTTCCGCACGTGGGATCGGATGGGCGACGACAAGAAAGACGCCTACCGCGCACGCGCCGCGCAGGTATTGGATGCGCTCTGAGGTGTATCGCGCTAAGCAAATGCCGGGTGAGGGCATGGCATCACGCCATCAAGTCAAACACCTGTCCTGCAATCATCAGGTTGATGCTATCCTGACCTGCGCCATCGACCAGCGCCCACATGATCTGGCCCGTCGGACGATAGATCACGAACGCCTCTTCGATGTTGTCATCGCCCGACCTTTCACCAGCCGGGCTGGAGGTATGCGTGGTATTGATCTGGAACTGTGACTCCGTGGCCGCTCCGATGCCAAAGACCAGCACATCTCCCCCGGCAGCATCGTAATCCTGAATCCAGTCGGACCCGTGGTCGCGAATGCCGATGTGAAAGAACCGGTCCGCGCCACTGCCGCCGTTCACGCGGTCATGACCCCAGCCGCCATTGACGAAGTCATCGCCCGCCCCGCCAAGGATCACATCGGACCACGCGCTGCCGGTCAGGATGTCATTGCCGCTGCCGCCGATCACGGTGTCGGCGCCAAAGCCACCTTCGATCGTGTCGTGGCCATCGTCACCGCGCAGTTCGTCGTTGCCATAGCCACCTTCGATGTCGTCATTCCCGTTGCCGGCATAGACCACGTCACGCAGGTCGTTTTCACTTTCTCCGCCGCGGATCGTGTCATTGCCGTCGCCGCCGACAATCGTGTCCGCGCCATCCCCGCCAAGCAGACTGTCATTGTCCGCGCCGCCATCAAGAACATCATCGCCGCCATTGCCGAAGATCGTGTCATTGCCGCCCATTCCGATGAACCGCTCATCGCCTTGACCACCCCGCAACAGGTTGGCGCCATCATTGCTGAGCAAGGGGTTGGAGACCACGAATACATCATCGCGCAGGTTCGTATCCCCGGGGACAAGGTTGGTCGCATGGGATGTGAACGAAATCGTACCTCCGTCCGCCGAGATATCCGGCCCGGTGGATTGGTGGGTCGCCTCGCTGCCATCCGCGGCAATGCTGACACGCTGGGTCACGCCGGTCAAAGTGTCATACACAAAGATGTCGCCTGCCCGGTTGGTATCACCATAGACCAGATTGGACGCGTTTGACCCATACACCACATAGCGCCCGTCCGCAGAGATTGCAGACCCGCCAGAAGCCTCATCTGCCTCTTCCCCGTCAAGCCCGTCACTGATGCGCGTGGTCTGCCCGGTGACGCGGTCGTGCAGAAATACATCAGTCACACCATTGTTGTCCCCGGCGACCAGATTGCTGGCCCGAGAACTGAAGGCCACGAACCGACCGTCCCCTGACAAACTCGCCTGACTGGAACTGTCATTTGCCTCGGTGCCGTCCGAAGCGACGCTCACACGGCTGATGGCGCCGGAAGGCTGTTCTCGCACGAAGATATCGTTGGTGCCGTTGGTGTCGCCTGCCACAAGATCAGACGCGGCCGAGTCAAAGGCCACAAAAGCCCCATCACCGGAAATCACCGGATCACGCGCAAACCCTTGCGCAGTTTCGCCCTCTGGGTTTTCGTTCAGACGACTGGTTGTGCGCGTGTCCCGGTCAAATACGAAAATGTCGCCGGTGCTGCGCAAGGTATCACCGGGAACAAGACTGGTCGCCAGTGAGAAAAAGGTCACGTAACGCCCGTCATCGGACACATCCGGCAAGGTTGAGTAATTGTTGACGAACACGGCCCCCGGCATCGGGATCGCGACCAACTCGGTCGCACCAGTTTGCAGGTCATGCAGAAAAACATCTGTATACCGGTTGGGAAAATCAGATTCGAAATTTGTTGCCCCAGACGTAAACACGACATAGCGCCCATTGCCCGAAATATTGGGCGTTCCCGAGGTCTCGGTGCTTTCATCCCCTTCGGATGACAGGCTGACGCGGCGGGTTTCGCCGGTCTGGCGGTCATGTACAAAGACGTCGGACCGGTTGTTGGTGTCATCCGCAACCAGTGTGGTCGCGCCAGATTCAAAGGTCACATAGCGACCGTCTGTGCTCAGGCTTGCCAAGCCCGAGTCCCAATCACCCTCGCTGCCGGTGGTCGACACCGACACCCGTGTCAAATCATTTGGAAAAGTCATAAAGCCTCTCAAACCGGTTCCCGAACCAATGCGCCCCGCCGCGTGACAAAGCCATCACGCAAGACATTTGCCCATTGGTGTTTTGAGATTATCCGACAGACAGTGCCCTCAGACCATGATTCACATCAAGAAAACAGAATACAATTACCCTTAAGCCTTACATGGCCTCCTGAAGGATCGATCAAGCCATGAGATCGAACACCTGCCCCCCGATTTGCAGGTTGATGCTGTCCTGACCGGCCCCGTCAACCAGCGCCCACATGATCTGGCCCGTCGGGCGATAGATCACGAAAGCCTCTTCCACGGCATCCTCGCCCGAGCGTTCGCCGGCGGCGTTAGAGGTGTGGGTGGTGTTCACCTGGAACTGGGACCGCGTGGCCGAGGCATTGCCGAACACCAGCAGATCTCCTTCACTGGCGCTATAATCCTGAATCCAATCAGACCCGTGGCCGATCACACCGATATGGAAGAACCGGTCGCCGCCCGCGCCGCCGTTCACAAGGTCATGGCCAAAACCGCCATTCACAAAATCGCCGCCGTCGCCGCCAAAGACCACATCCCCATAGGCCGAGCCTGTCAGAACATCATCGCCGGTACCGCCGATCACGGTATCGGCCCCAAAGCCACCGGCAATAGAGTCGTTGCCCGCGTCGCCGCGCAATTCGTCGTTGCCGTCACCACCGTCGACAACGTCGTTGCCGGCCCCAGCATAGACGATATCCCGCAAATCCGGCACATCATCCTGCAAATCAAAACCGCGCATGCCCCCTTCAAAGCCATAGATATGGTCGTCGCCATCGCCGCCGATCAATGTATCGGCACCGCTACCGCCCTGCAGCGTATCGTCACCGCCATTTGCGACAAGACGATCATTCCCGGCGTCCCCCATAAAGTCCTCACCAGCGTCTGACCCGGACATCGTGTCGGCCATATCAGTGCCGATGACGCCTTCAACTCCGGTGAAACTGTCGGTGTCGCCAAAAGCGTCGAGCACCGTTCCGCTGCCCTCGGCGGTAAACTGGGCATCGATCCCCAAATCGCCAATGCCGTACCCCAGCACATCGAAGCCGGCACTTCCGGTGAAACTGTCATCACCCGCCGCCCCAGCCCAAGACGACACCTGCCCGTTGTCCGAGGCAAGGCCAAGAAACGTGTCCGCATCGCCCGAGCCGACGATGCTGTGGCCGAAGGTGTAGGTGTCATTCACCTGTCCTACCGTCCCGCTGACTACAGTGCCGGATCCGTCGGTGCCTTGGGTAATGGTCAGGCCGCCAACACCATAAACGTGGTAATAACTGATATCCGTACCGTTCCCTGCTCGCCAGAGGGCCTCGTTCCCGAGGATCGTGTTGGCCCCCAGATATGGAAACACCGTGTCCCCCAAAGTCCCGCCGCCTGTCGAGCCATCCAGCGTATCGTCGCCATAGCCCCCATAGAGCCGGTCGTAGCCTTCACCGCCTACGATATAGTCATCTCCGCTGGCGCCGAACAAAGTATCATCGCCGCTGCTGCCCATCATCGTGTCGTTAAACTGTGACCCGCTGACATTCTCGATATTGATCAGGGTGTCGGTGAAATTGTACCCGTCCCACGTGCCGGTGACACGCCCCGCCGCAAGATCGACATTGACCGAGCCGACCCCGTCGCGGTCATAGCGCACGCGGTCTTCGCCCGCACCTCCATCGAAGGTGTCATTGCCGCGCTCACCGATGAAACTTTCGCGCCCGGCGCTGCCGATGATGCGATCGTTAAAATCCGTACCCCGAATTTCAAGTCGCCCGCCCATATCCGTCAGGTTGATCTGGTCGCGCCCACCAAATCCGTCATTAGCCACAACGCCTGTGGCCAGGTTCATGACAAGGCCGGTCGTCGGGTTGCTGTCCGCCCCCCAGCGATAGGTCAGTCGGCCATAGCCATCCATGATGAGGTTGAAGGTGTCATTGCCTTCACCCCCGCGAATGTCGAACCAACCATCCGGTCCGGGGCGCATCGTGTAGGTGCCGTTGCGCGCGTTGTCGATGATTTGCAGCCCGCTTCCGTTAAGTGCGTTCTGCACATCGACCAGGGTATCGGTATTCCCGGCGATCCGGATCGTGCCGGTATTGGCCGCCCCGTTGATATCCGCCACCACGCTGCCCGCCATATCGCGGTATTCGAGCCGGTAGAAACTCTGGCCATCCGCTTGCGAAAAATCGAAAACATCATTGCCCAGAGAGGCATAGATCCGGTCTTCGCTGGTGTTCTGAAGGGGAAGGTACCGGTCATTCTGAGCGGTGCCATAAAGCGTGTCGTTGCCAGTCGTGCCAAGAATATCCATCGTCAATCACCTGAATTATGGAATTTTTTTAATCTGGATACAGGCTAGGAAGGCGCAGGAAAGCTGTCAACGCAGCACCGCTGGCCAACGTCGATTTGGCGTGTTTTCCAAAAACTTGGGCGCTCACGCCATGAGATCGAACACCTGCCCCCCGATCTGCAGGTTGATGCTGTCCTGACCGGCCCCGTCGATCAGCGCCCACATGATCTGGCCCGTCGGACGGTAGATCACGAACGCCTCTTCCACGTTGTCATCCCCCGACCGTTCCCCTGCGGCATTGGTGGTATGGGTGGTGTTTACCTGGAACTGGGATTCGGTGGCCGAGGCGATGCCGAAATGCAGGACATCCCCCCCGGTCGCACTATAGTCCTGAACCCAGTCAGACCCATGGTCCCGGATCCCGAGGTGATAGAACCTGTCTGCGCCCCCCCCGCCGTTCAGAAGGTCATGTCCGAAGCCACCATTCAAGAAGTCGCCCCCGTCGCCCCCGAAAAGCTGATCGGCAAAGGCACCGCCCATCAGGCCATCATCGCCCTCACCGCCGATCAGGGTATCGGCCCCGAAGCCGCCCACAAGGGTATCGCGGCCGCTGTCGCCCCGCAGTTGGTCATTGCCATAACCACCATCCAGCGAGTCGTTGCCCTGTCCTCCGTAGAGGATGTCGCGCAGGTCGGCGTTGCTTGTGCCGCCGCTGAGAACATCATTGCCGCCGCCACCGATCAGGATGTCTGCCCCGTCCTGCCCGATCAGAGTATCGGTCCCCTCGCCGCCACGCAGGGTGTCGTTTCCTTGGGTGCCATAGATCACACCAGCAGGCACAGTCAGGTTCTCAAACACTCCCACATGCACGTGTTCGACCGACAGGTTCAGCACGGTCACACTGCGCCCCGCGCCAGCCCGGATCATGAGATCATCCGCCGCGCCGTCATTGTCCGCATCCACCGAGGCCATTTGCGCAAAGGCCTCGGCCCAAGTTTCGAAAGCCCCGTTCAGGTCGATGCGATCCTGCACACCGTCGAAATCCGTGATGACGTCATGCCCGACGCCGTTCGTGATGAACAGGTCCGCGCCAGTACCACCGGCGAGTTGGTCATACCCCGCCTGCCCTAGCAATGTGTCATCTCCTGATCCGCCGAACAGATGGTTTATACCGCCTTCCGCGCTCAGGACATCATCCCCCTGCTGGCCGAACAGGAAATCATCCCCAAGCCCGCCAAGCAGGCTGTCCCGTCCTGTGCCGCCATAAAGAAAATCGTTCGAGGTGTCGGTCCCGGTCAGCGTGTCATTGCCCGCATAACCAAAGGCGGTGCCCAACAGGCGCTCTTCGTCGAAAAGCGTGTCGGCATAATCCTGTTCATAGCGTTCATTGCGCAACCGCCCGGCGACCAGATCCACGTCAACCCGGTCATTGCCCGCCATTGCGGCGGGGGCCTCATCAAGGGAATAGGCGTTCATGCCATGGGCGAAGGAATGTTGATGCAGGAACCGCAGGGAGCCGTTTCCATCGATCACCACGAAGTTCGACGCGCCGGTTTCCGCACCTGGCCACCACCCGAGGCCTATCCCGTTTTCTGCGAACCATTCATAGCTTGCCACGAACAGGTCCGTGATATCGTCACCGCCTTCAAAATTGTTCACGGTGCCTGTGGCATTGGTTTCCGTCACCAGAACGGCATCCCCGGCAAGCGGCGCGAAATGCGCATCCAGAATCTGTTCAAGTTCTTCCCGTGTCGTTGCGTCGTCGGTGCCACTCCAGCCCGGAAACAGGTGCGCTGACCAGATCAGCGCCTCGCCAATGCCCGCACGGATATACTCGAGCGCCGGAACACCGTTTGCGATCCGGGTCTGATCAAGCGTTTCAAAATCTCCGGCAAACCCCCAGCCATCGACCAGAATGTGCCCGTCTGCCCGCGGCTGGATCATATCGGACAGCGCAATCACGTGATCGGCGTAAAGCTGCACGAAATCTGCAAGGTCATAGCCTTCTCCCGGTCCGTTCTCGCGGATGCTGAACCGGTATCCCGCCGGTTCGTTCATCAATTCAAACCCGAACACAGCCTCGGCCACCGCACTGTTCTGGTCGAGCCAGTCAAGCAAAGACGCCCATGCGCCGCTCAGATCGGTGAAATTTTCCTGCAAGGCCTCATAGGCGGCCGCATTGCCAAGATCCGAATGGCCCCATGCGGAATTTCCGTTTCCGATATTTTGCGCGTCACCGCCTGCATAAAGGAAGGTGATCTCGAACCCATGCGCCGCCGCCGCCGTCAGGAAACGTTCATATTGCTCATGCAGGGATCCGTCCGGGTTAAACGAAAACTCATTGAAACCCAGACGCAGATTGTTCACTTGCGGCAGGGCCTCTCGCAGCCGTTCGGCAAACTGTTCAGGCCGACCATCCATGCCCTGCGGAATCGTTTGGTATTCGCTTTGCCAGATATAGTGTTTCGGATTGCTTGCGCGGTTGAGATCATAAACCGACCTGCCCGTATCAGGATCGATCGTCGCTTTGTCGATCGCAATCTGATCTTCTGCCAGCACCTGCAGGTTGATCATGTTCACATGTGACGTCGAAAAAGCCATGCCAAGACCTCCTGCCCCCTATCTGGTCCAGAGCTGTGGCAAACTCTGTTCAGAAACAGGGCAAAAATGTGTTCTGACCGGTCGAATTTACCGAAATTTATCAGTTTCATCATCCGGTTGGCATAATCCCGCCCGTTCTGCCCCGAATCCCGAAAACAAAGCGCAACGGAGCTGTGCAATCGGAAAACACGGCGTTGTGAAGCGCCCATGGTTGAACAAGCGCTGCGGGGCTGTCATGATTTTAGGTGAAACGCTTTAGGAAAAGACCCCATGTTTACCAGACGCACATTCCTGATGTCCTCGGCGGCTGCGGCGGCCACCCCGATTGCCACTTCTGTTCAGGCGGCACCGGTCTCAGACAGGTCGCGTTGGGCCGCATGGGACGCACAGGTCACCCCTGCCAACTATGATCCTGCTACGTCGAACCCGTGGGGGTTCCACCCCCGGTTTCTGCCGCAGCGCATCAAGGCCAACCCTGGGCTTACCCCCGGCGACATCCATGTCGATGCTGTGGCGCGATATCTCTATCATATCCAAGGCGATGGCACGGCGATGCGGTATGGCGTGGCGATTGCGCGGGGCAATCTCTATGAACCCGGCACCTATACCATCAAGCGCAAGGCCAAATGGCCCACGTGGACCCCGACAGCGGCCATGATAAAGCGCGACCCGCAAGACTATGCAAAATATGCGAACGGGATGAATGGTGGCCCGAATAACCCGCTGGGATCGCGGGCGTTTTACCTGTTCGACGGGAACCGCGACACCTATCTACGCATCCACGGCTCGCCGCATCCGCGCTCAATCGGCGGGCGGGCCAGTTCCGGCTGCGTGCGGATGGTCATGGCCCATATCAACGGGCTGTACGATCAGGTGGCGCTTGGCACCACGGTCCACCTGCATCCGGCAGAGGCCTGATCCCGACAGGGGGCGCAATCTCAAAGATCACAGCGCACGCCGCCTGTGCAAACGGGAGGCGTTTTGTTTCCGGATCAGGACGCCCGAGTGCAGATCGGACGGCCATCGACTGTCCGCAGAGGCAAATAGGTGGTTTCGACCGGACCACGGTGCCGATAGACATAGCAACCGTCCGCCGGATCAATGCGCACCGCGGTCAAATCCTGGAAAGGGGCCGCCTTTTGTACCACCCCTTCAGGCAGGTTTTGGATGTGCTGTCCGCTGCTGCCACCCGCGGTGTCATAGGTTTCGCAGGCCGACAGGCCCATAGCCGCCAAAAGGAACACCCAAACCGTTTTCTTCATTCGTGAAATCTCCCGCATCCTGTGGCCACCATGCGGGGAATTTCCGTGAAAAACCAGACTCTTTCTTACAGAAGGCGCGTTTGGCTGACGCGCTTGTGAACGGGTGTCACACAACACACTGATGCCTTGCAAGAAAGGCGTCCACCTCCTGCGGGGCGGGCGTTACGCCTGCAAAGACCTCGACATAATGCGGGACCCGCGCCAGACGCGCGGCGGGGGTTTCGCGAACCTGCATCGAGATATATCCGATCTGCGTGTAGATCACCGTCATGCTGCGGGTTTCCGCCTGTTCGGCACTGTAGCCGAAACGCCGGAACATCTCCGCAACCGCCGCGATCCGCTGCGCGTCGACCCTGTCCAAACGATGTTGCAGGTCAGGATCAAGGCGGGCCCAGTTGCGGATGGCCAGATCCAGACGCGCATCGAACAGGGCAGGATCAAACCAGCAATCCATCAGGTCAAACAGCCCGGCACAAATGCTGCCAGCCCCGGTGTTGCAACGGGCGACAAGGTGGCCCGTGTTGCGGTCTTCCCAGCGGCGGATCATGGCCTCATGCAGATCCGCCACATCCTTGAAAAACCAGTAAAACCCCGTACGGGTCAGGTTCAGGTGCCGCGCCATGGGCATGACTTTCACGGCGTCGATCCCGCCGGTGATCAGCAGGTCATGGGCCGCCTCCAGCCAAAGATCACGAGAGCCGCGCGGGCGGCGGGACACACTTTCGGTCATGGGGGCAGCATATATTACTTGACACATGTGTCAATTTCTTCACCCTGCCCCATGCCCTACATGTTCTGCCGTCAGGAAAACGCCCATGTCCAAGGATCCTCTGCTCCAACCTTATCAGCTCAAACATCTGACGCTGAGAAACCGGATCATGACCACCAGCCACGAACCGGCTTATCCCGAGGATGGCATGCCAAAGGACCGCTATCGCGCCTATCACGAGGAACGGGCCAAGGCCGGTGTGGCGCTGGCCATGACGGCAGGGTCGGCGGCAGTGTCGCGGGACAGCCCGCCCGTGTTCAACAACATCCTGGCCTACAAGGACGAGGTGGTGCCGTGGATCCGGAGCCTGACGGACGGGTGCCATGAACACGGATGCGCCGTGATGATCCAACTGACCCATCTGGGGCGGCGAACCGGCTGGAACAAGGGCGATTGGCTGCCCTCAGTGTCGTCCTCGAAACACCGGGAACCGGCACACCGCGCCTTTCCCAAGTTGCTTGAGGACTGGGATATTGACCGCATCATCCGTGACTTTGCTGATGCGGCCGAACGGATGCAGGCCGGGGGCATGGACGGCATCGAACTACAGGTCTACGGGCACCTGATGGACCAGTTCTGGTCGCCTCTGACCAATGATCTGGTGGGCCCCTACGGCGCGGACACGCTCGAAAACCGGCTGCGGTTTCCGATGGACGTGCTGTCCGCAATCCGCAAACGGGTCGGGGACCAATTTATCGTCGGGTTTCGCTACACCGCTGACGAGGCCCAGAGGGGCGGCATCACCGAGGCCGATGGTCTGGAGATTTCCAAACGTCTGGCCGCGACGGGGCAGCTCGACTTTTTGAATGTCATTCGCGGTCGCATCCACACTGACCCCGCCATGACCGATGTGATCCCGGTACAGGGCATGGCCAGCGCGCCGCATCTGGATTTCGCGGGCAAGGTCAAACAGGTGACCGGCATGCCCACCTTTCACGCGGCGAAAATCCCCGATGTGGCAACTGCGCGCCATGCGATTACCGAGGGGCTTCTGGATATGGTCGGCATGACCCGCGCCCATATGGCCGACCCGCATATTGTGCGCAAGATCATGCAGGGGCGCGAACAGGATATCCGCCCCTGTGTCGGGGCAACCTATTGCCTTGACAGGATTTATCAGGCGGGCGAGGCGCTCTGCATCCACAATGCGGCAACCGGGCGCGAACAGACCATGCCCCATGACATCGGGCCTGCACCCCGGAAGAAAAAGATCGTGATCGTCGGCGCAGGACCTGCCGGTCTCGAGGCGGCGCGTGTTTCGGCAGAGCGCGGTCACGAGGTGATTGTGTTCGAGGCCCAGCCCGCTCCCGGCGGGCAAATCCGCCTCACGGCCCAAAACCCGCGCCGCCGCGAGATGCTTTCGATCATCGACTGGCGCATGACCCAATGTGCCGCACGCGACGTGGCCTTCCATTTCAACACATGGGCCGAGGCGGCGGATGTGGCCTCCCTGTCACCGGACGTGGTGATCGTGGCAACGGGCGGCATCCCCAATACTGAACTGTTCGAGACCGGCACCGAGGCCCCGCATGTCGTGTCGGCTTGGGACCTGATTTCGGGCGATGTCAAACCGGCACAGCACATCCTGATCTATGACGAAAGCGGAGATCACCCGGCGCTACAGGCGGCCGAAGTGGCGGCGGCCGCCGGATCAAAGGTCGAGATCATGACCCCGGACCGCGTCTTTGCCCCCGAGATCATGGGCATGAACCTTGTGCCCTATATGCGCGCCCTGCAGGACAAGGACGTCACCTTTACCGTGACCCGCCGCCTGCTGGACGTGTGCCGCGCGGGCAATCGCCTCACAGCCACCATCGGCACGGATTACTCGGCGTTCACCGAACAGCGCGACTTTGACCAAATTGTCGTGAATTACGGCACCCTGCCTCTTGATGAGCTCTATTTCGACCTCAAGCCACTCAGTTCGAATGGCGGGGCCGTGGACTATGACGCACTGATCGCAGGACGCCCCCAGACGGTCCTGCGGAACGAGAGCGGGGCATTCCAACTGTTCCGCATCGGCGACGCAGTCTCTGCCCGCAACACCCATGCCGCGATCTATGACGCACTGCGTCTGGCCAAGGATATTTGACCTCAAACCGCGCCTTTTCCGACAGAATTGGAAAAAGGTGTGGTTTTCCATACCTTTTCGGGAACACTTGCTCAAAAGTGATCTTCCAACCGTAAATCAGCCATTGCTTCGCTAAACTTCTGCCGTAAAGCTGTTTGAAAAAAGGCCGTTGGACAGTATTGGGGAAAACAGGCACATGGCATCCTTTTCCGGTGACGGTGGAAACAACAGCCTTCCGGGCAGCAACAGTGACGATCAGATTTCCGGTTTGGCCGGGAATGACACGCTGAACGGGCTAAACGGCGCAGACTCTCTCTCGGGGGACAGCGGCAACGACGCGCTGATTGGCGGATCGGGTAATGACACTCTGGATGGCGGTGCCGGATACGATCAGGTGCTCTATTACCGCGACGGTGGCACGCGTGGGGCCAACGTGAATCTCACCTCGGGGTCCGCAATCGACACCCACGGCAATACAGATACGCTGGTCGATATCGAACATGTGACCGGCTCTTACCAGAACGACACCTTGCGAGGGTCCGCCAGTGGCGATGTGTTCCACGGTCTGGAAGGCAATGACCTGATCGAAAGCTTCGCGGGCGACGACATTCTTGTCGGTGGAGATGGCAATGACACCCTGAACGGCGGGGCCGGCGTGGATGAGGTGTCCTATTTCCGCGATGGCGGCACACAGGGCGTCAACGTCAACCTGACCATCGGCACCGCAACCGACACCTATGGCGCGACCGACACCCTGATTTCGATCGAGCGGCTTTATGGCACCGATTTTGCCGACACTCTCGTTGGCTCGGCAGCTGGCGATCTGATCTTCGGAGAGGCGGGCAACGACCTGATCCAGTCGCAGGGCGGCAACGACACGCTGGTTGGTGACCGCGGCGCGGATACGCTGGACGGGAATGGCGGCAGCGACCGGGT
>NZ_JBBPEU010000020.1:0-20305 GCF_040225985.1 Shimia fortis
GACACGCTGGTTGGTGACCGCGGCGCGGATACGCTGGACGGGAATGGCGGCAGCGACCGGGTGTCCTACTCTTACGAGACCGGCACCCGCGGGATAAGCGCAAACCTGACCGCTGGTACGGTGGTCGACACTTATGGGTTTGTAGATACGTTGATCGGCATCGAATTCCTTGCCGGTTCTCTCAATGACGACACTCTGCGCGGGTCTGCCGATGGCAACCTTCTGATCGGCGAAGACGGCAACGACCTGATCGAGAGCTTTGCCGGGAATGACATCCTGATCGGTGGAGATGGCAACGATACGCTGGACGGCGGCGCAGGTGTGGACGAAGTGTCTTACCTGCGCGAAGGCGGCAATCAAGGCGTCAACGTCAATCTGACCACCGGTGTTGCAACAGATACTTATGGCGCGACCGACAGCCTGATTTCCATTGAGCGCCTTTACGGCACCGAGCAAGCCGACACCCTTGTCGGTTCGGCGGAAGGCGATCTGATCTTCGGAGAGGCGGGCAACGACCTGATCCAGTCGCAGGGCGGCAATGACACGCTGGTTGGTGACCACGGCGCGGATACGCTGGATGGGGACGGCGGCAGTGACCGCGTGGCCTATTCCTATGAAACCGGATCGCGCGGCATCAGCGCCAACCTGACCGCTGGTACGGTGATCGACACCTACGGGTTTGTCGATACCCTGATCGATATCGAGATGCTGGCCGGATCGCTTAACGACGACACCTTGCGCGGGTCGGCCACGGGCAACCTGCTGATCGGAGAAGACGGCAACGACCTGATCGAGGGGTTTGGTGGAAACGACATCCTGATCGGCGGGGACGGCAACGACACCCTGAGCGGTGGCGCCGGTGTGGACGAAGTGTCCTATTTGCGGGACGGCGGCACACTTGGCGTCAATGTCAACCTGACCACCGGTGTCGCGACCGATACATTCGGTGGTACGGACCGGCTCAGCTCGATCGAGCGCCTTTACGGCACCGAGCAAGCCGACACCCTTGTCGGTTCGGCGGAAGGCGATCTGATCTTCGGCGAGGCAGGCAATGACCTGATCCAGTCGCAAGGCGGCAACGACACGCTGGTTGGTGACCGCGGCGCGGATACGCTGGATGGGGACGGCGGTAGTGACCGCGTGGCCTATTCCTATGAAACCGGATCGCGCGGCATCAGCGCCAACCTGACCGCTGGTACGGTGATCGACACCTATGGGTTTGTCGATACTCTGATCGATATCGAGATGTTGGCCGGATCACTTAACGACGACACCTTGCGCGGGTCGGCCACGGGCAACCTGCTGATCGGGGAAGACGGCAACGACCTGATCGAGGGGTTTGCAGGCAGCGATATCCTTGTCGGGGGCGACGGAACCGATACGCTGAACGGCGGCGCCGGTTTGGACGAGGTGGCCTATAACCGCGAGGGTGGCAACTTGGCGGTGAACGTTAACCTTGAAACCGGCATTGCAACAGACACTTACGGGGCGACCGACACATTGAGTTCCATTGAACGCCTTTATGGCACCAACCAGAATGACACGCTGATCGGCTCGGCCGCCGGTGACCATTTCTTCGGCCTTGAGGGCGATGACTTGATCCAGTCTCAAGGCGGAAATGATACCTTGGTCGGAAACGAGGGCGCGGACACGCTTGACGGGGATGGCGGTTATGACCGTGTATCCTACTCTTATGAACAGGGCGCGCAGGGCATCAATGCGAACCTGACCACGGGACGCGTGGTCGACACCTACGGCTTTGTCGATACGCTGATCGAGATCGAATATCTCGCGGGGTCGCCCCATGATGATATCATGCGCGGCTCGGCCACAGGCAACTTCCTGATCGGCCTTGGCGGCAACGACCTGCTGGAAGGGTTTGCGGGCAACGACATCATGGTCGGGGACGCAGGCAACGACACGCTGAACGGCGGCGTGGGGCTTGATCTGGTCGTTTACACCAATGAACTTGGCGGGGCCGGTGTCAATGTCAACCTGGCCACCGGCGTAGCGCGGGACACCTATGGAAACACCGACACGCTGATCGACGTGGAATATGTCGAGGGGTCGGAAGGGAACGACACGCTGCTCGGGTCCGCCGCGCGCGAAGAACGCTTCTTCGGGCATGGCGGGAACGACCTGATCGACGGCGGGGACGGAAACAACCTGATTTTCACGGGTGCGGGCGACGATACCATCCGGATCGGGACCGACGCGCTGGATGCGCGTGACACGATCGTGATCAACGGCGGCGGCGACAAGCTGATCACCGGTTATGGCGCGCTCGGAACACCCTATGAACACCTCATGGTGTTCTACTATGCCGAAGATCTTACCGTGAACCTTGCGACGGGCTACGCCCGGTCCGCGTCGGGGTCTCTGAACGTCGATTTTTCTGGCGCGCGCCATATCCTCGAACTGGCCAGCGGCCACGGCAACGACCACCTGATCGGCGGTAACCCCCTGCATGATTACCTGGAATGGTTCACGGGCAACCGGGGCAATGACACGATCGACGGCGGCGCCGGGACGGGTGACACCGTGGTTTATATCGTCGAGGAAATCAAAGGCTCGACAGATGAAAACGGGCGCCAGGTTTATGGCACGCAAGGGGTGAACGTGAACCTCGCGCAAGGCTGGGCCATTGACACCTTCGGAGACCGCGACACCCTGATCTCGATTGATCAGGTGCATGGCACAACCTTCAACGACACAATCACCGGCGACGCCCAGAACAACGATTTCTGGACCTATGGTGGTGCCGACGTGATCGACGGCGGCGCGGGCGAAGACCGCGTGCATTATGACGAGACCGGATCGCAGTCCGGCCTGACTGTGGGTGTGACGGTCAACCTTGCGCAGGGGTTCGGCATCGACGCAGCCGGGTTCCGTGACACGCTGACTAATATCGAACACGTCCTGACCACACCCTATGACGACATCATCACTGGGGATGCCATCGGAAACCGCCTGTTCGCCTTTGACGGCGACGACTCACTGGTGGGCAACGGCGGAGCCGATACGCTTAAGGGCGACGAAGGCAACGACACGCTGCGCGGCGGCACCGGCACCGATGAACTTTGGGGCGGCGACGGCGTCGACATTCTGGACGGCGGCGGTGGCGACGACACCGTGCGCTATCTGGATGACACGAGCGCCGTAAACCTGAACCTCACGGCAGGAACAGCGGTCGACAGCAGCGGCAGCACCGACCAGCTGATCTCGATCGAAAGCGCATATGGGTCAAATTTCGGCGATACCATCGTGGGTAGCAGCGCGATCAATCGCCTGTTCGGGGCCGATGGCGATGACACCATCTCGGGGGGCGGCGGCAATGACGTCATCCTTGGTCAGACCGGTCATGACAACCTTTCGGGGGGCACTGGCGACGACGAGCTTTGGGGCGGTGAAGGTGACGACACCCTTGACGGCGAAGACGGGAGCGACCTTGTCCAATACCGGCAGGCCATGGTGGCCGTACAGGTCGACCTTGCGGCGCAAACGGCAACCGATGGCGAAGGTGGCACAGATACGCTGCGCAATATCGAGAACGTGAACGGCAGCAATTACAGCGACATCCTTGTCGGGGATGCGGCCGACAACCGACTGTTCGGGTTTGACAGCGGCGACAGTATCGATGGCGGCGCCGGAAACGACCTGCTGGTTGGCGGTAATGGAGACGACACGATGCTTGGCGGAGACGGCGACGACGTCCTGCAAGGCGAACTTGGCGACGACCTGCTGGATGGCGGCGACGGGGAAGACCTTGTCCAGTATCGCACGGCACCGACGGGTATTCTGGCCAACCTCAACGCCGGTTTTGCCAATGACGGCCTGGGTGGCACCGATATGCTTCGTTCGATCGAGGACATCCATACCACCCATTTCAACGACATAATCGTCGGCTCGGGGGCCAACAATGCCATTCAGGCGCTGGACGGGGATGACGTGATCACCGGCGGCACCGGGCGCGACCTGCTGGTCGGCGGCAATGGTGGCGATACCTACCACTTCTATATTGGCGACGGCATCGACACGATCAACGATCTCGGCACTGTCGGCGACGGGATCGACACGGTTTACATACACAGCTATGGCTCGATCCACGCAACGGTTCTGCAATCCGCAAATGGGCAGAACATCACGCTGGATTTCGGCCCGACGCGCGACGCGGTGGTTCTGGTCAACACGTTCGACGCGAACCACAACAGCGCCATCGAACGCATTGTGTTCAACGACGGGGTGACGTGGGATCACGCCACGCTTGTCTCCAATATCGGCCAGATTGCGCGCTGGGTGCCGAACACGCCGACCGATGGCGATGACTATCTGCGCGGCACCCCCAACGCCGATACGATCGACGGAGGAATTGGCAATGACTCGATCCTCGGGCTTACCGAGAACGACTCGCTGACGGGCGACGTGGGCAACGACACGCTGCGTGGTGGCGACGGGGCCGATACCCTGCTCGGCGGGGCCGGAAACGACCTTCTGGAAGGCGGCACCAGCAACCTTGATGGCAATGACATCCTGCGCGGCGGCGGCGGCAACGATTATATCTACGGGGGGTTCGGCGACGACTCGCTTCAAGGGGATGGCGGTGCGGATACGCTGTCTGGCGGAGCAGGTCACGACACGGTTACGGGCGGCAGCGGCGACGACGTTGCCGTTGTCGATGCCGCAAGCAGCGCGGTTTCCGCCGAAGATGTGGCGGGCGATTTGTTGATCACGACACAAGACGGCACGTTGCTGATCCGCAGCGATGTGGAAACCGTTCAGTTCACAGACACCACCCTGTCCTTTGCCGATGCGCTTGCACTCAGCCTGAACATGGATCTCAACCTGCAGGGCACCAACGCGGCAGACACATTGGTTGGCCAGGGCGGAAATGACACGATTTCGGGCCTTGCGGGCGGTGACCTGTTGCAGGGCATGGGCGGCAATGACCAACTGTTTGGCGGGGAAGCCGGTGACGTGCTGGAAGGCGGCGATGGCAATGACACGCTGATCGGCGGACAGGGCAATGACACACTGGATGGCGGCGCCGGATTTGATACGGCGCTGATCGCCGCCGACAGCGCAACCGTGACGGTCACCGAAGTCGGGAATGACCTGCTTGTCACCACCGAAAACGGCTCCAGCCTTGTGCGGTCGAACGTGGAAAGCATCCAGTTCAACATCAACACCTTCTCGTTCGAAGGTCTGCGGTACCTGAATGCCGTGGCGGACCTTGACCTGACAGGCACCAGCGGGGCTGACTCGCTGGATGGCGACGAAGGCAACGATACGTTGCGCGGACTTGCCGGAAACGATCAGTTGCAAGGGCTTGATGGGGACGACCTCCTGCTTGGCCATGGCGGCCACGACCGGTTGCTTGGCGGCAACGGCGACGATCGTCTTTCGGGCGGCGCGGGTGACGACACGCTGATCGGCGGCGACGGCACGGATACTGCGGTGATCTCGGCGGACAGCACTGCGGTCAGCGTGAGCGAGGTCAACAGCGGCCTGCTTGTCACGACCGCTGACGGCAGTCACGAACTGCGCAACGATATCGAGCAGATCATGTTCGACGACGCGACCCTGACCTATGCGGAACTCGCCCAGCTGATCTCGGTCGCCGATATTGTTGCCATGGGTACGGCTGGCAATGACACGCTTGACGGCGATGAAGGCAATGACTCGCTGTCCGGCATGGAAGGCAACGACCTGCTGCGCGGCTTTGCCGGGGACGACCATCTCGATGGCGGCAACGGCACCGACACCGTGGTCGGCGGCGAAGGCGATGACATCATCTTTGGCGGGACGTCAGAGATTGACCTGCGTGATCTGGTCTATGGCGGCGCCGGAAACGACAGCATCGAAGGCGGGTACGGCAATGACGAACTGCGCGGAGATGGCGGCAACGACACCATCGCAGGCGGGTTTGGCGCGGATACGGTGATCGGCGGGGCGGGCGACGACCTTCTGACCGGAAGCGCGTGGTCCGATGTGATCTTCGGGGCCGATGGCGATGATTTCGTCAACGGTGGCTGGGGCCACGACCGTGTGAATGGCGGCACTGGTGCCGACCGGTTCTTCCATATCGGCATCCGCGACCACGGCTCGGACTGGATCCAGGATTACAATGCCGCCGAAGGGGATGTCCTGCATTTCGGCATCGGCACGGCCCGCAGCGATCAGTTCCAGATCAACTATACCCATACCGCGACAGCGGCCGGAGAACGGTCGGGCGATGACGCCATCGAAGAGGCGTTTGTGATCTATCGTCCAACCGGCCAGATCATGTGGGCGCTGGTGGATGGCGCAGGCCAGAGCGCCATCAACCTCCAGATCGGCAGCACCGTGTATGACCTGATGGCATGATTCCAGGTTCAGGAACCAAACTCAGGCCGCCTGTCCAATGCAGGCGGCCTTTTTCTATGGCCCCGTGACGTCTTCCCGTTGCGCGGACAGCCCCATTGACAGAACAACGGGCGCGCGGCGCTGACGGTCCTTGAAATCCGCCTTGTCGCGCAGGCCTCGCCACCCTGCCTCAATCAGGCTTTTCGCCACCGACGCGCCCAGCGTGTTGCCCGGCCCCAGCACGATGAACACATCCGGCATGAGATCGCGCGCGGTCACGCGGATGGCCGCAGCAAAATCATACATCGAGGTAACCTGCGTGCCGAGCGTATAGCCCCGCAAGACCTCTGGCTGGGATACACGGCCCGACCAGAACGCCCCGCGCCCGTCAATCAGCGGCAGCTGTGGTGCCCCGAACAAAGACGCCGCAAGCCGCGCCTGCCCTTCCGCCGCCACCGGCGCCTGCAACCCCGTATGGAACGCGGCATGGCCCGGCAGGCGCAGTGGATAGCGACCCTCGCGGCGGGGCATCTCGGCTTCAAAAGCCGACAGGCCCGCTTCGTTTCCAGCCAGCACTAGCATCCCGCCCAGATCAATCGACAGGTCCAGCGTGTGATCGCGGCGTGTCTGGATGTCGCCCACCTTAGCCAGGATCGCGGCACGCACACCGGGAATGGGACGCCAATCCTCATCAAAGAACGGATAGACCAACTGCCCGCCCACCCCTTGCGCTTGCATCAGCGCGCCCATGGTATTGGCGATGCGAAACCCGTCTGGCGCGGAGACCGCCCCGGCGCAGGCCAGCGCCGTGTACCACCCCATCGAATTTCCGGTCACGCCCAGAATGTCGAACCGGTCTCGGTCAATCGACAGGAAATCCGCATAGGCGCAGGCAAAAATCAGGCCCGAAGCATTGTCCCCGCGCTGGTGACGTGCAGCGTACCGGTCGGCAGCATCCAGCCCCAGCAGGCCCTCTTGCCCCGCCTCAGCCCGGATGGCCTCAAAGCCTTCGAATAACGCGGTCTTTTCCTTGTGGTAACGGCCAAGATACCCCAACTCTTCGCGGTTATACGTGCCCCGCCCCGGAGCCACGACGACGGCGGTTTGTCTCATGGTGCGCACCAAAGGGTCCGCGCCGCATGGGCAATGCTGGCGCGGGACGGCATGGTCGCGGCATAGGCAGGCCCTGTCGCGATAAAGCTGTCCTCGGCGGCAATCCGGGCATGAGGCAAGGTCGTCTTTTCATGCAACAGGGCCATCAGCGCCTCTGATTGGCTACCGGTGATGCGGCATTCATCCACGATCAGAACCTTTTCGGCCCCTTCCAGCGCGTCCAGAATACCGGCCTCGGGCAAGGGGGCCAACCATCGCATGTCGATGATGCGGGTCTCGATCCCGTCTTGCCGCAGGTCTGCTGCCGCCTGCGTCGACAGGTAACGACCGTTTCCATAGGTCAGGATGGCCAGCGGCCCGTCGCCCTCGACCCCGACCGAGCCCAGCGCGTGGCGCTGCCCCGGTGCGGGATAGCTCGTCATCCAGCCGCCGTCTTTCTCGGACAAGAGATCCCGCATCGGATAAAGCGCGATCGGTTCAACCATGACCACCACGCGTTGTTCTTCGCGGGCCAGACGCACACATTCGCGCATCATCATCACGGCATCGTCGCCTCGAGAGGGACAGGCAATGATCATGCCCGGAATATCACGCAGCACGGCCAGGGAATTGTCATTGTGGAAATGCCCCCCGAACCCCTTTTGATAGCCAAGCCCGGCAATCCGCACCACCATCGGGTTGGCAAACTGCCCGTTCGAGAAAAACGGCAGGGTTGCCGCCTCGCCGCGCAGCTGATCTTCGGCATTGTGCAAATAGGCGAGAAACTGGATTTCGGGCAAGGGCACAAACCCGTTATGCGCCATGCCGATGGCCAGCCCCAGAATGGATTGTTCATCCAGAAGGGTGTCGATCATCCGATCTGTTCCGAACCGTTCCGCCAGCTTTTGCGTGACGCCATACACTCCGCCCTTGCGACCGATATCCTCGCCCATCATGACGATTTCGGAGTGTTCCAGCATCAGGTCGGTCAGCGCCCAGTTCAACAGGCGCGACATGGGTTGCGGGGTCTCGATCTGTTTGAGATCACTGCCAAAGGCTTGGGCGCGGGTCTCGGGCGTCGGGCCGTTGGTTGGTGCACAGGCGCGCCCGGGCGGGATCAGCGAGGCCATCACCTGCTCCGCGGTTTCAAGACGGGGGCGCGTGACGACCTCGGCGGCGACGCGGGTGCATTGATCTTCGATCTCTTGATAGGTGTCGAGCACCTCGTCCGCATCCATCACCCCGGCTTCGATCAACAGGCGCGCCGAGTGCAACAGCGGATCATCCGCCTCCCACCCTTCGAACACGTCCTTGGGCAAATAGGCCTGTTGAAGGTCCGACCCCGCATGACCGTAAAGCCGGACCAATCCGAGGTGCAGGAAGGCGGGCTTGCGCCGTGTGCGGACATAGTCGGCGGCTTCGGACGCGACCTTGTAAGTGTCATAAAGATCAAGCCCGTCCGCGCGGAAATACTTCAGGCCCGGCTTGTTTTGGAAATTGGCCGCGACCCAGCCCTCGGGGGTGCGGGTTGAAATGCCAATACCGTTGTCTTCGCACACGAACAACAGGGGCAGCGGTACCGATTGATACGCGGTCCAGCACGCCGTGTTGATCGCCCCTTGCGCGGTGGAATGGTTCGAGGATGCATCCCCAAAAGAACACATGACCAGCCCGTCTTCGGCCAGCGTGCGGTGTTCCGGCGGATGCCGGCGAGCCAGACCGATGGAATAGGCCGCGCCAACAGCTTTGGGCAGGTGGCTGGCAATGGTCGAAGTCTGCGGCGGAATGTTCAGTGCCTTTGACCCCAGCACCTTGTGCCGCCCGCCGGAAATCGGATCTTCGCGCGAGGTCGCAAAGGACAAGAGCATGTCCCAGACTGGAGTGGTGCCGGGCACCTGCGCCGAGCGCATGCACTGGAACGCCCCGTCACGGTAATGCAGAAACGCCATATCATCGGGCCGCAACGCGGCCGCCACGGCTGCCATACCTTCATGGCCAGACGACCCAATGGTGTAATAGCCCTGCCCTTCGGCCTGCATCTTGCGCGACCGCCGGTCAAGGTTTCGACTCAGGCACTGGGCGCGAAAGACTGCCACAGCCTGCGCCGCGTCCAGCGGGCCGGAGGGGCTGCGTCCGGGCGGGAATTCCCCTGACACCACCCGTTTGCGAAACGCCTGATCGACAATATCCGCGCGATCCATCCCATTCTCCCTGATCGTCCCTTTGGCCCGTATCTGCCGGATGCGACAGTTGACAGCCCCTCATGTCTGACGGTTCTGTCCGGAAAATCAAGACCATGTCGAATGTCCGACGACCAAATTCCGTGCCCTTCAGTTCGCCTCTGGAAATCCGGCGGAAAACCGGATCAGATGACAGGGTCCGCCCCCTGTCCGACGAAAGACCCCATGCCCCAAGCCCCCGACCTCGTAATCCTGAACGGTGCCCTGTGCACATTCGATCCGGCACAACCGACCGCAACCGCCATTGCAATCTCGGGCCGTCACATCGCCGCCGTCGGCAATGATACCGACATTCGCGCCTTGGCAGGCCCCGCCACCCGGATCATAGACGCGGGCGGGGCGACAGTTCTGCCCGGGTTCATAGACAGCCATGTGCACCTTTTTGCGGGCGCTGCCGAGTTGGACATGCTTGACCTGACGGGGCTGCAAGGGCTGGACCAGCTGCGCGAGGCTGTGAGGGCCTACGCGGCGAACCGCCCCGAAGATCCGCTGATCATGGGGGTCGGGGCCGATTATGACATCGTCGCGCCGGGGATCAGCGCCACCCGCCACGATCTCGATGACGTCTTGCCGGACCGACCGCTCGCCCTGATGACGCCCGACCATCACACAGTCTTTGCCAATACCGCCGCGCTGGAACAGGCCGGCATTCTGCACGGTGCCCCCACGCCCGAGGGCAGCGAAATCCTGATGGCCAAAGACGGCACTGCCGCGGGTCAGTTGAACGAGACCGGGGCATTCGGGCCGGTGCTGCGCCTGTCAGCACTGGGGGGGCGGGATCTCTTGGGTTATGTCACCGGCACCGAGCCCGACCCCGCGGCCACCGCAGCCGAACGCGCCCATGACAAAGAGGTCATCCTGAAGGGGCTGCGCCATTGCGCCAGCCACGGGATCACCGGCCTGCACAATATGGACGGCAATTTCTACCAGTTGGAATTGCTGAGCGAGTTGGAACAGGAAGGTCGCCTGCCCGTCCGCGTTCAGGTGCCAATGCACCTCAAGAACTATGATCCGCTCGACAGGTTGCAGGAAGCCGACGAGATGCGCCATCGCTTCAACAGCGACAAGGTTTATTCGGGTCGGGTCAAGATGTTCATGGACGGGGTTCTGGACAGCTATACCGCCTTCATGCTCGCCCCTTATCCGGGCCGACCCGATACGGTCGGCGACGCGGTGTTCACCGCCGAACAGTTCAACGAGGCTTGTATCCGCGCCGATGCGATGGGCTTGCAGATAAGCGTACACGCCATTGGCGATGCCGCCGTGCGTCGGGTGCTGGATGGGTACGAGGCGGCCCAGCGCACCAATGGCGCACGCGACAGCCGTCACCGCGTCGAACATATCGAAGTGATCGACCCCGCCGACCTGCCCCGCGTACTGGCGCTCGGGGCGGTGGCCTCGGTGCAGCCGCTGCATTCTCCGCTGGGGGGGCTGTTTCCTCCCTACCCACCCGGCGATGTCCTGAGCGCCGCCCAGATCACCCGCGCCTTTGCGTGGCGCGCCCTGCGCGACAGCGGGGCCCGTATGGTGTTTTCGACCGACTGGCCGGTGGTGCCCGTGGACGTGATGCCTTCGATCGCGGGGGCCGTGCATGGCACCGATCTGCCCGCACCTTGGGTCGACAACAGGATCGACCTCATCGACGCGCTGGCGGCCTACACCCGCGACAATGCGTGGATCGAATTCAGCGAACACCACAAAGGCGTTCTGAAAGCAGGATATCTTGCAGATATCGCCGTCATGGACCGCAACCTGTTTGAAGCGCCTACCGAAACTCTGGCCAAGGCCCGAACGGTGGTCACCATCTGTGACGGCGACGTCACCTTTCAGCGCTAGGAAGTGAAAGGGTCAAACGCCCGTCAGAAACGATCCTTGACCAGATGCGTCAGGGTGGCGCCGGTTTCGTAATAGGCCCCCCGCAGCCCAGCAAAAGGCAGGCGATGCACCTTCACCGGCGGCACTGGCAGGGCGTCGGGGGTATCGTTCAACAGCGCTTCGGCAATGTGCTTGCCAAACAGGGTACCAGGAGAGATTCCCCGCCCCGAATACCCGAAACAGACCATCAGCGACGGATCGGGGCAAAGGACTTTGGGCAAGTGTTCGGTCGTCATCGCGATCCGGCCATGCCATGTCTGGCGCAACGGCACCTCTGCAAGCGCGGGGAACATGCGCGTCACCTTGCGCCGCAACCATGTTTCATGGGCAAAGCTGCCTATATGGCCCAATTGCCCCATGGCACCTATAATTAGTCGCCCGGCCTGATCCAGACGCCAGGACGACATCACCAGAGCGGTGTCCCAGCACCCTTCGCGGCCCGGCAAAATGCACGCCTGCGCTGCCGGGTCCATAGGATCGGTCGCGGCCTGAAAGTAGTGCACCGGCACGATCTCGGGCGTGGCAAGCCCGTCCATGGCGCGCGCATAGCCGCCGGTCGCCACCAGCAGGCGGCGCGCCATGATCCGGCCTTGCGGGGTGGTGACAAGCCATCGGTTCCCATCGCGCGCAATTCCGTTTGCTGGGGTTTTTTCATAAAGATGCGCCCCGGCCGCCAGTGCCGCGCGCGCCAGACCCTTGGCATAGGCCAGCGGCTGGATGGTGCCGGCGCGCGGATCGAACAGCGCGCCGTAAACGCGCTCTGACCCAACCCGCGCCACGGCCTCTTCACGCCCGAGCAGCGACACCGGCGCCCCGATGGCCCGCAACTGAGCGTGGCGGTTTTCAAGGTCTTTCATGCCTGATGGGGCGTGGGCACAATGCAGCGTGCCGTTCTGCACGGGTTCACAGGCAATCTTGTGCCGCGCGATCAGGGAAAACACCAAGTCTGGCCCCCGCGCCAGCAACCCCGAAAGGCGCTGGCCGGCGGCATCACCCAGATGGTCGTTGATTTCCTCTGGCGGCAGCCACAACCCCGCATTGGCAAGCCCGACATTGCGCCCGGATCCACCGCTGCCAAAACTGTCGGCCTCGATCAGGCAGACCGAGGCCCCGGCCTCGGCCCCGTGCAGGGCGGCTGACAGGCCGGTATACCCCCCGCCGATAACGGCGAGATCACAGTCCACCGCATCGGCCAAGGCCGGGGTCGACACCGTTTCCGCACAGCTGTGGTGCCAAAGGCTGGATGAAATATCGCCGGTCATTGCGGCCTCTCGCTCAAACTCCCGCGCGTCCTTTCTTGCGTCTTGCGCAGGGTCTGTAAATACCGGAAATGACCGGACCACCCGCGCCCCGGTGCTCGCGCCGTAACGCAAGGTTATTTGCCTTTCCCATTGCCGCCCTGTCGCGCGCACGCCAACCTGAAACCCTCTGCGACCACAAAGGACAGGCCATGCAGGCACCCCCCGACCCCTCCGACTTTATCCCGTTCGAAAGCTTTGAAATCGGACAGGTCCAGAAATTCGGCGCCTACGAGGTGACTAAGGAAGAGATTATCGAATTTGCCTCGAAATACGATGCGCAGTTCTTTCACCTTGATGAAGAGGCCGCGAAACATTCGTTGTTCGGCGGGCTCTGCGCGAGCGGATGGCACACCTGCGCGATGACAATGGCCATGATGGTCGAACATATGGACGACCGCGGGGGCGGCCTTGGGTCGCCGGGGCTGGATGAATTGCGATGGCTGAAACCGGTCTTCCCCGGCGATGTCCTGTCGGTCGAGATGGAGGTTCTGGATCTGATCCCGTCGAAAAGCAAACCCATCGGGTTTGTCGTAAACCGGACCACAACCTTCAACGATAAAGGTGAACCGGTCATGACATTTGTCAGCAAGATCATGTTTCCACGCGGCACCTCTGACGGCTGAAACAGCCATTACAAAAACCTGTCAGCGCCCCGTTACAAATCCGACACCGCTCCGCAACCTGACTGATACACACGGTTGCTAGCTCGTGCCTCGTCCAATTTTCGGAGGCACGAATTTCCATGACATCCCCCTTCACACCTGATGCCACTGTTGGCATTACCCCTGTCGGTCAGTTGCAAAGTGGCGAAACCGAGCTTTTCACCGGCGGATCCGAAGTGGTCAGCACTGACAACGGCCTGGCCTATGTCACCAACGGCGCGCAGGACCGTATTGACGTATTCGACATCGCAACCCAGACTCTGGTGCGCTCGCTCGACCTGAGCGGGATCAACGGCTATGACGGGGTTCAGTCGGTCACCGCAACCAATGGCATCGTCGCAGCAGCCATTGCCATCGATGACGCCGAATCGGCGCAACAGGTCAACATGATGGTCGCTGAAGAGGGCTGGCACACAGCGCCGATCCTGACCATCGGCGGGCAGCTTGAAAACGGCTATACCCCTGTCGGGATCATGGACGGTATCGGGGCCATCGCCCATCCGACCGATGACAGTCTGGTCCGGATTTATGTCAACCACGAACTGACTGGCAATGACGGCTCCGAGTTCGAAGTTGACGGCATGACGCTTAATGGCGCGCGGGTCTCATATTTCGACATCGACAAGAATACGCTGTCGATCGTCGATGGCGGACAGGCAATCCAAGCGATCTACAACGCGGCGGGCGAACGCGCCACTTCGGCCGATGATTTCGCGATTGATGGTGGCAATGGGCTCACCCGTCTTTGCTCGGCGCAGATGGTCGAAGCCGAACAGTTCGGCACGGGCAACGGCCTTGTTGATACACTGTTCTTCACTGGCGAGGAAACCGGTGGCAACTATTCCGGTGTTGGCGGTGGCCAGTGGGTTCTGGACGTAGACACCGGAGATCTTTGGGCAGTACCCGCCTTTGGTCGCGGTGCTTGGGAAAACGTGACCGAGATCGACACGGGCACCACGACCCATGTTGCCTTCCTTCTGGCAGATGACACATCACCTTTCGACGCGGATGGCGACGGCGAAAAAGAAGGGGCGCCGATCTACCTCTATGTCGGTGAAAAAGACGCGGACAGCGACAACATTCTGGCGCAGAATGGCCTGACCGGTGGCCAGCTGTACGTTGCGGTCCTGCGCGATAGCGGCGGAGAGACTGTCACAGATCCGTCGATGATCGAGCATGCCGATTTCGGACAGATCACCGATCTTGGCAATATCGAATGGGTGGCTGTGGACAACACCCCGAACATGGGCATGGCCTCGCAGGACGGCGCGAGCGACTATGACGCGTTCGGATACCCGACCCAGCGCAACCTCTGGACACAGGCCGAACAGCTGAACGCCTTCCAAGCTTCACGCCCCGAAGACGTGGCCACCAACCCGGCCGATGGCACCATGGCGGTCCTGGCCTCGACAGGACGCCAGAATGACTTTGGCGGGGCGGACGCGGCAGGTGACATCTACGGCTTCCAGTTCGACTTCTCCAATATCGACGCTCCAACCGCGACGATGAACGTCCTATATGACGGCGACAGCGATCCGGCACAGACCCTGCGCAGCCCCGACAACCTCGAATGGGGGGACGATGGCGCGATCTACATCCAGGAAGACCGCGCGAATGGCGATCTTTATGGTAATGGTGCCGTGAACCCCAACGAAAGCGGCATTGTGCGCCTCGAACTGGATTTCAACGCGGGCACATCAGGGGCGACCCGTATCGCCAATATCGACCAGTTCGCAGTGCCCGAAGGCCAGATCGAAGAGAACCAGGCCAATGGCGGCAACGACGTAGGCGATTGGGAAAGCTCGGGCATCCTGGACGTGTCGAGCCTGTTCGGGCGCGCCCCGGGGACGCTGTTCATCTACGACGTACAGGCGCACGGGATTGACGATCAAGACCGCTGGGTCGAGGGCCATGTGATCAACGATGACGAGCTGCGTGAAGGGGGCCAACTGGGCTTCCTGTCGACCGAAGCTCTGGAGGTCGCCAACCCGATCAACAATATCGCGCCCTCGAACGGCATCGTGGCGTTGTTCAATGAGAACGGCGACAGCCTTGGCACCGTCGAAGTGGGCAACTTGCCCGACATGTTGACCTTTACACCTGACGGGAACAGCATCCTCGTAGCCGGAGAAGGTGAGCCGACTGACAATGGTGACCCGCGCGGCACCGTGTCGATCATCGACATCTCGAACGGTGTCGACAACGCTCAGGTCACGATCCTCGACTTCACCGCTTTCGACGGGCAAGAAGATGCCTTGCGCGCCCGTGGTGTATTGATCGAACCCGGCAATGCCGCCAGTCGGGATCTCGAGCCGGAATACATCGCTGTCTCGCCCGATGGCAGCACCGCCTGGGTCACTCTGCAAGAGGCCAACGCGGTTGCAATCGTCGATCTGACCACCAACACCGTGACCGACATCATGGGTCTCGGCCTGATCGACCACAGCCTTGCTGGCAACGAGATCGACGCATCAGATCGTGACGGCGAGATCAACCTTGCAAATTTTGGCAACCTCTTCGGGATGCGTCAGCCCGACGCCATCGCATCGTTCGAGGTGGACGGGGCCATATATTTCGTGACCGCGAACGAAGGCGATGCCCGTGATGACACGGAATCGCGCATCGACGATCTTGATCTTGACCCTACAGCCTTCCCGGATGCTGAAACCCTGCAATCCGACGAAGTTCTGGGCCGCCTGAACGTGCGTACCGATTTCGGCGACACCGACGGCGATGACGACTATGACGCGCTCTATGCCTATGGCGGGCGCAGTTTCACCATCTACGGCGCGGACGGCAGCATCGTCTATGAAAGCGGCGCGCTGTTCTCGGAACTGGTTGCGCAGATCCGCCCCGAGTTGTTCAACCACTCGGGCGGTGATTTCGACGGACGCTCGGACAACAAGGGCGTGGAACCCGAAGCGGTGGCCGTGGGCCAGGTTGGAGAGCGCACCCTCCTGTTTGTGGGTCTTGAACGCGACAATGGCGTGGTTGTCATGGACGTGTCCAACCCGGCCGAGCCGACCTATGTCACCTATATCGAAGGTGAACTTCAGGGCAACATCAGCCCCGAAACCATTGCCTTCATCCCGGCAGAGCAAAGCACCTCGGGGCAGGCCCAGATCCTCGTGGCCTACGAAGGCGACGGCAATACGGCCATCTTCGACGTCGAGACCGCGCTTGAAAGCATCGGCACCGACGGCGACGACCGTCTTGTTGGCACCGATCTCAACGATCAGTTGAACGGGGCTGACGGGCGCGACACGCTGAACGGCGGCGACGGCGACGACCTTCTGGTCGGTGGCACCTCGGATGCGGACCTGTTCGACCTGATCTTTGCAGGCGCGGGCAACGACACCGCAACCGGCGGGGCGGGCAACGATCTGATCTTCGGCATGGACGGCAACGACCAATTGTCCGGAGGCGTAGGCGCAGATACGCTGGCTGGCCAGACCGGCGACGATATCGTCTCGGGCGGGGCAGGCAGCGACATTCTGCACGGCAATGCCGGGGCCGATTTCCTGAATGGCGGGTTCGGCAACGACCAAATGCATGGCGGAGACGGGGCCGACCGGTTTTTTCACGCAGGCCAGGCCGGTCATGGCAGTGACTGGATTGCCGATTTTGCAGAAGTGGATCGCCTGATCTTCGGCGGCACGGCCAGCGGCGCGGATGACTTTGTCGTGCAGAGCGCGAGCGTCACCGGCGCAGGGGACGCGGGCACCGAAGAAGCCTTCGTCACCCATGTGGCGACCGGCCAGATCCTGTTCGCGCTTGTCGATGGCGCCGACCTGACCCAGCTGGACCTTACTATCGCGGCCACTGGCGAAACATTCGACCTGCTGGCCTAAGCGGCATCTTAAGAAAAACGAACGGCCCCGTCAGGCGGGGCCGTTTTCTGTTAAACCAAAGATCGGGAATCAGGCCATCAAATCATACACCTGCCCGGCAATCATCAGGTTGATGCTGTCCTGACCCGCGCCATCCACAAGTGCCCACATGATCTGGCCCGTGGGGCGATAGATGATGAAAGCCTCTTCGGTACTGTCATCCCCTGACCGTTCGCCATCCGGGCTGGAAGTGTGGGTGGTGTTGATCTGGAACTGGTCTCTGGTCGCACTGCCGATCCCAAAGACAAGCACATCGCCCTCGGCAGCGTCATAGTCCTGAATCCAGTCCGAACCATGGTCACGGATGCCGATATGGAAGAACCGGTCCGCACCCGCGCCACCGTTCACGCGGTCATGACCCCAGCCGCCGTTGACGAAATCGTCGCCGTCCCCGCCGAAAATGACATCCGACCATGCACTGCCGCTCAGGATGTCGGCCCCGGCGCCACCAATCACGGTATCCGCGCCGAACCCGCCCTCGATCGTGTCGTTGCCTGCATCGCCGCGCAGCTCGTCGTTGCCATAGCCGCCATCGATACTGTCATTGCCGTTGCCGCCATAGACCACGTCGCGCAGGTCATTCTCGGTGTTGCCGCCAATCAGTGTGTCATTGCCCTCTTCACCGGCCAAGATGTCGCTGCCATCCCCACCAGACAGAAGGTCATCACCTCCGCGGCCACGCAGATTGTCATCGCCACTGCCAGTGGTAAGCGTATTGTCCACGTCACTTCCGGCGAGAGTCATGCTGATATCCCCGATCAGCAGATAATCTTCGATATTTAGCAAAACGTCGCTGTCTGTATCCGAATGAAACTCGATGATATGTGCGCCTCTGGCAAGATCCACCGCCATCGAATAAGCATTCGCAGCGGTACCGGTCAGATCAAGGAACACCATGTCACGCCCATCTCCACCGTCGATCCGGTCGGCCCCGGCCGTGCCGGAAATCGTGTCATTACCGGCGCCGCCCTGAATGTCGTCATTTCCAGCCAACCCGAACAAGACATCGTCCCCGTCCAACCCCTTCAGCGTGTCGTCGCCTTCTGTACCGGTCAGCGTATCATTCCCCGCCGTGCCGACGATGGCCCCGTTGGAGTCGTCGAAAGTCAGGGTTTCGCCGATCAGGGTCAGGTCGATCTCGCCATCCTGCGCGCCGTCCTCTGCATCCAACGCGGCCAGCCGCCCTGCCCCGCCATAGACCACAAAAGCCGCCCCTACATCCCAGATCGGGATTGACCCGCCCGAGGGCATATCGAACCTCTGGGCTGCGGTGACGATGTCGGCAAAACCGTCATTGTTCACATCCGCAATCGCCCCGCCGCCCATATTGTCGAAGTCTGCAGTACCTGGCAGGCGATATCCGTTGGTGCCGTCCAGCGTGGTCAGGTCAAGCGAGGCGTCAAATGGTGTGCTTTGTCCGAACACCACGTAGGTCGCGCCGCGCCCTGTATCGACGTTGCGGTTTGCCAGAAGGAAATCGTCAATCCCGTCGCCATTCACGTCGCCCGTGCCGCCGATATTGAAGCCGACACCGCCCGACATCGTCACCCCGTTGACGCCGTTCAAAGTGGCCGGATCAAGCGTCGCGGGAAAGCCCGTTGTGCTGCCAAAAATCAGGTAGCCGTTGCTGTGCCCCAGCACCACGAAATCCCCGACACCGTCTCCGTTGACGTCGCCCGCCTCGTTCGCGCGCCAGAGGCCACCGAAATTCGCGACAAACCCGTTTGTACCATCAAAGACAGCCGTGGACAGGTCGGTCGTGCCGCCGGTCAGCGAGGCATCACCAAAGATCACCGTGGATCCATCGCCGCTGCGATTGCGGATCATGAAATCGCCCAGCCCGTCGCCGTTGATGTCGCCGATGCCTTCGCCACGGGTCGAGGTCTCGGTAAACACATGTACCCGCCCGGGCAGGTCTGTCGTAAGGTCCACCGTCGCCGGCAGTGGGTTGCCGTTGCCGAACAGAAGATAGGTCTGGTTGTCATTTTGACTGCTGAGGTAGAGATCGTCGAACCCGTCCCCGTTCACGTCGCCCAACCCGTCCAGTACGATGCCGAACTGCACGGTCGATCCGCTGGCTACGGTGATGGACGCACCGTTTGTGCCATTGAGATCAGAGGGTTCCAGAATCGGGGCAAGCCCGCCATCCTGTCCGTAAATCACGAAAGCTCCGCCATCACTGCTGTTATAGCGGTCCGAACCTACGATAAGATCGTCGATGCCGTCGCCGTTGATATCCCCTGCCGGACCCAGCGCCTCGCCCAGCCATCCGTTAGCCTGATCGCCCTGGAACACGGAATAGAGGTTTCCGTCTGGCTGTAAGCCGGTGCCGAACGAGAAATCATAGCTGGCTGCATAATCCCCTTCACGCCCGTAAACTACATAGGTGATACCCACCTGATCGGCATTGTCAGCGGGGTTTCCATAGCCATTGCCGGCCCCCAATGTCGAGACGCCGAAATCCGCGATCCCGTCGTTATTCACATCCCCGATCGCACGCACCATGCGCCCGAGTTGTGCTGTGCCTTCCGGGCCGAAAAATACGGCGCCCCCCAATCCTGTGGCCAATGGTCCTCTCCTACAATCGCTGTCTTCAATTGCAAAAAGTTTATTGGTGCCTCCCCCTACGTCAACAAAAAAGCGCCCCCCGCAACATTGGGCGGGGGGCGCTCTTGGCATTCATACTTTGTCGTTTTGGCTCACGCCATCAGGTCATAGACCTGTCCGGCGATCATCAGGTTGATGCTGTCCTGACCTGCACCGTCAACCAGCGCCCACATGATCTGTCCCGTGGGACGATAGATGATAAAGGCTTCTTCGATGTTGTCATCGCCCGAGCGTTCGCCATCGGGGCTGGAGGTGTGGGTGGTGTTGATCTGGAACTGCGAGGCGGTCGCCGTGCC
>NZ_JBBPEU010000021.1:0-19781 GCF_040225985.1 Shimia fortis
GCCGATCGCGATGGAGCAGGGCCTGCGCTTTGCGATCCGCGAAGGCGGCCGCACCGTTGGTTCGGGCGTTGTGTCGAAGATCGTCGAGTAATCGACGATCCCGAGACGCACCCACAAGGATGTGTCGAAGATCGTCGAGTAATCGATGATCCCGAGACGCACCTACAAGGATGTGTCGAAGATCGTCGCGTAAGTCGACACCAGTCGAATGATAGAAAAGGCCGCCCTCGGGCGGCCTTTTTGTTTGGGCTGTTTTGAACTGTAACGCGAGACCCCGGCGAAGCCGCAGTTTTTGGGTGGTTAGCTCCGCACCATTTTATCGGCGCGGTCGCTCAGGGCGTTGAGGCTGTTCTCAAGGTCAAGGCGCAGGGCCTCTTCCTGTGCCGCGTCCATCTTGCGGGGTACCGGCGTTGTCCATTCCTCGCAAAGCAGCACGCCCTTGGCGCGTGGCCGCGGCACCCACATTTCGTCCCATGTCGGCAAGGCGCGCACATTGTCCGCGCTGAAGGTCACCACGAACACGCGTTTCTGGGCCGACCGCGCCCAGACGAGGGGCACGGTCGAACAGACCCGCGCAGGGCCGCGTGGCCCGTCTGCGGCAATGCCGATCGAATAGCCTTCCTTGATCTTGCGCAGGATCTGCCGCGACATGGTCACGTGGCGTTCGCGCGAATTCATGGAGATGGTTTCCATGCCGAACCGCGTCTGGAACTGCCCTGCCAGCCGCCCCGCCCGCGCCGCCGAGGTCAGGGTGAAAATCGGGCCCAACTCGGTTGGAAAGAGGTAAGGCGACATCATCAGGCGCTGGTGCCATAGCACCACGATCACCGGTTCCCCCGCGCGCAGCGAGTCTTCCATCGGCTCAAATCCGATCCGCTGCCATCTCGAACTGCGCCAGGCCTTGCGCACGCGACGTTCCAGAAGGCTGACGACCCAGGATTGCAACCGTTCACTGTCGGCGAGTTTCTTTCTGAGGCTCACGGTTCGTGGTTCTTTCCATAAAGGGGCAGGGGCGCCCCCGGTGCCAAGCGGTGTACTGCGTCCGGCATCGCCGCACAACCTTGTGGAAAACCGCAGTTGGAAGAGATTTTCCTCTTGAGTCCCGTTTCGTGCTGGCATAGGAACAGGCTCGGCCTTAGGGGTATAGCTCAGCTGGTAGAGCGACGGTCTCCAAAACCGTAGGTCGCGGGTTCGAACCCTGCTGCCCCTGCCATTTTCTCTACATGAACAAAACACTTCAACTTGCCGCGTCACGCGGGGGTATGATTCTGTCGTCTGGCCACATTCTTGCCCGAATATGACCCTGAAATGGCCCCAATTGTCCTTCAAATTGCCTTGATACATCCATGGATGTGCCGAGATTGGGTGCGCTGCCAATGAACCCGGTCTCGTTGGGGGAAACAGGCGTATGCAAAATCACGCTGAAATCTGCGTGCGCCCGAGACATGGGAAGTCGTTGCCATGACCAGGAAACACGGACTGTACCGGTCCGATGGTCAGCCTGCGCGCCAATACGGCGAAGAGATCATCGAACCGGGTGAAGCGTTTAACGAGGACACACTATCTGTCATTCGCGACCTTGTGGACGAGACCGCACAGCCTGCGGATCCGCCCGCATCAGAGCCGCATGAGGGCCTTTCGCAAAGCGGCCCGACGATCGCAACGCGCGCTGTTGACGCTGCCGCAGAAACCGAGGGGCAAACGCCCCCCGAACAGCGCGAGTGCGTTGTGTCCGGCGCACCGGCGCTGAAACCTCTTTTGCATTTCTCCGAGAAGAAACCGGATGACGGTCATAAGGTGCCGACCGATTGGGTGCGCAAGATGCATGAGGCTTCAGATCGACACACGCAAGGGTGTCTTGTCTGGCAGGTCGACCTTTATGCCCGTGGCGCAGCGCTTTTGATGCTTGTAGGTGTGGCGCTTTGGGTGTTCTGAGCGAGGCCGCATCCCCAGACGGCTGCGCGCGGGCAGGGGCATCGGGGGGAAATCCCCGGTGCCCTGGCAATGGGGCAAACAGCCCTTGAAATTCGTCGGCGTGCCGCGTATGTGAGCCTCTGATCCAGTCTAAGAAGAAGCATCATGGCCAAAACCAATCCGCTTACCTTTATCCAGCAGGTCCGTGCCGAGGTCTCCAAGGTCGTCTGGCCGACCCGCCGCGAAGTTCTTTTGACCACCGTCATGGTGTTCATCATGGCCGCGCTGACCGCCGTCTTCTTCTTCCTTGTGGATCTTCTGGTCAGAAGTGGCCTGCAAGGTATCCTGACCATCTTCGGTTAAGGGTCTACGCCCCCCCTTCTCGACTCTTGTAGTGTGGGCGGGGTTGGCCGGGCCGTTTCTCCTCGCCTGTGGCCAGTGCTAGGATGGCGCTCCTCCTCACTCTATACAGTTTGTAAACACGCATTTGGTCAAAACGCCTGGCTGGGTGCGGGACCACGCCGAATGCGCGTGGCCAAGAGTTTTGTACAAAACGCATATACCGGGGTGCGGGGTCGGTACAAACCGGGCAGTTCGCGGGTTTTCGCGTGACACGAGCTTTTTTACGGCGAGGCCTTGAATTCAATCGCTGTGGGAGGTAGATGACACCCCACTTCCTTAAATGGCGTGCGGCGATTCGTGTTGCGCGCCGGTTTTTTGTTGGGGAGAGGCCCTTTGGGGCAGGACTATTGGCAATGCGGTCTGTTGGCCGCTGAGTGACGGGAAGAACGATCTGATGGCGAAACGGTGGTATTCGGTAAGTGTTCTGTCGAACTTCGAGAAGAAGATCGCCGAGCAGATCCGCACGTCGGTTGCCGAAAATGGCCTTGAAGATCAAATTGATGAGGTCCTCGTTCCGACCGAGGAAGTGATCGAGGTGCGTCGTGGCAAGAAGGTCACGACCGAGCGCCGCTTCATGCCGGGCTATGTGCTCGTGCACATGGAGATGAGCGACCAGGGCTACCACCTAATCAACTCGATCAACCGCGTCACCGGCTTTCTTGGTCCGCAGGGCCGCCCGATGCCCATGCGCGACGCCGAAGTGAACGGCATTCTGAACCGCGTTCAGGAAGGTGAGGAAGCGCCCAAGTTGATGATCTCGTTCGAAGTGGGCGAGAAGGTCAAGGTCAACGATGGCCCGTTTGAAGATTTCGACGGGATGGTCGAAGAAGTTGATGAGGATAATCAACGTCTTAAGGTGACCGTTTCGATTTTTGGCCGGGAGACCCCGGTCGAACTGGAGTATACGCAGGTCACCAAGCAGGCCTGATGTAGCGCCGCCTTTCCGGTTCTGGGAAGCGGCAAGCGTGGGAGGCGAGCGCATCGCGATGCGCGGACTGGACCACACAACTGAGAGCCTGAGGGACGCGTCCCGAAGGTGTTGGAAAGAAGGAGAGGCCACATGGCCAAGAAACTCGCCGGCACGATGAAGCTGCAAGTGCCCGCCGGTCAAGCAAACCCGTCGCCGCCCGTTGGTCCGGCTCTGGGTCAGCGCGGTATCAACATCATGGAATTCTGCAAGGCGTTCAACGCCAAGACGCAGGACATGGAGCCTGGTGCGCCGTGCCCGACCGTGATCACCTATTATCAGGACAAGTCCTTCACCATGGACATCAAGACGCCGCCTGCGTCTTACTACCTGAAGAAAGCTGCCAAGCTGAAATCGGGCGCCAACAACCCCGGCCGTGAAACCGTTGGTTCGGTGACCACGAAACAGGTGAAAGAGATCGCGGAAGCGAAAATGAAAGACCTGAACGCGAACGACATCGATGCTGCCATGCAGATCATCCTCGGTTCGGCGCGCTCGATGGGCATCGAGGTGAAGTAATGGCTAAAGTTGGTAAGCGTACTGCCGCCGCGCGCGAAGCGTTCGCAGGAAAAGAAAACCTGACCGTCGAAGAAGCCGTGGCCCTTGTCAAAGGCACCGCCTCGGCCAAGTTCGACGAAACCCTCGAAATCGCAGTTCAGCTGGGTGTTGACCCGCGTCACGCAGACCAGATGGTTCGTGGCGTGGTTGGTCTGCCCAATGGCACCGGCAAAACCGTGCGCGTCGCCGTGTTTGCCCGTGGTCCGAAAGCAGAAGAAGCTCAGGCCGCTGGTGCGGACATCGTGGGCGCAGAAGATCTGATGGAAACCGTTCAAGGCGGCACCATCGAATTCGATCGCTGCATCGCGACCCCCGACATGATGCCGGTTGTCGGTCGTCTGGGTAAAGTCCTAGGTCCGCGCAACCTGATGCCGAACCCCAAAGTCGGCACCGTCACCATGGATGTGGCCGACGCTGTTGCCAAAGCCAAGGGCGGCGAAGTGCAGTTCAAGGTCGAAAAGGCCGGTGTTGTGCACGCAGGTCTGGGCAAGGTGTCGTTCGACGAAGCCAAGCTGGTTGAAAACGTGCGTGCCTTCATGGACGCCGTTCTCAAAGCCAAGCCGGCAGGTGCCAAAGGTGCCTATGTCAAGAAGATCGCTCTGAGCTCGACCATGGGCCCGGGCGTGACCATTGACGTCGACAACGCTGCAGCGCAGTAACAAGAATTCCTCGGGGCAACCCGAAGAATGGCGGGGCCGCCTACACTTGGCCCCGTCCTGTCCGAGACGGAGGGTGAGGGAAACCTCATAATTCCTTCCTGAGATGGGAAACGAGACGAGAACTTTCCGTAAGGTTTCGACCTTCGGGTGATCTGGCCTCGGGACCCGTAAAATGGACCCGAACGGTGGGGGAACCCGCCAAAACTGAGCCGGGGAGAGATCCCCAAATTTGGAGTAAAACTGTGGATAGAGCCCAGAAAGAAAAATTGGTCGAAGAGCTCGGCCAAATCTTCGAAAGCTCTGGCGTCGTAGTGGTTGCACACTACGCGGGCCTCACGGTTGCCGACATGCAGGACCTTCGCGCACGTGCACGTGAAGCGGGTGGTGCTGTACGTGTTGCCAAAAACAGGCTCGCCAAGATCGCCCTTGAGGGCAAGCCCTGCGAAAGCATGGCTGACCTTCTTTCGGGTATGACCGTTCTGACCTATTCCGAGGACCCTGTGGCAGCCGCCAAAGTGGCCGAGGACTTCGCCAAGACGAACAAAAAGTTCGAAATCATTGGCGGTGCAATGGGCGAGAACGCTCTGGACCGTGCCGGCGTAGAAGCCGTGTCGAAAATGCCTTCGCGCGAGGAGCTTATTGCTACCATCGCGGGCATGCTCGGCGCACCTGCTTCGAACATCGCTGGCGCAATTGGCGCACCTGCAAGCAACATCGCTGGCATTCTGTCGACCATCGAGGAAAAGGCAGAAGCTGCGTAAGCAACTTGAGAACCGCGTGTGGGTGAACGCCCGACGTTGGAACACATACTTAGAAACGGAAAGAGTCTAAAATGGCTGATCTGAAAGCACTCGCAGAAAGCATCGTGGGTCTGACCCTGCTGGAAGCACAAGAACTGAAAACCATCCTCAAAGACGAGTACGGCATCGAGCCGGCTGCTGGTGGCGCCGTAATGGTTGCTGGCCCCGCAGGCGACGCCGGTGGCGCAGCTGAGGAAGAGAAAACCGAATTCGACGTCATCCTGAAGTCGGCCGGCGCCTCGAAAATCAACGTCATCAAAGAAGTCCGCGGCATCACCGGCCTGGGCCTCAAAGAAGCCAAAGAGCTGGTCGAAGCCGGCGGCAAGGCTGTCAAAGAAGGCGTTTCGAAGGACGAAGCCGAAGAGATCAAAGGCAAGCTGGAAGCAGCTGGCGCCGAGGTCGAAGTCAAGTAATTGCTGCCGGGGTTTCCCCGGAGGTGATTTTAGGCTGGGTACGGGCATTCCCCGTGCCCAGCCGAACCTGTCTCAGAGAGAGCTTTTGCTGAAAGCCCTGCCTAAGACCAGGTTCAAAGATCGGGAGGCTTCCTTTGGGACGGAGGCCGGGAATTGATCGAATCTTAGGTCGTCTCGGATGGGGGCGATGCCGGGGCCCGACGGCAGGCGCACTCGCATGAGAATAGAAAGGTGATTTCGACCATGGCTCAAACCTACCTTGGCCAGAAACGTCTACGTAAATATTATGGCAAAATCCGCGAAGTGCTGGAGATGCCCAACCTGATCGAGGTCCAGAAGGCCTCGTATGATCTTTTCCTGCGCTCTGGTGATGCGGACCAGCCGACCGATGGCGAAGGCATCAAAGGCGTGTTCCAGTCGGTTTTCCCGATCAAAGATTTCAACGAAACCAGTGTTGTGGAATTCGTCAGCTACGAGCTGGAGAAGCCGAAATACGACGTTGAAGAATGCATGCAGCGCGACATGACCTATTCGGCACCGCTGAAGGTGACGCTGCGTCTGATCGTGTTTGATGTCGACGAAGACACTGGTGCGAAATCCGTCAAGGATATCAAGGAACAAGACGTTTTCATGGGCGATATGCCCCTGATGACCCCGAATGGCACCTTTGTTGTCAACGGCACCGAGCGTGTGATCGTTTCGCAGATGCACCGCTCGCCGGGCGTGTTCTTTGACCACGACAAGGGCAAAACCCATTCCTCGGGCAAACTGCTGTTCGCCTGCCGCATCATTCCCTACCGCGGCTCGTGGCTGGACTTCGAGTTCGACGCCAAGGATATCGTCTTTGCCCGTATCGACCGTCGCCGCAAACTGCCGGTCACGACATTGCTTTATGCGCTGGGTATGGATCAGGAAGGCATCATGGATGCCTACTATGACACCGTTGATTACAAACTTGAAAAGAACAAGGGCTGGGTCACCAAGTTCTTCCCCGAGCGTGTGCGCGGCACCCGTCCGACCTATGATCTCGTCGACGCCGCCACCGGTGAAGTGATTGCCGAAGCGGGCAAGAAAGTCACCCCGCGCGCGGTCAAGAAGATCATCGACGAAGGCAAGATCACCGATCTGCTGGTGCCCTTTGATCACATCGTCGGCAAATACGTCGCCAAGGATATCATCAACGAAGAAACCGGCGCGATCTATGTCGAGGCTGGTGACGAGTTGACGATGGAGTACGACAAGGACGGCGACGTGATTGGTGGCAGCCTGCACGATCTGCTGCAGGCCGGCATCACCGATATCCCGGTTCTGGACATCGACAACGTCAATGTCGGCCCGTACATGCGCAATACCATGGCGCAGGACAAGAACATGAACCGCGAAACCGCGCTCATGGATATCTACCGTGTCATGCGACCGGGCGAGCCGCCCACGGTCGAGGCCGCGTCGGCCCTGTTCGACACGCTGTTCTTCGACTCCGAGCGGTACGACCTGTCGGCCGTCGGTCGGGTGAAGATGAACATGCGTCTGGCACTGGATGCCGAAGACACCATGCGCACCCTGCGCAAGGAAGACATCGTGTCCTGCATCAAGGCGCTGGTTGAACTGCGTGACGGCAAAGGCGACGTGGACGACATTGACCACCTCGGCAACCGTCGTGTGCGCTCGGTTGGCGAACTGATGGAAAACCAGTACCGCGTTGGCCTGCTGCGTATGGAGCGCGCGATCAAGGAACGTATGTCGTCGGTCGAAATCGACACCGTCATGCCGCAAGACCTGATCAACGCGAAGCCTGCCGCGGCTGCGGTGCGTGAATTCTTCGGCTCGTCGCAGCTGTCGCAGTTCATGGACCAGACCAACCCGCTGTCGGAAGTCACCCACAAACGCCGTCTTTCGGCGCTTGGCCCGGGTGGTCTGACCCGTGAGCGTGCGGGCTTTGAGGTCCGCGACGTGCACCCGACCCACTATGGCCGGATGTGCCCGATTGAAACGCCTGAAGGGCCGAATATTGGTCTGATCAACTCGCTGGCGACGTTTGCCCGCGTGAACAAGTACGGTTTTATCGAGACACCGTATCGTGTCGTCAAAGACGCTAAAGTGACCGACGAAGTGCACTACATGTCGGCTACTGAAGAGATGCGCCACACCGTGGCGCAGGCGAACGCCAATCTGAATGAGGAAGGCAAGTTCGAAAACGATCTCGTTTCGACCCGTCAGAATGGCGACTACACGCTGGCACCGCGCGAGAATGTCGACCTCATCGACGTTTCGCCGAAACAGTTGGTGTCTGTTGCCGCCTCACTGATTCCGTTCCTCGAAAACGACGACGCCAACCGCGCTCTCATGGGCTCGAACATGCAACGTCAGGCCGTGCCGCTGCTGCGCGCAGAAGCGCCGCTGGTTGGGACCGGCATCGAAGAAATCGTGGCCCGCGACTCGGGCGCGGCCATCATGGCAACTCGCGCCGGTATCATCGACCAGGTTGATGCCCAGCGTATTGTTGTGCGTGCGACCGAAGATCTCGAACTGGGGGATGCGGGCGTGGATATCTACCGCATGCGCAAGTTCCAGCGTTCAAACCAGAACACCTGTATCAACCAGCGTCCGCTGGTGAAGGTGGGCGATACTGTGACCAAGGGTGAGGTAATCGCCGATGGTCCGTCGACCGATATCGGTGAACTGGCTTTGGGTAAAAACGTGGTCGTCGCGTTTATGCCTTGGAACGGCTACAACTACGAAGACTCGATCCTGATCTCGGAACGCATCGCGCGTGATGACGTCTTTACCTCGATCCACATCGAGGAATTCGAAGTTGCTGCACGTGATACCAAACTGGGGCCGGAAGAAATCACCCGCGACATCCCGAACGTCGGGGAAGAAGCGCTGCGCAACCTCGACGAGGCGGGCATCGTGTATATCGGTGCAGACGTTGAGCCGGGCGACATTCTGGTCGGTAAAATCACCCCCAAAGGTGAATCGCCGATGACTCCGGAAGAAAAGCTGCTGCGCGCCATCTTTGGTGAGAAAGCTTCTGACGTTCGCGATACTTCGCTGCGCGTGAAACCGGGTGACTTTGGCACCGTTGTCGAGGTTCGCGTCTTCAACCGCCACGGTGTGGAAAAAGACGAACGTGCCCTGCAGATCGAACGAGAAGAGGTCGAACGCCTGGCCCGTGACCGTGATGACGAGTTGGCGATCCTGGATCGCAACATCTATGCCCGTCTGAAAGGTCTGATCCTTGGCAAGACCGCTGTCAAAGGCCCCAAAGGTGTCAAAGCCGGTTCGGAAATCACCGAAGAGTTGCTGGATACGCTGACACGCGGCCAGTGGTGGCAACTGGCCCTCGAAGACGAGAAGGACGCTCAGATTGTCGAGGCTCTGAACGAGCAGTACGAGATCCAGAAACGCGCTCTGGACCACCGTTTCGAGGACAAGGTCGAAAAAGTCCGCCGTGGCGACGACCTGCCTCCGGGTGTTATGAAGATGGTCAAAGTCTTCATCGCCGTTAAGCGCAAGCTGCAGCCGGGCGATAAGATGGCCGGTCGTCACGGGAACAAAGGTGTGATTTCCAAGGTTGTTCCGATGGAAGACATGCCGTTCCTGGCCGATGGTACGCCGGTTGACTTCTGTCTGAACCCGCTGGGTGTGCCTTCGCGGATGAACGTCGGTCAGATCCTCGAAACCCATATGGGCTGGGCCGCACGTGGTTTGGGTCTGAACGTGGACGAAGCGCTGCAGGAATACCGTCGCTCGGGCGACCTGACGCCGGTACGCGAAGCGATGAAACTCGCCTATGGCGAAGATGTTTATGAAGAAGGCATCAGCGGCATGGATGAAGGCCAACTTCTGGAAAGCGCGGGCAACGTGACCCGTGGTGTGCCAATCGCAACGCCGGTCTTTGACGGCGCGAAAGAAGCAGACGTCAACGATGCGCTGGTGCGTGCCGGGTTCTCGCAATCGGGTCAGTCGATCCTGTTTGACGGTCGTACCGGCGAACAGTTTGCACGTCCGGTGACCGTGGGCATCAAGTACCTGCTCAAACTGCACCACCTGGTTGACGACAAGATTCACGCTCGGTCGACCGGTCCGTACTCGCTTGTGACCCAGCAGCCGCTGGGTGGTAAAGCGCAGTTCGGTGGTCAGCGTTTCGGGGAAATGGAGGTCTGGGCTCTGGAAGCTTACGGTGCCGCCTACACCCTGCAAGAGATGCTCACCGTGAAGTCGGATGACGTTGCTGGCCGGACAAAGGTCTATGAGTCGATCGTCAAGGGCGAGGATAACTTTGAAGCGGGCGTACCGGAATCGTTCAACGTTCTGGTGAAAGAAGTCCGCGGCCTCGGCCTGAACATGGAACTCCTGGATGCGGAGGTGGACGAGTAAGGGCGCAACGCCCTTACCCCATTATCCCTTCCGCACAAATTTGAGGACATCAAAATGAACCAGGAAATCACGAACAACCCGTTCAACCCGCTGACCCCGCCCAAAGTCTTCGACGAGATCAAAGTCTCGCTGGCATCGCCCGAGCGTATCCTGTCGTGGTCTTACGGTGAGATCAAAAAGCCGGAAACCATCAACTACCGTACGTTCAAACCTGAACGCGACGGTCTCTTCTGTGCGCGTATCTTTGGTCCGATCAAAGACTATGAATGTCTCTGCGGCAAATATAAACGCATGAAATATCGCGGTGTTGTCTGCGAAAAATGTGGTGTGGAAGTCACCCTTCAGAAAGTTCGTCGCGAGCGTATGGGCCACATCGAACTGGCCGCGCCCGTAGCGCATATCTGGTTCCTGAAATCGCTGCCGTCGCGTATCGGCCTGATGCTGGACATGACCCTGCGCGATCTGGAACGTGTTCTGTATTTTGAAAACTATGTTGTCATCGAGCCCGGTCTGACTGACCTGCAATACGGCCAGATGCTGACTGAAGAAGAGTACATGGATGCGCAGGACGCCTATGGCATGGACGCGTTCACCGCCAATATCGGCGCCGAAGCAATCCGCGAAATGCTGGCTGCGATCGACCTTGAGTCAGAAGCCGAACAGCTGCGCGCCGATCTGGCCGAAGCGACTGGGGAACTGAAACCTAAGAAGATCATCAAGCGTCTGAAAGTCGTTGAATCCTTCCTCGAGTCGGGCAACCGCCCCGAGTGGATGATCCTGACCGTGATCCCCGTGATCCCGCCGGAACTGCGCCCGCTGGTTCCGCTGGATGGTGGCCGCTTCGCGACCTCGGATTTGAACGACTTGTATCGTCGCGTGATCAACCGGAACAACCGTTTGAAGCGTCTGATCGAGCTGCGTGCGCCCGACATCATCGTTCGTAACGAAAAGCGGATGCTGCAGGAATCGGTTGATGCCCTCTTTGACAACGGCCGTCGTGGTCGCGTGATCACCGGTGCCAACAAGCGTCCGCTGAAATCGCTCTCGGACATGCTGAAAGGTAAGCAGGGCCGCTTCCGTCAGAACCTTCTGGGGAAACGCGTCGACTTCTCGGGTCGATCGGTCATTGTGACCGGTCCGGAACTCAAACTGCACCAGTGTGGTTTGCCCAAGAAGATGGCGTTGGAGCTCTTCAAGCCGTTCATCTACTCGCGTCTTGAAGCCAAAGGCCTGTCTTCGACCGTGAAACAAGCCAAGAAACTGGTTGAAAAAGAACGTCCCGAAGTCTGGGATATCTTGGACGAGGTGATCCGCGAACACCCCGTGATGCTGAACCGTGCGCCAACGCTGCACCGTCTTGGCATCCAGGCGTTCGAACCGGTTCTGATCGAAGGTAAGGCCATCCAGCTGCACCCACTCGTTTGTTCGGCGTTCAACGCGGACTTTGACGGTGACCAGATGGCTGTGCACGTGCCGCTCTCGCTGGAAGCCCAGCTTGAAGCGCGTGTTCTGATGATGTCGACAAACAACGTTCTGTCGCCCGCAAACGGCGCGCCGATCATCGTGCCTTCGCAGGATATGATTCTGGGCCTGTATTACACCACCATCATGCGCGAAGGCATGAAGGGCGAGGGCATGGTCTTCTCGTCTATTGACGAAGTGCGGTATGCGCTCGACTCGGGCGAGGTGCACCGTCACGCCAAGATCACCGCGCGGATCCCGCAGATCGACGAAAACGGCATGGAGATCATGAAGCGTTACGAGACCACGCCGGGCCGTGTGCTGCTTGGGGAACTGCTGCCGCAGAACACCAAGGCACCGTTCGATCTGGTCAACAAGCTGCTGCGGAAGAAAGACGTTCAGAACGTCATCGACACCGTCTATCGCTATTGCGGTCAGAAAGAGTCGGTCATCTTCTGTGATCAGATTATGTCGATGGGCTTTAAAGAAGCGTTCAAAGCCGGGATTTCGTTCGGCAAGGACGACATGGTCATCCCTGATGACAAATGGAGCATCGTCGATGACACCCGCGGCCAGGTAAAGGACTTTGAACAACAGTACATGGACGGCCTGATCACACAGGGCGAAAAGTACAACAAAGTTGTCGACGCCTGGTCGAAGTGTAACGATAAGGTCACCGACGCGATGATGAATACCATCTCGGCGCCCAAGCACGACGAGAATGGTGCCGAAGCGGAACCGAACTCGGTCTACATGATGGCGCACTCCGGTGCGCGGGGCTCGGTTACTCAGATGAAACAGCTGGGCGGGATGCGCGGCCTGATGGCCAAGCCGAACGGCGACATCATCGAGACACCCATCATCTCGAACTTTAAGGAAGGTCTGACCGTTCTTGAATACTTCAACTCGACCCACGGTGCCCGTAAGGGTCTGTCGGATACCGCGCTGAAGACTGCGAACTCGGGCTACCTGACCCGTCGTCTGGTGGACGTGGCGCAAGACTGTATCGTGCGTATGCAGGATTGCGGTACCGAGAACACCATCAGCGCTGAGGCCGCTGTGAACGACGGTGAAGTCGTGGCGTCGCTGGCCGAGCGTATTCTGGGCCGTGTGGCAGGTGAGGACATCATGCGTCCCGGCACCGATGAGGTGCTGGTTGCCAAGGGTGAACTGATCGACGAACGCATGGCAGATGCCATCGACGAAGCCGGCGTGGCTTCGGCGCGCATCCGGTCTCCGCTGACCTGTGAAGCCGAAGAAGGCGTCTGTGCCCAGTGTTACGGTCGTGACCTGGCGCGCGGTACACGCGTCAATGTCGGTGAAGCGGTCGGCATTATTGCGGCCCAGTCGATTGGTGAACCTGGTACGCAGCTGACGATGCGGACCTTCCACATCGGCGGTGTTGCGCAAGGTGGCCAACAGTCGTTCCTCGAGGCGTCGCAAGACGGCACCATCGAATTCGAGAACGCCAACGTTCTTGAAAACGAAAAGGGCGAAATCCTGGTCATGGGCCGCAACATGAAGCTCATCATCCGTGACGAAAACGGGGACGAACGCGCGAACCACAAGGTTGGCTATGGTTCGAAGCTGTTTGTCCGCGATGGCGAGGCGATTGCTCGTGGCGGCAAGCTGTTCGAATGGGATCCTTACACCCTGCCGATCCTTGCAGAAAAGTCGGGTACCGCGAAGTTCGTCGACCTTGTTTCGGGTATTGCCGTCCGTGACGAGACCGACGAAGCGACCGGTATGACCCAGAAGATCGTTGCCGACTGGCGTGCTGCGCCGAAAGGAAATGAACTGAAGCCGGAGATCATCTTGGTCGATGGAGACGGGGAACCGGTCCGCAATGATGCGGGCAATCCGGTACACTATCCGATGTCGGTGGACGCCATTCTGTCGGTTGAGGACGGTCAGGAAGTCAAAGCCGGTGACGTGGTTGCGCGTATTCCGCGCGAAGGCGCCAAGACCAAGGACATTACCGGTGGTCTGCCGCGTGTGGCCGAACTGTTTGAAGCACGTCGTCCCAAGGACCACGCAATCATCGCCGAAATCGATGGTTACGTACGCTTTGGCCGCGACTACAAGAACAAGCGTCGCATCGCGATCGAGCCGTCTGACGAGTCGATGGAAACCGTCGAGTACATGGTGCCCAAGGGCAAGCACATTCCTGTTCAGGAAGGTGACTTCGTCCAGAAGGGCGATTACATCATGGATGGTAACCCGGCCCCGCACGACATTCTGTCCATCATGGGTGTAGAAGCCCTGGCCGATTACATGATCGACGAGGTTCAGGACGTCTATCGCCTGCAAGGTGTGAAGATCAACGACAAGCACATCGAAGTGATCGTGCGCCAGATGCTGCAGAAGTGGGAGATCCTGGACTCGGGTGAAACCACGCTGCTCAAAGGCGAACATGTAGACAAGCAAGAGTTCGATCTGGCCAACGAGAAAGCCGCGGCAGAAGGCCGTCGTCTGGCGTCGGGCGAGCCGATCCTCTTGGGGATCACGAAGGCCTCGCTGCAGACCCGTTCGTTTATCTCGGCGGCGTCGTTCCAGGAAACCACCCGTGTTCTTACCGAGGCCTCTGTCCAAGGTAAGAAAGACAAGCTGGTCGGTCTGAAAGAGAACGTCATCGTGGGTCGTCTGATCCCGGCTGGGACCGGTGGCGCCACACAGCGCGTCCGTCGTATCGCACAGGATCGCGACAACGTGGTTCTGGAAGCACGTCGCGAAGAAGCTGAGGCTGCAGCGGCCTTGGCAGCTCCGACCGAGGACCTCTCGGCGGACGATGTGTTCGATAGCGGATTGGTGGAAACGCCCGAAAGTCGCGATCTGGACTGATCGTCGGTATCCAAGAAAACGAGGAAAGGCCCCCGTCATTGCGCCGGGGGCCTTTCTGGTTTTTGAGTACAGGGAAAGAGGTGAAGAATGGGGCTTGGTGATCTAAGAGGTGCGGTCTAGGGTCGTCTGGTTTTTTGGCGAGGAGGGGCAGGAGTGCATCTTTCGGACAACATGAAGGGGGCGGTGCTGATGATGTGCAGCATGGCGGCCTTCACCTTCAACGATACCTGCATCAAGTTGATCGGCCCCGAGATGCCCCTGTTTCAACTCTTGTTCCTGCGGGCCTGCCTGACCACGGTGCTGATTTATGCGATGGCGCGTAGCATGGGCGCGATCCGCTTGCGCCTGCCCGGCCGCGATTGGGCCCTGATCGGCTTGCGCACCGCGAGCGAGATCGGTGCGGCCTATTTCTTTATTACCGCCTTGATGCATATGCCGATTGGCAATGTGACCGCCGTGTTGCAGGTATTGCCCCTGACGGTGACCCTGGGCGGGGCGCTGTTGTTTGGCGAACAGGTGGGTTGGCGACGTATGACCGCTATTCTGATGGGTTTTGCCGGAATGCTGTTGATTGTGCGTCCCGGCCCCGAAGGGTTCGATCTATATTCCATTTATGCGCTGGCTGCCGTGGGCTGTGTGACTGCACGCGATCTTTCGACGCGCCGCATGTCCCGCGCTGTGCCGTCGATGACTGTGACACTGTCCGCGTCCGTCGGGATTCTCGCGTTTTCTGCGGTTGCGACGCTGGGCGAGACATGGGTGCCGGTGACACCGCGCGAAGCTGGGCTGCTGGCCGGCGCGTCGGTGTTCATCATCGGCGGATACCTGTTTTCGGTATTGGTCATGCGTGTCGGCGAAGTCGCCGTTGTGGCACCTTTCCGCTATACAGGCTTGCTCTGGGCGTTGCTGTTGGGCCTGTTGGTCTTTGGCGACTGGCCGGATCCTCTGACTCTGACAGGAGCGACCATTGTGGTGGCAACTGGTATTTTTACGCTTTACCGCGAGGGACTCATGCGCCGAAAACCGACTTGACGTGATCTGTCGTGATGCCAAAGCGCGCGGCGAATTCGGCCTCTTGCTCTTTGCTCAGGGGCTCGACCGGAACGGGGCGCACCTTTTTCTGGCGCGAGTCATTGTATCCGTTATGGCTGCGGACCCACATCGGTTCTTCACCATAGCTGACCACAGGCATGAACCGGTTCAGGCGTTCATGGGCGAAATTCATGATGGTCAACCCGTCATTGCCCCGTACATACATGCCAAGCGACGCGACATAGAGCTGACGGTAGATCTGGGTGGCGCTGATGCCGACTGCGTCAAATTCGGCGACATAGCCATTATGCCAGTCAAAGCCGACGGTCCGGTTTTTTTTGCAAAGCTTGGCCGCGTCATCGGCCGCCTCGCGCAGCAACCGGACGAAATCGACGGACACGGCGTCGTCGTCGTCATAACGAAACTGAAGACAGGGTTCTGACGGATCGCGACGCGCCTCGTTCAAGATACGCTTCATGATCGGGCGCTGTTGTTCCGGGGCCTCGGCGCGGATCTGGACCTGTGGCATGTCCGAGGTCAGATCCAGCAGACGTTCGACATGTTTACGGGGCAACTGGTCCCCGATTACGATCACAAGGTCAAAGTTTGGGTCCGTTTGCTGGCGCAGGCAGGGCAGGGCGACTGTTTCAAGAAGGCGGAACCGTTCTTCCAGCCGGTCCTCGGCGTAGAGATAGGCAATTCTGTCCTCCAGCGTGTCATGTTCTACCTGGAACCCGCCGATTGCGGGATAGGAAAACCGACACAATCCAATGACCTGCATGTCCGAGCTTTTCATGGGCGTCCCTGTAAATGACATGTTTTGCGACGCCGGTTCCATCTCGGGACGGAGCGTCTTATAAAAATGTGGTTTCTGATTGCGGGCACGAAATGGCCCACGCTGCCAAAGTGCATCAGGGGGCGGCTGTTGACAAGCGGGGCGACTCCCCATATATCGCGCGTCATCCGGCTTAGGGGGGCGCCCCTTAATGTGCCGATATCAAAACTGTAGTGGTCAAGGTCCGAGCTACTTTGAAGCTTGCACCCTCTGTTACAACACCGCGTCGTTCGCCTCGGAATGGGAACGTTCGCGGGTTTTTCGCTTGTGGACGCACAGGCTGACAAATCAACCGCATGGGGCTTGCCTCGTGCAGCACATGTAGGAAACGGGAAGAGACCCAATGCCAACGATTCAACAGCTGATCCGCAAGCCGCGTCAGCCCAAAATCAAGCGCTCGAAGTCGCAGCACCTCGAGCAATGCCCCCAGAAGCGCGGCGTATGCACCCGCGTTTACACCACCACCCCGAAGAAACCGAACTCGGCTATGCGTAAAGTTGCGAAGGTGCGCCTGACCAACGGTTACGAAGTCATTTCGTATATCCCGGGTGAAAGCCACAACCTGCAAGAGCACTCGGTTGTTCTGATCCGCGGCGGTCGTGTGAAAGACCTTCCGGGTGTCCGTTACCACATCCTGCGCGGTGTTCTGGATACCCAAGGCGTCAAAGATCGTAAGCAACGTCGTTCGAAGTACGGCGCGAAGCGTCCTAAGTAAGAAGGATAACAGAACATGTCTCGTCGTCACGCTGCTGAGAAGCGCGAAGTACTGCCCGACGCCAAATACGGCGACCGCGTACTCTCGAAGTTCATGAACAACCTGATGATCGACGGTAAAAAGTCGGTTGCAGAGAAAATCGTCTACAACGCGCTGGATCGTGTTGAAGGCAAAGTCAAGCGCGCCCCCGTGGAAGTCTTCCACGAAGCCCTGGACAACATCAAACCCGCCGTCGAGGTTCGCTCGCGTCGTGTGGGTGGTGCGACCTATCAGGTGCCGGTTGAGGTGCGCCCCGAGCGCCGTGAAGCCCTGGCCATCCGCTGGCTGATCACCGCTTCGCGCTCGCGCAACGAAAACACCATGGAAGAACGCCTTGCAGGTGAACTTCTGGACGCCGTGAACTCGCGCGGTGCCGCCGTCAAGAAGCGGGAAGACACTCACAAGATGGCCGAGGCGAACAAAGCCTTCAGCCATTATCGCTGGTAATCCTTCAGAGGCTATAGACCAATGGCACGCGAATATCCGCTCGAACTATACCGCAACTTCGGTATCATGGCGCACATCGATGCAGGCAAAACCACCTGCTCGGAACGTATCCTGTATTACACCGGCAAATCCCACAACATCGGTGAGGTGCACGATGGTGCAGCCACCATGGACTGGATGGAGCAGGAACAGGAACGCGGCATCACCATCACTTCGGCTGCAACCACCACTTTCTGGGAACGCACCGAAGACGGTAAAACTGCCGATACCCCCAAACACCGTCTGAACATCATCGACACCCCCGGCCACGTTGACTTCACCATTGAAGTTGAGCGTTCGCTGGCGGTTCTCGATGGTGCTGTCTGTGTTCTGGACGCCAACGCCGGTGTTGAACCCCAAACCGAAACCGTGTGGCGTCAGGCTGACCGCTACAAGGTTCCGCGCATGGTGTTCGTCAACAAGATGGACAAGATCGGCGCCGACTTCTTCAACTGTGTGCGCATGATCGAAGACCGTACTGGCACGACCGCTGTTCCCGTCGGTATTCCGATCGGCGCAGAATCCGAGCTGGAAGGTTTGATCGACCTGATCACCATGGAAGAATGGCTGTGGCAAGGGGAAGACCTTGGCGCATCGTGGGTCAAAGTACCGGTCCGCGACGAGCTGAAAGACATGGCCGAAGAATGGCGCGGCAAGATGATCGAAGCGGCCGTCGAAATGGACGACGACGCGATGATGGAATACCTGGAAGGCAACGAACCCGACGTGCCGACTCTGCGCAAACTGTTGCGCAAAGGTACTCTTGAACTGGCCTTCGTTCCGGTTCTGGGTGGCTCGGCGTTCAAGAACAAAGGCGTCCAGCCTCTGCTCAACGCAGTGATCGACTTCCTGCCCAGCCCGCTGGACGTTGTCGACTACATGGGCTTCAAACCCGGTGACGAATCCGAAACCCGTAACATTGCCCGCCGTGCGGACGATGACATGGCGTTCTCGGGGCTGGCGTTCAAAATCATGAACGACCCCTTCGTTGGCTCGCTGACCTTTACCCGCATCTACTCGGGTGTCCTGAACAAGGGTGACACGCTCTTGAACTCGACCAAAGGCAAGAAAGAGCGCGTTGGCCGGATGATGATGATGCACTCGAACGACCGTGAGGAAATCACGGAAGCGTTCGCAGGCGACATTATCGCGCTGGCAGGACTGAAAGACACCACGACCGGTGACACGCTCTGCGCCGTCAACGATCCGGTGGTTCTTGAAACCATGACCTTCCCCGATCCGGTGATCGAGATCGCGGTCGAGCCCAAGACCAAAGCCGACCAAGAGAAAATGTCGCAAGGTCTGGGCCGTCTGGCTGCAGAAGACCCGTCTTTCCGCGTCGAAACCGACCTCGAGTCGGGCCAGACCATCATGAAAGGCATGGGCGAACTTCACCTCGACATCTTGGTGGACCGTCTGAAGCGTGAATTCAAAGTGGAAGCAAACATCGGTGCGCCGCAGGTTGCTTATCGCGAGACCATCTCGAAAGAGGTCGAGCACACTTACACGCACAAGAAACAGTCGGGTGGTTCGGGTCAGTTCGGTGAGGTCAAACTCATCATCACCCCGACCGAGCCGGGCGAAGGGTACTCGTTCGAGAGCCGCATCGTTGGTGGTTCTGTTCCGAAGGAATATATCCCCGGTGTTGAAAAAGGCATCCAGTCCGTCATGGATAGCGGTCCGCTGGCCGGCTTCCCCGTGATCGACTTCAAGGTCGCCCTGATCGACGGTAAGTTCCACGACGTTGACTCGAGCGTTCTGGCCTTCGAAATCGCAGCACGTATGTGCATGCGTGAAGGCATGAAACTGGCAGGCGCCAAGCTGCTTGAGCCGGTCATGAAAGTCGAGGTGATCACCCCGGAAGAATATACCGGCGGTATCATCGGCGATCTGACCTCGCGTCGCGGTCAGGTTTCGGGTCAGGAACCGCGTGGCAACGCGATCGCGATCGACGCGTTCGTGCCGCTGGCAAACATGTTCGGCTACATCAATACCTTGCGGTCGATGTCGTCGGGTCGTGCCCAGTTCACCATGCAGTTCGACCACTACGATCCGGTTCCGTCGAACATCTCGGAAGAAATTCAGGCAAAATACGCCTAAACGAAATTGGGGAAGCGGGCGGCCGCTTCCCTCTCCAACATCAAGGAGGCCATTATGGCTAAGGAAAAGTTTGAACGCAGCAAACCGCACTGCAACATCGGCACCATCGGTCACGTTGACCACGGTAAAACCACGCTGACCGCAGCGATCACCAAGCAATTTGGTGACTTCAAAGCCTA
>NZ_JBBPEU010000022.1:0-18484 GCF_040225985.1 Shimia fortis
ACCGCCCGCCGGCGCCGGAAACCATCATCCCGATGGAACCCAGGCCAATCATGCACTAACATTCAAACTGGACCACTTAGGTGGGGCTGATCAGGTCGCCCCAGTCATCGATCCGAAGTTCAGCTATCGGGGCGAAGACGTGGTCGCGACACTGGATCGGGTGTGTCGTCGGACCGGCTACCCCAAAACGATACGAGTCGACAACGGCAGCGAATTTATCTCGCGAGATATGGACCTCTGGGCTTATCAGCGCGGCGTGATCCTGGACTTCTCACGACCGGGCAAACCAACCGATAACGCCTTCATTGAGGCGTTCAACTCCAGGTTCCGGGCAGAATGCCTGAACGCACATTGGTTCTTGTCACTATCGGATGCTTGCGAAAAGATGGAGGAATGGCGTAGATACTACAACGAAGAGAGACCGCACAGCGCCATCGGGAACATCCCACCGGCAACGCTGGCAAACTCACATGGCGATACCAGCCCGCCATGCTGAGAAACGGCGGGAAACTCTAGCCCTGGGTGGCGGAAGGTTGGGTATCAGAGCAACAAACTCGCAGACTCTCGTTATGAATGGGGGAGCCTCGGGGGGCAGGTCATGGCCAGCCCCCATTTCAGCGTGCTGAGAAGGGGACGGTGTCAGATCACGTCTAGTCTACTTCAGCTAAGTCTTCCCTAACGCAAAGTTTACCAACTGCCCTAATAATGTTTCCGCAAGCATACACAGAGGAATTATTGGTTCAGAACCATTACCTTACCAAGCCCTCGAGCATAAGTCACATTTGCAGCGGGGTAGCAATGGGCGGCGAGACTAGGAGGAAACCATGACGACTTGGCCCCGTTCCAAGCTAGATTACAATGCTATTCGCTTTGGTGACATGAACTCCTGGAACAACGGAACGCTGCGACCCGTTCATCCGGTTGAGCACGCTCTATTTCTTGAGGAGGTCGCTCTTGCGCTGTGCATTAATACCGACGATGTGCTCAAGCTCATTAGCGAAGGAAAGCTGAAGCGAGGTATTTTCATAAACAAAGGTTTTGGCTCGCAACCACATTTCGTCAGTCTTTTCAACTTGGTGGAGTATGAAGTCCGCCGCAGCCTGAAGAAAAAGCTCGCACCTCACCACTACTCAAAACGCCTGATTCAGGGATTCCTTGATGATTTTTGTGATTGGCTTGCTGAGGAGGAGGTGTCGAACCTTCCTAAGGAAATGAAAGGCCTCTTAACGTGGATCTATTCTGTATCCACCAATGCGTCTCGAGGTATTACGTTCTGGCCTTCCTTTAGATCCAAACAGAACGACATTATCTTTCTAAGAGCGTATTATGAGTGGGCAGATTTTCTAGCGTAATGCTGTCATTGCATGAAAGTGATAGAACTGCCCGGCTCGAGTGAACGAACACAAAACTAATGCTGCATTGCGAAGATCATTTTTCCGAAGTGGCGTAAGGCGATCTGGCTGAAGGGCAGGTTCATGTTCCACAGGTTTTCGCCAGTTTATCCAACATGGACCTAACCGAGCGGCGCGATGTGTTTGATGGTTCGATCTGAATTTGCGACGCCGTCTTGCCTGAGATTGATAAGTGGGTTGGGTCAGCACCGCCCTGCCAGTCTCAAGTCAGTTTCCTCTGAGGCCACAAACTGAACATCATAAAAACCTATTAAATTACAGATAGTTATTCACTAAATTGTAGTATTTTAAATCCTAGATAAGGGCCCTGATCCCGCCAGTTTTGAGGCATCTCCCGGTCAGAGCAAATCGGCAGACACGTACCAGGAATACATGAGGTACGAGATGTCAACACACAGCCTTCAGTATACGTCATCTTTGGAAACAGGTCAGTACGTGGCCAATAATCAGTTCGGGGCTAATGCACTGCACTACGTCAATATTTCTGGAAGTTCCTCGGACTACGGACCGTCTTACGGATTCCAAGAAGCGCTTGAGACGCATCAGATCACCAACTTGCGTTATCCTGGTGGTCACGTCGAAAGCACGCTCGATGTTACTCACATGCCGGGTGGCCAATTACGCTCCGAGGTAACGGCTTTCTTAGATTGGTGCGTGGCTAATTCCACCGAAAGCCAAACTTATCAGGTGACTTTTGTCCTACCGACCAAGACGAACATACCCGCTGACCGGATCGAAGCTTTTGTCGAGGCATTGTTGGCCGAGTATGGCGACCTAATAGTCGCCTTTGAGATTGGAAATGAGTATTCCATTGGCCCCAACGTCTCGAACCCCGACCGCTCGCTGCATCCGGAATACATAGCAGAGAGCAATTTCGTCGCTGCCATGAATGAACTGGAATACAGCATCGCAGCGAACGGGGTGATAAATGCCGTGCAGAACGCCTTGGATAGCTTGGCTGAACAACAAGGCAGCGAAGCACCCGATCCCATGATCCTGCTACAGATGGCACTTACCAACGGTGCCGCCAGTTCTTATAAAGGGGGAAGCGAAGCCGGTAACTACGATGCCGCTAATGAGGCTATCCTGTCCTTGATGAACCAAAGGGCAATCGACGCAGTTGATGGTGCCGTTGCTCATTACTACTACAACGTCTCTCGTGCCGAGGGCTTGCGCTTCACCGACGCCGAAGATTGGCGCGAGGTCCGCAGGATCGACGAAAACTTCCAGAACTTTCAAGAACATATTGGCAGAAACGTCGAGCTGTTCATTACTGAATGGAATGTGGTGGCGGGCAATCACACTCAGCATGGAGCGGCCAGTGCCTCCGTTCTTCTTGAGATGTTCGAATTTATGGTCCGTATGGGCGTGGACGAAGCCCATATCTGGCCTCTGCAGCATCGGACAGCCAATAGCATCATGGGTGACCGAAACAGCGATCAGTTCGAACACTCAATGAGCGGCGCAGCATTCTTCTTGATGGCAGAAAGCTTGCGTCCAAGGGACAGCGAAACAGGCAACTCGGATCGTTTCGAGAGTATGCTATCAGATTGGGATGGCGGCGACGGTAGCGTTGAGATCAACCATTTTGCCAGCAATTACCAAGACGTTCTGTTTGTATCCCTTCGTTCAGAGATTCCCTCTACCGTGTCGCTGGACCTTGGCAGTCTGGTCGGCGAAAGCTCGGATGTGACCATTGATCATCTGACCGTTGACCCACTTAGCTCGGACGGGCTGAGTGACTTTGCGGATGAAAACGGCGGTAACCGGGTTGGGCGCCGCCAAATCACCGAGGAAGAACTGGACCAACTCGAATTGCTCGCATTTTTTGATGCGAATAACTCCAACCATGTTCGCTACGTGAACGGCAACATCTTAACCTACCTGCCACCAGCTGAGACAATTATTCCGTTGGTTGCTAACCCGTCAGACATCAACGACTATTATTTCACCAGCGAGATCGACGTAAATCCGCTGATACAATCGCTGGATCCGTCCAGTGCTGCGGACAATCTGTCTTTTGATCTGTTACCCTTCGATGTCGTTCGCATCGTAATTGACAACCCCTACAGGCAGGAAGGCAGTGAAAATGCGGACGCACTCATCGGAGGTTTCGGACGTGACATTCTACTGGGTCGCTTTGGTAATGACTCTCTGATTGGTGGGGAGGGTTCTGACACGCTCAAGGGGGGCTGGGGGAACGACTTTTTACAAGGCGGAGATGGTGCCGACACGCTGCATGACGGACCCGGCCATGACATTATCTATGGTGGTGCTGGTACAGATAGGTTGCATTCATCGGGTGGTGCGGACCTGTTATTTTCCGGAGCTGACAATGATGTGGTCGAGTTAGCTCCATCAGAAACATTTTCTGCTGGCTATGGAGCCCTTCATGCCCACAGTGGAGGGACATGGCTTGTACCGATCACCGGCTTGAACCGTTACGAAGCGGTGACAGCGGGGGGCGACGGATTTGACAAGGTTCTGCTGAGTAGCGGTAACGACGCCTACTTCTTGGATGATCTCCACAGTGCATTCAACTCCGCCATCGGATCACAGCCAGTGAGCCGGATCCAGAACATTGAGCGTATCATGGCTGGGAACGGAGATGACGTACTCGACATGACTTCCTCTCGCTTTGCATACAGTGGATCTGGGATGCAGCTTTATGGACAGGAAGGCGACGACACACTCTGGGGTACGACTGGAAATGACAGCCTGATTGGTGGCGATGGAAATGACATTCTGGAAGGAGGGGGTGGATTAGATGTACTGACTGGTGGCAGTGGGGCGGATACATTTCATTTCATTAACCCGGGTAATCGGATTCAGCAGATCACCGATTTTTCCCCTGACCAAGGCGACACGATCGTCCTTCATTTGACGCACCCCAACACCGCCACCAGCATCTCAATTCGGGCGGCGGATGATTTTCTGAGCCTAATGACAACAAACGGAAACGAGTTGCTGGTGCTGGATTTGGGACACAGCGCCTCTGAACTCGTTGTGGATACTATCTCGGAAGCCGAATGGTTGAGCTTTTTGTAATGCGGGCGGCATGGAAAAGACCTGGCCCCAGTGAAAGGATATGCACATGTTGATGATGATAGGATTACTCTGCGTAGGAGGCTGGGCCATGTCGGCACTCCTGGAGGAGAGCGACGGAGCAACCGTCGAGGGAGACAACGAGATCGATGGCGAAGTGGAAGCTCCCTCTCCGGCGGATTTATCGAATGATGAAAGCAGCCTACTGGATATAGTGACTGCCGATCTGCAAGACATCCCAGAAACGAACGCCAACCCCTTGATCGGCAGCGCAGAAAGCGAAACTCTCGCTGGTGGATCGGGCGATGATTACATCGTGGGCAATGCCGGAAATGACGAGCTCTTGGGGGGTTCTGGGGCCGATGTGCTCTTGGGAGGAGGCGGACAGGATATTGTCGTTAGTGACGAGGGCGATGACAGTCTGTTTGGCGGTGCAGGAGATGATGCGCTGCACGCTAGGAGCGGAAACGACCTTCTGAACGGCGGCTTCGGAAAAGACAGCCTGTTTGGTGGTGAGGGTGATGACATACTGTTTGGAGGCGACGATGCCGAGGACTATCTGATCGGTGCAGAAGGCGATGATGTCCTAATCGCTGGCCAGAGTGATCACGCTTATGGCGGTGAAGGAAATGATGCTTTTGTATTGTTTGACACCTTCCTGGTAGATGAGGCGACTGAGCTGGCAGATTTCGACCCTACAGAAGACACTATTGTCATCATGGTTGGGCCGGAACTGGCTGATGCGGAAATCACAGTTAGTATTTGCGCTGATAATCCAGACCAAACGGAGTTGCGTCTCAACGGTGAGACGATGGCAACATTTTCCGGAGATGTTGCTCTTGATTCAGAAGACGTGCAACTGCTGATTTCACAGGTGCCGCCAGGCCAACTCGAACTCGTCGAAGGTTAAACAGCATGTTATCCTTTTTCCGACGCATAAAGCGAAATACTCAGCAAGAGCGGTGGAGCAGTTTAGCTTGAAGTTCGATCTTGAGTTGAGGCTGCGTTGCGATTTGAACAGGTTGAAAATCGAGGCGTAGACTGAGACGAATTTCTGAAAACGCACTCGCTGAATTGCTCAATTTAAGGTTGCAAGATGAGTGCCCAAATGAATACATCTTCGGCAATGTCGCTCAAGCAAAGTAAATCAACGAATAAACTTGTTTTGCATGCGGCGCAGATGGGGTGTTCCGCAGACTTTGGGGCTAGTGACCTGCCTCCGATGGTCCCTCATTCATAACGAAAGTCTGCGGGTATCAGAGCAATCAGAGCACACGCCATGTGCAGCCTCTTGTTCACCCAAACAGCCGCTCGTTCTTCAGTCGTATAGCGCGCTCGAACTCGGGCGTGCCGGAATCCAGTTTGTGTTCGTATAGCAACAGCAACAGGTCTTTGTCCGAAGGACGTATAGTCTGATCGCCTTCGTCCTCAAAGTCGAATTTCTCAAAGATTTCGAATACGCGATCCGCGGGCAGATTTTTGTAGTAGCGCAGCGTAACCTCTTCAGAGTCATGGCCCATGTTCATCGACCAGGCCTTGAGTTCTTCCGGTGTCCTGCAAACCTTCAAGCTCAAATTTCCGATGCAGTGTTTGGCGGCATGCGGAGAAATCCGTTCGCCAATCGGTTTGGACGCCACCTCAAAAGCCTGAACAATCGCGTGCGTCGAGGCCATAGGCGGGACTGGGGCTGAGCGGAGAGCCCCTGCTCGTTTGCAAAGCATATCTGCCGCTGGAAACAACGCGTCATTCTCGGAAAATCCCAGTGAGATCAATTCACCTTTCCAGTTGCACACCACTTCGGCAAATATCTCCGGCAAGGGGAAGAAGCTGATACGCTGGCTTTTGCCGTTCTTCGTACGCGACGTCTTGGCATCCTGCACGACAAGTTTGTCAGTGCGCTTCACATGCTCAATCCGCAGGGACGTCACAGTATCGGCCCGCAGCGCTCCAAGGAAAGCAACAACCACCATGGCGCGATCCCGCCGATCCTTGAGAGAAAAATGCGGCATGGCTTCGACCATCATGAGGGCTTCGTCAAGCGAAGGAATATAGCGATCCTGCTCTTGCAAAGCCTTGGCATCGAACTTCTTTGGCAAAGCAGTATATCCAGGCAAAGACCGGTTGAGGCCTTGATACCCCTTCTGGTCAATCAACCATTCCAGAAAGGACTTCAGGTGGGACGCCCGATGGCGAACCGTGGAAACACTTAGGCCATTTCCATCACCGGCGTTCACACGTGCTTTGAGGTGTTCTCGAAAGCCGTCCACATCCTCCTTGGTGAGCTTCCCGAAGTCTTTCCCGTGACACAGATCTTCGAACCCCCGTATCGTTGCCAGCTTTGCATCGACAGTTTTCTGATCCCAACGGCCCGCATAGGTCAACCACTCGTGCAGGATGCGATCATTCGGTTTGTGCAGAATCTGCTTGGCGTACGCGCCAGCATTCACAATACCAACAGGGTCATGCCCGCTTTCTTCGTCTAACGACATCAAGCTTGTATTGGTATCAGCACAACGCAAAATCTTGTCGCAATCAGTCGCATTTACTCGCTTGTTAAGTACCCCTCCACACTCAGAACAGCTCCCCCAAATCGAGATGTTTCCGTGTTTCGATACGCGTTGGTTCAGCGACCGTGGATCAGGAAAAACGCGCGCTTTGCAGGAGAAGCATTTGAATTGGCCAATACGCAGCGTAGCCTTTGTCGCCAAACTGCGCGCTTCGTGGAAACGTGCCACTTCGGAACCGTTAAATACGTAAGGAATGCTCTGATCTGACGGGTGCAGCCCTTCTTTACGCCAGTTCGTAAGCGTGTTGCGCGAGACTTCATAAAGCTTCATGAGGTCTTCGACCGTGAACACATAGTGCTTCTTTGGACGAACTTTCTTGTAGGAACGGCTCACGACGTCGCTCCTTTGCGGTTCCTTTTGACCGATGCCTGTTCATCCTGTTCCGCTTTAGCAAAACCTACTTTTTCTGCGCGACGTTCATAAGCGCGGAGATCCGTCTCTCGCCAGCGGCTAGTCCCCGGGGAGAGTTTGATCGATTCAGGAAAGTTGGGATCATTCTTCACCCAGCGCCAAACGGTAGCGACATGCACACCGTAGCGTCGTGCAACCTCTTTGACCGTCAGGAACTTGGGGGCCGTTTTCGCAGCGCGTTTTTGAGGTTGGCACACACGTTTATGTTGCTTGCTTTTGCCCGCGCTCGGTTCCATCGCAAATTGGCTTTCTTCGCCAAACAGGTCGCGCACAGCCCCCTTGGGATCGTGTTTCGATCGGCCCATCCGTTTACCCCTTCGCAGAGGGTTGAACACGATGGGCTTCGACCCACGCATTCAGATCAGAGCCGCGATAAAGGACTTTGCGACCAAGTTTGTAATAGGCAGGGCCGGTGCCTTTATGGCGCCATTGCGCCAGCTTCTGACGGTCGCCAAGGATGTCTAGCTCGGGATCGCCCAGAACATAGTTGCGGTTGTTTTCGAAGAGGTTGGGCACTGTCCGAGTTCCTTTCGTTGCTTTGGTTTGCAACGAATGGGTGCACCCTACCTCGTGTCGAAAGACAGTCCCCGATTTTGAAATCGGGGACCCCAAATATATGATAAATATACAAAAGAAAATTGCTCACTTGGATCCACATACGGATTGGAAGTCCCTTTCGGGCAATTCTCACAGAGATCCCGTCGAAGAATTTCGGACAAACCGATAACGTTCATTCCCTGATCGGGATTCTCTTCACAATACTCAATCGCCATCCCCAAATGGACGACGCCTCGGTAACAACGCCAGATCTTTCTAAGGATGTCTTTGTCCCGAGCACCTCTCACTTTGGTTTCCTTCGCGTCGTCGCGCACTTGTTGCAAAACTCCGGTATCTGTATAGACGCCCTCAAATTTCCCCTGTCGGATTGAAAGCCAAACCTGCATCCCAATGTGCTCGGCCACACTGAGTTTGTTGCCATTCTTTTCGTCATACCTACGGCCAATTTGCATAAGCCCGATTGCCGCTTCATGCCGGGCACTTGCTGTTCTTGCGATCCACTGAACAAATTCGACGTTTGTTGGATCCGAGAAGCAGTTTTCACCATGCTTGCTAGCCAGCGCATCCAAACGACCAGCCACTATATCTTGCTTCACGAACGCAATGGCCTGCCGTCGTTGTTCAGAAGTTTCTTCGCTTAATGCTGCCCGAAAGAGATCGATCGACTGAAGTTCAGGTTCGTTGATATGTATTTCACGCATCCCGAATGTTTCCAGATGCGACGTATTGCGACCAATCGAACATCAAAGCACGGCGTTTTTCCAGCAAGTCGGACCTTGCATAGGCCCGCTCAACGTCATTGCCCACGGCATGCGCCAGACATTTCTCGGCCACCTCGCGCGGCACATTCGCCACCTCCGCCGCCCAGTCGCGAAAGGTCGAGCGCAAACCATGTACCGTGGCCTCCGCCACATCCATGCGGCGCAACAACATCAGCATCGCCATATTGGACAAGGGGTGATGCCGCTTCTGGCCTTCAAACACATAATCCGACTGCATGGCCAGCAACGGCTCGATGATGGACAGCATTTCATCGGTCAGAGGCACGCGATGTTCCTCATCGGTTTTCATCCGCGCAGCAGGGCAGGTCCAGATACGGTTCTCGAAATCAACCTCTTCCCAGCGCATACCAAGTACTTCGCCGGTGCGCCCGGCTGTCAGACAGGTGAACATCAGCGCCTTGGCCGCCATCGCATTGCGCGCGGTAAGCTGCGCATAGAATGCAGGCACGTCCTGCCACTGCATGGCCTTGTGATGTTTCGGCTTGGCTTTGACCTTCGGCAATACCTGCGCATCCTTGATTGCGGTGACGGGATTCTCTCCGCTGCGGAATCCCTTGGACTTGGCCACATCCAGCACAACCTTGATACGCTGGGACAAGCGACGTGCGGTTTCGTTTTTCTCGGTCCAGATCGGCGCGAGACACATCATCACTTCGGGTTGGCCGATACTGTCAATCGGCATTCGGCCAATTTTGGGAAAGGCATAGTCGCGCAGCGTGTTGATCCATTGCTGGCCTTGCTTGACGTTCTTCCAGGTCGGCAACCTTTCGATATGAACCTGCTGCGCAACCTCTTCGAATGTCGGCACTTCCTGTTGGGCATTGTAGCGCGGGTTCAGCCCCTGTCGCGCCATGCGCCGGTATTCCAGCGCGCGCTCCCGCGCCTGATTGGGCGTCACAAGATCTGCGCTGCCCAAACCGAAATCCGTTCTGAGCGGACCGCCTTTCTTGTTTTTCTGCCCCTTAACCACAACACGTACAATCCAGCGCCGCGCCCCTGAGGCATCCACAACGAGATAAAGCCCGTTGCCATCCCCATGACGCCCAGCGCCGAGATTCTCCACAAGTTTCTTGGTCAGCTTTCCTGATAGGGCCATTCAAACTACCACACTTCATACCACTCAAGAAACAAAGATAGACATAACCGAAAGAAACTCAAGCAAAACGAAGAATCGGTTAATCCACAGAAAAACAACAAAAAAGGCCACTTAAAGCGACCCAGACACATCTAAAGAAAATGAAAACTGGCGGAGGAGGTGGGATTCGAACCCACGGAGGGCGTTAACCCTCGTCGGTTTTCAAGACCGGTGCATTCAACCACTCTGCCACTCCTCCGACTTACCCTAGTTAGAATGCCCCGAATGATTCTGAAAGACGGGGCGGGGGATTTTTTGCCGATCGCGCAAGAGCCACTTTTCTTGATGCTTGCGGGCCGTTACACTGCCGCCAAACACGCGTGTAATGGCGCAGAACGGTCGGCAAACGGCCACGCACTGGCAGCGACTTCGACAGGCACAAGGGCAAAGCATGATTGGCAACGTTTTTTCCACCCCGCGCATCGCGGCGTCCGCTCGCTTCGGACTTGCTATTTTTGCCTTGGCGGCACTGGCGGCCTGTGAGGACGGCGAAGGTCTGAGTTTGTTTCAGCCCAAACCCGAAAGCGAAGTCGCGACGGGATCGCTAACCACCAAACTGGTCGAGCGCGATGTCGAGGCCCCAGAGGTCTTTTCGGTGACCGAGGCCGGTCTCTGGGATGGCCGCCCCAGCCTCGGAGGTGTGTGGGCCGCACATCCGGATGTAGACGACCCCGAACGTGTCATCATCCGCAACCAATCCAACGGAAAATTCGTGATCGGCGCTCTTTTCCGTCGCGAACGCGAAATTCCGGGGCCGCGCATCCAGATTTCGGCCGATGCCGCCGATGCGCTTGGTATGTTGGCCGGCCAGCCGGTCGAGTTGAACGTGACAGCCCTGCGCCGCGAAGAAGTGGCCGAGGAACCAGAGGTTCAAGAGAGCATTCCCGAGGCGGAAGAAGTGAGCGAGGAATCCCTCGAACCGCTGGCCGCTGCATCCGCTGCGATTGCCGAGGCCGAAGCCGCCGCCGCACCTGTGGGTCAGGCCGTGCAATCGGAAACTGCGCCGAAACCTGCGTCGTCGTCTCTTGATAAACCCTATATTCAGATCGGCATTTTCAGTGTCGAGGGCAACGCCAAGAACGCCGCCAACCAGATGCGCAGCGCCGGGATGGTGCCGCTCATCAAGAAGATGGAAAGCAAGGGCAAAACCTTCTGGCGCGTACTGGTCGGCCCCGCGGGCAGCAAATCCGAGCGCAGCCAGCTTATGAAACAGATCCATGCGTCGGGCTTTACCGATGCCTATGCCGTCAGCAACTAAGTCCCCTGGGAGAGCGCCATGATCCGGGCTTCGAAAACCACCCTGTCCGCCGCGATGATCCTGATGATGGCCGCGGTGCAGGCCACCGCCTTCGAGACACGCGCCAAGGCCGCCTTTATCATGGATCAGGGCACGGGCACGGTTCTGATGTCCAAGAACGCGGACGAGCCCCTGCCCCCGGCCTCGATGTCGAAACTGATGACCCTCTACATGGCGTTTGACGCCATCCGGAAAGGGCAATTGCAGATGGAGGAACGCCTGCCGGTGTCGCAACACGCGATGAATTATGGCGGCTCGACGATGTTCCTCGACACGACCGACAAGGTGAAAGTATCGGACCTTCTGCGCGGGATCATTGTTTTGTCGGGCAACGACGCCTGTGCCGTCATCGCCGAAGCCCTCTCGCCCGATGGCACCGAGGCAGGGTTTTCCCGGATGATGACGCGGCGCGCGCGGCAGATGGGCATGACCAACTCGACCTTCGCCAATTCCAACGGCTGGCCCGCCCCCGGACATCGCATGTCGATGCGTGATCTTGCGCTGCTGGCCAACCGCTTGATCACCGATTTCCCCGAATTTTACCCGATGTTTGCCGAAACCGAGTTCCCGTTCGACGGGCGCGCGCCCGGCAACACCCGCAACCGCAACCCGCTTTTGTATCAGGATATCGGTGCGGACGGGTTGAAAACAGGCCACACTCGCGAGGCTGGCTATGGGCTGGTCGGTTCGGCGCGTCAGGGTGACCGCCGTGTGATTTTCGTGATCTCCGGCCTTGAGAGCGCCGCCGAACGCGCCGAGGTTTCGGAACAGATCGTCAACTGGGCCTTCCGCCAGTTCACCGAAACCGAGCTTGCCCGCGAAGGCGAACGCATCGCACAGGCCCAGGTCTGGATGGGCAAGGACAGGCGCGTCGGACTTGTTCCCTCTGAGGACATCAAGGTGCTGTGGCCGGTGCTGGACACCGACGACATCAAGGGCGAAGTGGTCTATTATGGCCCCGTCGAGGCGCCTGTCGCCAAGGGTCAGGAACTCGCGGATCTTGTCGTCAAACCTGACGGACTGCCAGAAATCCGTGTACCGCTGGTGGCCGAGAATGACGTGCCGCAAGGCGGCTTTACCGTGCGGATGCGCACAGCCCTGACGGTGCTGCTGGACCAGATCGGCCAGCCCGCGCCTGCGGACGAGGCATCCTGACCGTGACCGGCCATTTCATCACCTTCGAAGGCATCGACGGGTCGGGCAAGACCACGCAGATCGCCCGACTGGCCGACGCCTTGCGTGCTTATGGGTATGACGTGGTCACCACCCGTGAACCCGGCGGCTCCCCCGGGGCCGAGGAAATCCGGGCGCTGGTGCTGGAAGGCGATCCCGACCGCTGGTCGGCAGAAACAGAAATCCTGCTGTTCACTGCGGCGCGGCGTGACCATCTCGAACGCACCATCCTGCCTGCCCTGGCTGCAGACAAGATCGTGCTTTGTGACCGCTTTGCAGACTCGACCCGCATGTATCAGGGACTGTCGAGGGGCGATTTACGCGGGGTGGTGGACCAATTGCACAGCCTGATGATCGGGCGCGAACCTGACCTGACCCTTCTGATCGACATGGATCCGGCTACCGGTCTGGCCCGCGCCAAATCCCGCGCCACCGCCGAGGAACGTTTCGAGGACTTTGGACAGGCCCTGCAAGACCAGATGCGCAAGGGGTTCCTGTCACTGGCACAGGAATTTGAGCCCCGGTTCCGCATCATCAATGGCGATCAGCCAATGGATGCGGTCAGCGCCGATATCCGTGATGTCGTGCTGGCCCATCTGTCATGACTGACGACACCCGACCGGAAGCCGACCGCATCGAAGGCGCCCCGCACCCGCGTGAAACCGCCGAGCTGTTCGGGCAGAACACGGCCGAGGCGGGGTTTCTCGTGGCGTATAATTCCGGCCGTCTGCACCACGCCTGGTTGCTGAAAGGGCCGCGCGGTGTGGGCAAGGCCACGCTGGCATGGCGGATTGCGCGGTTCCTGCTGGCCACACCTGTCGAACAGGGCGGCGGCCTTTTCGGGGACACACCGCCCACTTATGCCACGCTGGACATTCCGCCCGAACACCCCGTGGCCCACCGTATCCTCGCCCGGTCCGAGCCAGGCCTGTTTGCGATCACGCGATCGGTCAACGAAAAGACGGGCAAGCTGCGGGACATGATCACCGTGGACGACGTGCGCGGCCTGACCCATTTTCTGACCCTGTCCGCCACCGAAGGCGGGCGGCGCGTGGTGATCGTGGATGCGGCGGATGAAATGAACGTGAACGCGGCCAACGCCCTTTTGAAGATGCTGGAAGAGCCGCCCGCTCTGACTACGATCCTGCTGATCTCGCACCAACCCTCGCGCCTTTTGCCAACAATCCGGTCGCGCTGTCGCGAACTGCGCCTCACACCTCTGGACGCGCAGGATATGACCCGCGCCCTGACACAGGCCGGCGCAGAAGAAGGCGAAAGCCCTGCCCTCACAGCGCTGTCTGCCGGATCGGTGGGCGAGGCCGTGCGTCTGACCCGTCTGGGCGGGCTGTCCATGTATCAGGAAATTGTGTCGATCTTCGCCACCCTGCCCCGTCTGGATCGGCCCCGCGCAATGAAACTGGCCGAGGCCGCCGCCGCCCGGGGGGGCGAGGAAAAATTCGATCTGCTTCTAACCCTGATCGACATCTTCCTGACCCGTCTGGCCCGCACAGGCGCCAGCGGCAACGCCCCCGTGCCAGAAGCGGCCGAAGGCGAAACCGAGGTGCTTCTGCGCCTGTCCCCGACCCAGCACAAGGCGCGCCAATGGGCGGATATCGCGCAGCAGATTTCCTCGCGCACGCGCCATGGCAAGGCAGTCAACCTTGACCCTGCCGCGCTTGTCCTAGATACGGTTTTCAAGATCACTGAAACCGCATCGCGTTGAGACATGACCGACATTCCCCAGATTACCGACAGCCATTGCCATCTGGATTTCCCCGATTTCGAAGGCCAACTGGATGACATCGTGACCCGCGCCGCCGAGGCTGGCGTCACGCGCATGGTCACGATCTGCACGCGACTGCGCAACGAACCCACCGTGCGCGCCATTGCCGAAGCCCACGCCCCCGTCTTCTATGCCGCGGGCACCCACCCGATGAGCGTGGCAGACGAACCCATGGCAACGGTCGCGGACCTTGTCGCGCTTGCGCAGCACCCGAAATTCGTCGGCATTGGCGAAACCGGCCTTGATTACCATTACACCGCCGAAAGCAAGGAGGTGCAGCAAACCTCTCTGCGTATTCATATCGAAGCCGCCCGCCAGACCGGGCTGCCGCTGATCATCCATTCGCGCGACGCCGATGATGACATGGCCGCGATCCTTAGCGAAGAACACGCGCACGGCGCCTTTGCCTGCGTCATGCACTGTTATAGTTCGGGGCCAGACCTTGCGAAAACCGCCGTGGATCTGGGCTTTTACCTCTCCATGTCGGGCATTGCCGCCTTCCCGCGCAGCCAGGAGGTGCGTGATATCTTTGCCGCCGCGCCCGTCGACCGCATTCTGGTAGAGACCGACGCGCCTTACCTTGCGCCGCCGCCCTATCGCGGCAAGCGCAACGAACCGGCCTATACCGCCCACACCGCCCGCGTCGGGGCCGAGGTATTCGGCATGGACTATGCGGCGTTCGCGGCGCAAACCCAGGCCAATTTCGACCGGCTGTTCACCAAGGCCAAATTGCAGGCAGCAACCGCATGACCGCCACGCTGACCTTCACCATTCTCGGCTGCGGATCGTCGGGCGGTGTGCCGCGCCTTGGCGGGCATTGGGGGGATTGCGATCCGTCCAACCCGAAAAACCGTCGCCAGCGCTGTTCGATGCTGATTGAACGGGAAACCGAGGCCGGCAAGACCACGGTCCTTATCGACACCTCGCCGGACATGCGCTCACAGCTTCTGGACGCCGGGGTCGGCCAGATCGATGCGGTGGTCTACACTCACAGCCATGCAGACCATGTGCATGGCATTGACGACCTGCGCATGATCGTGTTCAATATGCGCAAGCGCCTGCCTGTCTGGGCCGATGGCGACACGCAGAACGCCCTGTTTTCCCGTTTCGGCTATGCCTTTGTGCAACCCGAAGGGTCGCCCTATCCGCCCATCCTCGACATGCACACGATCAAGGGCGATGTCAAAATCGATGGCGACGGGGGCCAGATCACCCTGACTCCGATCAAGGTCAACCATGGCAGCATAGACGCGCTGGGGTTCCGGGTGCATGACCTGTGCTATATGCCCGACGTCGCCGAGATCTATGACGAGGCATGGCTGCAATTGCAGGGGCTGGATTGCTGGATTCTGGACACGTTGCGCCGCACGCCGCACCCGACCCATGCCCATCTGGATAAATCGCTCGACTGGATCGAACAGGCCGCCCCGCGTCGCGCGGTGCTGACCAACATGCATATCGACCTTGACTACGAGACCCTTCTCAACGAAACCGCCGACCATATCGACGTGGCTTATGACGGTATGAAAATCGTCTATCAGGTTTGAGACATGCAAACGCTGATCACGGTTATTCTGCCAGTCTTTCTCGTGATCGGATTTGGCTATGCAGCGGCCTGGCGCGGGATCTTCAGCGAAGAAAACGTGAACGGCCTGATGCGTTTCGCGACGAATTTCGCGGTGCCTGTCCTATTGTTTCGCGCCATTGCCAACCTTGACTTGTCCGCCGACTTTGACCTTTCCCTGCTGGGCAGTTTCTACACCGGCGCCTTCCTGTCTTTCTGTGCAGGCCTGTTCGGCGCGCGGCTGTTGTTTCGCCGGGACTGGGAGGATTCGGTCGCGATCGGCTTTGTCTGCCTCTTTTCAAACTCGCTCTTGCTGGGCCTGCCGATCACCGAACGCGCCTTCGGCCCCGATGCCCTGACGGGCAACTACGCGATCATCGCGGTGCACAGCCCGTTTTGTTATGGCGTCGGGATCACGGCGATGGAGATCATCCGCGCGCGTGGGCAATCCCCCGCAAAGATTCTGCCAACAGTTCTGAAGGCGATGTTCCGCAATGCCCTGATCGTTGGGATTTCGCTGGGCTTTCTGGTGAACTTTTCCGGCGTGGCCCTGCCTGAACCGCTGCGGGTGGCGGTCGACCTGATGGCCCGCGCCGCCCTGCCCGCGGCCCTGTTCGGCATGGGCGGCGTGCTCTATCGCTATCGCCCCGAGGGCGACCTGCGCACCATCGCCTATTGCTGCATCATCAGCTTGGGGTTGCATCCGGCGATTGTGTGGATGATGGGCGGGCTGAACGGACTTGGCACAGACTCAATGCGCTCGGCCGTTCTCACAGCCTCGATGCCGCCGGGCATCAACGCCTACCTCTTTGCCAGCCTCTATGGCCAGGCTCGGCGGGTCGCGGCCTCGACCGTTCTGATCGGTACTGCACTTGCGATCCTGACGATCTGGCTCTGGCTGGGCGCGCTGCCCTGACCATTTTTGACCGGGCAGGTCACGCGGGCGTGACTTGCAACCTGCCCCCGCCGTGCCCATCTTGGGCCGATGCAAGAACAGGAGCCCCCCATGACCCAGCCCATTCGCGTTGATATCGTCTCGGACGTGGTCTGCCCGTGGTGCATCGTCGGGTATCGCCAATTGCAGCAGGCGTCAGAAGCGACCGGTATCCCGGTTGAAACCTACTGGCATCCGTTCGAGTTGAACCCCGACATGGCGCCCGAAGGCGAAAACCTGCGGGATCACATCATGCGCAAATACGGTAGCACACCGGAACAATCCACCAAGGCGCGTGAAAACATGCAAAATATCGGGGCGCCTTTGGGGATCACTTTTTCGTTTGGCGACGACAGCCGAATCTACAACACCTTTGCCGCCCACCAGCTTTTGCATTGGGCCCAGACCGAAGGTCGCGCGCAGGATCTGAAACTGGCACTGTTCGACGCCTATTTTGCACGGGCGCGCGATGTGTCGGACCTGGCTGTTCTGGTCGACGTCGCTGCCAGTATTGGCCTTGATAAAGACGAAGCACAGGCGGTGCTAAAGGATGGCCGTTTTGCAGACATGGTGCGTGAAAAGGAGACCTTTTGGACCTCGCGCGGCGTCTCGGGTGTGCCGACGATGATCTTCGACGCGAAACACGCCACTTCGGGTGCGCAAGGCGTCAAGATGTTTGAACAGATTCTCGAGCAGCTTTCCCCAGCCGGCACAAAAACCGGGTGATTGGTGTTAAATCCGGAAACTTTGCGGAATCTGCGGGAACAACTCCTCGACAGGCAAACCGATAGCCGGCGCCTTCCGCACATCGTTGCTAACAAAGCCAGAGGCAGGCATATTATCGCGGATATTTTTTTGAGTATGGCCCGGCCGATGACTCGCCCCCCAGTTTTCGTCTACCGCGCGAAGAGACCGTGGCGTTAGCGCTCTGATACCCAACCTTATGCCGCCATTCGGCCATCGTCGAAATATGCTTGCGGCCCAGAGCCAACACCTAACAGGGCTCTGGATTGCCAGGGTCGATTCAGCAATGGCGTCTCGCACTGCTGACTGCGCATTCCACGATTAGGGCCGATGAACATTTGGGCCTGTCCGAGCAAGCCGTACCCAGGGCGCTCACAGTTCAAGGCAACAGAATTTGCTCTTTCCTTGAGTGATCCCATGCAGAATATTCCGGGCCGTGTGGAAGCGCCGACCTGATCCAGAGAAGTGTTCGACCCCAGCACCGCGGAATAAAACTTTCGGATATCGGGCGACGACTTCGTTGCTGAATTGCTCTTGCCGACATTGGCCGAGCATTGGCGGGACATACGGGCTCGGTACGTGTTCACCTTGTTGACAGTGCCTCAGACAACTGTGTCGGTCCCTTGGCAGTTCATGATGTGGATTTTGCCTTACTACCGGACACGCCCCGGCCCTACTGGCAGAAGGTCAACCGATGTTCAGCGCCTCGTTTCGTTCTTTTTTCATTGTCCGGAAGGCTCATCCAATGGCCACTGGGCGGGCGCTTGTGCCCGGCAACGCCGCCGTTCGAACTCGTTTGTGATATTCGGCATGGCCTGTTTTCGACTGAAGGCAATCCCAACGGCCTTGTGGACGTAGTCCACGCGCGGATTGGCGCGTACTTAACGAAATCAAGATCCTACCCGTTTGCCAAGGTCGATTTCAGGCAAATTCTGATCCCGGCAACACGCTTGGCTCATGGCAGATTTCGATCACATCAGTTCGAGATCCGTGACGCCCCATCTGTAGCTGTTGTTGATCTGCTGTTCGAAACTCAGCACGTTTTGCCCGACAACCTGGTCCGCAAGGGCAATGGCAAG
>NZ_JBBPEU010000023.1:0-18384 GCF_040225985.1 Shimia fortis
TCGTTGCGGGCGACTGCGCCCGCAACCCGGCCAGGCAATCCAGATCATCGCAGAGATCCTCGAACTGTTTGGTTGCCGCATCAAACACCGCCCAGGCTGCGGGCTTGGCCTCGCGCTGGTGGAACACCCCGAGATCGTACAACAGGTTTTTGCGCTCTTCCGAAAGGTCCGAAGCCGCGATCATGTCATGCAACAGGTCGATCTCGGCCTCCTGTGCCTCGGCCCGCTCGGACGTCGGGTCCGTCAGGTCGTTCCACACCGCATCTTCGGGGCGCAACCCCAACAGCCAGTCGCGCAGGTATTCCGTCGAAACACAATCGACCCGGTTATACTCCTCGATCTCGTCAAGGATTTGTTGGTCGCCGCTCTCGCGCCAGTCCTCGTAAGCGACAACCGATCCGCCTGCCGTGGTGACCTCGCCCGTGCGATCAATGTCATAGAAGGCTTCCATATCCTTGATGGAATAGCTTTTCTCCGAGGTTATGATCCCGCCCCGCACCACGGCATAGAGATCCACGAACCGCCCCTCCCTCAACCAGCGGTCAAGCAGCGCCTCGCCAAAGCCATAGCGGGTGCACAGCTTTTTCAGAGCGGTAATTTCATAGGGCGCATAGTGATAGATGCGGGCCTTGGGATAGGTTTCGGTCTGCGCCTCGAACAGCGAAAACAGCCGCATCAATGACTGCTTTTCCTCTGTATGGTCATGCGCCCAAAGCGCCGTAAATGCGGACCCGTCCCAGACACCATGCAAATATTCCAGCCCGTCCGCCGCGCCCTCGCGATAAAAGGGATCGCCCTCGATATCATAAAACAGGTCGCCCTTTTGTGGTTCAGGCAACAAGTCGAACCCCCTGCCCTCGACGCGCGGCTGCAGCTCGACCACGGGTGGGCCGGATTTGCGCGCATGTTGCAGACGCGCCTGCGTCCGCAGCTTCTCCAGCGTCGCACTGGCAATGCGCGGCACCCGCCCGTCACTCTCGGCAAGCACCTGCATCGTGGCAATGCCTTCCGCCTCAAGCCGCTGCACCTGCGTCCCCGAGATCCCGGCCACCTGATACAGGCTGTCCTGCTCTTTCCAGACTTGCGCGCAGTGTTCGCGCCAGCGGCAGAGACCGCAGGTCTTGCAGGGCACAGGACGCGTCTCGTTGGGCCGGGTGACAAAGCTTTCCAGACGCCGCCGTGCCCCACGGGCATAAGCAGCATATTCCGACAGACGGAACGAGAACCGCGCGCCATCTCCAAGCTCAACATGGGCCTCGGTCGGCATCACGCCCTGCACCTCGGCCAAAAGGTCGGAATAGAGCACAAGTTGCAGAACATGCCCCGGCGCAGGTTTGCGTTTCAGCTTGGTATCGGCCACTTCGTAAGACCAAGCCCCGAGCTTTGACGGGGTCTCAACCCGTTCAAGAAAATCACTGTAGCCACCCCACATGCCCCCTTCCAGCGCCCCCTGAAACACGATCTCCGGCCCCTGCCGAAGCGCTTCGCTTGTGGCGGCAACCGCGTGTTCAAAAGGAACATCATCCGTCTCTATCACGGCCAGACTGCGCCCTTCTGCGCGCAGTTGCGCAAGATGCGCCGCCTCGTGCGCATCTCCCTGTTTCTGCAACAACGCCGCATCGGCGCTGTCCTCAACCGGCGTCGGGCCAATCCCGTTCAGCCGCTGCAAATCCAGCGCGGTGGCATGGGCACAGGACATGAACCGCATCAGGTCCGATGCCGACAGGCGGATGTCTCCGGTCTTGTCGCGTTTCATGCCGCGTCCTCTCTCGAAATCACCAGAGGTGTGCCGCCAAGTGCCCTGAAGGCCCGCTGCCGGCAGGAAAAGACGATGATCTGCACATCCTGCGCCTGTTGGGTCAGGGCATTGAACATCTGCTCGATCCGTTCGTCATCGGTATAGACAATGGCGTCATCCAGAATAACCGGCGCCGGACGCCCCTCGCGTGCAAGAATGCGGGCAAAAGCCAGCCGCACCAACAGAGAGATCTGCTCACGCGTGCCGCCGGACAGGACGTCGAAGTCTTCCTCGACCGCGCGGCGAGTGACCGAGGTGATCATGCCGGTTTCGGCGTTCACCACAGGGTCCGCATCCGGCCAGATCAACCGCAGCAGGGGCACAAGTTCCTGCACCACGGGGGCAACATGACGGTTACGGGCCCGCGCCTGTGCGTCCTCAAGCGCCTTCAGCAACCGTTTGTTGGCGCGAATGTCGAATTGCAGCTTTTCGAGGCGGGTGCGGCGCGCGGCAAGCTGGCCGGACACCGTTTCCAGCTCTTCTTCTATCCCTTCCGATCCGCGCTGCCCGATCGCCCCGTTCAACTCGGCCAGCTGCCTTTCCAGTGCCGCCACCCGCGTGCGCGTCGCCTCGAGAACCGAAGCTGTCCGCTGGGCCACGGCTTCGGCCGCGCGCAGATCTGGGGCCTGCGCTTCCAGCGCCGTAAGCGCCCCGCGCGCTGCAACAACCGCGTCCTCCAAAGTTGCGACCTCGGCGCGCATCTGTTCCAGATCCGTCACGGGGTCGTCATGCGCGCCCAAAGCGGTTGTCGCACGGACCAGCCTTTCCCCGGCCGAAGTTGCCGCGCCTTCCAGACGGGCAAATGCCTTGTCAGCCAGATCAAAAGCTGTCTGTGCCTCGCGCAGGGTTGCCCCCGACTTGGCCCGCACCACATCTGCGTTATCCAGTGCGGCCTCTGCCGCATCCAGCGCGGGCAAATTCTCAACCCCTTCGCCCGTCACCGGCAAGACGGCAAGAGCTTTTCGCAATGCGTCGATCCCGTCCGGTGCAATCGCTGCAAACTGGGCCGTTAGGCCCCGCAACACGTCTTCATCCGCAGCCCGTTTTACCGCAGAAACCCGCGCAGCGGCCATGTCTTCAAACCCGTTTGTCGTCAAAGCCTCTTGCAGGACAACACGCGCGGCCTCGACACTTTCGTCCCCTGCCCCGACAGGCGGTCGCAATTCCAGAGCCCCGATCCCGTCGATGTCCAGCACTGTGGTTTCGGTGATGGAACGGGCCGTGTCCCCGTCTACCGGCGCGCCACCAATCCGGATTCTCCCAACACTCTCAGCCTCATACCGCACGGTAAAAGACGCCGCTGCTCTGTCCCGCGCCCGGATCGCGACGTTAAGATTGGCCTCATGCGCCTCAAGCGCGGCCAGCGCCTTGGCCGACAGGCCCTGCGCGATTTCCGCATCCAGCGTTTCAGTTCGCGCGCGCAAAGCTTCAGCATCCGCTATCCGTTTCTCCAGATCAGTCCGTCGCGATCGGGCCGCTTGGGCGGCCTGCGCTTTCAGGATCCGGTCGCGCATGTCGCGACACGCCCGCTGTTCCTGATCGGCTGCGGCATCGTCTTGCCGTGCGGTGCCCAAACGGGTCTCGGCATCCGCCAGCGCCTGTTGACCGGCTTTGAAAGCCTCGGCCGCTTGTATCTGCGCCTCTTCGGCCTGTTGCTTTTCGGTCAGTTTCAGCGACAAGGCATCAATCGCCCCTTGCACGCTGTCCCGCTTCGCTTCTTGCGACGCCAGAGAGGCCCCCGCCGCCTTGACCTTTTCGTCATGGGCCTTGGCCGCTTCAAGATCCTGCGCGGCCTTGCGCGCCGCCTGTTCGTCCGCATGGCGGCTTTCCGGATCGGTCAACTCCGCCAGTTCAAGACGCAGCTTTCGCCGCAATTCAAGATCGCTCTCTTGGCGCCGGACAAGGTCTTGCAAGCGGCTCTGTTCCTTCCCAAGGTAGTCCACCTCTCCGGTCAGACGTTCCAGCTCGCTCCCGCGTTTGGGGCCGCGTGTGGTCATCTCGGCGTCGATCGCCTTGCGTACCGCATTGAGCGCCTCTTCCATGCGGCGGCCCCCGGTCATGGCCTCGACCTCTCCGGCGACCGAATCCATGATCCCGCGTCGCGCATCCTGCTCTTCGCCGCGTTCGGACATTTCGACAACGCCCTGACGCACCCACAAAAGACCCGCCGGTCCCCCTTCGGCACTGGCCCCCAGAATTTCGGCCAACCGGTCTTCGGCCTCGCCCGCCTGCGCGACAAGCACGTCGTCTTTCCAAAGCCGCGCCTGCCGGCGGGCGGCACTGGACGACCACCGTTTGCCGATTTTCCAGACCGCCCCGTCATAGTCGAACGCAACCTCAACCTCGGGGTCGCCACCGGACCGCGGTTCAAGCTGTTTGGCCTCTTTCTGCTTCCACGACCGGTGCGGGAAATAGAAGGCCGCATGCAGCGCGTCGAAAAACGTGGATTTGCCCGCCTCGTTCGATGCGGTCAGGAGGTTCAGACCGGGGCCGAAATCGCGGATCGAAACCGGATCGATGAACTGGCGCACATTACGCAGGGAAACTGACTTGATCTGCATCTCTTACCCCTCGCGCACCAGCGTCCACAGGCGGTTCAGCGCCGCTTGCGCCACCTGCATCTCTTCTTCGGAAAGACCCTCGCCAGTCGCCTCGGCCAACAATTCGTCCGCCGCCTCGCGCAGCGCGCCCGAGGGTGCGATCAGGTCGATGTCCTCAAGTTCGTATTCGATCGTCAGATTACCGTCATCCATATCGAAATAGGCAAAGTCCGGCGCAGCCTCGACTACCGCATCGTCCAGATGCCCTAGTCCTGACAGCCGAAGAAATCCCTGAACCTCGACACGCATCAGAATATCGCGCCGCGCCCCCTGATCAGGATCAAGCACCTGCGATAGCGCCGCCGCCGCATCCTCGTCCGGTGTGAGCGTCAGAACAGGGGCTTGCCACGAAAACCGGCCGGTTTCGACAATCTGGATCTGCGGCACCTGCCCAGCCCCGGCAATGGTCACCACCGTGCAACTGCCCCGTCCCGTATGACGAAACCTGTCGCGTTCGGGCGATCCTGAAAACCGCACGCGCGGCCCGATCTCCAGCGCCCCGTGCCAATCCCCCAGAGCAAGGTAGTCCAGCCGTGCCGACCGGTCTCGATCAGGCGGGATCGTCGCCGAACTGTCAAAATTCTCGCCAAAATCCACCACGCCGCCATGCGCCAGCCCGATCCGGATCTCGTCTTCCGGCGTCTGGCAATCCACCATCCATTCGCTCAGATCCACGCCGGGAAACTGGCGCGGCCACGGCGCAGGCAGCAGCGCGACACCCGGCGCGGGACGTACCGGCTCGGGCGTTCGCAGGACGTGCACATTTGGCCCAGTTTCTTCGTCCAACCGCCGCCAAAGCTCTTCTCCGGCCAGCGAGTCATGGTTGCCTGGAATGATCCACCACTGGATGTCGTTGGCCCCGCTCATCACCGTGGCGGCCTGCCGCCGCACCTGCCCCGACGGGCCTGTTGTGTCAAACGTATCGCCCGCGATCAGGATATGCCCCGCCCCGTGATCCCGTGCCACCTGGATCAGACGGTCCAGCACCTCGTGCCGCGCCTCGATCAGGCGCCCCCGCAGATCTTCGGGCATCTGGCCAAAGCCCTTGCCCAGGTGCAAATCCGATGTGTGTACAAATGTAAATCCGGTCATGACTGTCCCCTAAAACGATCAGAATCGCGCCCCTTGACGCCAACCCGACTCAATTTGCGCAATAAGGATGACAAAAGCTGTCGCGGGGTGCATACCCCGCCCCCAGAAAAACCTTGAAATTCAGAACAAAAGTGAAACATCATCAGGGAAGTGCGTCGAAATCATCCCTGCGCGCCGGGTGCACCATCGCGGCCAGCTCCGCGGGGGCGACAACCTCGACGCAATCCCCCCACTGGTAGAGATGCCAGGCCATCTCGAGCCATCCCCCTGCCCTGAACCGTACCTCAAGCCGCCCGTCCTCAAGCATCTTTGTCTCTTGTCCCGGATGGAATTCCCATGACAAGGCCCGTTCCGCGGCCTCGGGCGAAAACCGCCAGATCACCTCGGTATACTGGGTGTCGTTGTGATAGGATCCGAACGCCTGCGCCGCATGGCTCTGCAAATCAAACCCCGCGTCCCGTGCAAACCATTCCTCCGTAGCCTCTGCCTCTTCGATCCGGTCCAGCCGGAAATGACGCAGCCTGTCATCCTTGTCAGGCTGGCGCGCCACCAGATACCGGCGTGCGCCGAGCAGAACTCCATAGGGCTCTACCAGCCTCTGCGCCCCCTGATAGCGGATCAGCAACCTGTATGGCCCCCTCAGCGACTCGGAAACCGCTTCGACCACGCCACTTTGCACCCGCGCCACCGGCCCCGGACGCGCCGCCATGCCATAGGCTTCCAAAAGGCTCTCGGCATCGGCTTCTGCACGGCGGGCATTGGGGGAAGGCAGGGCCGCAAGCAACCGTTCCCGAAGCGCCGCCAGCGCCTTGTGCTGCCGGGCATCCGCCGGATCATCCAGCCGCGAGAGGGCCACATCCAGCGCCTCAAGCTCGTCCGCGCCGTCCAGCGCCATCGCCGAGAGCGGCGAGGGCTTCATCCGCCAGCGCCGGGTGCGGTCCGCATCTTCGGTGATGTCCACCGACAGGGGAAACGCCTCTTGCAGGGCCTGTGTCATGCGCTGCGCGGTACGGCGCGTGACGTTGAAAGACTCGACAATCTCGTTCAGGCTCACGCCCCGATGCCGCGCGGCAGCCATATCGGCAAGTTTTAACAAGTCTTTGGCTTTTTCGAACGACATCTCCGCGCGCCCCGCCCCTAAATACATGTCCAACATTGCATATCAGGCGGAAAGCCGCCAGCATGGGTTGTATTGAAAAGGGGTATTTCGCGCATGTCCACATTTGAAACACTCAAAATCCGCCAGCGAGCGATCCGGCACGACTTTCCGCAGGATTTCGGCCTGCGTATCCACCGCGCCATCAGCTGGCTGGGCCGGGCCGAACAGGAAACGGATGATCCCGACGCCGCCTTCCTGTTCTACTGGATCGCCTTCAATGCCGCCTATGCCGCAGAACAGGAGAGCTTCGATTTGAGCGAGCGTGATGTTTTTAGGGATTACTTCCAGAAACTCTCCGAGTTTGATGCCGACAACCGCATCTACAACGCGGTCTGGACCAAGTTCACCGGCCCTATCCGCGTTTTTCTCGGCAACCGGTATGTGTTTTCCCCCTTCTGGAAGTTCCACAATGGCGTGCCGGGCTATGAGGATTGGCAAGACCGCTTTAACGCCGCCCAAACCCGCTTTACCCACGCCGTCTCGAATAATGACACCGTTACCATTCTCTCGATGCTGTTCGACCGCCTCTACGTCCTGCGCAACCAGACCATCCACGGCGGCGCCACCTGGAACAGCTCGGTCAACCGCGCCCAGCTCCGCGACGCCACCGCCATCCTCGCCGACCTCGTGCCGGTGTTCATCAACCTGATGATGGATCACGCCTCAGAAGACTGGGGCAAACCGTTCTATCCGGTGGTAGAGGGTTAAACCGACGCCACACCACATCAAAAAATTTAACAGGCCCAACGCCTTGAAGCGTTTTGACGGCACACATCTATTATCGCCGCGGGTGCGGGGGAACCCTTTTGATTATCCCCCCATCCCGACCCGCAAAGGGTCTATCCCCGCGGGTGCGGGGGAACCCAGACGCGGCTCAATGGTGCGCGTCGTCGTAGGGGTCTATCCCCGCGGGTGCGGGGGAACCTATGTTTTGCGCTTGTCGTTATGCTATCTCCGGGGTCTATCCCCGCGGGTGCGGGGGAACCGTGTCGGGATCGGCGGTGCCAGCGGAAATGATGGGTCTATCCCCGCGGGTGCGGGGGAACCCATACGCGCTTACTCCGGCAGTAGGTAGGAAAAGGTCTATCCCCGCGGGTGCGGGGGAACCGGCCTGCGCGCCCGGAATATCCCACGGGGGCAGGGTCTATCCCCGCGGGTGCGGGGGAACCTCCAGATCAGGATTGGTCTTGAACCTCTTTGAGGGTCTATCCCCGCGGGTGCGGGGGAACCTAGGCTTCCTTTTCCTGCCACGACTTTACGCCGGGTCTATCCCCGCGGGTGCGGGGGAACCAGATGCGATCTGGTAAGCACCATGTATCGCGCGGGTCTATCCCCGCGGGTGCGGGGGAACCAGACATGGCAATCGTAGTAGAAAAGCTGAGCGGGGTCTATCCCCGCGGGTGCGGGGGAACCTGGAGGAAGAAAAGCTGACCACCCCGCTGGGCGGGTCTATCCCCGCGGGTGCGGGGGAACCGCATCGACATGGCTGTTGCGCTGGCAATGGCGGGGTCTATCCCCGCGGGTGCGGGGGAACCTCTTGGGCGTAACCCGATGGTATTCTTCAATTATCAAAAAACGTGAGGCGAGCAAACCCCGTCTCTACTTTCGTTTTACGAGCAAAACGCCGTCTGCGTCCACGATATTCTTCGGGGGTTCGCCCAATGTCTCGATACGCAGATGCCCCACGGCGCTCTTGTCGCGCCACAACAGGGTGAGCGAGCCGCGCCCGAGCGTCAGGTGCCAGTCCCGCATCACCGCCCAGACCCTTTCGCGCACGCCCTTGGTCATGTCCGGCGCCACGTAAACGCCCGGCGACACCTCAAGCATGGCCGACGTCAGAAAGCCGCGATAACGGGCCTCGACATCGCGTGTCACGATCACCGTCAGGGGCATCAGTCCTCTCCTGTCATCAGCGCCTTGATGCGGTCGATCATGGCCGCGATCACCTTGTCTTCGGCCAGTTGCCGTCCCACCAGACGGCGAGTGCGTCGCTCGATCCCCATACCAGGGTGGTCGCGTTCCTGAGCGGCGGCACGAAAGGCGCAAGGGATGGTGATGCTGTCACGATAGAGATCCGCGACATCCAGCACAAAGCTTTGGCCGGGGTCTTCGTGGATGAACCCCAATTGTGGGATAGTGGCGGTGGCTGACACGGCGATGGCGGCGGCGGCTTCGACCGCGCTGGCGGCATGGTTCAGCGCCTGGTTCGGCAGATCGGCGGCCTCTGGGCGGGCGCGGTCGTAGCGGCGGCCCTGCCAGTCGATCCCGAACTGCTGTGCCAACAGTTTGTAGGTCTGTTTCATGCGGGCGCCCTCGATCCCGCGCAACACGTCAAGGTCGCGATGCGGCAAAACCTCGCCCAGACGCCAGGCATACATGCGCCGTGCGCACATAAGGCGCAGGTCGTCATCGGCCCACAGCCGCGCCTGTTGCCGCGCCAGCCCGGACCGGTCGGGGATCAGCGGTGGCGCAGTATAAAGGCGCACGCCATCCTCGCCCACGGCGGCCAGCGCGGTGCGGGCAAAGGACAACAGGCGCAACGCATCATGGCTGACGGTGGACCCCGGCCCAAGCAGGATCATCGACACGCCCTGCAACGGAATCGCATAGTCTCCGGGGGCCAGCGCATCGCCTGGCCCCGATGTGCCCTGCTCGAAGGCCAGCGTGCCGTCGCGCGCCGTCAGGGCCCCGCGCGCCAGATACAACAACCCGGCGCGGTCGGCGTGGGGGATGCGGGCCGTATCCAGCCCCAGCCGCCCCTTCAGCATGGGCGTTGCGGCGGGCGCAGCAGGATCATGCCGTAACCGTAACTCTTGTGCCGCCCGACCCCACTGGCCAGTTTCTCGGCGAACAGGGCCGGGTCGCCGACCTGTAGGGTGCCAAACACCACCGCGTCCGGCCCTTCCGACAGGCGCCCGCCACGTGCCACCTTGCTGCGTTGAAACCGCTCCAACCGCGTGGTCTGGCGATCCAGAGTCGCAGCCTCGCCCAGACGCGCCTGCAACCAGTCGAGATACAGCGCTTCGCGGTCCAGCGTTCCGCCGTTGAGGCGATGGCTCAGCCAGGCATCCACCTCGGCCCCTTTGGCAAACCGCCCGCCCTCATGCTCAAGCGCCTTGGCCAGCCGCACGACGGGGCGCAGACGCAGATCAAAGCCCAACCTCTGGCCACTCTGCCACGCAGACGCAGGGCGCGGCATCGAGCGCAACCCTGATAGGTCAAGAACAGGCAACAGGTCTGGCGTCGCGACGGCCCCTGCCCGCTGGAGCAGCGCCTCGGACGGATCCGTGGCATAGGCAAAGACCGACGCCGCCCCCCTGCCCCGCCCCGGCATCAGCCGGAAAGGTTGCAGCGCGGCAGGCCCGAAGCATTCGCCCAACAGGTGATGCAAGGCCGCGCCTTCATCCAAAAACCCGCGCCGGGACAGCCCGCGCCGTTCGCCCCATTGATGCAGCGCAGCGATATTGACTGGCGCCTGAACCAGATGAAGATCACTCATCCCAGCCTCCCGCGCACCACGGGCCGCGCGCCCCCGTGCAACCCGCTGTCCCAATTGCGCAGATCGGCAAGGTCGACGATACGGGCGCCCTCGGGCAAATCATCGGTTTCCGGCCAGAGCGCCTCGCCACCGTCCGACCAGTCCACCTCGAGCGAAGTCAGCGCCGCGCGGGCCGTGTCGCCCGTGGCCCAGCCCGCAAAGATCGGCACCGAGGGCAGGCAGGGCTTGCGCCCCAGAAACAAGGGCCGCACAGGCCGCTGCAACGCGTCGGCCAACGTGTCGAGGTCGGGACCATCGCCCTCGGCCACGCGCAAGACCACATGGCAGGCGTGATCCGCGAGATAGTCGCGCTGGCGGCGGTGGGGCGCATCATAGGTGGCTCCGGCCCGGCCTTCCGGAGCGCCCCACGTGGTCCAGCCTTTATCGGCCTTCTCCAGCTTGGCATTCTGCGTATCCGTCACCACCCTGCCTTGCCGCGCGATGCCCGCACCAAAGACAAGACGCGCTTGCAGGTCCACGTGCGCGGCCCGGTCCTGCCAGCGCCAGCCCAAGGCGTTAGCCAACAACCCGGTTAGCGCCGAGGCGGCGGGAAAATCGCGCGTCGGGCCGACATGGTCAATCGCCACGCCGCCGAAACTCATCAACGGCGCGGCAAGGTGCATATGCAGCCAGCGATGGCTCATCCCTGACGCCCCGCCAGCGCATCAGCCCATGCCGCCAAATCGGCCAGTGATCCAGCTTCGGCGCCGGGCACGGGTGCGTTCGACAGGCTCATGACACGGCGTTCCTCGCCCGTGGCATAAGCCGCATCCAGCGCGCCCAGATGATCCGACAGGGCCGCAACGGCCTGCCCGGTTTCCGGTGCGCAAGGCGAGCGGAACGCATCGGCAAGGCTGCGCGGCTGGCGGTCGCCCGCCTCCAAGAGCATCATCGCCGCGCGCGAGTAAGGCGCGGTCGAGCCCAGCTTGGCCCCGGGCGACACCTCGGCAATCAGGTAGATCAGGTTATGCAGCACCTGCCCGGCCAGCGCCACGTTGCCGCCAAGATTCTTCAACAGCCCAGGAATATCGACCACAACATAACCATAGAACAGCCCCGAGGTCAGTTCGGTTTCCTGAATGGTATCTGCGCCGGTCTCGTCCCCGGTCGCAAGGTCATCCACGGCCACGAAATAGTCGCTCTCGGCCTCTTCGGCGTGCACGGTAAAGGCATGCGCCACATGCACGGGCGCGGTGATATTGGCCTCGGGGTCCGAGGTCACCATACGACCAAACAGGGCACCCGTCAGACCGCCGGGCAGGGTTGCCCCCTGCCGCATCGCCTTGAAATTCGCGGCACCCTCTTTCTTCCACGCCTTGGCCAAGTCCTTGGCCGCGCCCTTGTCCCCCGCTGCGTCGGCGACCAGCCGCTCGGCCTCGGATTTCAGCCAGGCAATCTCGACCTCGCCCAACAAAAGGGTCTGCCGCGATTTCTTATCGGCCCCCTTGTCGCCATAGACCACCTCGTTGAAGGTCTTCTCAAACTCAGCGACCACATCGGCATCTACTGTTTCGCGCAGCTGTTCAAACACCTTTCGGTCCACGATCTCGCGCGAGCGGAACGCTGCGTCCGCCCCGTCAATACCGTGAATATTGTGCGGATCGTCGGCGATCCGCCAGTGCCGTTTCAAACACTGAGAACTCACCCGGGTGCGCAACACCCCACCAAACGGCAACCGTTTGGCCAGCCCGCTGTCATCACGATTGAGCAGTACCGAGCTATAGGGCGTCAGGAAATGGATTTGCAGAAATCTCGGGTTCGTCATGGGGTCACGTCCTCTGTCTTGGTCGCTGCGGCCTGATCCAGCCGCTGGTAATAGCTTTGTGCGATCCGCGCGCTTCCGGCGGGGTTCAATACCGCCCAGGCCAGATCAACCACGTTCAGTTTCACACCGCGCCGCGCCAGCATCCGCACCGCGCGTTCCAGCGCATCGCTCCGCGTGTTGCCGCGCGCCGCCAATAGGCGGGCGAGCCGCTGTTCGCTCAAAACCGGCTGGTCAATATGCCCCGCCTGCCCGCCGTCACACAGCACCGCACCCAAGGGGCGTTTGTCGTCCTGCACGCTGCGCGCGGGCGACGGCGCGCCCGTTGGTGTCAAGATCGCGATCATACGCACAATCTGCATCCAGCGTTCCGGCGCACGGGCAATCTCGTCATGACGCGCGGCCAACCGCCAGAACAACGGCGCGCCGGTCTCGGGCGTCATGCGCCGCAGCGCCGCAAGATCCCCCGGTTGCGCCATGGCCAGAGATCCGGCCACCGACATGGCGGTCTTGCCAACCTCGTTCTCAGGCTGCGTCATCGCTGGCCCCTCCTGTTCCTTGCTGGGATGCATTGATCTTGCGCAGCGCGCCTTCGAACGCCCGCCACGCCCGCGCCTCGGCGCGTGGCCGATAGATGCTGGGGCAGGTCACACCCGGAAGCGCATCTTCAAAACACCGCCGCGCCGCGACCTTCAGCTGATCCGTAAAACCCCGCCGCGCTGCCGCCCGCTCTGACAGCGTGCCGCCGGCAACCTCAAGCTGCGCCCAAAGGGCCGGGAAAAACAGCCCGTCCACCACCCGGTCAAAGGCGATTTGCGCGGGTTGGGCGGCTGCATACGCGTCCTTGGACGGCCCCTCATCCCGCCCGCCGCATGCCATCATCGCCAGCCCCCAGCGCAACGCTTTGGACACATCGGCAATGTCCTCCATTTGCTGCTCTGACAGGTTACGCGCCTCGGTGCCCAGCACCCTGCGCACCACTTTGCGCGACACCGGCACCAATCGCGACCGGAAGCCGTCGGTCTTGGAGTTCCCGCGCGAAAACGCCTCGGCGACCAACACCATATCGTCAGGATCGTCGGCATGATGACGCGCCAGCAAGGGCGCGTCCCAGTCTCCGCCAAAAAGAAGCTGATGCAGCAGGCGATAATTGAAATCCCGATCTCCGACCGTCAGCAGCTTGTTCTCTGTGCGGTGCACCGGTCCCCAGGGTTCGAACAACACGCCCTTGAACGCCTTGGCCTGAATCCGCGTGCCTTTCGAGGTCGCGCGTTCCGCACGATACCCCCCACGGTCAGGCCACAAGCGGATATGGCGACAAATCTCAATGAACCACGGGTCCAGCGACACAGGGTCCAGACTGGCCTTGGCCGGCCAATCCAACAGCCAGACCAGCGCCGTGCCGCCCACCGTACAGGGCGTGACCGCTGCCCCCGCCGCGCGGTTGGTCAGCAGTTGGTGCACATCTCGCTGCCACCACAGGCTTTCATCAACGCTATGCGCATCGCGCCCCGCCGGAGCCAAACCCAGTATCGGGCGGCTGGATGACCCGCCATTCATGCGCGCAATGCCATAGTTTCCAGCTCCGCCGAACCCCTCCATGGTCTGCAAAGACACCAGCGCAAACACCCAATCCTGGGGATGGTTTTCCATCGCCACGCGGGTTTTCAGATCGTGGTTGCGCGAGGTGATCACCATATCCAGTGCGTCGGGCGTCGGTACGGGCGACCATTTCAGTTCCCCCGGATCCGGCGGCTGCAGGAACGCCGGTTTCGTCCGGTCCGTCACCGCAAGACACCAAGGTGCATCACCTTCGAAATCCGGCGTCAAACCACGCAGCAAGGCGGCCCATTCGGTCTCGTCCCCGGGCGGTTCCTCGCGCCCGGCGGTCCACAGAGCCAGCGCAGCCAGTTGCACAAGAAACATATGCCAGGCCGGGCGCTGATGCGGGCGCATTCGGGTCAGCCCCTGCACCTCGCCCCGCGCCATTGCGGCCATCAGGCCGGGCAGGGTCAGCGCATTGCCCCCCTGCCCTGCGGGCGTAAACACTGCTTCTGTCAGCAGATTCCCGGACATGATCTGGTCCGTGTCGATCAACGGAAATATCCTCTTAGAATATATCTAATATTTGATTCACTCATCTTTAACGAGCGTAGGAAAGGAAACATCCTCCGCAATCAAAAACTAAGATGCCACCCTGTCAAAACCTGTCACCCTTATTGGTTTTCCATCTTTTGCAAGCCGCAGCGCCCATAGTGGAAAGGCCTGTCGCCGACGTTGAGAACAGTACCCGTGTCTTGCTGCTCAAGGGTTGCCGTTTCCGTGCCGTCCAGCCCCCGTGCCCATTGCGCGGGCAAGGCAAACCGCTGCACGGGGCGACCGAACGGCCCGGTCAAAGGCGCCTCCAAATCATAGACCGGCCCTGCCTCGCCGAGGCGCGTCTGGATGGCCTGTTCGTCGCTCGGATATTGCCGGGGAAGCGGCGCGTCGCGGTCCAGCACCACATTTGCCGCCATACCCAGTTGCGCGAGATTCGCACCGGTCAAGCGCGTGCGATAGTCAGTCCACGCCTGGCCCCGCGCTTCGGCCAGCGCCGCAAGCGCCTCGGGGTGGGTGGCCGCCTCGACCAGCCCCCGGTTCATGCGCGGAATCTCCCACACAGGATGCGCACCAATCTGTTCAAGTGTCGCCGCCAGTCCCGGCACATCCACATAGACCCCCGAAATCGGCCCGCTCTTGTCAAAGCTGCCGAGGCCGTTCTCGGCCCGTGTCATCAGCGGGGCAAGACCGTCCACAGGATGCAGCACCACACAACGCGGCGCCTCGAACCCGGCAGGCCGCGCGCGCCCCTCATGGCGATGCAGCCGCCCGATCCGCTGCAACAGAACATCCATCGGACAAAGGTCCGTGATCAACAGATCGGCATCAATATCCAGAGACTGTTCCAGCGTCTGCGTGCCAATCACCACGCAGCCCCTACCCCGCGACGCCCTTTTTCCCAATGCGCCCTCAACTGCCTTATCCAGCAAGACACGGTCCTCGGCAGAAAAGCGGCTATGGTGCAAAGCAGGGCCACCCGCCACCTGTAAGACCAGCCCTGTGTCCAGCCTACAGGCTGCCTCGAATGTCTCCTGCGCTCGTTGCACCGTATTGCGGATAACCAGAACCCGCGCGCCTTGCCTTGCCGCAGCAATTGCCCGATCTGCGGCCTCCTCGCCACTCCAGTCGGCCACGGCATCCATATGAACGCGCTTGCCGCTCCCCTGACCCGCCGCCGGTCGCGCGCAGGCCTCGCCCTGTATCCAGACCGCCGGATAGGGCGCGGCCACGGCCTCGGCCAGAGGGGGTACATCCCCTCCCAGAAACTCGGCCCGTGCCTGCGCGCCCAGGGTCGCCGACATCAACAAGGCGTAGCCGCCAAGTTCCAGATGCGCCTTAAGGAGCACGCGCTGGACCTGCCGCATGTAGCAGTCCGAGGCATGCACTTCGTCGATCACCAAAAGCGACCGCGCCAGCGCCGCACCTCGCAAATGCGCGTGTTTGACCATCAGCGCCGCCAGCATGGCCTGATCGACCGTGCCCACAGCCACCTCGGCTGCAAGATATCGTGTGGCGTGTTCCGCGGCCCAGCGGTTCGGCGTGTCGGTTCCCGCATCGTCATCCCACCGGACAGACCAATCCGGCAGACGCTGCCCCCTGGCCGCGCCGGCCACCACCTGCCCCGGAATGGCCAGAACCGCCTCGGGCGGATCGTCATAGACCCGAGCCAGCGCGGCGTTGACCCTCCCGTGCAACTGCGCCGCAGCCGCCCGTGTCGGCACCGCGAAATACATTCCATCCACCGCGCCCGCCGCCCGCAAATTGGCATAGCGCCACAGTGCCGCTTCGGTCTTGCCCGATCCGGTTTCCGCTTCAAGCACCGCCAACCGTGCCGTGACCGGCAAGGCGCCGATTTCGGCCTGCGCCGCCGAGGGCGCATCATAGCCTGTCAAGTCTGTAAACCCCATCAGCGCAAGGATTCCTCGTCCCCGCACATCCAACCCGATCTCTCGCAAACGGCGCGCGGCCCTTGTTTGTGCCCGTACCCAATATCCCACATCCGGCTGTGCTTCGAACGGGAAGGCCCTCTGGTCCGATCCAACCCAATCCGCCAGCGCAAGGACGCCACCAAAGAAGTGCCGGAACCGTTGGGTGGCCGGTAACGGCGCGCCTGCCCCGAACGCCTCGGGAAACCATGCGCGTAGCATTACCCCCATGCGACTTTCTTCCGCGTGCCAGTCATACGGCTCTTCGGACAGCCAAGGTTCTGTCGGGTTGGGCTGTTGAACGGGCCGTCCATGATGGGCAAAGAGCATCGACAGCCAATCCTCTTCGCCCAGCCACGCCACGAGATCCGGCACAACCCCGTCCAACGCCGTGTCTTCACGCTCTTCTAGACTGTCACACCAGTGCCAGCCCGCCTCGAGATGGCTTTGATATCCCCCGCGCCAAAGGCCCGCAGGCCACCCCTTGGCCTGAAACGCGGGTGAAATCTTGCCGATGTCATGCAGAAACACCAAAGCCCCAAGCCGCGCCACATCCCGATCTGTCAGAGTTCGACCCGCCGCAGTCTCCGCCCGCCAGCGCCAGACCGGCTGCGACAACAGGGCAAGGAACACCGCCGCGACATCCGCGGAATGGTGGCACAGCGCATGTGTCATGCCAGAGGCTTTATCCGTTTTCCCCCAAGCCCCAAATTCGCGCATGTCCGCCATCGCTCTTCCCTAAACGCCCGCCAACACACAGTTTCTTTTAGTTAAGTCTAAGCCTTGCCTTACCGAAAGACCAACTCACATTACCCCAAAATATCATACACTTGCCCGCCGATCATCAGGTTGATGCTGTCCTGACCCGCGCCGTCGACAAGGGCCCACATGATTTGGCCTGTGGGTCGGTAAATCACGAAACTTTCGCTAACGCCATCTGACCCTGCGTTTGCAGTTTCTGCTGTATTGACCTGAAACTGCGCAACCGTGGCTGATGCATTGCCAAAGACCAACACGTCACCGGCTGCAGCATCGTAGTCCTGAATCCAGTCCGATCCGTGACCAAACACACCCACATGATAGAATCGGTCGCCATCCGCGCCGCCATTAACACGATCATGGCCAAACCCGCCATTGATGAAATCACTGCCGGTCCCTCCGAAAATCACGTCACCAAAGGCGCTTCCGGTCAGAACGTCATCCCCTGCACCCCCGATGACCGTGTCGGCACCATAACTCCCGGCAATGCTATCATGGCCGGCGTCTCCGCGCAGTTCGTCATTGCCATAGCCGCCGTCAATGCTGTCATCACCGTCGCCACCATAGATAACATCTCTCAGATCGTTTTCGCTGTCGCCGCCAATCAGGGTGTCATTGCCCGCCGCGCCAACCAGAACATCCACCCCGTCACCGCCCAGTAGGCGATCATCGCCCGAAAGTCCGCGCAAGAGATCATCTCCATCCAGCCCGTCCAGCGTGTCCTGTCCCCCAGCTCCTTCCAGAGTGTCGGCGCCGTCCGTTCCGACAAGATGCAACGCCGCAGATTCAATACTCTGCGTTGGGACGCTCTCCACGGTTTCCGTGGTCCCTTGCCCATCCACAAAACGGACCCGCACGGAAATTTCGGCACTGACGTCCTCCTGGGTCAGCAGGTAACGGTCGTTGGTGGCCCCTTCGATCAGCGCGCCGTCGCGCACCCATTGGTAAGTCATGTCGCCAAGGCCGTCGGCATCCGAGAGACCGGAGGTGTCAACCAACAGCGCCACGCCCTGCCGCGCTTCACCCGAAATCACCGGAAGGCCCCGAACGGGATCGTTGATATTCAACACGGCCGGGGTCGCGGCACTGTCCATCGTTTCCACTGTGCCCAGCTCATCGACAAAGCTGACCCGCGCGGAAATCTGCAACCCGACATCGCTCTGGGTCAGCACCAGAGTGTGCCCGGTCGCACCGGCAATGGCGGTGCCATCCCTGAACCACTGAAAACTGAACGGACCCATCCCGTTGGGATCGGAAATAGCGGTCGTGTCAATGCTCAGGGTCTCACCCTGCTGCACCGAGCCCGTGATGACCGGAACGCCGCGCGCGGGTGCGGGGATTCGGGCTAGAAGGTCCTGCATCTCAAGCGTTTCATTGGTGAACTGGACAAATTCAACATCGCGCGCAAGACGCAACGCTTCGCCCTCCCGTTCCAGAACGATACGCTGTGAGTTGGCCCGGACCCCGTCCAGATCAGTGCTGGACCAGGACAAGATGACACGATCATCCCCGGCCCCACCACGCACGAAATCCGCCATATCCCCCACGTAGAACGTGTCATCCCCGGCCCCGCCGTTCAGCGTGTCGGTGCCGGTGCCGCCGCGCAGAGTGTCGTTGCCCGCACCACCGGACAGACGGTCATCTCCTGCGC
>NZ_JBBPEU010000024.1:0-15662 GCF_040225985.1 Shimia fortis
GGCATCAGCGAGAGCTTCGTGATTTATCGTCCCACTGGCCAGATCATGTGGGCCTTGGTGGACGGCGATGCACAAACGTCGATTAACCTGCAGATCGGCGCGGACGTCTTCGACCTGTTGGCTTGAGCGCCACGTGAACCGAGCTCCTGTTCGTATCTAAGTAATGAAACGAGCAAAAGAGCTTAAACCATGAAGTATCTAATTGCCCTCGGTGTCTTACGGCGTTGCTCTCGAGTGCTAATCGACCATCGTGCAAGAACAGCGCTTACTTAAAGCTTGCCAATATGGCGGCAATGAACAGCGAAGTTTGAGACGATGACATTGACCATCGTAGCCTCCGTCGGCATACCATCGGCAAAGATGTGAACGGGGCTGGAGGCGCGACGATGCAGTCCTCGCATGGGCGGGTCAGGCGTGAAGATCTGTTCGGTGCATGGAACGCAGACTTCAAAGGTGAGCCTGCGGGGAAGCGCGGCTTGCTTCCGCCAATTTCGTTTCCTTGGCTTTGACTCGGTCCTGACCGCTTTCAGATTCACGGATTTAGGCAAGTTTCTCATAGTATTCGTAAGCGAGCTTAACGAGGGGCTGTTCAGGGCATTGTGGGTATTCAGTTCCTAACCCTCCTAATATTGCCATGTCAGAACCGTTCTGATTGGGAAGATTAAGAGGATTGGGGTCGGGCAGCCGTCTTTGGGCACGTCTCAGCGCAGCTTTTGCGTCGAAGTTCAACTAAGTTATAAATGATACCCACGGATGATGCGCCATGCTTCTTTACGTGGTTTACCCGCTACCTCTTCGCCATTTGCCGCAATACCCAACCATATTCCTGAAGGTGCTGCAGGGCCTTTCTGGTACGGGCAGTCAACTTGAAGGGGTCACGCTGCGCCGCAACGGCAGCTGCGATGCATGGCTCATTCCAAGTCTCCAACAGCCATTTGCGCATCCGCTCTGCTTCGGCCAGATCCCGCGGCACGACTGCCGCATCTGCGAGGCGCGCGGCTTCATTCGCGTAGAAGGTGGCGATCTCGATTGCCCCTGCCATCGTCTCGCCTGCCGCCTCCACTGCGTCCGGGTCGGCATAAATCGTCAGGACCGCCGCGAGGCGTGCAGCATGTTCTACAGCTTTGCTAGCGAAGGCTCGCGCCCCCACGAAGGGACCACCGGGGGCCTGCGCTGTCTCCGCTTCGCAGGCAAATATGACCAATGCTGCGCGGGCGCCCGGCGACATTGGCAGCACAGGTGGCGCGAGTTCGGTACGCTTGTTTTCTGCAAGAGGTAACTCGCGAGAAAGCAGCGACCGTATGCGCGTGGCAAAGCGCGCAATCTCAGCCTCGGCCAGCGCGTCTCTTTCCATGCGTAGACGCGTCCCGACGTGCGAAGCAGGGCGACAGACCAAAAAGCGTGCTAAAAGTCCTTGCTCATTTGCCATCGGGTCAGACAGCAGCGCTTCCGCCGCCACTGGCTGCTCCAGAATATGCGCTGAGAAGCGCCGTCCGACGTAGGCTGAGACGCCATCGCCTGCACGCCATCTGTCGAGCGGTTGGCCATCCCACATGGCGCTGAAGCTCGCGCAAGTGGCGAGCCGGTTTTCCGCCTTCATACTATGCCCGCCGAAAAGCGCGCCCCGCTCTTCGGTCATGATGCCAAGACTGGCGCGGCTGCGGCAGTCGGCCCGCCTTAAGGTCAAGTTAAATTGCCCAGCGAGAGCGGCCGGCCAGCTTGGCACTCAGTTCGTTCAGTGTCAGGTAGGTTTGCATTTAGATCATCCTGTTGTGTGTCGGATGATCCAAAACTGGCTGATTTCGGTGATTTTGATCCAAGGGACATCTTCAATCAGTTTCGATGTTTATGTCCCCTTGCTTCGAAGTGAGTGCTCGTCGCACTGCTTTGGTAAGTGCCGCGTCAGTCTTTTCTTCGCCCGCGATGGCAAAAGCGGTGCGCACAAATGACACAACTGGGCCGTTGTTGGCTTCCAAAGTCTTCTTTGTGTCGCTTAGGGGGCCGGACGACAAGAACTCCTTATATGTCGAGGCAAGCGATCGCAGCAACATTTCCTGAGCAGCGTAGGGCGATTTGGGTAGCGGCGCTGCGTTGCCTCTTTTCTTGCCCTCGTTCTCCATCCACCTCGCAGTCGCCGTGACTACTTTAAGAATCTTGCAGATAGCGTCATGAACGTCTGGGAAGTCTGGCGGCAGCTCAACGTCCAAAACCTCGGCGAGGTCCGGCTTCGCAATAAACACTTTACTTGCGGCTTCGAACTGTTTTCTGAGTTTTGCAAGTGCATTGAGCCGCTGCTCGCGTCGAGCTGCCCTAGTCAAGTCAGGCCACGTATCTCGCAAGGAAAATGCAGACGAAACTGAAACGGCAAGATCACTCATTTCGGCTCGCCAACGATTCATGGAGATCGGGTCAGACTCATCAGATGGGCGCTCAAAGCGCCGCGGTATACTGCCTTCCGCCTCGCGCACGGCTTCGATCAGCCTTACGGCGGCCGCAACGTTCCAAACTGTCGGAGGCAACGTAGAAGCCTGGCACATCCCTCCAGTCCATTGCGGGGGTATTCTTTGGAACATGTCGCGACTTGCCAAGCAGCGTTTTTTGCCTTTTCGGTCGCTTGTAAGTCGACATCCAAGCCGAGCGTGGCCGTGCGTTTCAGTACGACAGACAACCTATTGAGCGCCTTACGTGCCGTATCGGCCTTAGTATGCCAGATCGTGGTCAACGTGTCGCGAATGTCCCGCTGGTCGAGGTCTGTCACCGGCACTTTGCCCAGCTTTGGAAGGACATGAGTGTTCAGAGGCGACAGCCACCTGCCCGCTGTGCCATCGCCCGTTAGCTCGGCCTTGCGCGTTTCGAACGCATACGTCGTAATCACAGCAAGGGAAATGTCCTCACGTCGTGCGGCTCGTCTTTCCGCTTCGCGTTCTTTTTTTTGGATCGCGGTTTTCCGAAGCAACGGCTCTCCACCGCGCTGCTTGTTTCCGGGCCTCGGCTCGTCCGAGCGCAGGAAAACCGCCAAGGGCCATTTCATCGTCTCACCCTGTCAAAGACGGCGGCCATCGCGCAGCCTTCGGGCGTTTAAGTGCCTGTTTTGCCGAAAAGGGCTGACTTCCCGCCTGCACGCATTTGGTCAAGCGCGTCGATCCAGGCATGGGCCTGTTCCAGATGGCCCCGTCGCAGAAGTTGCAGCGCCATTTCGCGTTGGGGGCAATCGGGATACTCTTGCATCCAGCGGTCTTTCGTCTGGCGGATGATCGAATCTGTCACGGGGGCTCCAAGGCTGGCCGAAAAGGTTAACAGAATGTTAACACAGTTTTCGTGCAACACCTAATCACAGGTCATTGGGCGACTCGTGATTCCAATCGTTTTCAACACATGTGCCTCATAGACAACATCAACGCAGGAGCGCAGCCGTTTGTTCCGCAATCACTTTTTCTTCGTTGGTTGGAATGACAAGTGCCGTGACTCGGCTGTCGGCGGTCGAGATCACAGGGCCGCCAGCTGCGTTGGCCGCATCGTCCACATCCACGCCCAACCAGCCACACCCTAACAGGATTCTCCGTCGCACGTCCGGTGCGTTTTCCCCGATACCTGCGGTGAATACGATGGCGTCCACGCCATTCAGGGCGGCGGCCATGGAGCCGATCTGGCGGCAGGCACGATAAGCGAACAGATCAATCGCCTCGGCTGCAGCGGGATCGTCGCTCGCGGCGAGGTCGCGCATGTCGCTGCTGATGCCGCCCGAAACACCGTAGAGCCCGGATTGCGAAGACACCAGAACCTCGGCTTCTTCAATGCTCAGGCCCTTGTCGCGCACCAGATAGAAAATCACACCCGGATCGAGGTCGCCGCAGCGTTTCCCCATCACCAACCCGTCGAGCGCGGTGAACCCCATTGAGGTGGCCACGCTTTGGCCGTCGATCATGCCGCAAAGACTGGCCCCATGGCCAAGGTGCAGAACGATGACGCGCCCGGTTTTGGGCCCCAGATGGGCGGGAAGTTGCGACGCAATGTAATCATAGCTGAGGCCATGAAACCCGTATCGCAGCACGCCGTCCTCGGTCAGCTGTCGGGGCAACGCGAAAAGCTGTGCAAGGCGCGGCTGGGTGCGGTGAAAGGCAGTGTCGAAACAGGCCACTTGCGGAATGTCGGGCCAGACCGCCTGAAGGGCCGCGATCCCGGCAAGGTTATGCGGCTGGTGCGCAGGGGCGAGGGGAGAAAGCGCCGCCATGCGGGTGACCACCTCGGGCGTGATACGCGTGCTGCTGGTGAAATCCTGTCCGCCATGCACAACGCGGTGCCCTGCGGCGACAATCTCGACATCCTGAAGGTCTGATTGCAAATGTGCTGTCAGCCAGGCCAGCGCCTCGGCATGTTTGGCGTCTTGCGCGACCGGAAGCACCTCGGTTTTTCCGTTGGCGTGATGCTCGGCACCGCTGCCAATCCGGTCGATCAGCCCCTTGGCCAGAAGGGATTGATCGTCGGCCGAAAAGACGCCGTATTTGACCGAGGACGAGCCCGCGTTCAGAACCAGGATGGCGTGGGTCACATGAATACCTTTCCTTGCCTGTGATGCACCAAAAGCTGCGCCAGTGCGGCAGAAACCACACGCGAGAGGGTTCCGTCGGCGCGGCTGGTCAGCATGACCGGCACCCGTGCCCCCAGAACCAGCCCCGCCGAATCCGCTCCGGCCAGATACATCAGCTGTTTGGCAATCATATTGCCTGCTTCAAGGTCGGGGGCGATCAAAACGTCAGGATCACCGGCCACTTCCGACACAATACCCTTGGTTTCGGCGGCTTCCTTGCTGACAGCGTTGTCAAACGCAAGGGGACCGTCCAGCAGACCGCCTGTGAGTTGTCCGCGATCCGCCATCTTGCACAGGGCACCAGCCTCGACTGTAGAGGGAATCTTGGGATAGATGGTTTCCACCGCCGACAGGATCGCGACCTTGGGCAACTCAACGCCGAGGGCATGGCCCAGTTCGATCGCGTTCTGAATGATGTCGGCCTTGGTTTCGAGATCGGGGAAGATGTTGATTGCCGCGTCCGAAATCAGCAACGGCTTTGGATAGGTCGGCACGTCAAGCACGAAGACATGGCTCATCCTGCGCTCGGTACGCAGCCCACGGGTCTTGTGCACGACCTCGCCCATGATTTCGTCCGTGTGCAACGCGCCTTTCATCAGGGCCTGCGCCTTGCCCTCGCGTACCAGCAGCACGGCAGCCTTGGCCGAGTCGTGGCTGTGCTGGGTATTGACGATCTCGCACTCCGAGATGTCGATCCCTGCCTCGGCGGCTGCGGCACGGATCTTTTCTTCGGGGCCAACAAGGATAGGCAGGATCAGGCCATTGTCACGCGCCGCAAGCGCCCCTTCCAGCGAGGCGTCATCACAAGGGTGCACGATGGCGGTCGGGATGGGGTCAAGATCCGCAGTTGCTTTCAGCATCAGATCAAAGCTTGAGGGGTGTTGTGCGGCGGCGGTTTGGGCGGCGGTCTCCAGAGGTAAAATCACGGGGGCTCTCCTGTTCGCCGGCCCAAGGGGGCCAGCCGGTTCATATCTGTTGCGGCCTGTCTTACGCTCGTACTGTTTTGAAAACATGACACAGCGCAAATCGCATCAAAGGTTTCCGCGACGTCGCCCTACATGCCAGCACAATAGGCGTCCACCTGCGGTCATGCCCTCGCGATGGGCAGATCATGCACCCTCGACAAACCCGCCGAACGCGCGTTGCGCAAAGACAAGCGGTGTCCCTTCACCGATCATGGCGCGGGTCACTTCACCCACCATGATCGAGTGGTCGCCGCCGTCATGCAAGGCATAGGTGCGGCATTCAAACCTCGCCAGACAGTCGTCAAACAGGGGCGCGCCGTGGTCGTTGAGGTGCATATCCACAAGGTCAAAGGCATCGCCGCGATCGGCAAATTCCTTGGCCAGCGTCAGTTGGTCGTCGCGCAGGACATGGATCGCAAAGTGGGTGGCCTTGCAGAAATAGTCATACCGGTCCGAGGATTTTGCGGGCGCCCACATCACGAGCGGGGGCACTAGCGACAGCGCGGAAAAGGAATTGGCAGTCATGCCGATGCCGCCGCTGGCCTCGGGGGCGGTGATCACCGTCACGCCGGTGGCAAAACAGCCCAAAGCGTCCCGGAAATCACGGGTATTGTCTTCACGTGGGGTGAACTGCCTGACCATCGCGCGATCCTGTTTTCTGCCCATATCTGATGATTGGGACCGCCTTTACGCGATTAAGCCCGACATGCAAGGGGGTTTGCAAGGTCTCAGTTCAAATCTTCGAGCAACCGTCCGTGTTTGCGTGTCTGCTGGATCACCTCGCCAAAGGTGGTGTAGCCGCGCGATTCCAGCATGGGCAGCATCTTGCACAGGACTTCGGCCGTGGCCACCGCATCCCCAAGCGCGGTATGGCGCAGGTGCGGTGGGATGGTCACGCCCAGCCGGTCGCACAGCGCATCCAGCGTATGCGTGTCACTGGCCCCGAACAGCACGGCGGAGAGCAAAACCGTGTCAATAATCGGGTGATCCCAGACGAGGCCGTTCTGCTTGCCATAGCGGTGCATGAAGGCCATGTCGAAGGGTGCGTTGTGGGCGACAATGACGGAATCGCGCGCGAACAGGTGGAACTGGCGCGACACGCTGTGCGCATCCGGGGCATCGGCGACCATCGCATCGGTGACATGGTGCACCTTGGTCGAGGCAGGCGGGATCTTCATGCCCGGATTGACAAGCTGGTCAATGCTCTCGCCGGGTACCATGCGCCCGTTCACCACCCGCACGGCGCCCAGTTGCACGATCTCGTCCTTGTGCGGCAAAAGCCCCGTGGTTTCCGTGTCAAACACCACGAAATCCATCTTCGTGATCGGACGGTCTTCAAGCGCGCAATCCTCGGCGCGCGACATCATCAGGTCGAAATCATAGACCAGCGGGCGCGCGGCCTCGGGCGAGATTTTGGCGTGGGCCTCGTCGATCACGATCATATAGGCCGGCCCGGTCCCGATCAGTTTCAGACGGGCGTCAAAGCTCAGGCGTCCCTCGGTGCCCTGCGCCTCGAAACTCACATCCTTGCCGGTCTTGTTCATCTGGGTCACGGCGGCCATCAGCGACTCTTTCTGGAAATAGTCGAAGATCGAGGCATTCAGGCGCGGCACGTGGATCTGGCCCAGAACTTCAGCGGCCTGGCCGTCATAGAGGATGATCTGATGCGACGGACCAACGATGACCATGGCAATCGGAATCTCGGTCAAGAGCGCGGTCAGAAACTCTTTCTCGGAGACGATCCGCTTGGTTTCTGAGGCAATCGCCTCGGCGGTGCCCTGTTCGGTTTCGCTCAACTGTCCGGCCACGGCCTGCGCGGCAGGGGCAAGGTCGCCCAGATAGCGCGCCTCTTCTGAATTCAGCGTGACCGCGACACCGGCATGGGCACGGGTGCGCATCGTGGCGGCAATGCGTTCGATGGGTTTGGCGACGTTTTCGTCAAACAACAGCCAGATCCCCAGCGACAGGCCCAGCAGGGCAAAGCCGGAAAGCGCGGCGGCAAAAACATAGCCGCTCATCACATCGCCGCCGATCGACCGTTTATACCCGATGTAAAGCGCCGCATCGACAAGAGCGAGTCCGCCAAAGGCGATCAGCAGGAAAAACAGGAACACGCGCAGGCGTAGGGACCAATGGGCAAACATCACGAAATCTCCTTGCACAGGGTGGTCAGAACCGGATCATCAGTTCCGGCATTGACCCAAGCCGCGCCGGTGATGGTGCCGTCCTCGGCAAAGGCCACGTCATCGCTCAGAACCGCGCGCCGCCCCAAGACGCAATCACCGATCATCGGCACCTTGTTGACCTGCGTCCAGCGGCCGAAATAGTAGATATCCACCAGCGCCACACCAGGCTTTTCGGGATGCTGGCGCGCGGTCGCGGTATCCACGGCGACGAAGCGGTCGACATAGGGAAAGGCGTAGGTCCAGGGGCGGTAGAACACCTGGTTCTCAACGGTCTGGGCCACCTCGATCCCGTCGGGAAGGCTTCCCTTTGTACGGTCGAACCAGTTGTATTCGTTCGAGATCGTCGCGGCGAGCATGGCGAGCCCCGCAGCCACCGGAACCAGCCAGCGGGGCAGACGCCCCCCGATCCCGCGGTTGATCAACATCAGGATCCCCGCGGCCGCGACACCCGCCAGAACAACGGCGATCAATTCCAGAAACATGTCTTTCCTCCTCGTGGCGTTCCCCTGCCGGTCCTCTCTCCGACAGGGGGCGCGTCGTCTGTGTGGGGGTTAACCCAGCATGCCGCGTCCGTGACCGATGGCTGATTGCAGCGATTTCACCACGACAAAGGCGTCGCGCAGGTGGCTGCGTTCAAAATCGGACAGGTCGGACGGGCGCAAATAATTGTCGGGGGCCTTGCCGGTCTTGACCAGTTCGGCCTGATGCAGCAGGCGGGTCTCGGCGATCAGGTCATAGGCATCCAGCAGGTCGGCAGCACCGGATTCCGACAGAACCCCGCTGTGCTGGGCCTCTTCAAGGCGCGCGCGCGTGTTGACAGCGGTCAGGCGGCCTTGCAGCGCATAGACACGGGCCAGATCGACGATCGGCACCACGCCGTTATGTTTCATGTCCAGCTGGTTCTTGTGCTCGCCCGATCGGATGGTTGCAAAACCACGCAGCAGCCCCAGCGGCGGCTGGTGCTTGAGCGAGTTCGAGATCATATGCGCTACGAAGATCGAGTTCGCGCTCGCGATTTTGAGAGTTTGCTCCTGAAGGTCTTCGAACAGGTCCGCGTGCCCGCCGATGGGGCGCAGGTCGAACATAACCGAGGCCAGCATTTGCGCCTCGGGGTTCGGCTTGTTGATCCAGCCGTCAAAATAGCCCTTCCAGACCCTTAGCGGCTGGCACCAGCGGTCTGCGGTCGCCATCATGTCGCCGGGGCAATAGAAATAGCCACAGACATCCAGCCCGTCCGAGACGAATTTGGCCAGTTCGGCGAAATAGCCGGTGCGCTGGTCTTCGGTGACTGCATCGTCAAGGATCATGCAGTTGTCCTGATCGCTGACGCCGGTCTGTTCCTGGCGCCCTTGCGAGCCGCAGGCCAGCCAGAGATAGGGCACAGGGGCGGGCCCGAGTTTCTGCTCGCCCAGCGACAGCAGGCGGCGCGTTGCGGTGTCGGCGATATCGGTGATCAGGCGGGTGACCACCTCGTGCCGGTTGCCACCGGCAACCAGCTGCACCAGAAGCTGCGGAATGCGCGCGGTGACCTTGGCCATCTCTTCGGCGGTGTCGGCATGGGCAATTTCGCTGACCAGTTCGGCCGAGCTTACGGCCTGAAAACGGGTCAAGTCAGTCTGTGTCACGATCCCCACCAGTTTGCCACTTTCAACGATCGGCACATGGCCGATCTTGCGTTCCATCATAGCGTGGAGCACGTCCGAACCAATGGCATTTGGCGCCAATGTGATCGGGTTGCGGGTCATCACGTCCTGAATGGGGGTCGAAACGGGCAGGGCCTTGGCCAGCACCTTGCCCGACAGGTCGCGCGTCGTGACGATACCGGACAGGGCGTCGCCCTCGGTGATGCAAAGCGAGGAAATCCCCTTGTCCTGCATCAACTGTGCCGCGTCCTGCACGGTGGCGTCGGGGGGGCAGGTCACGGGGCTGTGGGCCATCAGGGTTTCGACAAGGCTAGTGGCCAGATTGTTTTCGCGGGGTTTGTCGATGCGCGTGCGGTCAAAGAACTTTCGCGCGGCCTCGTGGTCTTCGATCAGCTTGTAAAAGGGGATCGGCGGCAGCACCAGAAGAATCGAATGTTCGTCAGCGCGCGCACTGGTGACGGCGATGCCGTCGCGCAAAAGGCCGCGTTCCCCAAACGAATTGCGCAGTCCCAGATGCGAGACCACCACGTCGTTTTCGTCGCGGATTTCCACCTGGCCTTCATAGATCAGGAACAGCCCGGGCAGTTTCTCACCGGCGTCATAGATCGAAAAATCCTTCTCGACCTCCCATGCTTCGAACAGGGGCGCGACCTCGGCAATGACGTCCGCCGACAGCGAGTCATAGGGGTGCACCGATTTGAGAAAGCGGATGATCTGCTCTTGAGTGAGGGGCATGGGAATCAGCCTTGAAAGGAAAAGAAAAAGTCCTGTCCGGTATGCACCGGACAGGACCATTTTGAAAGATGACGGGCCGTCGCGGGGGAGGGCCCGCCCATCGTGTCTTAGTGACCTTCGACAGCCGCGCCAGCACCTTTGGGGATGCGGACGTTTTCGACGAGTTCGTCGATTTCGGCCGGGATCGGATCGGTCGATTTCGAGACCATGAAGGCAACTGCAAAGTTGATTGCCGCGCCAACTGCACCGAACGAGGTCGACTTGATGGTGCCCAGCAGCGGGTCAGCATCCGAGAACGAGTTGGTGCCCGGGATGAAGAACCAGCCTTTGTGCAGGAAGATGTAGATCAGGGTTACGATCAGACCTGCCAGCATACCAGCCACGGCGCCCTTGTTGTTCACCTTGGTGAAGATACCCATCATCAGGGCCGGGAAGATCGACGCAGCGGCCAGACCGAATGCCAGAGCAACGGTTTGTGCAGCGAAGCCCGGAGGGTTCAGACCGAGGTAGGTCGCCACCGCGATAGCTACAGCCATCGAGATACGTGCCGACATCAGTTCGCCTTTTTCCGAGATGTTCGGGCTGATGGCGCCTTTGATAAGGTCGTGCGATACCGCCGACGAGATCGCCAGAAGCAGACCCGCAGCCGTCGAAAGCGCAGCGGCCAGACCACCTGCAGCAACCAGGGCGATCACCCAACCAGGCAGGTTGGCGATTTCCGGGTTGGCCAGAACCAGGATGTCGCGGTTGAAGTTGGTGAGTTCGTTCTCAGCACCCCAGCCAGCGGCTTCCATTTCGGCAACTTTGTCGGCGTCCTTGTCATTGAAGTACGCGATTTTGCCGTCGCCGTTCTTGTCTTCCCAGCCAAGCAGACCGGTTTTCTGCCAAGTGGCCATCCAGTCGTACTTTTCGTCCGATTCCATCATCTGGACCGATACCGGGTCACCCGAGGTGCCATTCGGCCACATCAGTTCCGAGATGTTCAGACGCGCCATCGCACCAACAGCAGGCGCGGTGAGGTACAGCAGGGCGATGAACACCAGGGTCCAGCCAGCCGACCAACGTGCCGCCGAAACGGTGGGAACGGTGAAGAAGCGCATGATGACGTGGGGCAGACCCGCGGTACCGATCATCAGCGACAGGGTGAACAGAACCATGTTCAGCGTGTCAGCGTGGTGTGCGGTATACTCTTTGAAGCCCAGCTCGGTCACGATCTGGTCGAGCTTCGCCAGCAGCGGTTCACCCGAAGCAGCGTGATCGCCGAACAGGCCCATGGCCGGGATCGGGTTGCCGGTCAGTTGCAGCGAGATGAAGATTGCCGGAATGGTGTAGGCAACGATCAGAACGCAGTATTGCGCAACCTGGGTGTAGGTCACACCCTTCATGCCGCCGAAAACGGCGTAGGCGAACACAACACAGGCGCCGATCAGCAGACCGGTGGTGTTGTCAACTTCCAGGAAGCGGCCAAACGCAACGCCAACACCAGTCATCTGACCGATCACATAGGTGGTCGAAGCCACGATCAGACAGATAACAGCCACCAGGCGAGCGGTGGGCGAGTAGAAGCGGTCGCCGATGAATTCCGAAACGGTGAATTTGCCGAACTTACGCAGGTACGGTGCCAGCATCAGAGCAAGCAGAACGTAACCACCGGTCCAGCCCATCAGGAACGACGAGTTGTCATAGCCGGTGAATGCGATCAGGCCGGCCATAGAGATGAACGACGCTGCCGACATCCAGTCAGCGCCGGTTGCCATACCGTTGACGACCGGGTGGACACCCTGGCCAGCGGCATAGAATTCCGAAGTCGAGCCCGCGCGGGCCCAAATTGCAATACCGATGTAGAGCGCAAAGCTCGCACCGATAAAGATCCAGTTGAGTACAAACTGATCCATCTGTCCCTTATCCTCTTATTCTTCCACGCCGTGTTCGGCGTCGAGTTTGTTCATCCGCCAGGCGTAGAAGAAGATCAGCGCCAGAAAGACAAGGATCGAACCTTGCTGGGCGAACCAGAAGCCCAGATCGGTTCCGCCGACGGCAATGCCGCTCAGCATCGGACGCAGCAGGATGCCGAACCCGAAAGAGACCAGCGCCCAGATAACGAGGCTGATCTGAATGATACGAATATTGGCTTTCCAATATGCGTTGTTGGATGAGTTGTCGGCCATGTTGGCTCCTCCCTCTTTTCCGTTTCCTCCGCAAAGGCGCACGGGTTCCCCCGCGTGCCTTTACACTTCCCCTTTACGCGGTTGCCTGTTCGACAATCGCGCTCAGATTTCCTGCGATGGCGCCGATATCGCCCATGGCGTCGACCCGTTGCAGAGCGCCCTTGCCGTCATAATAAGCAATGAGCGGTGCCGTTTGCGCGTGGTAGGCCTCAAGGCGGCTGGCCACGGTTTCGGCGTTATCGTCGGCGCGGCGTTTCATTTCCGTGCCTCCGCATTTGTCGCAGACGCCATCCTTGGTGGGCTGCTTGAATTCGTCGTGATATCCTTCGCCGCAATTGCCGCAGGTGTAGCGGCCCGAGATGCGCGTCACCATGGCGGCGTCTTCTACATCAAGGCTGATGGCGGCGTTGATCTTCTGACCTGACTCGGCCAGCAGCGCGTCCAGCGCCTCGGCCTGCACCGTGGTGCGCGGGAACCCGTCAAGGATCACGCCTTTGGCACAGTCTTCATCGGCGAGACGATCCCGCAGGATGTTGATCACGATCTCGTCGCTGACCAGATCCCCAGCTTCCATCACGGCCTTGGCGGCTTTGCCCGCCTCGGTGCCCGCGGCCACGGCGGCGCGCAGCAGGTCCCCTGTCGAAAGTTGCACGAGGCCGAACTTCTCTTCCAGCATACGGGCTTGTGTGCCCTTCCCGGCGCCCGGAGGGCCGAGAAGGATCAGAACGGGTGCGGCGGCTTTTGCAGTATCCAGCATCAGTCCGTTACCCTTTGTTCATCCGGTTTTCGATCAGGTCATCGACGACCGAAGGATCGGCGAGGGTCGAGGTGTCGCCCAGCGAGCCATAATCGTTTTCGGCGATCTTGCGCAGGATACGGCGCATGATCTTGCCCGAACGGGTTTTCGGCAGGCCGGGGGCCCACTGGATCAGGTCGGGCGAAGCAATCGGGCCGATCTCGGTGCGGACCCAGGTGCGCAGCTCTTTATACAGTTCGTCGGTGGGCTCGACGTCGTTCATCAGGGTGACATAGCAATAGATGCCCTGACCCTTGATGTCGTGCGGATAGCCCACAACAGCGGCCTCGGCGACGGCGGCATGTGCCACAAGCGCGCTTTCGACTTCGGCTGTGCCCATGCGGTGACCCGAGACGTTGATCACGTCATCGACGCGGCCGGTGATCCAGAAATCCCCGTCTTCGTCGCGGCGGCAGCCGTCACCGGCAAAGTAATAGCCCTTGTAGTCCGAGAAATAGGTTTTCTCGAAACGCTCGTGATCCTGCCAGACGGTGCGCATCTGCGCGGGCCAGCTGTCTGCGATACACAGAACACCCTCGGTCGGGTAGCTTTCGATCTCTTCACCCGAATGCGGATCCAGAACCACCGGCTTGACGCCGAAGAAGGGCTTCATGGCCGAGCCGGGTTTGGTGGCGTGTGCGCCGGGCAGGGGGGTCATCATGTGACCGCCGGTCTCGGTCTGCCACCACGTGTCAACAATCGGGCAGCGGCCCTTGCCGACAACGTCATTGTACCAGTTCCAGGCTTCGGGGTTGATCGGTTCACCCACGGTGCCCAGGATGCGCAGGTCGGAGAGGTCGCATTTTTCGACAAACTCGTTGCCCTGGCCCATCAGGGCGCGGATCGCGGTCGGCGCCGTGTAGAACTGGTTCACCTTGTGCTTTTCACACACCTGCCAGAAACGCGAGGCATCCGGATAGGTCGGCACGCCTTCGAACATGATGGTGGTGGCACCATTGGCCAGCGGGCCGTAGACGATATAGCTGTGGCCGGTGACCCAGCCTACGTCAGCGGTACACCAGAAGATGTCGCCTTCATGGTAATCGAACGTGTATTGGTGGGTCATCGAGGCGTAAACCAGATACCCGCCCGAGCAGTGCACGACGCCCTTGGGCTGACCGGTCGAGCCCGAGGTGTACAGGATGAACAGGGGGTCTTCCGCGTTCATCTCGGCGGGCTTGGAATATTCGTCCGCTTCCAGCGCCATTTCGTTATAGTCAAAGTCGCGCCCGTCAACCCAGGTGGTCTGGCCACCGGTGCGTTTCACGACAAGGCATTTCACCGTGTCTTTACAGTGCAGCAGCGCCGCGTCGGCATTCGACTTGAGCGGGGTCTGACGTCCACCGCGCGGGGCATAGTCGGCGGTGATGACAACCTTGGCATCCGAACCGTTGATCCGCGCCGACAGGGCGTCGGGCGAGAAGCCTGCAAACACGATCGAGTGGATCGCGCCGATGCGGGCACAGGCCAGCATGGCATAGGCGGCTTCGGGAATCATCGGGAGATAGAGGACAACGCGGTCGCCCTTGCGCACGCCGAGGTCTTCCAGGATGTTGGCCATCTTACATACGGCAACGTGCAGTTGCTTGTACGTGATGTGCTGGGCGGCTTCGTTGGGATCATCGGGTTCAAAGATGATCGCGGTCTGGTCGCCACGGGTCTCGAGGTGACGGTCAATACAGTTGGCGGCTACGTTCAGCGTGCCGTCTTCGAACCACTTGATCGAGACATTGCCGGGCGCGAACGAGGTGTTCTTGACCTTGGTGAAGGGTTTGATCCAGTCGATGCGCTTGCCATGCTCGCCCCAGAAGGCTTCCGGGTCGGCCATTGATGCAGCATACATCTCGTCATACTTGGCGGCATCGGCATGTGCGCGCGCTACCAGATCGGCACTCGGCGGATAGGTGGGGTTTGCGGTGGTTTCAGACGACATTGAGGTTCCTCCCTCTGAAAATTGCGGACGGTCAGTCAAAGTGACGTGACGGTACAATGAAATATCCATCGTTGCAGGGATCATAGTTGAGACTGAAAATTTTGAAATAAGGCGCAGAAAGGTAAGGAAATTTTTGTAAAATCTTTTCCAGCACCCCGGGGGTGATTGTAAATATTCGCTAAAAAAGTGTAAAAACCATAAGAAAAGCAAGTGATTGAGAGTCAAACTCACGGGAAGCTTTAGGGGAGAAGTGACCAGTTTCAAGGCCAATATCGAAAAATACCCAGAATTGGGGAGGTGTGACAAATCGTTGCCTTCGTCGGACGGGGCTCTGAAAACCGGTTTCGTATGGGCATTGAGGTTCAAAAGCGACGAATCTTGTTTTGTGAACGAAAAGGGCCCCCGCATCGCGGAGGCCCCTGAAACCGGCGTTGTCGTTTTGGCTCACGCCATCAGGTCATAGACCTGTCCGGCGATCATCAGGTTGATGCTGTCCTGACCGGCCCCGTCAACCAGCGCCCACATGATCTGTCCCGTGGGACGATAGATGATGAAGGCTTCTTCGATGTTGTCATCGCCCGAGCGTTCGCCATCGGGGCTGGAGGTGTGGGTGGTGTTGATCTGGAACTGCGAGGCGGTCGCCGTGCC
>NZ_JBBPEU010000025.1:0-13928 GCF_040225985.1 Shimia fortis
CCCGCGCCATGCGGCGCGGCAAATACCTTGCGCCCGGGCATAAAAAAACGGCGACGCCAGGGAGGAGGAGAGGCGCCGCCGTTTCTTGTCAACAAGGCACCTCAGGGAGGAGGAGGAGGGGCCTTGATCCGGTGTCGGGCCCGAGGCCCGGAATTCTGTGCGGCAGCACCAGGGAGGAGGAGAGGTGCCGCCGCTTAGTCACAAGACACCTCAGGGAGGAGGAGGAGGAGCCTTGATCTGGTGTGGACCCGAAGGTCCGAATTTTTGCGGCGATAACAGGGAGGAGGAGGTTATCGCCGCTATGAACAGAAAGCCGAGGGAGGAGAGGCTTTCTGAAGCAATCTCAGTTTTCGTAGGCCGCCTGATAGGCCATCCGGCGGATCATCGAGCGGTGCAAACCAAGATCCTTAAGGTCTGCGTTGCTCAGGTTGTTCAGTTCGCGGAACGTCTGGTGGTACAGACGCGCCTTGCGGAAACGCTCGCCCAAACCGGCAAACATCGCAACCAGACGGTCTGCGGCGCCGTGTTTGGCAGAGCTGTATTCGCTGGCCATTGCCATGGGAGTTACCTCTATCGTTTCGGGAACGCTGTTCGCTGCGTTTCAGTGATGACAGTGATATAGGCTCATGCTGCAACTGCACAATACACACATCTGCAATGCTGCTATGCAGCGAGCGAAAAGGGGAAGCTGCGTCAACTTCAGACTGCCCCAATTTTGTGCAATGCATTGAAAACCCATGCAGAAAGGGTATTTCAAACGGGGAATCCCGTCTCAATCGGGGCCATGACGGCATCTGCAAACAGGAGAAAGATATGACAATCACGCAAGGTCAGGTGCTAGACGCACTGGCACGGGTCGGCTTGCCCGATGGAACAAATCTTGTCTCGCAAGACATGGTGCGGGCGCTGTCGATCGGGGGCGGGCAGGTGCGTTTCGTGATCGAAGCCCCGAATCCCGACACCGCGCGCCGGATGGAACCCGTGCGTCAGGCGGCGGAAAAGGTCGTGTCAGAATTGCCCGGCGTCCAGTCCGTGTCGGTGGTGCTCACGGCCCATGGCGGCGCGCCCGGCGCACCCAAGGCCCCGCCCAGCCTGAAGGTCGGCGGGCACCCGAAACCCCAGCAGGGGCCGCTCAAACCCTCGGGCGTCAAAAGCATTATCGCTATAGGTTCGGGCAAGGGGGGGGTCGGCAAATCCACGGTTTCCAGCAACCTTGCGGTGGCGCTGGCCCGTAAGGGGCGGCGCGTGGGCCTGCTGGATGCCGATATCTACGGCCCCAGCCAGCCGCGCATGATGGGCATCAACAAACGCCCCGCCTCGCCGGATGGCAAGACCATCATCCCCCTGACCGCCCACGGCGTCACGCTGATGTCGATCGGTTTCATGCTGGAAGAGGACAAGGCCGTGGTCTGGCGCGGGCCGATGCTGATGGGGGCGCTGCAACAGATGCTGGGGCAGGTGGAATGGGGCGAACTGGATGTGTTGCTGGTGGACCTGCCGCCGGGCACAGGCGATGTGCAGTTGACGCTGGGCCAAAAGGCCGAGTTGAGCGGCGCCATCGTGGTTTCGACCCCGCAGGACGTGGCGCTGCTGGATGCACGCAAGGCGCTTGATATGTTCAAGACGTTGAAAACCCCCGTTCTGGGGTTGATCGAGAACATGTCCTTCTATGTCTGCCCCGAATGCGGGCACGAAGCGCATCTCTTTGGGCATGGGGGCGTCGCGGCCGAGGCGAAAAAGATCGACGTGCCTTTGTTGGGCGCGCTGCCCATCGACCTTGATACCCGTCTGGCCGGGGACGGGGGCACCCCGATTGCCGCCGGAGACGGACCGATGGCCGAAGCCTATGCCCGCATTGCCGAAGGGTTGATCCGGGGCGGTATCGCCTGAATCTGAAAACGCCCCGCAGGCCATTTGCGGGGCGTGATCTCTTCGGGGACCGCGGGGTCAGGCGATCACGGTCCCGATCAGGGTTTCCGGCCGCACATTGGTGAAGTTCGGGATATCCCCGACAACCGGTCCCGCATTGGCCATGGCGGCGTCAAAGGCCTCTTTGTCAGAGAACACGATGGTGGCAACAGCGTGATAGCCCGCAGGCTTGCCCGGGCCGCCTGCAACGCCTCGCACCGCCTGCGCCGAGCGCATATGCGGGCCGAAATGCTCCTGAACCAGGGCCATATGCACGTTCGCGTAATAATCGAAATCAAAGGTGCTGCCTTCGGACACGGGATAGAGTACCTGCATCGACATGGACATGGGCACGGCTCCTTATTCTGTGTGGGTGGAATGATCTTCAGGGCCAGCATAACGGCGCATACGGGCACGCGAAACGGCTAATTCGGATGCAAGGCGTGCGGACAGGTCAGGCCGGCGCTTCGTTTTTCAGGAAATCGTGCAACTCGCCATAGAGCACCTTGCGTTCATCTTCGGACAGGAAGCTGCCGATTTCCACGGTGCGCCCGTTTCCGGCCAGGGTGATGTAATGGGGCACGGGGCCGCCGATGACATGCATCTCGGCGCGGGCCCAGTAGATATTGCAGTCCCACGATTGCGTATGTCCGCGCGCAGGCCGGTGGGTCAGGATCAGGGTGTCATCCTCAAGCCGTAATTCTTCAAGGATATCGCCGTCCTGATAGGATCGTTCCAACCCGTACCACAGGGCGCCCACCGTGATCAGGATAAAGGGCAGAATGCCCCACAGCACCACCGACCCCAGCAAACCGTAAAGCGGGATCGTGCCCAGCGTGAACGCCATGAGGATCATCGCGGCAAAGCCTCGGCGCGGCAACGAGCGAAACGGCCATAGGGTCAGAACAACCTTGGTGTCAGGGGCATGTGGGGTCCAGCGGTAAGGCATGTGCGTTTCCGGTTGGTTCGGCGGGTTGGGGCAGAGGCCCGTTCACCCCGGTCAATTTGGAGCAAGCAGGCGACAAGGCAAAGAAAAAGGGCCCCGGTGGCAATGCCCGGGGCCCTTTGCGGTTCAGATCAGGTCGGGCCGCTTAGTGGGCGTGACCTTTGTCCCAGTCTTCCTGCTTGGGCAGGATTTCAAAGGTATGCTCTGGCGGCGGGCTGGGCAGAGTCCATTCCAGCGTATCCGCGTATTCGTTCCAGTAGTTGTTCTCGGTCACACGTGCGCCGCGGAACAGCGAGTAGAACACGATACCGAAGAACAGGATGAACGATGCAAAGGACAGCATGGCGCCCCACGAGCTGATCTTGTTCCAGTAGGCGAAGGCTTCCGGATAGTCGATGTAACGACGCGGCATGCCCTGACGACCCAGGAAGTGCTGCGGGAAGAAGGTCAGGTTCACACCGATGAAGAACATCCAGAAGTGAATCTTCGCCGCAAACTCGGGGTATTGACGCCCGGTCATCTTGCCAAAGTAGAAGTATATCCCGGCAAAGATGGTAAAGGCGGCACCCATCGACATCGTGTAGTGGAAGTGAGCAACCACGTAGTAGGTGTCATGATAGGCACGGTCGACACCCGCCTGCGACAGGACGATCCCGGTCACACCACCGATGGTGAACAGCAGCAGGAAGCCCAGACCGAACAGCATCGGTGCCTTGAACTCGACCGAGCCGCCCCACATGGTGGCGATCCACGAGAAGATCTTCACGCCCGTCGGGACCGCGATGACCATCGTCGCCAGCATGAAGTAGGACTGCTGGGTCAGCGACATGCCAACGGTATACATGTGGTGCGCCCACACGACAAAGCCCAGAGCACCAATCGCGATAATCGCCCAGACCATCGGCAGGTAGCCAAAGACCGGTTTGCGGGCGAAGGTGGCGAACACGTGGCTGACCAGGCCAAAGCCGGGCAGGATCACGATATACACTTCAGGGTGGCCAAAGAACCACAGGATGTGCTGGTACAGGATCGGGTCACCGCCACCGGCAGGATCAAAAAAGGTCGTGCCAAAGTTACGGTCGGTCAACAGCATGGTGATGGCGCCAGCCAGAACCGGCAGCGACAGCAGGATCAGCCAGGCCGTGACGAAGATCGACCACGAGAACAGCGGCACCTTGAACAGGGTCATACCGGGGGCACGCATGTTCAGGAAAGTGGTGATCATGTTGATCGCGCCGAGGATCGACGAGGCACCCGAAACGTGGACCGCGAAGATCGCGAGGTCCATCGAGAAACCACCCTCGGTGGTTGACAGCGGCGGGTACAGAACCCAGCCCACGCCCGAACCCAGCTGGTCATTGCCGCCGGGCGACAACATCGATGCCACACCCAGCGAGACGCCGGCGACATACATCCAGAAGGACAGGTTGTTCATGCGCGGGAACGCCATATCCGGCGCGCCGATCTGCAAGGGCATGAAATAGTTGCCGAAACCGCCGAAAAGGGCCGGGATCACGACGAAGAACATCATCAGAACACCGTGATAGGTGATCATGACGTTCCAGAGGTGGCCGTTGGGGGTACATTCCGCGCTGGATGCGATGAAACGTGCGCCCTCGAGACACATGTATTGCACGCCGGGCTCCATAAGCTCCAGGCGCATGTATACGGTAAAGAGGACCGCGATCAGACCGACCACTGCCGAGACGATCAGGTACAGCAGACCGATGTCCTTGTGGTTGGTTGACATGAACCAGCGCGTGAAGAAACCGCGCTCGTCTTCATGGTCGTGGCCTTGAATGGCTGCGTCTGCCATGTCTTGCCTCCTGTTGGTGCGTTAAAAGGCGCGTGAGATTCCCCCCATGCGCCCCGGTTCATCGTCTTTTTTAGATGTGATGGGCCGCAGCCGCAATCATAGGTTTTGATCTGGATCAATAAAAAGTGTCGCACCCCGTTTGATTTGGTTCAAATTCGGGTGTGCTGCGGGGCCTGAATGCGCCTTGTGAGCGGCCCCTGTCGGAAAGATCCCGAATCGCGTGGAGTCTGGTCACGAAAAAGCCCCCGCACCATCGGGTGCGGGGGCCGTATCCCCAAAAGGGAAACCGTAAACGGCTTATTCGGTGGCAGGCGCTTCTTCTTCCGCAGCCGGGGCCGGAGCGACCGATGCCAGATAGGCCGCGACGTCTTCGCCACCTTTCTTCAACTTGAACGACATCTTCGACTTGGTCGCATAGCCATTGTCACCCAGCCAGGCTTTGGGGTCTGCAACATAGGCTGCCAGCGATTCCTCGGTCCAGACAAAGCCGGCTTCGGCCGCTTCTTTCAGGCCTGCGCCGTATTTGAAGCCGTCAACCGAGCCTGCAACGCGTCCGATGACGCCATAGAGGTTCGGGCCGGTTTTGCCGCCTTTGTAGATCGTTTCACCTTCCGGCGATTCGACCATGTGGCAGGCCTTGCATTTCTTGAAGTTATTTTCGCCTTTGTCGGCATCACCGGCGGCGAAAGCGGGGGCAGTCAGGGCCAGGGTTGCGGCGGCTACTGCAAAAATGGTTTTCATGAGTATTGCCTCTTTTCGGTTTGCTAGCGCGTTGGCGCACAATCAGACATGTAGCCCAAGAGTGCAACGGTCAAATCCGCGCGGGCGGCGGGGTTCCGCGCGCTGTGCCGGTCAGCCGCTTTCCAGTGGAAGAGGGGAAATGTCGTCGATTTGTTGGGTAACTCTTCAAATAGCGTAAAAATTGTTGAAAAATATGCATTGGATCGGTAATTTTGCGAAAATGGACACCATTGACCGGAAAATTTGCAGCCTGATCCAGAAAAACGGGCGGGCCTCCAGCGCGGAAATTGCGGAATTTGTGGGCGTTCCGCTCTCGACCGCCAATGATCGCGTGCGCCGCTTGGTCGCAAATGGCGTGGTGTCTGGATGGCAGGCGCATCTGTCGCCCGACGCGGTCGACGCGGGGTTGTGCTGTTTTGTGCTGATCGACATGGCCTATGACGGCGAGGCCGCTGCCTGTGCCGCGCTGGTTGACTGTGACGAGGTGATGGAGCTGCATCATATCAGCGGGGCGCATTCCTACTTGATGAAACTTCGTCTGAGGGACACGCGGGAATTGCAGCGGTTCATGGCCGAAAAGGTCAAACCCCTTGCCGCGGTGCAAAAGACCGAGACCCTCTTCTCGATGGAGGCACTCAAGGAAAGCGCGGCCCTGCGTATCCTTCTGGCGCCGGAATAGGGCACAGATCCATGGCATTTGACGTACTGGCAAGAGGGATCGGCATGGGCTTTGCGATTGCGGCCCCAGTTGGCCCGATCGGTCTGTTGTGTATCCGGCGCACACTGGCAGACGGGCGCGCGGCCGGTCTGGCCACAGGGTTGGGCGCGGCCACGGCAGACGGGCTTTACGGGCTTCTGGTCGCGGTCGGCTTTGCTGCGTCGGGCCTGTTGCTCAGCTATGCCACGCCGCTGGCTATCGGGGGCGGGCTGTTGCTGATGTGGCTCGGCGCAATGTCTGTGCGCGGCTTTCTCAAGGCGCGGGGCAGCACAGAGGCGCTGCACGCAGCCCCGACCCATCGTACGCTTTTGAAAAGCTGGGCGACGACCTTTGTCCTGACTATGGCCAACCCGATGACCATCCTGACATTCGTCGGCATGATCGCGGGGCTGGGCGCGGCGGCGGCGTCCGCGCCAGCGGCCCCCTATTGGCTGGTGCTGGGCGTGTTTCTGGGATCAGCCCTTTGGTGGCTGTTCCTCGTGCAACTGGCCCTGACAATCCGCAGCCGCATGACGCCCGCACTGACACGATGGTTTGATCTTGCCTCGGGGCTGGTGATCTTCGTGTGGGGCACAGGAATTGCACTGGGGGCTTTGGGGGGATGGTGAGGAATGTCCACTGTGCGGACGAAGTGTGAATTCGCTGCGTCGGTACCAATGTCGGCTTTCAGCGCCTGACGCAGCAACGTTGCAATTGGATAGCAACCTAACTGGGTTGTGGATTCACGCAGGCATGAGCGACGCGAGGATGCTATTTGCGTCCTGTCACGACCTTCACCGCGTCAGGGTAGACAAGTCTATCTCCCACAACATATGCGTCGAGCTTTTCCGCGACCTCTTGGATCAAGGCATTTTGCGCATATTCTTCGAGTGCGAGAAACGCACCTGCAATAGGCATAGACGCCAGATGCATTGGTACAAATTCGGGCGCAAGCGGAACATCGATCATCAGCTCTTGCCGCTGAACGGCCACATCCGAAAACCCTTGATCCGCGACCTGCTGTCTTAATTCTTCCGCCGGTGGCGTCTGCCTTTGAGCTCTCTGCTTTTCTGCAATCTCGGGGGAGATGTGGTGGGCAACAGCAGAGCAGAGGGCGTCAGTGTAAGCACTATGCCCATCCCAGATTGAGAAGGCCAACCGCCCGCCTGGAACCAGGAGCCGCAAGAACTCACTCAGAGCTTTGGGCTTTTCCGGAAAGTAATGGTAGCCATGCTGCGAAAGAATGACATCGTAAGATCCTGAAGGCAGTCCGCTGCCGCATACATCACTCTCAATCCATTGAATATCGAGATCACCGGCTAAATCTTTTGCCTTGGCGAGCATTGGCGCGTTGATGTCCAGACCATCGACCTGCCCGCTTGCTCCAACCTTTGACTTTGCCAGTCGGGTCGTCACACCTGTTCCGCAAGCAACATCCAAGACGCGTTCCGAAGAACCTAGTGAAGCCTGTTCAACAAGCGCCTCAGCCCACCGGCCAAACCAAAGGGGCACCATGACTTCTTCGTAAATTTTGGGTCCGTTACCTGCCAATTGAAATGTCATGGAAAAACCCTTTGTCGCTTTTTGCGTTAACGACAGCGTATGCGCGTACCCTATCTAAGGTCAAACCACCTTTAATTGTGTGGTGTTCAGGCTTGCCCTTTAATCCGGACATTCATGCGCCGTGCAGCATTTGTAGAAGTGGGCTCCGAGCCGCCCTTCGCGGCGTCTGCAAACATCGCATTGCTTCCGGGCACCAAAACAAAACGCAGGATCTATCCCCCGAACACATCCTCAAAGGTCTTCCTCAACGCTACGTCCACGTCCGTCATCGTGACCGGCAAGCCTAGGTCCACCAGTGACGTGACCCCGTGCTCGGTGATACCGCAGGGCACGATCCCGCCGAAATGGTCCAGATCGGGTTCCACGTTGATGGAGATGCCGTGAAAGCTGACCCATTTGCGCAGGCGGATGCCGATGGCGGCGATCTTGTCCTCGGCCTTGGCGCCGGTTGCGGTCAGGGGCTTGTCGTCCCGCACGATCCAGACGCCCACACGCCCTTCTCGGATTTCGCCGCGCAGGTTGAACTCGGCCAGGGTTTCAATCACCCAGGATTCCAGCTGATGCACGAATTTCCGGACGTCATGGCCGCGCTGTCCGACATTCAGCATGACATAGGCCACGCGCTGTCCCGGCCCGTGATAGGTATACTGCCCGCCACGCTTGGAGGGGTAGACGGGAAACCGGTCGGGGTCGGTCAGATCCTCGGCGCGCGCGCTGGTGCCGGCGGTGTAAAGCGGGGGATGTTCGACCAGCCAGATGCATTCATCGGCCTCGCCGCGCGCGATGGCCTCGGCGCGGGCCTCCATGAAAGTCACCGCCTCGTCATAGTCGAGCAACCCGTCATGGGTGATCCATTCCACCATTTTCCAGCCTCCGCTCTGCGCTTGGCCAAGCTCTGTCGCTGCCTGCCGCAGAAGTCAATGGGCGGTGTCGGGTCGGGACAGCGCGGGTGGGCGCGTTTTCGACATGTACGAACCGGAGAATCCCACCCCGAAGATTTGTACAAAACGGCCAATCCGATGCGATTTCCCGCTTGGCATCCCCGTGACGACTCGCTATAGACCCCTTCACCAAGTCAAGGCGTGCGGCCGTGGCGGAATTGGTAGACGCGCAGCGTTGAGGTCGCTGTGGGGTAACTCCCGTGGAAGTTCGAGTCTTCTCGGCCGCACCAGACTATTCTTCGAACATCTTGTTTGAAACTTGTAATTGGGAAGGCTCTTAAACCTTGCCTCCGAAAACCATCCCGCGCGTTCTGTATCTTTTCAGTCGGGCTATGAATTTGACCGATAAGAGAACGCTTCGCCCATCACCAAGTCCGGTCGCGGCTGCCCTGCATGGTATCGGTTGAACGACGAAAATTGGGGACGGTTAAAGCCCGCAAGCCACTTCCTGCGATTGTGACCATGACCTGTATCCGACGCTTCCCATCGGGAAGGGATCGGTTTTCTTCGCCTCATGATTGAGCTTCCTAAGACACTGGATTGGATGCCGAGTGCCCTTTACTGCTGTTGTGCGGGTTGAGGTAACGCCGGAACAAAAACACCTAAATTCATAGTATTGAGAATGTTTCTCGAGCGGCTTTAAAGGAGAAACCCGAGGGGTGAGGTGTCGCGAGAGGGGGCAGGGTCGTGCGCGGCCATATGGGTTTGCAGATGAATGCATGAGCCTGACCCGAAATATCTGTATATTCAAAGTCGAACGCGCCATTTTAAAGGACTTTGCCAAAATGCACCCGGGTGCCTCAATCATTGAGAAAAAAACCTATGGATCTGAATTATGAATGGGAAGAAACCGGCATCGTCTCGAAGACTGTATGAGGTGATCGAAGGTAGGCACGGTCGCTTTCTTGTAAATCCCAAGGACGCTTACATTGGGCGCAGTATGATCGAGTTCGGTGAGTATTCGCAACAAGAGCTCGATCTGCTTTGCCGGATTGCACCGCGTGGTGGTTTCGTCGCTGAAATTGGGGCCAACATCGGTGTGCACACGGTGCCGTTGGCCAAACATGTCGGGCCGTCGGGTTTTGTTCACGCGGTGGAGCCGCAACCGCTTGTCTTTCAAATGCTTTGCGGAAATCTGGCTCTGAACGGCTTGACGAATGTCGATGCGCGCAACCTTGGATGCGGTGCCAAACCCGGCGAGGTACGGTTCCCTGATATCGATTATTCGGTACCAGGAAATTACGGTGGTATCGGGTTGGACCAGTTCAAAGAGACCGACGGGCGCCGAAGCGTCCAAATCCAACCGTTCGACACTTTTGGGTGTACACGGCTTGACTTGCTGAAGATCGACGTCGAAGGCATGGAAACCGATGTTCTGCGTGGGGCGGAAAATACGATCAGGGCGTGCAGGCCCGTGCTGTATGTGGAAAACGACAGGCCGGAGAACAGCAGCGTTCTGATCAGGTACATCCAGAGGCAGAACTACCGAATTTGGTGGCATCTTCCTCCCATGTTCAATCCTGACAACTGGAAGGGGCATTCGGATAATCCCTGGTCGGGACTCGTCAGTTGCAACATGCTTTGCATACCCCGGGAACGTCCTACGATGATCAAGGGTTTGGCCGAGGTTACGGATCCTGACCAACACCCGATCAGGAAATGATCGCGACCCAGCCGTCGGGGCCGAAACAAGACGGAACGTGACGCCAAACCAAATTGTATGAATGCTGCGCGGGATATTGCCGCGTCAGGACCTGCCTTTCGGGAATCATCGGTATCACTTTGTGAGACCCAAAGTCCTTGCAATTTCCGGGTCCGCCATTAGCGTCAAGAATGATTTGGAAACCAGAAGGTTACAGACAGTGCAGATAAACATCTCGGTCGAAGACCCGACATCAGATGACGGTCGTGGAAGTGTCTCGGTTGGCTGGTTTTTCTTGGAAGGGACCAATGCCAAGGTCATCTATGACAGCCCGAAACGGGTCCGGACATCAGACCGCAGCGCGCCACACGCGAAATCTGCATCGCGCTGTCCGGCGGTGCTGAACTTCGAATCCCGTCTTTTCGAGATTAAATGCCCTGTCGATGTTGCCGTCTCGTTTGTTCGCGGTGAGGATGGACAGGCCGAATTGCATGCGGCAGGTGGTCCACAAAGCAGTATTCGCCGCAATCGGCTTGCCCAACTTGTTCATCTGTCCGACGAGGCCGAGTGGCGCCACCCCGACCGCCCCGTTCTGCAATTGGCGCTTCCCTATGTCTTCGTAGCGGATGCGCCGGTGGTCATCAATCAACTGGCGCCGTTTCTGCATTATCGTGCAGAGGCGCTGCCGGGGACAATGTTTGCAGGCCGGTTCCCGATCCACGTCTGGCCGCGCCCGATTATGTGGTCATTCGAATGGCATGACACGGACAAACCCCTGGTGATCAAACGTGGCGAGCCCTTGTTTTATGTTCAGTTCGAAACGATCCCGCAAGAGCGCCCGGTCCAATTGGTCGAAGCAGAACTGACGCCGGAGCTACAGGCATATCTCGACCTGATCTCGGGCACTGTAGACTATGTCAGTCAGACATTTTCCCTGATGCAGGCCGCCGCCGACCAGCGTCCCGCTCAGTTGGTATCCCCAAAGCGGCGTAAATAGCGCGGAGTGTGAGAGCCGGTTACAGCTGTTTCAGGTCTCGGGAAAAGCCAAGGGGCCAGCCAAATGCCGCGCCCGACGTTTCAGGGCCAGTCATGCACCGTAGGATTTTTCTTCGATCAGATCAGACCCCACGCGCAGATTTATTTGCTTCTTGAGTGCGGCGCGGCGATCGTTGAGCCTGTACACTGATCGGGCAAGGGCAACAAATCCGTCGTCAAACACACCGTCGGCCTCGTGTACACGAAGCCGATCTTCTACCTCCCAAAGCGTTGCATTGATGTCATCGAGCGCGCCCAAGAGTTCTGGAATGGGCGGTATATCCGGTGCCACGGCATTCAGTGCGTCAAACTCGGTCTGGGCGTTGGCGCGTTGCTCAGGACTTGGCAGGCGCGCAAGTTTCAGCCGCAGGATGCTTAACCGGTCGACAAAGTCACCAACGGAAACTGGTATGATCACACGCATTTGGCCTTGTCCTCTGCTTTGTCGGTCAAACCCTGACGAACTTCTGAAAACACGCCGGTCCAGTCATACGGATATTCTTGCCGGAACAGTCGCATACTATCGTACCAAGGCGTTGTTTCGCCTTCCAAACCATAGAGCCAGAACGGTTCCCAGTGCAGCAGGGTCCATACCTCTTTGCGCAACGCGCCGGCGATATGGGCCGTCACGGTGCAGACCGTCACGACGATATCCATCTCGGCGATCATTGCGGCGCAATCCGCCAGGTCACGATCGCCGCTTGCCACATCGAGAATGAATGCCGCAGAGCCATCGGCGTAGAAGTCAGACAACGCCGGACCCTTGTAGAGTGAGAACAGCTGCAGACCCGGGATGTCCGCAAGATCGCGGAACAGGCGGTGTGGAACCGACCGCATCGTGTTGCGGTCATAGCCCGCAGAACCCGTCCAGGCGACACCGACTTTCAGCTTGTCGCGATGCGCCTGTGTCAGGCTTATGGCACGCTTCCGGCTGTCGTCGGGCACGGACAGACGCGTTGGTTGCGGTACCGACTGGCGGAAGTGGAAGTAATCAACCGGAATGTCCATGCCGCTGGTCCAATAGGCGTATTCCGTGCCCCGTACCGGATCGGTGACCACGGCATCCACTCCGGGAACCCCTTGCAAAAGCCGATGAACGGGGGCGCGCGTCATCAGGTGAACGGTCGCGCCACGCTCCTTCAGATACGGCAGGAAACGCGCGAAATTGACGACATCCCCCATCCCCTGTTCCGGCAGTACCAGAATTGTTTTGCCGTCGATCGGCTGTCCGGTCCAGCGCGGCAGATCAGTGTTGGGCAGATCAACCAGCTTGGCCTCGCGGCGGGCAAGATAGTGGCGGAAGCCTTCTGCATAGTTGCCAAGACTGAGTTGATGCAGGGCGTATTCAAGCCGCAACTCGGGCGTCGGGTTTGCCTTTGCCAGCTGTTTCCGCAGCACGTTGGCAGCCTCTTCCAGACGTCCCGCATTGCGCAGGCTGCGCGCCAAAAAGGCAACATGGCGCGGCTCTTCCGGCTGATCCTCGACGATCCGAAAGCGCAACGTTGCCGCCTCGTCATGACGGCCCATATCATCAAGGATATTGGCAAGGCTCACCCGTACGCTCAGCCTGTCTGGCGCCCGTTCATGGGCAAGAAACAGCACCTCCAGCGCATCCTCCAGACGCTTTTCGGCGCGCAACAGCACACCTAAATTGGACAGCAGGTCAACATCCTGCGGCCAGCGCGCCAATGCCCGCCCGTATAGCGCCAGCGCCTTTTCGTGATCGCCCGCCTTGTGACAGGCGACCGCTTGCGTTTTCAGTTCGTCAGAATTGGATGCCATCAGGCGCCTTCAGACTTCGGACAGACATGCACCCGATTATGGACTGAAACCGCCACCTGTGGCAATCGGACAGCACAGTCTGCCGATTCAACCCTTGGTGGAAAGCAAAAAATTCTTCTGAGTTTGGGGATTTGCCTGTATCCTGAATGCATATTTCGAACATTCATTTAGCTACCCCGGGGGGAAGACATGCCGGTAATTAACGGGAACGGTTCAAACAACAACCTTCCGGGCACTGCGCTTGACGACACGATCTCTGGATTTGGCGGCGAGGATACGCTGTCGGGCCTTGGCGGCAACGATCTGCTCTACGGCGGCAATGACAGTGACCAGCTTTTTGGCGGCGACAATAGCGATACGCTGCAAGGCGGTTCGGGTAAGGACCTTGTCGATGGCGGCAGCGGTGACGACACCATTCTGCAGGTGAATGATGGCGCGGAAAACACAATTACAGGTGGGGCGGGGGATGACACGCTTGACCTAAGCGCATCCACGGCGTCCTGGCTGGTCAACCTGGACCTGAACGTCTTTTCCTCTGGCGGCACGAGCCTGAATGTCAGTTCGGTTGAAACCTTGGTCGGTTCAGATTTCGATGATGTCATCACGACCAATGGCGATGTCAGGGTCGTTCGCGCCGAAGACGGTGCCGATACCCTCATCAGCACCGGCACATCAGGAGACAGCATCAGCCTCTACGGCGGCAACGGGGATGACACGCTTGTGGCCTCGGGCACAACCAGCCAGGACCTGCTGTTCGGCGGGGGCGGGAGCAACACGTTCCTGTTCAACGACGCGTCGGGCACTTTTGTGAACACGTTCTTGTTCGGCACCGGCACCAGTGACACCGTGCTGTTCGA
>NZ_JBBPEU010000026.1:0-10361 GCF_040225985.1 Shimia fortis
GCACCTAAGTGCTCATGGCGCGGGGTGGAGCAGCCCGGTAGCTCGTCAGGCTCATAACCTGAAGGTCGCAGGTTCAAATCCTGCCCCCGCAACCATTGATACAGAATGGCCTTGAGAAACACTCTCAGAGGCCGTTTTTGTTTGCCCCAATGCCAGCAGACCGGCCAACTCCCCGACAAGTTCCAAGGCAAGACCCCCAACGTCAGGCACAATCGGGATATCTGACTGCAGGCTCCGAATTATCGTCGTCGCCTGCGGCTTTGCGGCCGTGTCATTCATAGACCGGGAAAGATCGGCTACGGTTTCTGGGTGCAGGTCTGAGAGGTCGGCACGCAGCAGAACAGGTGGGAAGGCTCAGTGCGACGAAACATGCCGGATGACATGTGAGGGCCAAACACTCTGTTAGAGGTGCTCACCGGGCGTTCCGAGAGTGTCATGCGGCTTATTTGGGTTCACTGCACATAAAGAAAACAAAAAGCAGGGTATCCTTTCGAATGATTGATGGATTGGCCCCTTGTGGCCAGCTCTGGCTTTGTCCAGCCGAAGAAATCTACTGATTTAATGGCTGTGCTAGCACTTTGATGCGGGTCGATGCCTTGCCAAGTTTATGTCAGCGAAATCGAACTGTTGCAAACTCGCCATCGCGAATTTCGACCTCGCGATATGCGCCGGCGCTCTCCCCGCCACCGATCAACTCGACGGCAGAGCCGCCGACGTAGTCAATCTCGTGACCCGCGGCCAAAAGTTCCAGCCCCTTGGCCAGTTGGCCGGGGTAGATCTTTTCGCCGGGTGCGTTGGCGACTTCCCATATTTTCGAAACGTATTCAGTTGAATCGTTTGTCCCTGCGGCTTGCATCGCGAGAACCATGATTGCCATAGCGTCATAGACCTCGGCCACATAGGGAAGTCTGCCGTCGATCCTGTCTCCCATCCAATCGGCCAACAAAGACAATCCTTGAGATTCAGTGCCCGCAACCTGTCCGAACGAGCCTTCGATTCTGGGGCCAACGCCTTCAAGAAGTCGGTCTCCGATCATCGTGCTGGCAAGTCCAAAGACCTCAAAGGCACCCAAGTCGAGTGCTGCGCGGACAACACCCAGACCGCCTTGATCAATATAGCCGACTACAACCAAAACATCCCCACCGGCCGCGGCAAGCGTCGCGACATCAGACGTGTAGTCCGCCTTGCCATCTTCATGCGACGCAACAATGGTGACGTCACCTCCCATGTCCGTGAACGAAGATCTGACAGCTTCGGAGAGCCCTTTGCCAAAATCGTTGTTGGTATAGGTGATTGCGATTGATTGGACGCCGCGATCACGCAATATCTCGGCCATCACCTGACCTTCCCGAAGGTCCGATGCCACAGTTCTGAAGAACAAGTCCCTTTCATCAAGGTCATTGAGGCTCGGTGAGCTGGCTCCCGGCGAAATCATCACCATCCCGCGTGGTGTCGCAACATTGGTGAGCATGGCAGCTGTCGCCCCCGAACATGCGCCTCCGATGATTCCTGAAATACCTTCGGCCACAGCGCGTTCCGCGCTTGCCACAGCCAAGCCCGCATCTGCACAGGTTGTATCCGCAAAGATGGGAACGACGCGCGCGCCGTTCAGAAACAGGCCGCTGTCGCTTACCTCTTCTGCCGCGATATTGATGACAGTTTTCATTGGCGCAGCCAGTGACTCGATGGGGCCGGTAAAGCCAAGCAATACGCCGATTTTCACCTCGTTCGATTGTTGTGCCGAAGCGGGTGACAACGCCAAACAAAGGGATATGGCGATAAGTGTCTTCAAGATTGACGTTTTCATAGTGCTTCTTCCAGATATGGATTCATGTCGCGCGGGCCTGTCGACAACACAACTCAGCTGTGACCTGTTATGGACAAGTAAGACAGGAAAATTGATGATACTCAAACTGTGTCGTCTTCCCGTCCGTTCAACAAGGTCGAAGATGGATTCTCTCCGAATAGAGTTCGATACTCGGTTGAAAACCGCCCCAAGTGGGTCAGTCCGAGCGAGAGCGCAATGTCTTTGACTTGGACGTTTGGGGTAGAAGGCGCCATCAGGGACTCGCGCGCTTGCATCAGCCGGCGATGCTTGAAGTACCTCAGAGGGGAAACCCCGAAGAGATAGGCAAACGCCTCGTAGAAGACCGTTCTGCCAACACCTGTGGCGTTGCAAAGGTCTACCAGTGACACTGCAGCTCCGTTCGCAGACGCAAAGTGCTCTTCAGCAATGCGAACGATACGTTCATGACTCATGGCACGCGGCCTGCGTGTTTTGAATGTTGGCACTCCGGCCAGATAAGCCTCGAGCATGACGCCGTATAGGTTTTCCGCGATTAAAGTTTGCCTCTGCCAAGTTGATGGCAGTTTTCCAGAGAGTTCATTCAGAAATGTCTGCAAGACCTGACGCAAACGAACCACCTTGAACTCAGGTATTGTAATTGCGCCGTCATGGAGGACGATTTCACCAGGATGCACACCCTCCAAAGCCGCCAGCGCGTGCAAAAACTTCCCTCGATCCAACCCAATGTTGAAGTACTCGCGTCCGGTGCCGCGGGTCATGTATCCATCAGGTCCGGAGCCCAGAAAGATTGTAGAATTGGTGGACGAAGTGCCGTTGAAACGGAAATCCCCCTGCCATTTGACCGGGACGAGAAAGGCCAGCACATTTGGGTCGGGGACGATGTTCCCAACACTCAGCGGACCCAAACGGTTCTTGATAAGCCAAACCTCATTGGCGCGCGCTACCACGCCGTCGACGCTGAAGTCGCCCGGCCCGAGCTGTGTCTGATGCGCCTCCAACACGGGCGAAACCCTGGCCAATCTCTCCCAGCTACGAGACCTTATCTCCTGTAGCGATGCAGGCTTGGGTGCCGGATGTGCGTCCATGGATTCTGAACAGCCTCCTTTGGTTTCGAGACAAAGCGCAGGTCAACACTTGCAAGTTTGTGCGGCAAATTTTGCCCTTCGCAGGATGCGGATGCAACACATCTGATCACATCACAAACAGTACCACAGGTGTTTGGATAGTTGTCGGAGCCGGGAAAAACAAATCACCAAAACAAAGACGGAAGAATTGGATAGCGTTTTTTCATCCAAAACCAAGTTGTCGAGTTAGGCTTTGCGCGTGGCGGTTCGTGAAGTGACAACGAAGTCTTTTAACGTATGCACTAATCCAGCGCGGAGAAAAAAATGAATAAATTGAAATCTTTCGAAGCCGGAACACTTTACGAGGCCAATGGTTTCCTGATCCCGGTTCTCGCGGGAACATCCCATGAGATGGGAAAGCAATATGGCGCGCTCATGAGCGAGCACATGCAAAAGACGTGGGACGTTCTCGTGGCGCCCGGCGCAAAAGCAGGAGCCATTTCCGAAGGTGACATGAAGCATTGGACGCATCGCGCCTACACGACCTGCTCTACACGTATGCGCGGCTGGTATGATGGCGTCGTCGAGGGGTCTGGCTGGGCACTCGAGCGTGTCTGTTTCCTCGACATGATCATGGAGTACGGGATTTTCCAAGCCAAGATTCACTCCTTTGCCGGGTGTACCTCGATCATGTCGTGGGGCGATCATTCCGCGGATGGCAACATGTTTATCGGCCGCAACATGGATTGGAGCGAAACGTTCAACGAGTTCCCGCAGGTTCTGACGATACGCAAACCCACCGACGGTTCTTACAAGTTTGCAGCGTTTGCTTGGCCAGGCATGTATGCCGCCTTTACCGCGATTAACGAGCACGGCGCTTATCTGGATGTGCATGACGGGACCAGCATGGGCGGTTCGGTGGTTTATGAGGATCGTCCGTCAATTATCAATTCGCTGGCCGACATTATGAGCGAGGCGGCCTCCAAAGAGGCCATCGCCGCACGCCTAAATGGCACCAACAACAGTGTATCGCTCATTCTGTCGATCGCCGACGGGTCATCCGGCGAGTCGGTCGAGTGTTCGTCGCTGAGCGGCAACAGGGTTCGACCTGCCGAAGGTGAAAGTTACGTCGTGGTGAATACTTTCCTCGGTGACAGCTGGGGTCTTGGCAAGCGTGAGACGGTGAGCAACTCCCTGCGCCGCTTCAGCAACATGACAGATCGGCTGGCCGAGAATGCAGGCCAGATGGATGCAGAGAAAACCCGCGCGCTGATGGATCTCCGTCTATTTAACGAGGACGACACTTTCGCTGAGAACGGTGGCTGCACCAAGCCAACGAAGCAGGACGCCGATCTAACAACACACCAGATGGTGACTGACGTTAAGGCGAAGAAGGTCTGGTTGAAGGTGCCCGTTCCCAACTACTTCGCCGATTGGACCGAGGTGGATCTCGGCTCTCTCTGGAAGTGAACAGAGTCGCCGGCGGCGCACACATTGCGCCGCCGGCCCTTGCTACTGATGGACCTCGTTTGATGAACGCCACAATCGACCCCCTAGCTCCCATTGTCCTCGCAATAAGTTATTTCGGCGATGTCGTTTTCGCCATCAGTGGTGCGCTCACCGCGATGCGCTACCGGATGGACATCATTGGAGTTGTCCTTATCGGCGTGATCACGGGCATTGGCGGTGGCACAATGCGCGATCTCTTGATTGGACGGACAGTCTTCTGGGTCCAGGACCCGACAGAAATTGTCCTCTGCATTATCTCGGCGACGATTACCTTCTTTTTTATAAACGACAATATCCTGCGGCGACGGGGAATGATTTGGGGGGACGCCCTGGGGCTGGCGGCTTTCGGTGTCGTGGGGTGCCATATCGCGCTCGCACATGATGTTTCCTGGATCGTTGCAGTCTTGATGGGAATGATCACGGCAACCGGTGGCGGGGTCATCCGAGACGTTGTCACCAATACCCAGCCAATGATTACAAGCGGACAGATTTATGCATCTTGTGCGCTTTTGGGTGCCGGTATCTATGCTGGCCTGAGTTTTCTCACTCTTCCAGTTGGCGTTGCCGAGGTTATCGCCTTTTCCGCTGCTTTGGCGCTGCGCGCCGTAACGATCCACTACGACGTTCGCATGGGGCCGCGCGGAACCTTCATCGAGATCGGTAAATACAAATCAACGGGGAATGGAATGTGATCAGTTTTTTCGGAAAATTGTGCGAGGCTTTTCTGAACTGCACGTTCGCCAGAAAACGACCGTTAAAAAACACGTTTCGAAACAATGCTACGTTTGGAAAGCGGATAGAATTGGACCTATCCACTTTGATTCGTAAGAATAATTTGTGTTTTTTGTCGATTGCCGTTGCATCAATTTGGGGTGCAACTGCCAACGCACAGAGTTCTGAAGCGGACCTTGGCCAACAATTGAGCAACCCAGTTTCCAGCCTTATCAGCGTGCCGTTTCAGTTCAATTTTGACCGCAACCTGAACGTAGATGACCAAGGCGAAGTGCTGACACTAAATGTTCAACCGGTCATTCCCTTTTCCATAAGCGATGACTGGAATCTGATCTCACGTACCATCGTGCCGCTGAAATGGAGCGACAATTTTCCAGTTGCGGGCACTCCCTCAGACTTTGGATTCGGCGACATCGTTCAAAGCTTCTTCTTTTCTCCCAAAAAACCCACTGCGAACGGGTGGATCTGGGGCGCAGGGCCGGTCCTGGTGCTTCCATTGTCCCGAATAAATGATAACCCTTTCTACGGTGCAGGTGAATGGGCCGGGGGGGTCACGGCTGTCGCGCTGCGCCAACAGAATGGCTGGACCTATGGTGCGCTTGTCAATCACGTCGTGGATTTTGGTGGCAAAACCGACATCAACGCGACGTTCCTGCAGCCCTTCGTTTCGTACACGACACCAAATGCATGGACGTTCTCTCTGAACACCGAGTCGACCTACGACTGGGAAAATGCCCAATGGACGGTCCCAATCAACGGGTCTGTTTCAAAGGTTGTGAGGATCGGCTCACAGGCGGTCAGCTTCCAACTTGGCGCCCGCTACCACGCTGACGGACCTGCCAGCGCCCCGAAAGGCTGGGGTGTTCGGTTCGGCGCCACTTTACTGTTTCCGAAATAGAGAGATTTCAAACCACGCGAGCAACGTGTGAAGCAACAAAGGGAGATTACCAATGACGAAGCGAATAGCCGCGCTCTGCGTGTCAATGGTTCTGGGCTTGACAACAAGCGTTTGTGCTCAGGGGTTTGACATTGTTATTGCGAATGGTCGGGTCATGGACCCCGAAACTGGGTTCGACGCCGTGGCCAATGTTGGTATCAACAACGGTTTCATCACGGAAATAAGCTCGGAAGCCTTGGAAGGTGCCCGCGTTATCGATGCAACCGGCCATGTGGTTGCGCCCGGTTTCATCGATTTCCACTCCCATGCGCAGTCCCCATATGGGCACAAACTCTATGCGCGGGACGGTGTCACAACGCCGATGGACATGGAGGTTGGCGCGTATCCGGTCAACGACTTCTATGAGTATTGGGACGGAAAAGCGTTTCTCAATTACGGAACCAACGTGGCGCATATTGGTGCCCGCGTTGCAGTGCTTGACGGAGAAAAGCCGGATGGGCGCTTCATCTACAGTGCGGCCCTCGGGCGCGCTATGAACAGCGGTTCCCAGTTCAAGACCAAGGTCTTCGACCCGATGGATGAAGCGGCGATCCTGGAGGCCGTCGAAGAAGGGTTGAAGCAAGGCGGTATCGGGGTGGCATACCCCATTGGCTACTATAGTGTCGTCGGCAGCCCCGAGGTTTTGGCCGTTGCGGGTCTGGCGGCAAAGTACAACCAGCCAATAACGACGCATGTGAGGTATCTGGCGCAGATTCCGCCGAGCGGTTTCATGGGGCTTACGGAAATGCTGACCGTTGCGCGCGAGGCCGAAGTGCCGATGCTGGTGCACCACGTTCCGAGCAACTGCCTTGGGCTCACAAAGCAGTGTCTTGATCTCATCGATTCCGCGCGGGCGAAGGGACAAAAGGTAATTGGTGAGTTCTACCCCTATCAATATGCCGGGACCTACGTTGACGCCGATTACAACCGACCCGGCTTTGAAGAGCGCATGGGCGTTCAGGCTTCGGACTACAAGATTACTGCCACTGGCGAGGCTTTGACATCCGAGGAGTTTGACCGTCTGCGCACAGAAGCCCCGGGGACACAGTTGCTGATGTATACAATGAAGCAGGATTACATCGACGAAGCCTTCAGTCGGCCGGGCGTGATTGTGGGGTCGGATGGGATGCCTTGGATTACCGATGATCAGGGCGCTGGTCTGAACGGCACTTTCGATACGGACTATGGAGTTGGGAACGGACACGCACGGGGTGCGGGCACGCATGCCCGTATTCTGCGCATGGTGCGCGAAGGCGCGTCTGTTTCTCTCATGGACGCGATTGCGAAGATGACATTTGAGCCAGCCTCTTTCCTTGAAGATCATGTGCCGCAGATGAGACTGCGCGGTCGCATGCAGGAAGGAGCGGCTGCGGATATCACCATATTCGATCCCGAATCGGTGACGGATAATTCGACAGCCAAGATTGGCGAGAACTCTCTGCCGTCTACCGGCATCCCATTCGTCATCGTCAACGGTCAGGTCGTCGTCGATGACTCGGTTGTTCAAAACATCCCCGCAGGCGTCGCCATCCGGGCGGCCGTCACGGACTAAAAAATCCGGATGGGCGCGGGATGCTGAAAATGAGGTCTCTCCGCCCATCGCAAATTCACTGTCATAGAAAACCAAGAGGGTAGTTCGATGAACCTAACAAAAACACTGAAAATCTCTACCGCAAGTCTCGCGCTAATGGCTTCGACAAGTATGGTGCAGGCACAGGACGGGCCAATACTCTTCTCCAATGTTGATGTCTTTGACGGTCAGACACTGGAACTGATGAAAGACATGAACGTCGTCGTGACTGGCAACCTGATCACCCAGGTTACAGCAGACGACGTTGCCGTTGCGGGCGGACAGGTCATTGACGGCGAGGGGTATACCCTGATGCCAGGCCTGTCGGACACCCATGTGCATATTGGCTTTGCATCTCTTCCACAGGCGGGGCTTCTTGTCGGTCTGCCTGAATATGCAGTGATCCATTCCGTGGGCGATGCCGAAGACATGCTGATGCGCGGCGTGACTTCGGTGCGCGACATGGGGGGGAACACATTTGGCTTGAAACAGGCCATCGACACGGGGCGCGTGGTTGGACCGCGGATTTATCCGTCGGGTGCGTTCCTGACCCAGACTGCGGGCCACGGTGACTTCCGCTTCCCCAATCAAGGCAACCCCCGTTTTGGCGGCACCGTTCCCGAGTATGAAAAGGCTGGGCACTCCTACATTGTTGACGGTGTGCCGCAGGTTCTGGCTGCAGCACGCGAAAACCTGCGCCATGGCGCCTCTCAGATCAAGATCGCGGCTGGTGGCGGGTATTCTTCCCCAGCCGATCCTCTTCTGGGCACTCAGTTCACGTTCGATGAAATGAAAGCGGCCGTGGATGCGGCTGAGAACTGGGGCACCTATGTGACCATGCACGCCTACCACGACTCCGCCATCAATCAGGCGATCGACGCGGGCGTCAAGGATGTTGGGCATGGTCAGCTTATGTCCAAGAAAACCATGGAGCGCATGGCCAAAGAAGGCGTGTTCCTGAGCACGCAGCCCTTCACCGTCTGCTCCGAGCCTCAACTGGACGATTTCTCCAATTCCAAACTGGCGCAGGTCTGCGAAGGCACGGAGAATATGTACAAATGGGCCAAGGAGCTCCCGGACCTGAAAGTCACCTACGGGACCGACTTGTTCTTTGTGAGCGAGGAAATGCTGTCGGAGCAGGTCGAACAGATGGAACGCCTGCTGCCCTGGTTTGAACCGGGGGAAATCCTCAAGATGGCGACCAGCAACGCCGGAGAACTCTTCGCAATGAGCGGTCTTCGCAACCCGTATGGTGAAGGGTCCATCGGTGTCGTCGAAGAGGGCGGATATGCGGACCTTTTGCTAGTCAGCGGAAATCCTCTCGAAACGCTGGACGCCGTCACCAAGACCGAGAACCTTAAAATCATCATGAAGGACGGCGTGATCTATAAGAACACGCTGAACTAAGGCGTTTTGCGTCTGATGTGAAAGAGGCCTCTCCTGTGCAGCGCGTGAACAAAAAGTCGCATCACGCGTTGCACAGATTTCGAAACGGGGCGGATTTCACGGCTGACAAATACTGACACTCTTGGCCCGTGCCATCGCTCAATCGCGTTGGATCGGAACGGGGTCGGAAGCGCCAATAGCCTGTCGTGATGGCCAACCGAACGGAATGACTTTGGCGAGCACCGCATCACATGAGGCCGCACGGCCAAGGTTGAAAAACCGCAAAGAAAAGGCAGCGAGAAACATGAAACCGTCCTCAGCGCTGCGCGCAGCACTGCTTGCTTGGGCCATTGCGACCATGTCGCTGCTGGCGCCGGCAAATGCACAATCATCTACAGGGAGTGACACAAAAATGACGACTGAAGATCGTATCAAAAACCTCTTGGCGAGCGCCAAGTACCTCTATGGCTTCTATAACGTTGAAGACATTATCCAGATCCCTGGAACCAAGTGGATCGTTGGTGGGGGTATCACCTGCTATGGCCCCAACTTTTGCGACAAGGTGATCACCACGGGCTATTGGCATCTGTTTGATGCCGAAACCGAGACCGGGATGCGCGTGCCATCCGAGGAGATCGTCATCGCGCCGGAAGCAGACCGCTTCCCGTTGACCGAGCCGACCGACTGGCCTGCTTTCAGCCCACATGGGTTCGGCTTTTACGGTCAGACGGATACGACGATCGAGGTTTACGCGGCCAGCCATGCCAACGTAAATGGTGGACGTGAGGCCGTGGAAGTGTTCCGCATTGACTATTCTGGTGACACCCCTGTGTTCACCTGGATCGGCGGCATTCCGGCGGACCCGGATTTCTGGCCCGATGCCGTGGCGATGTTGCCGGATGGCGGGGTGGTCGCAACATCCACAGGCAATCCGCTGCAGGACCCGGAAGAGGCAATGCAGATCGCTCTCAAAGGAGGGCCGGTCGGCAATACCCGCGTCTGGTACAAGGACAGCGGCTGGGCAGACGTTCCGGGATCCGAGTCCATTTCGACCCCAAACGGTATCGTCATTTCCGATGATGGCCAGCAAATCTTCGTCAACGCGTCTACCGGTTTCTCGGTCGTCAAGATTGACCGGAGTGTCGAACCCCCTGCGGTGACCTCGATGGACCTCGGCGGTATTCCGGACAACTTGCGATGGTCGGCGGATGGAAAATCCATCCTTGCGGGCATCCATATGGTAGATAACCCGCTCGACTTCCCTGATCAGCCCCACCTAAGTGGTCCAGTTTGAATGTTAGTGCATGATTGGCCTGGGTTCCATCGGGATGATGGTTTCCGGCGCCGGCGGGCGGT
>NZ_JBBPEU010000027.1:0-6575 GCF_040225985.1 Shimia fortis
ATCACGTCGGACCACGCACTGCCGGTCAGAAGGTCGTTGCCGTTGCCGCCGATCACGGTGTCGGCGCCAAAGCCGCCTTCGATGGTGTCGTTGCCGTCATCGCCCCGCAGCTCGTCATTGCCATAGCCGCCATCCAAGGAATCGTCGCCGGTTCCGCCATAGACCACGTCGCGTACGTCATCTTCGCTGTTACCCCCGATCAGGGTATCGTGTCCATCTGCACCGATCAGGGTGTCTGCACCATCGCCACCATGCAGCGCGTCAGGTCCATCGCCGCCTTGCAGGAAATCGTTGCCGGCAAGGCCATTGAACGTGTCCGATTCGGCGCCACCAATGAGCCGATCATCACCTGCGGTGCCCTCCAAGGTGCGCCCTTCATAGAAGGTGAACTGTTGAGCCATCACGTCATAACCATTGCCCAAATGGGTCGAGGCCCAGGTCACGAAAAGATCACCTGACGCCAATTGCGTGATGCCACCGGGCAACTGCGATCCTTCGGCAACGTCATGCACGAGAAATTCATCGCCATACGAGAACCCGTTGCCGTCAAAAACCCTTGCTGCCACATCCCAGAGCCCGTCATCGGCATCGGTATCCCAGCCGTCCGTGATCCAAGAAACGATGAACCCTCCAGTGTCCAAGGCCGAGATTGTCGCGTCTGACTGGCCGCCTCGGCTTGCTGTGTTGATGCGAAATTCGTCCGTAGTGGCATTACCTGCATTGTCGAATATGCGCCCGTAGATTCCGGAGCTCTCCCAACGCGAACCGCTTTCGCTATAATAGACGTCCTGTCGGGTCGATGTCCAAACCACAACGAACCCTCCGCCACTCAGTGCTGCAACGGCAATGTCTTCCTGGTCGCCACGGTCATAGGTGTTTAGTCTGAACTCTCCCCCGACAAAAGACCCGTCAGGGCGCAGGATACGACCCAGCAGTTCGTCACGGCTGGTGCTGGTAACATCGGTTTCACCTTCCCAAGTCACGACGTAGTGACCGTTGCTCAGTGTGGCAGAACTGGGGGAAGACTGGTCATAGCGCGAAGTCTGGTTGATTTGAAATGCTTCGCCGACAAGCGTTCCATCACTGGCGACCCGTTGTGCGAAAATGCCTTCGCCAGATCCATCCTGATACGATGTAGGGCTGCCCGGTTGGCGGTCGTCCGTCCAACTGGCGAGATAGCTGCCGTCTTCCTGAAGTGAAAGTGAGATGTGTTGAGGCGGATTTTCAGGATTGAAAAACGTCTCGCGGATGATCGTGCCGGCAGAGTCAAACACGCGACCAACCATCGAGTATCCAAGAGAATAGGATGTGTCCTGAACCGCTGCTAGAACCAAGAACTGGTCGCCTCGCAGGGGTTGGACCTCAATCTCGAGTATTTCTTCTTCGGGGCGATGCAGGGCAAACTCCTCCCCGGCAGCCGTGCCGTCCGGTGCAATAGCTTGTGCAAACCCGAGTTCGGTCCAGTCCTCGAAAAGAACGAGAAGCTCACCGTTCTGCAATTGTATCGGATGGCTGTGATACTGTCCTTCGTAGTTTGTATGCGTGTTGACCAGAATGCTGTTACCGTTCGGGATCAGATTGCTGTTGCCTGCTGCCATATTTGTGGTTCCAATTCGTTTCGTCTATCTGCCAGACCACCTGAAACGCGCAACCTGGACACCGCTCCTGCACACTGGAACGGCTTTGCTCAGCGTGGCAAAAATTGCAGTTTTGCTTAGCTAACTACGCTTTCGATAATTCTGGGGTTGTTCAAATGTGCGCTTGACACCCTACATGGGTAACTCGCGCTAAAGTTGCGGCAAATTGTCGCTTGGCTATTGAAGATGCAACGTCGTCTTGTTGGCGGATATTGTTGTTTCGGCATCGGATCTGGTGGCAAAGCACATTTCGATTAAGCGTTGCGGGAGGTAGTCGATGCTGAGAGCGCATCTGAACGATTTTATCAACACCGATTTTTCGGTGCTTCCCGACAGCGTGTCGACAATTGTCTACAGTCTGGATGGCGTTGCGCTCGCGCAAAACAACTTCTTTGATATCGGCATCGACGTCTTTTCATTTGTACATGACATCGAGATCGTCGACGCGATCGTCGAGCAAAATTTCGCGGTGTCCGAAGACATCGTGACCTTCGAATCCTACCTCCAGCAATACGACCAGTCCTTCTTCGCGTCGTTCCAGAATTCCGAAAGCACGATCCAGACCCGGATCGACAACATCATTGCCAATGCTGGCCCCCAGTTTTTCAGCGCCTTCACCCTGATGAACATTGCCAGCTTCTGGGAGTCAGTTTCGACGATCGGGGCCGCATTTTACTCGGTTGTGATCAATTCGGCGAACGGATTGCAGGGGATCGTGGATGGTGCGAGCAGCGATGTGCTTGAAATTGCGCAATCCGATTTTGTGGCCTTCGCGCGGGAATACGGATTTCGTGAATCCGGTACCGTCACAACCCTTCAGATATTCGAAGCGGCCGACCTTCTGCAAAACCTGTTCGCCAGGGGGTTCGATCTGGTGCGGGATTTGTCAGGTATCTTCTCGGAAGGCTCGTCAAGCACAGTTTCTGTCGGGTTTGCAGATATTGTTGATATTCTGAACGACTTGAACGACATTTGGACCCTGCAAGGGGACAACATGATACCGGCCCCGCTCGAGGTGTTACTCGGCGGCGTCGCTCTTGCCGAGAGGGGGGTGGCGTTATCTAACAGTGTGGCGGCGATCGCCGAGGCGATGGACGATCCCGCGTTGAGCGACCTTTCGCGCGCGTTCCTAGAGGATGCGCTGTTGATTAAACGTCTGGAATGGATTGATCTGGGGTCAAGCCTACTGGACCTGTTCTTCTCGGGTCTGGCGACGGTATACCCAGGAAGTCGGGCTTTCGCGAACATCTCGACTCTAGGCCAAAGCGCTGTGCTTGCTCTTGGGGATCTTCTCTCTATCAATCTGAAGTCCGACTGGGTGGTCGAGGCCCATCGTTTTGGCGACCTTGCCGCGCTTGTCAGCCCCATGGCCAGTTATCAAGACCTAGTCGCGTCCGGGCTGGCGCGCATTGATGACGTGATCGTCGGCACGTGGGGGGCCGAGTTGCCATCGATCGTTCCAGAAGACACCCCGGCGGTGAATGTCGTGCTGTCGGACCGGTACGACCACGAAAACGAGGCGATCTTTGAACGGGGCGGTCTGTTCGCGGACGGAACCGTCTATAACGGTGTCATAACGCCTTTCGAGGATGATGTGGACTGGTTCCAGGTCGATCTCGTTGCGGGACAGGAGTACCGTATCACTTTCAACGCCGGATCTGCCACGCTGACCCTACTGGGCAGCAACGGCCTTGTACTCGGGCGTGAAAACCTTGGTCAATCCACGTTGTCCTTGGCCGTGATGGAAGGCACGGCGCTGGAAACCGGGCGCCACTACATTCTTGCAGATGGTCAGGGCGATGCCGACGAATACGAGATTTCGCTCCAAACCGTCAACTTACCTGACACGGTGACCGAACTGGTCGAGATCGATAGCAACCTCGACACGCCCTACACGTTGGCTCCGGGCCAGAGTCTGGCCGGCCGTATCGGCGATCACCGAGATGAGCAGGACTGGATCGGGATCCAACTTCAGGAGGGGACGAACTATCGTCTCGCGGTAGAGTACGACGGCTATTCCAGCGACTTTGTGCTGCGCGATGCCTTTGGCCGGATCGTCGCGCATGAATTGCGTTCGGAAGGGCGGGTGCTCGAGGGTACGGCGGTCAACGGAGGAACCTATTTCGTCGAGTTTTCCGGAACGGGCCGGGGCAATTATACGCTCTCGTTTGACGAGGTTTCTTTGCCGCACGACCAGACCGAACTGGCCGATGCCCCCGGGGGGATCGGCACGCCCTATGAAATCGCCGAGGGCGAAACATTTGCCGGAACCATGGTCGAGCGCGACGGTGATGTCGCAGGTCGCGATGTTCCACTTGGGGATTGGGTGCGGGTTGCATTGACGGCAGGGCAGGATTACCGCATCCGACTTATCGAAGGCAGCGCCTACCGGGGCGACGTGACCCTGAGGGATGCCGTCGGCAACATCGTCGCCCGGCGTGATGTACACATATCGGATTCTGACGCCGCAGTGATCGAGGGTACAGCATTGTCTGGCGGAACCTATTTCATTTCGACCGAGGGCACGTCACAGGGCAGTTACACGATCCAATTCGACGCGGTTGACCTTCTGCCGGATCTGAGCGAACTCGGCGATGCGGCGGGCCGTATTGACACAATGTATCACCTTCTGATGGGGCAGAGCTTTGGCGGAACGCTGGCCGCCGTTGATGGAGACCGTGCCTTTGGTGCGGACGCGACCGATCCACTGGGAGACTGGGTGCGGGTCGATCTGGTGGCCGGGCAGGGGTATCGCTTTGAACTCCAACAGGGAAATATCAACAGCGCCGACGCCACACTGTATGACGCTGCGGGCCAAATTGTCGCCAGAACCAGCGCCGCCCTGTCCACCGCTGACCTTTCCGTCATTCAGGGCATCGCGCTGACATCTGGCACGTATTTTCTCGGCGCCAGCTCCGGAGGGTATAACGGGACATACACGCTGCAGGTCGAGGAACGCAGCTTTTCCGAGCATCTGGTCGAGCTGGACGAGGCGGTCGCCGGTACGGAAACCCTTTATGAACTATCGCCCGGCGAACGGTTCCGCGGCGAATTGAACGCCGCCGACGACGATACCCGCACGATCGGCGACCCGGCTGGCGACTGGGTGCGCGTCTCGTTGGAGGCAGGGCAGGAATATCGGCTGACACTGGCGCGTGACAACGGTTTGTCGGGCACGCTTGTCCTGTTTGACGCGACGGGCGAACAGCTGGCCACGGAAAACCAGTCCCTGTCGACCCGTGATCTTTCCGTGATTGAAGGCACCGCGTTGACCGGCGGGACGCATTATATCGGTGCGGTCGGGAACAGCTATAGTGGGCTTTATACGCTCGGGATCGACAGAGTGGCCCTTGGGGCCGATTTCACCGAACTTGTGGATGCGGCTGGCGGGATCGACACAGTTTACAGGCTTGATGCGGGCGAACGGTTCCGAGGGGAGTTGAACAGCACCGAAGGAGATACGCCAAACGGTGATGACCCGATGGGTGATTGGGTGCAGGTGCGCCTTTATGCAGGGCAGGCATATAGGTTTACTCTGACCGAAGACAGCCTCCATCACGGAGAGCTTGCACTGTTTAGTGATTCCGGGCTTCTCTTGCAGGAAGCAGACCGGGCGCTGTCTGACGGGACCACATCGGTGTTGCAGGGGGTGGCGCGATCAAGCGGAGATTTCTTCATCGGTGCGCTGGCAAGCGGATATACCGGCAGCTACACGGTCGACTTTGCACTCAATGCAGCCCCTGAAACGACATTGCCTGCTCGGATCCAGACAACTGCGGGACAGGTGTCGGTAGATCTGGCTCCGTATTTTACGGATGCGGATGGTGACGCGCTGGTCTATCAGGTGGACGGTCTGCCAGAGACGCTTTCCCTGTCAGGCAATGTCATCAGTGGCACCGTTGCACAGGGCGGCACGAGCTTTGATCTGCGTGTCACTGTCTCGGACGGCTTGCAGAACATTTCCGCCAATCTGGATTTCGGGATCATTCATGTGAATACCCCACCTGTCGGCACCCCGCAGGTCTGGGGTCTGGCCCGCGAGGGGGAAACACTTGAAGCGGCCCCGACGTTCCGTGACGATGACGGAATCGTGGATCCGGTCTATCAGTGGCTCAGGGACGGAGAACATATCCCCGGCGCGACCGGCACTTTTTATCAGGTCACGCAGGCTGATGTCGGCGCATCCCTTTCGGTCCGGGTGCAGTATACCGACGGCATGGGGACATCAGAACAGGTCGAAAGCATTGCAACCCTGCCGGTGGAAAACATCAACGACGCACCCGAAGGCGCGGTTCTTCTTGTTGGGGACACGCGTCCGGGCCAGGTACTTCGGGTGGATGCGTCGGGGCTGTCCGATCAGGATGGGCTGGGCCTGTTGCAGTACCAGTGGCAACGCGACGAACAGGATATCGACGGCGCAACAGCAGACAGTTACCTCCTCGGGCAAGAGGACAGCGGCGCAAGAATTAGGGTCGTGCTGAACTATTTAGACGGGTTTGGTTTCAACGAAACCGTCTTTAGTGACGTTTCGGATCCAGTACAATCCTTTGTCCTGACAGGCACGCCGGGCCCGGATCGTATCGACGGCAGCGCCCAGAATGATACGATCCTCGGGCTTGACGGGGATGACGTATTGCGAGGCGGTGATGGGCATGACCGCCTGCAGGGCGGAGACGGAGCAGATACCCTTGTAGGGGGCGCCGGGGATGACAGCTTGCTTGGGGGCGAAAGCGAGGCAGATCTGCGCGATGTCATGTATGGCGGTGACGGCGATGACTCTCTTGACGGCGGCTACGGCAATGACGAGCTGCGTGGCGATGCCGGCAACGACACGATTGCGGGAGGCTTTGGCGCGGATACCGTCATTGGCGGGGGCGGCAACGATACCCTGACCGGTTCGGCCTTTGGCGACATGATCTTTGGCGGCGATGGCGACGA
>NZ_JBBPEU010000028.1:0-6349 GCF_040225985.1 Shimia fortis
GACAATCTCTTCCGGCTTGTGTCGTTTGATTCCCATGTTTGATCCTCCGTTTCCCAACTATAGGGGCGGACCACTTCAGTGGGGGAGGATCACGAAAAAGGTGCAAGAAGACAAGCAGGGAAATGCTAGGATGCCGCGCTGACAAGCGCGGCATAGTTTTTCACTGTTTGCGGATACCATTGACCACCGTTGCAGGTTGGCACATTTCTTTGATTGAGCAACCTAGCAGTTGCTGCATATGTTTCTGCTTCGCTCAATGCCTCTTCAAAGCGCACGCGGATAGTTTCGAAGAATTCTCGCTTTTCTGCTCGGTGCTTGTCTGCCAAGGCATGAGCGTTCCGTCCGAGAACAGTACCACGCTTCTTTGCGGCTCTGAGTGCAGCTCTGGTGCGTTCTGAAATTTGCCGACGCTCTTCTTCAGCAAAACAGGCAAGAAGGTGTAGGAAGAACACGGAAACATTTGGGTGTTCACAGACGACCAGCTCAATCCCTTGGTCAATAATCCCAGAAATGAACGAAACCTTTCGGGAAAAGCGGTCTAGCTTCGGGATCAAAAGCTTGGAGCGGGTTCTCTTGACGAGATTGATGGCGTTCCAAAGTTCAGCGCGATCATCACGCTTTCCAGACTGAATTTCCGTGAACTCTTCCACCACCGTGTCAGTCGGATGCAAAAACTGCTCAACCATCGCTCGCTGGGCATCAAGCCCAAGACCTGACCGCCCTTGTCGCTCAGTAGAAACGCGATAGTAGACAACATATTCCGTCACGCCTGCACTCTCCTTCTAAAACAAACGTTGGTTTGCCTTGTAGAGACCCGCTCCCACTCAAAAGCCGAGAAATTTCAACATCCAAGGTGTTCCACCGACATCACAAAGAACAGAAAATCACAAATTTTGTCGAAAATCATTCACTAATCTCCAATATTTGACAAATATGATTGACTAAGCGCAATTATTGTGAAATCAGACACCCTACGCCCGTCGGTGAAGGGGGTTGGCATGGAAGCAAAATCCGAGAAATTTCAACGCTTGGCAGAAGCGCGTGTGTCGAAGGCGATCTCGATGCTTCGATCCATCTCCAAACTGTCCAATCGAAGCCATTATGAATACTCCGAAGAGGATGTTCGGAGAATTTTTCAGGTCCTACGCAAGGAGTTGGAGCATTCAAAGGCTACGTTTGACGTTGCGCTGACTAGGGACGCTACAAAGGGATTCCAGCTAAGGGAAGGTGATGATGGGAAGTGAAATAAACGCTATATGGGAGCTAAACCTCATGGATGGTAAAAACCCGATCCATACTGGAGGCTTCCTAACTTCTTATGATCATCGGGAGTTCTCACCTGAAGAAGTGGCGGCACGCGAAGGCGGACAAAACTCCATGGACGCGGGCAGGTCCGAAAAAGGCATCACACAGCTTGTTTTTCAAAAGTTAGTTGCCAAGGGCGAAAAAAAGGAACGCCTTCTTGATATCTTCCAGTTCAGGGAGCTGCTTGAGCCCAGAGTGCCCATTTTTGAGAAGGAACCGCGCAACAAGCTATTTGTTGAGAGTCTTCAAGCTTTTCTGGACGGACAAGACCTATCTGCTTTGCTAATTCGAGACTTCAACACTTGTGGCTTAGGAGGCAAGTGGGACAGGTATGAACGCAAAGACCATTTCGCTCGTTTGGTATGCGCTCTAAATCTCGACGACAAAGCAGATGGCGACGCTAACTCCGGAGGCTCCTTTGGGCTTGGAAAAACGACATATGCCAAAAGCTCGAACATCAACACTGTGATTTACCATTCTGTTTTTGAGCCGAGCAGTGAAACAGCTGGTACTTCACGTAGACTGATGGGTGCAGGGGTTTATCCGAAGCACGAGTTTGAGCATGAGAACTTCGGAGGGTTCGCTTACTTTGGGAAGCCTAGCAGTGACGACAAGAGTGTAGCCGCGCCCTTTGAGGATGAGCAGGCAGAAGAAATCTGGGCAGAACTATCTGATATTTTCGGTGCCGATTTACATCGAAAAGATGGCTCAAAGGGAACCGACATATTAATATTGATGGACTCCCTTGATTTGGACAACCTTCGAAGAGCTGTTGAGGATTACTACTTTCCAGCACTCATCTCAAATGAGCTGTCAGTGCGCTTCATTGACGAGAACGAAAATCTTGAAGTTCCTTCCGTGTTGACTAGACAAGATCTTGACCAGTTTGTCGGGCTTTACAAAAAGGCAATCGGTTCCGAGGTTACGAAGGAAGAGTCACTCCACATTGACTCCCTGAACAAGGTTGAAGGTAAAGGTATCGGGCGCATCGCTTTCCAAGCGGCAGAACCAGACGAAGCGGAATCCCCCAAAAACAACTGTGTGGCGATTATGCGAGGAACCGGCATGGTAATTAACTATGTCAAGATGGGGGGAGACCAGTACGAACCCGCAGTGGGTATTTTCCACGCACACGAAGATATATACCCGTACCTGCAACTCGCCGAGAACGCAGCACACTCAGAGTGGAGCGAACATTCCAGGCGCCTCCAGCAGAACCATCCAGAAATTGGAAAGAAACTAGTTGCGAGGGTGAATAGTGCCGTAAAAAGTCGCTTTGTAGGATTCCAAAAAAACCTGCAACCAGACGTATCCGTAAGTAGAAGCGAAAGCGGATTGCTCGCGCGTCTTCTAACTGGTGCACTTTCAGGAACGAAAGGGGATGCGCCACCACCTAAACCGTTCCACAATCCGGTTTCCCTCCATCTTACCCAGAAAAAAAGGGAAGAACAAAAGTCGGTGTGGAGACTTCAAATTCACGATTGCGAGTACACGCCAGATTCGCCATTCACTCTTACACTACATCCCTCAATATCGCTGGCTGGTGACTCCAAGAAAATTGCCATTAAACATATGGATTTCTTAGTGAAGGATCACAACGGTGCGGTTCTGGCGCAAGGGGCGAAACCCTCCCTGACATACAACTTTTCAAAGGGGATGGCGCTGGATTTCGACGTAGAGTTCGATAACCCGGGGCGGCACAACTATGTTGTGCAATGTAAATGCGTTGCGGAAAACGGAGAGTTTGATGTCGAGCAATAGTAAGAAACTCATTTTCTCTGTCTCTAGGTCGGACCTACTCTTCAATTTCGCGTCCAGTTTTGACGAGGTGTTCCGTTTCTCTTCGGGTCCTGACGACGAGATGAGCAATCAACAAGGCGTCAGACAACAAGAGGCAATGGGCTTTGACTTCCAATCCGAATGCATGCCGTCGGTTGAGGTGCTGCCTTTTTCGGGGTTGATCAATGAATTGATCAATCAAGACTATTCCGACTTTCAAGTCAACATTACACTGGAAGATATAGCTCTGGGCATTCGTAAACCGGTCATGGTTTTGGATGCCTCGGAGATTTCCGAGCGGATAGCTTTCAAAATTGACCTTACAGAAGATGCATCATTCGGGTTTAGCAGAGGGTTCATAGTACGCTGCTTTATTTGCCGAAAAACCGATCTGGAACCCAGCTCAAACTTGATATGGTCAAAATCACAAATTGTCGCGGAAGCGGATTTTGTTGTTAAGGCTTCCGTGGATGAGGCGCTGTTTGAGATAGCTTGGACCACCTTTAAGGACAACGAGGATCGCAAACATGTGCTTTACTATGTTGACTGGATAAGTGACCAAGTCTCATCTGCTCCTCACACCGAATGCTTCTTGGTTAAAGCCAATAATGACCTCAAGACTCAGTTCAAAAGGTTGGAAAACAACTCGCACTTTGGCGAACTAAGTATTCGTATGATCGCAGACCATATTGTTGCTGATCTTGCTGAGAACACTCTTAGGTGTGCCGAACTGGAGCATGAGCCTCTTGAAGAATCACTACATGACAAGATGCGGGAATACTTCAAAGAACTAAATTTAGACTTTGACGCATTGGCACACGACTATCAGAATGGAGACCGTTTAACCCAACTCAGTACGGTTTCTCAAGTTGGAAGAGCCATCCAAAGGGGCACAAAAATAGCTTCAACGCTCAGCACTGTAAAGTTTGGGGGATATCGAAAGTAATGAAACTACCAACCATTACAAACGATCAGGCGACCGTCGCATGGAACTCTATGCGAGACCATGACTCCTACGATGCATCTGAGATCGTATTAGACTATGTCGGTTCAGACGATGATGCCGAGTCATTTTCTGACTTGGAGCTGTTTGAGCTGAATGATGCGTTGCTGGACGTAAAGCACAAGTTTTCTGAGAAAAACAAAAAAAGCACAGGGGGACTTATAGACGCCGAGATAGTGGAGCCCGTTCACAAATGCCTTAGTGAACACGCCACAGCCTACCAGTTGAGCCAACTTGGTTTTTGGAGGTGGTTAAGCAACATTTCTTGCAACGGCTCACTATGGCAATTCATAAAATGGCGTTTTGAAAGTGAGCAGCAGATTAACTGGGGCATCACATCACCCGGCTCAATCATAGAGGTCTACTTCTACAGAGCTTGGCTGCGCGGACACAAGATGTATGACGCGAAGGCAGAGGACCCGTACCACTACGCTAGGCTCGGTTCTAGTGACGTTTGGCGATCCCATATTCTTCGGCAGGATTTTGGCAGGGACCGCGAGTTCGTCAAGGCATTCTTGGACACTGTGCACGACGAAAATGGTCGTGTTCAAGTTGGTACTTTGGAGCTTCGGACGAAGCTAATCCCTGCCCTTCGGGCGTGGACTTCAGGCTCGACCTTCTCGCATCTTTCGTATAGTGAGTGTATGGAACTCATTAAACGATTGCGAGAAGAGGGAATCTAGTGCAAGCGGCAGAAAAGCAAGAGCAAAAGGCAGGTTGCAGCTTTCTCAGAGTGCAGGGAGAGGTGTCTCGCTCTGTTGAACTCGGTGGACAAGTATTTGAGGAGACGGTTCGTTCAACAAGATCGGACCTACCTCCACAACATGACTTTTTTGTTTCGGCACTTTCAGAACCGGTTGTGACACCGGCACAATCACCAACCAAGCGCCTCACATATGTTGACTTATTCTGCGGGGGCGGTGGGTTGTCTCTGGGCATAACAAACGCCAGTCGTTTCTTAGGTAGAAATGCCAAGCTGCTGGCTGCAGTCGATTTGGACAAGACCGCTCTAAAACTGGTTGAAGACCACTTTAAACCATTGATATCAAGGTCAAAGTCCGTAGAGGATCTTATTCGATATGATATTGATATGTCGGGTCAGATGGATGGTTTTGTTGTTGAGCCAACAGTAACAGACAGTCAAATTTCTCAGTTCAGAGGAAAAGTTGATCTGTTGGTTGGGGGTCCTCCCTGTCAAGGTCATTCCAACCTAAACAATCGTACAAGACGATTTGATAGTAGGAATTTGCTTTATCTGATAATGCCAGCTTTTGCTGCTGCACTTGAAGTGCCGCTGGTAATCATTGAGAACGTTCCAAGCATCACCCAAGCAAAAGAAAACGTAGTCCAAATTGCGAAAAAGGTGTTTGAGACTAAAGGCTACAATGTAGCTGAAGGCGTACTTAATGCTGCAGATTTCGGATCAGCACAAACACGTTCACGTCACTTCTTAGTCGCTAGCTCAAGAGGCACACCGAATTTTGATGAATGCCTAAATCTGTTTGCGACAGACAGACTGTCCTTCGATACAGTTTGCACCAATTTACCGAAGCTTTCTCCGGGCTTGGAAATTCTTGAAGCGAACGGTCAACTATCCAATGAAAATATAGCAAGAGTAAACTATCTTCACGACAATAACGCTTACAACTTGCCCAACAAACAACGACCGGACTGTCACCAAGAAGAGCACACGTACCCCTCGGTCTACGGTAGGATTCATGGCGACCAGCCTATGACTACAATAACTACAGGGTTCGGTTCTCCCGGACGAGGTCGGTTTATCCACCCACACGAAAGGCGTGTGATCAACATTCGAGAAGCCGGAAGAGTTCAAGCGTTTCCAGATTGGTATTGGGAACCTGCCGTAGAAAGGGAATTCAAGAGAGCTCACTACCAAAAAATAATCGGTGACGCGGTACCTTCTCTGCTTGCCTACCCTTTGCTCGCTTCATTACTTTGAACATCCGAAAATGCTCTCTCATACGTACAAACCAGCTTGATTTTACCTTTCAAGGTAACCCAAAAACTTGTTGGAAAACTATATGTAGGATCAGATTTCTTCTGGGCGGTAGGTCACCACACCGCGCCAAAGATTTGATGCGTTCACCCAAAACAAAGCAAAGCCAAAAACTACTTTGTGAAATAAGTGCTAGTCCTGCGCCTCTAATGATCAGCCCCACCTAAGTGGTCCAGTTTGAATGTTAGTGCATGATTGGCCTGGGTTCCATCGGGATGATGGTTTCCGGCGCCGGCGGGCGGTAG
>NZ_JBBPEU010000029.1:0-5991 GCF_040225985.1 Shimia fortis
TGGTTGCGGGGGCAGGATTTGAACCTGCGACCTTCAGGTTATGAGCCTGACGAGCTACCGGGCTGCTCCACCCCGCGCCATGAGCACTTAGGTGCTGACGCACCCCAATGTGTATTTGAATTGGGGTATGTTTTTCATCGTATTGAGAGATATTGACTTGAGTTATTTACTAGGTTTGGCGATGACCTACTCTCCCACGCCTTAAGACGCAGTACCATCGGCGCTACGGTGCTTAACGGCCGGGTTCGGGATGGGACCGGGTGTTTCACTCGCGCTATGATCACCAAACCGAGTAAATAACTCAGGTCTGTCCAAGTTTTGTAGTGTTTTGTGTGTATGACTTATTGGATCTGGTAAAAGTCTGTCTTTTACTGGATCAAATCAAGCCTATCGGGCAATTAGTACCGGTCAACTGAATGCATTACTGCACTTACATCTCCGGCCTATCGACGAGGTGGTCTACCTCGGCCCTCAGGGATACCTTGTTTTGAGGGGGGCTTCCCGCTTAGATGCCTTCAGCGGTTATCCTGTCCGATCATAGCTACCCAGCACTGCTCCTGGCGGAACAACTGGTACACCAGTGGATCGTTCACCCCGGTCCTCTCGTACTAGGGGCAACTCCTCTCAAGTATCCTACACCCACGGCAGATAGGGACCGAACTGTCTCACGACGTTCTAAACCCAGCTCACGTACCTCTTTAAACGGCGAACAGCCGTACCCTTGGGACCTGCTCCAGCCCCAGGATGAGATGAGCCGACATCGAGGTGCCAAACACTGCCGTCGATATGGACTCTTGGGCAGTATCAGCCTGTTATCCCCGGCGTACCTTTTATCCGTTGAGCGATGGCCCTTCCACTCGGGACCACCGGATCACTATGGCCGTCTTTCGACTCTGCTCGACTTGTCAGTCTCGCAGTCAGGCTGGCTTCTGCCATTGCACTCAACGAGCGATTTCCGACCGCTCTGAGCCAACCTTCGCGCGCCTCCGTTACGCTTTAGGAGGCGACCGCCCCAGTCAAACTACCCGCCACGCAGGGTCCCGGATCCGGATAACGGACCGCGGTTAGACATCAAGCAGAACAAGGGTGGTATCTCAAAGGAGGCTCCACAGGAACTGGCGTCCCTGCTTCAAAGCCCACCACCTATTCTGCACATGTTGTGCCTGATGCCAGTGCGAAGCTGTAGTAAAGGTGCACGGGGTCTTTCCGTCTAACCGCGGGAAGCCTGCATCTTGACAGGCAATTCAATTTCGCTGAGTCTATGTTGGAGACAGCGGGGAAGTCGTTACGCCATTCGTGCAGGTCGGAACTTACCCGACAAGGAATTTCGCTACCTTAGGACCGTTATAGTTACGGCCGCCGTTTACCTGGGCTTCAATTCAGAGCTCTCACCCCTCCTTTTAACCTTCAGGCACCGGGCAGGCGTCAGACCCTATACGTCGTCTTGCGACTTCGCAGAGCCCTGTGTTTTTAGTAAACAGTCGCCACCCCCTGGTTTGTGCCCCCAGTCAATACTTGCGTAGAAACTGGGCCTCCTTCTCGCGAACTTACGGAGGTATTTTGCCGAGTTCCTTCAACATAGTTCTCTCAAGCGCCTTGGTATGCTCTACCAGTCCACCTGTGTCGGTTTAGGGTACGATCTCATGGAGGGCTATTTCCAGGAACCAATCAGCGGCCTGCCCAATCCGATAAGGGCAAACAACCTTCATGATCCGTCACATCCTCCTGGCTCAGGAATATTAACCTGATTCCCATCGACTACGCCTTTCGGCCTCGCCTTAGGGGTCGGCTTACCCTGCTCAGATTAGCTTTAAGCAGGAACCCTTGGACTTTCGGCGAGAGTGTCTCTCACACTCTTTGTCGCTACTCATGTCATCATTCTCACTAGTGATCTCTCCACCGGATCGCTCACGCGCCGGCTTCATCGAAAGCTCCCTTATCCTGCACTATTCTTGCGCTACCGCTCACGCTACTTGAGCGCGGTTGGCATCACAAAAATAGAAAAGGATGGGAACTATGTCACACTACGCTCTGCTACCATGCACTATGTGCATCCTAAGCTTCGGCTCATGGCTTGAGCCCCGTTACATCTTCGCCGCAGGACAACTTATTTAGACCAGTGAGCTGTTACGCTATCTTTAAAGGATGGCTGCTTCTAAGCCAACCTCCTGGTTGTTTTGGTCGTCCCACCTGCTTTCCCACTTAGCCATGAATTAGGGGCCTTAGCTGTAGGTCAGGGTTGTTTCCCTCTCCACTACGGACGTTAGCATCCGCAGTGTGTCTGCCGTATATTACTCCCGGGTATTCGGAGTTTGGTTAGGATCAGTAAGCCTGTGGGGCCCCATTACCCATCCAGTGCTCTACCCCCCGGGGTATTCGTACGACGCTCTACCTAAATAGATTTCGCAGAGAACCAGCTATCTCCGAGTTTGATTGGCCTTTCACCCCTAGGCACAGCTCATCCCGATCTTTTTCAACAGATGTGGGTTCGGCCCTCCAGTAAGTGTTACCTTACCTTCAGCCTGGCCATGCCTAGATCACTCGGTTTCGGGTCTAATGCATCTAACTCAGTCGCCCTATTAAGACTCGCTTTCGCTGCGCCTACACCTAACGGCTTAAGCTTGCTAGATACACTAAGTCGATGACCCATTATACAAAAGGTACGCCGTCAGCTCTCGAGGAGCCTCCGACTGATTGTAGGCGTTCGGTTTCAGGTACTGTTTCACTCCCCTCGTCGGGGTGCTTTTCACCTTTCCCTCACGGTACTGGTTCGCTATCGGTCAGTAAGGAGTACTTAGCCTTCGAAGGTGGTCCTCCGATCTTCAGACAGGATTTCACGTGTCCCGCCCTACTTAATACATCCCATCGAGCTTCCTATACGGGGCTATCACCCGCTATGGCCATGCTTCCCAACATGTTCTAGTCACTCTCAAGGCTTGGCTGGTCCGCGTTCGCTCGCCGCTACTAGCAGAGTATCAATTGATTTCCTTTCCTCCGGGTACTTAGATGTTTCAGTTCCCCGGGTTTGCTCTTAAAGACCTATGTATTCAGTCCTTAAGTACCTGGTTAAGAACATTATTGATTACCGAAGTAACAATAATGAACTTTCAGGTGGGTTCCCCCATTCAGAGATCCATGGATCAAAGCTTATTCTCAGCTCCCCATGGCTTATCGCAGAGTATCACGTCTTTCATCGCCTCTTACTGCCAAGGCATCCACCAAACGCCCTTCTCGCGCTTGATTTGATCCAGAAAGAGACAGACTTGCGTCTATCGTGACCGCAAACGCTGGCATGCAATGCAGTCCTGTTTCTGAACCAAAAGTCATACATTTCCCGCTCTTCATCCTGGAACCCATGCTGCCGATGTCGGTCGGCCCCGCATGGAGGACAAAGAACTTGGTGGTCCGCGAAGACCACCGCCACGATCCGCAAGGATCATGGTTGGTTAGTGTACTTGACTTGGACAACGCTGTTCGTTTCAGCCGGCAGACATATGATTGGTCGAGGAAACAACCGTGCACATATGCTCGCGTCAGACCCGAAGGCCTTCGGCACCAAACTGAGATCATCCTCTTACTTAAGGCGATCAAACAGTGTTGATTGTTACTTCAAGATTGCTCTCAAAGTAACTGTATCTCTCTTTACGATGTCAAAGCTTCCGAAGAAGCAATCATCCGATTGGATGGTTAAGAACCAAAGTGGTGCTTAACGATCAAATCGTGCGGTAATGGTGGAGCCTAGCGGGATCGAACCGCTGACCTCCTGAATGCAAATCAGGCGCTCTCCCAGCTGAGCTAAGGCCCCATTAGGTATCCCGTAGGATAATGGTGGGTCGAGGAGGACTTGAACCTCCGACCTCACGCTTATCAGGCGTGCGCTCTAACCACCTGAGCTACCGACCCAGACAGGCCGGCAGGCCTGATGTGTTTCTGAAGAGATATGAGGACGGCCTGGTCCGTTTGATATAGATCGGCAAAGGTACCGATCTGTTTGCTAAGTGATCAACGTGATCGGCGAACCAATCATCTATGATCATCCTTAGAAAGGAGGTGATCCAGCCGCAGGTTCCCCTACGGCTACCTTGTTACGACTTCACCCCAGTCGCTGATCCTACCGTGGTCCGCTGCCTCCCAAAAGGGTTAGCGCACGGCCGTCGGGTAGAACCAACTCCCATGGTGTGACGGGCGGTGTGTACAAGGCCCGGGAACGTATTCACCGCGTCATGCTGTTACGCGATTACTAGCGATTCCGACTTCATGGGGTCGAGTTGCAGACCCCAATCCGAACTGAGACAGTTTTTTGGGATTAACCCATTGTCACTGCCATTGTAGCACGTGTGTAGCCCAACCCGTAAGGGCCATGAGGACTTGACGTCATCCACACCTTCCTCCCGCTTATCACGGGCAGTTTCTTTAGAGTGCCCAGCCGAACTGCTGGCAACTAAAGATGTGGGTTGCGCTCGTTGCCGGACTTAACCGAACATCTCACGACACGAGCTGACGACAGCCATGCAGCACCTGTCACTGCGTCCCCGAAGGGAACGTACCATCTCTGGTAGTGGCACAGGATGTCAAGGGTTGGTAAGGTTCTGCGCGTTGCTTCGAATTAAACCACATGCTCCACCGCTTGTGCGGGCCCCCGTCAATTCCTTTGAGTTTTAATCTTGCGACCGTACTCCCCAGGCGGAATGCTTAATCCGTTAGGTGTGTCACCGAATAGCATGCTACCCGACGACTGGCATTCATCGTTTACGGTGTGGACTACCAGGGTATCTAATCCTGTTTGCTCCCCACACTTTCGCACCTCAGCGTCAGTATCGAGCCAGTGAGCCGCCTTCGCCACTGGTGTTCCTCCGAATATCTACGAATTTCACCTCTACACTCGGAATTCCACTCACCTCTCTCGAACTCAAGACTACCAGTATCAAAGGCAGTTCCGGGGTTGAGCCCCGGGATTTCACCTCTGACTTAATAGTCCGCCTACGCGCGCTTTACGCCCAGTAATTCCGAACAACGCTAACCCCCTCCGTATTACCGCGGCTGCTGGCACGGAGTTAGCCGGGGTTTCTTTACCAGGTACTGTCATTATCATCCCTGGCGAAAGAGCTTTACGACCCTAGGGCCTTCATCACTCACGCGGCATGGCTGGATCAGGCTTGCGCCCATTGTCCAAGATTCCCCACTGCTGCCTCCCGTAGGAGTCTGGGCCGTGTCTCAGTCCCAGTGTTGCTGATCATCCTCTAAAACCAGCTATAGATCGTAGACTTGGTAGGCCGTTACCCCACCAACTATCTAATCTAACGCGGGCCGATCCCTCGGCGATAAATCTTTCCCCCAAAGGGCGTATAAGGTATTACTCTCCGTTTCCAGAGGCTATTCCTTACCGAAAGGTACGTTCCCACGCGTTACTAACCCGTCCGCCGCTCACCCCGAAGGGCGCGCTCGACTTGCATGTGTTAGGCCTGCCGCCAGCGTTCGTTCTGAGCCAGGATCAAACTCTCAAGTTGAAAAGCTGTTACCAGCTTATCCTTGACGTTCGAACCTCTGCACATATCGTCCCGACCGGCATGATCGGGACATCACATCCAGGGCATTACTGAAACCCCGGACATGTACTGTTTGTTGTGCTTCTGGTTTCATCAGAAACCGAAAGCCGTCCAAACAGTGAAGCTGACACTAGATCATCGCCTTGCGGCTACTAGCGCGATATATGTGCAGTTGTTTGTTCATCGAAATGAACCAAACCGCCCACATATCTCTTCAGTGTATATCAATGTCAAAGAGCGTCGGACCCGAAGACCCGGAGACAAAATCTACCGGAAGCGCCATTTTCTTTTTGGCGCAACCCGCTTCAGCTGCCTCAGATTGTTGCCTCGCTTCGCCTTGGACTGTCTCGTCCGCCGCTCCGTCTGGCGTCCCGTTGTGCGCCTCAGCGCCGCCGGTGAGGGGGGTTCTACGGTTACTGCACAAAACCCGCAAGTGCTTTTTTCA
>NZ_JBBPEU010000030.1:0-5800 GCF_040225985.1 Shimia fortis
CCGGTGGCGTGACCCTCGATATTTCGACCCTTGCGGATGATATCGACAATGACGACACCGCGGCAACGCTGACCTATGCGCTGGATGGTCAGCCGACGCTCGGCTCGGCCAGCATCAGCGGTTCGACCGTGACATTCACCGCGGGCGCGGCGGATTTCGAGTACCTTGCAGACGGTGAAATCACCACCGTGACCATCCCGGTCAGCGTCAGCGATGGCAATGGCGGCAGCGCCTCGGCTGATATCACCGTGACCGTGACCGGCACCAATGATGACCCTGTGATCAGCCTGGGGACGGGGAGCGATGAAGCCACCCTTTCGGAAGGAAATGCAGCCCTGTCCGCCAGCGGAACGCTGGATGTCGAGGATATCGACGTCATCAACACCGTCAGTGTCTCGGCTTCGGTTGTCGGGTTTGGCAATACGGGTTCGTTTGGCCCCGCTGACCTGCTGCCAATGTTTGGCGTCGACGCCGGTGACGTGATCGGCGATGCGGCGACCCAAGGGACGATCAACTGGACCTTCAACGCGGCAGCGGGAGACTTCGATTTTCTTGACGGCGGGGACACGGCCTTTGTCGACTACCGCATCACTGCGACCGACAGCTCGGGTGCCACTGATACCTATGATGTGAGAATCACCATCAATGGCACAAACGACGACCCGGTCGTCACGTTCGCCGCGGGCAATGATGAAGGCACCGTCAGCGAAGACGACATGTCGCCCGCAACGGCCACGGGCACGATCAGCTTCGTGGACGCGGATGCCGATGATGGCGTGACCAGCTCGGTCGCGTTTGTGTCGGCCACGGGGCAGAACGGCGCCACCGTTTCAGCAGGTCTTGACACATTGCTGCAAGATTCGGCGACCTTCACGATCAGCCAGTCCGGCACGGCAATTTCGGGGGATGTGGACTGGTCATTCTCGATGGCAACCGGCGAAGCCCAGTATCTGAACGCGGGCGAAAGCGTGGATGTGGTCTATAACGTCAGCATCACCGATGGCGATGTGATCCAAGTCACACCGGTCACCATCACCATTGAAGGTCAGAACGACACCCCGACTCTGGCCACCACTGCGGGCGCAACGCCTGCGACCGAGAACGGGTCTGCGGTCACCGTTGATCTGTCGCTTCTGGGTGATGATGCGGATGCCGAAAATGACGGCACCAGCCTGACCTATGCGGTTTTGTCCCAACCCAGCGAAGGTGGGGCTTCCATCACGGGCGGTACAACCCTGTCCTTTGACCCGACGGGCGGCATGGCGCCGAACCCGTTTGAAGACCTTGCTCTCAATGAAACCCGCGATGTAAGCGTCGTCGTGCGTGCAACTGATGCACAGGGGGACTATGTCGATCAGACCTTCGTCTTCCAGGTCACCGGCATCAACGACATTCCGACAATCGATCCGGGCAGCACATCGACGGACGAAGACACCGCGATTGCGGCCTTTGACCTCACGGCACTGGCGGATGATGTCGACTCGGATGATGACGCCGCATCGCTGACCTACACCGTGACGAGCATTTCACCGTCGCTGACCACGGGGTCCGCGACGACTTCCGGCACCGATCTGGTCTTTGATCCGGGCTCGGATTTCCAGTACCTCGCCGATGGTGAAAGTGCGACGGTGCTTGTCGATGTTCAGGTGATGGACAGTCACACGGCCACGGCACTCAATACGGTCACCATCACCGTGACCGGCAACAATGACGCGCCGCAAATCAGCATCGGTGGCGGCAGTGCTTCGGCCATAGTAACCGAAACCAATGATCCGCTGCCGCCGCTGCAGGGTACTCTGACGCTTGAAGACGCCGACGTCAGCGACGTGGTTTCGACCAGTGTTGCCTATATCGGTGAAACCGGCACCGGGGAAACCAACGGGATCGATGTGTCCAACATGCTGACCGCGACGGGTGGTCTGAGTGGGGCTGTATTTCAAGGCACCATCGAGTGGACCTTCAACGCAGGTTCAGAGACGTTCGATCATCTTGACGACGGTGATGTCCTGACGCTGACCTATCGCATCACGGCCACAGATGACACCGTGCCACCTTTGAGTGACACGCAGGACGTAACCATCACCATCACCGGCACAAATGATACGCCAACCCTTGCGGCAGGTACGGGGGGCGCGACAGAGGACGGGGGGCTTGTCACCGCGATTGACCTCACCGCCCTTGGCGATGATGCCGACCTGTCCGAGGATGGGGATTCACTTGCCTACACTGTCGTGATGCAACCGTCGGAAGGTTCGGCCGCGATCTCGGCGGATGGCAATTCGCTTGAGTTCAATCCGGGTACTGCCTTCCAGGATCTGAACGACGGCGAATCCCGCGACGTGACCGTCCGTGTTCGCGCTGCGGACAGTGCAGGTCTGTTTACCGAAGAAGACATGACCATCACGGTCACCGGCACCAATGATGATCCCGTCGCGACGCTGGGCGTTGATACGATCACTCTCACGGACACTGCTTCGGATGATCCGTTTGATACCACACAAACCATGTCCACGATCAGTGTGACGGATGCAGATACCACTGCGACCCATACCTATGCGATCAACGGGGGCAGTGCGTCTACAGCGGTCGCCGGTTATGATCAGGAACTGCTTGGCACCTATTCGAATGTCTATCTGAACACGATGACCGGCGCGTATCTGGTCACGCATAACGACACGGCGATCGAGGCGCTTCAGGTCGGGGATACCCCGACAGAGTCGGTTACGTTCACAGTGACCGACGACAACAGTGGTACGGGTACAGCCACGCTGACCATCAACCTGACCGGTGCGAATGATACGCCCGATACGATGGGCACGCTTGCCAACACCACGGATCAGGCTGTTGCGCCCGTCACTCTGAACCTGCTGGATCCGGCGCTGGTCAGCGACCGCGACGGCGACGATCTGGATGTGGCCAACCTTGTGATCACCGATCTCAACGGCAACTGGACTGCCGCGATCGTATCCACCATCGACGAAGAAACCGGCGTTCTGACCATTGATCCGACCCAGTTCCGGTCGATGGATGAAACGCAGGATCTGGACCTTCAGGTGGCCTATGACGTGATCGACGGCAATGGCGGCGTTGTGCCGACCATCTCTACCATCAACGTCGACACGCTGAACGATGCACCGTTCCTGCTGCCCGCTTCGGACCTTGAAGGCGGCGTGGCAGAGCGCGCCGACGGGGCAGGGGACGAAGGCACCGCTGTCCTGTCCGACACCGGTATCGTCGAGTTCGACGACTTTGAGCCCTCCGATACCCATTCGGTCATCGTTGTGGCGCAACAGGATCCGGGCAGCACGGAAACCATTCCGGCAACCGGCAACTATATTGGCACCTTCTCGTCCGGTATTTCGGGCAGCCAGGTAACATGGACCTTCACGCTGACCGACAGCGAGATCGACAGCTTGGGCGAAGGTGACACCATCACCCAGACCCATCTGGTGCGCGTGGTGGATCAGAACGACCCCACCAGCCTTGTCGAAGACTATGTGACGATCACTATTACCGGCACCAACGACCAGCCGGTCATCACCTCGGTCGTCGGCGCGCCGAACCAGACCGAAGGCGCGGATGTGATGGGGGTCCAGACCATTTCGGCCTCGACCACCTTCGATGTCACCGATGCCGACTTTGGCGGCACCATTGCCGGGCTGGCCCAGACGGCGGATATCCTGACACCGTCGGTGACGGGCGATGCCACGGTGGTCTGGTCGGGCGGCGCGATGACGCCGGAAGATGTCAGCGCCCTCGGGGCAGCAGCAGCCCTGACCATCACCGCCGCATCCGAAAGCGCGGCAGAGACGGGCAATACGTTCAACGCGGCCTATAGCGCGGATGCAGCACTCGATTGGCTGACAGTCGGGGAAACCGTGACCGTGACCTACACCCTGCAGGTGCAGGATGACTCGGGTGCGATGAACGACACCTCGGCGACGCAAACCCTGTCCATCGTGATCGAGGGCAGCAACGATGCGCCGGTCATCACGGTCGAAACCGGCGACAGCGCAGCGGATACGCAGGCGGAGGGCGATACGGCTTTGACGGCCTCGGGCACGCTGACCGTCACCGACGTAGATGTGACCGACAGCAGCTCGGTTACGCTGGTTGGTGTCAGCTCCACAGGCGATGACAACGGTCTTGATCTTCTGGCGATGATGACCGCGACCGGTGGCGTTGCCTCGGGTGCGACCACGGGCGCGATCAACTGGTCCTTTGACAGCGGGTCGGAAACCTTCGATCACCTTGATGACGGCGACTCGCTTGTCATCACCTACACCATCACCGTGACGGACGGAGCGATGGTCAACACGTCGCATGATGTCACCATCACCATCAATGGTGAGGCCGATGCAGCGGTCGTGGGCGGTGTGGACACCGGATCTGTTCTGGAAGCTGGTGTTGATCTGATGGGCGATCCCGTCGGCAACGGCACTGTTGGTGGCACGCTGACTCATACCGATGCCGACGCCGATGATCCTGACAACCTGTTCCAGGCTTCGACCCAGTCCGGCACCTATGGCGACTTTGAACTGCTGAGTAATGGCACCTGGACCTATACGCTGAACGATGCGCTGCCCGCCACCCAGGCGCTGACCGCAGCGGACAGCATGACCGAGACCTTCACCGTCATGACGGGCGACGGCACGATGCATGATGTGTCGGTCACGGTGAACGGCAGCAACGATGCGCCGACCCTTGCCGCAGGCGGAACGACCTCGACAGACGAAGACACTGCTGCAGCGGCCTTCGACCTGAGCGCATTGGCAGGCGATGTGGACTCCGATAACGACGCCACGACGCTCGGCTATGCCGTGACCGGCACTGTGCCGGTCTTGACGACCGGTTCAGCTATCGCGAGCGGGACTGATCTGCTGTTCAATCCGGGCAGTGACTTCCAGTACCTGGCACCGATGGAAAGCGCGACCGTAACGGTCACGGTCGAGGTCACAGATGCACATGGCGCCACGGCGATCAATGATGTGACGGTCACGGTGACCGGCACCAATGACGCGCCGGACATCACGGTGGAAATGGGCGACAGCGCAGCCGACACGCAATCCGAAGGCAACGCAGCCCTGACGGCCAGCGGTACGCTTTCGGTCGAAGATGTCGACCTGTCGGACGCCTCGATTGTTACAACTGTCACGGTCGTGGCAACCGGAGATACCGGCGGTCTGGACCCGCAGACGATGATGACCGCAAGCGGCGGCGTGGCACCGGGTGCCACGACCGGTGTCATCAACTGGGCCTTCGACAGCGGTGTTGCCCTCGATCACCTTGACGACGGTGACCTGCTGGAACTGGTCTACACCATCACTGTCGAGGACAGCTTTGGCGGATCGGACACGCAGGATGTGACCATCACCATCAATGGCACCAATGACGTTCCGACCCTGACTGCCGGCACGGGCAATGCTGTCGAGAACGGCCCGACCATCGCCGTGGACCTTGCGGCGCTTGCGAATGATCTGGATGCCGATGAAAACGGCTCGACCCTGACCTACAATGTGGTGACCCAGCCTGGCGAAGGCTCGGCCACGATTGTCGGCACCGATCTGGTGTTCGATCCGGGTAACGATTTCCAGGACCTGTTTGTTGGGGAAACCCGTGACGTGACCGTGCGGGTCAGTGCGACCGATGCAGAGGGGGACTTCGTCGAAAATGATGTGGTCATCACCGTCACGGGCACGAATGATGATCCGACCCTCGGCGCTGGCACGATGAATGCCACCGAAGGTGATACCGGTGGCGTGACCCTCGATATTTCGACCCTTGCGGATGATATCGACAA
>NZ_JBBPEU010000031.1:0-4285 GCF_040225985.1 Shimia fortis
TCCGACGCCGCCAGCGTGCCGGTCGCCGCAAGGACACCGTCCTCGGACACCGCACCCGTCGCCGTGCCGGTGATGACAGGCGCGTCTTCCGCACCAATCACGGTGACCGTCACCGTCTGGGAAACGCTTTCACCATCCGCTGTCTGGGCCGTGACCGAGAACGTCTCGGTCATGGTGTCACCCGCGGCCAGACCTTGCGCAGCCGCATTGTCCAGCGTGTAGGTCCAATTGCCACCAGCATCGACATTGAAGCTGCCATAGGTCCCGGCCGTGCCAGGTTGTGCTATGAAGAACGGTGCGTCTGCCACATCCACATCGGTGGCCACCAGAGCTCCGGTGGCTGCAAGGACACCGTCCTCGGAGACCGAACCCGTTGACGTACCGGTGATGACAGGCGCATCTTCTGCCCCTGATACGGTGATGGTGACCGTCTGGGTCACGGTTTCTCCGTCCATGGTAAGGGCCGTGACAGTGAACACCTCGGTCGCCATGTCAGTTCCCGAGAGGCCTTGGGCAAGCGCGTTGTCCAAGGTGTAGGTCCAGTTGCCACTCATATCCACCTGGAAGGAGCCATAGACACCAGAAGTCCCCGGTTGTGGAACGATGAACGGCGTATCTGCCGCATCGGAGTCGGTCGCAAACAGGCTGCCATTGGCAACAAGGCCTGCATCCTCTTCCACTGCGCCCGTCGTTGTCCCAGAGATGACCGGTGCATCTTCCGTGCCGGTGACCGTAATCGAAACGGTATCCGTGACAGTTTCACCATCAAGTGTTTCGGCGGTGATGGAGAAGTTCTCTGTCACAACCTGACCACCCGAAAGCGACTGTGCGGTGGTGTTGTTCAAGGTATAGGTCCAGTTGCCGGCCCCATCCATCGTGAACGTCCCATAGCCTCCGTCAATCGGGGGTTGCGGTGTAAAGACGGGGATGTCGCCAGTGTCGGCATCTGTCGCAAGCGCGATGCCACTCGCAACCAGGGTTCCGTCTTCCTGGACGGCGCCAGTTGTGGTGCCGCTGATGATTGGCGCGTCCTCGGTGCCCGTTACCGTGATGGTAACCGTCTCGGTGACCGTCTCTCCATCACCAGTGGTTGCTTCGACCGTGAAGACCTCGGTTGTCGAGACCCCGCCCGCCAGAGCCTGCGCCGCCGCGTTATCCAGCGTGTAGGTCCATCCGCTGCCATCGGCCGCGGTGAAGGTGCCATAGGCCCCTGCCGTGGTCTGGGCGGTGATGGTCGGGCTGTCCGCCGCGTCCGCGTCGCTTGTCACCAGCGAACCCGAGGCTGTCAGGATCGTGTCCTCGACGACGGTGCCCGTTGTTGTCGCGGTGATCGTCGGGGCGTCCTCGGACCCCGCGATGGTCACCGTGACGTTTTCGGTTACGGTTTCGCCGTCACCGGTGACAGATGTCACCGTAAAGACCTCGTCAAAGTTTTGACCGCCGCTGAGCGCCTGCGCAGCCGCATTGTCAAGGACATAGGTCCATCCACCTGCCGTGTTCAAGATGAAGGTGCCATAGGTTCCGGCCGTCCCGCTTTGCTCCTGGAAGGTCGGGGTATCGACCGCATCCACATCCGATGTGGCCAGGCTTCCGGTGGCGACAAGGGTGCCATCCTCGGACACATTGCCAGCAACCGTGCCGGTGATGACCGGCGCGTCTTCGTCGCCAGTGATCGTGACGACCACGGTTTCGGTGGCTGTCTCACCGTCGGTCGTGGTGGCTGTGACCGTGAAGCTGTCGGTTGTGGTCTGACCACCCGCCAGGAATTGGACCGAGTTGTTGTCCAGCGTAAATGTCCAGTTGCCCGAGACATCCACGTCAAAGCTGCCATAGGTGCCCACTGTGCCAGTCTGCGCAGTGAAGGTCGGTGTATCGACCCCATCCGCATCGGTCGCCACAAGCGCACCCGTTGCAGTTTGCGTGCCGTCCTCGGCGACGTCACCCGTGGTCGTGCCGGTGATGACAGGGTCATCTTCGGTCCCGGACACGGTGACCGTCACCGTCTGGGCGACAGTCTCGCCATCAACGGTCTGGGCTGTCACCGTGAAGGTCTCGGTCATGACATCGCCACCCGCCAGAGCCTGCGCCACTGCATTGTCCAGCGTGTAGGTCCAGTTGCCCGCGGCATCCACGTCGAAGCTGCCATAGGCGCCCGCCGTGCCGGTCTGGGCAAGGAAGGTCGGCATATCAACCGCATCCGCATCGGTCGCGACAAGTATGCCGGTCGCACTCAACGTGACGTCCTCTTGCACGGCGCCGGTGGCTGTACCGGTGATCTCGGGCGCGTCTTCCGCACCGGTGATCGTCACGGTGACAGTCTGGGTGACGGTTTCACCATCGCCCGTTGTCGCCGTGACCGTGAATACATCGTCTTCGGTCTCGCCACCCGCAACGCTTTGCGCAAGCGCATTGTCCAGCGAGTAGGTCCAGTTGCCGGCCGCGTCCACGACAAAGGTGCCATAGGTACCCATCGTGCCCGGCTGTGCGGTGAAGGTTGGCGTATCCACCGCATCCGCATCGGTCACTGCAAGCGAACCGGAGGCCGTTTGCGTGCCGTCCTCTTCCACGTCGCCAGTGACCACGCCGGTGATTTCAGGCGCGTCTTCAGTACCGGTGATCGTCACGATCACCGTCTGGGTGACGCTTTCACCGTCCGCCGTTGCCGCCGTGACCGTGAAGGTGTCGTCCACGGACTGACCACCCGCCAGGCCCTGCACCGCCGCATTGTCCAGCGTGTAGGTCCAGTTCCCCGAGGCATCCACGTCGAAGCTGCCATAGGTGCCCATCGTGCCGGTTTGCGCCAGGAAGGACGGTGTATCGTCCGAATCCGCATCGGTCGCCACAAGCACACCGGTGGCAGTTTGCGTGCCGTCCTCTACCACGTCGCCCGTCGCCGTGCCGGTGATGACAGGGGCATCTTCACTACCAGTGATCGTGACGATGACATTCTGCGTCACAGATTCACCGTCTGCCGTTTCGGCTGTGACCGGGAAGACCTCGCTTACGATTTCACCACCCGCCAGAAGCTGTGCTGTCGCGTTGTCCAGCGTGTAGGTCCAGTTGCCCGACGCGTCCACTTCGAAGCTGCCATAGGGGCTTGTTGTGCCCGTTTGCACCACGAAGGTCGGCGTATCAACCGCATCCGCATCGGTTACTGTCAAGGTACCGGAGGCGGTTTGCGTGCCGTCCTCTTCCGCGGTGCCGGACGCCGTGCCAGTAATGACAGGGGCATCTTCCGCACCGGTGATGGTGATGGTGACCGGGGTCACCTCGGTGACATCTCCGTCGGTGACGCTGATGTTATAGACCACATCCACGCTTTGGCCCGCACTCAGATACTGCGCTTCGGCGGTTGCCAACGAGAAGGCCCAATTGACATCCCCCGAAATTGGCGTGCCGGACTGGCTGATCGTGAAGGTCGCCGAATCTTGCAGCAATGTGTCAAGGGCGGCGGAAACCGTTGCGCCGTTCTGGCCTGTGGCCGACACAAACGCGACCGAGCTGGTCACGCCATCATCGGCATCCGCATCCACAAAGCTGATCGTGCCGGTGGCCGTTGCGGGCGACATGTCGTCTTCACTGACGGTACCTGCATCATTTCCTGCGGCGAATGTAACGACGGGGCCGTCGTTTGTGCCGTTGACCCGGATATTAATGTAGCCGAGCCACACATCGTTCTGTTCATCCTGAATGGCAACTTGATATACGAACCGCGCCTGTTCGTTGGCATCCAAATAATCAAAATCACCGGCAGCTGCGTCAAACGACCAGTTGAGCGTTCCGGTGGTCGACATGTTGTCGATACCACCGGTAACAGTCAGCATGTCCACCAATTCCGCGTTCGTAAATCCGCCGGGATTCGAGATGACATTGACAGTGATGGGATTTAGCGAAGCGAGCCCCACCGTATCGGTGACATCGACATCCTCGATATCAAGTGTCCCGCTGACTGAGAGGGCCGCGTCGCCCTCTGGAAGAGTCTCAACAGGGTTCGGAGAGGTTATCCTTGGGCGATCATTCGTGCCGGTCACGGTCACGGTAATATCAGCCGAAGCCGAGTCGCCATGTGCATCCGTGACACTCACCGGAATGGTCACCGTAGTGGTTTCACCGACTGCAAGGTACTCGAAATCAGTTGTGCCCGCAGTGAAGGTCACGGTCGAACCGCTGATGCTGGCCGAGCCGAGCGCCGGCTGACCATCCAGCGCATAGGTCAGCGTTGCCGCGGTGTCGTCATTGTCGATATCATCCGCAAGGGTCGAAATATCGAGGGTCACGCCACCGG
>NZ_JBBPEU010000032.1:0-3817 GCF_040225985.1 Shimia fortis
TACCGCCCGCCGGCGCCGGAAACCATCATCCCGATGGAACCCAGGCCAATCATGCACTAACATTCAAACTGGACCACTTAGGTGGGGCTGATCAGTGTCGACTGATACTGACCATATCAGCGCTTCTTCCGGTGACAGAGTGGCGCTGGTCGATAACGTAACTCTCGTTGTGGGGAGATCAAAGCTCATGAGACTGTTTTTGCTATTTATCTGCTTCGCCTTCACTGTAGGCTTGGGCTCCTCTGCTGATGCCGATGACGAAACACCCCGTGTGCAGGCAAAAACATTCTTTTCGAAGGATCCAATCTATCGCGAGCGATTGAGTTTTATTGAAGCGCGGGTCGAAGCGGGATTCACACCAATTCAAAATGCCAACCCTGAATTGGCAAACAAATTTCACAGTGAAGTCATGTCTTTGATCCTAGATATTCCGTCAGAGGAATGGCTCTCGGCAAGCAATGTTGTCTTGAATGTCCCAAAAGGAGAGCAGTTTGTTGTTCAGGATATTCTCGATCTGATTGATACGGCGACTTTTTTTGGGTTCGACTACGTGGCTCAATTCGCCGCCGGACTACTGTTTCACTTTGATGAGGAGATGGCCAAAAGATTTGTTGGCGAACTTGATGTACCTTCAAACTGGCAGATAGCGCTTCGCAGTTTAGACAGGGCTGCGATGGATGCCGTAGCTGCGCAAATACTATCTGACAGGGCGATTGCTCAATCGGATAACCACTACTCCTTCTTTGATCAGATGAGAATAAAGAAGATAGCTGCGGTCGAGTTCCTTCTGGATAAAGAAGTACTCATTTGGATGGGAACTCGAAGGTTATCCGACTTGAGCATGGCAGTTTCGGGTGGTGACTACTGGGAAGATGTGGCCCTCCAAAAAGTTTTGGACGAAACTGAATGGCAGGCTGAAGCAGTATTTATCTCAAGCGAAAGAGCTGGGTTCTTTTCCGGAACCATTCCTGGATCTATTGTTTGCACGTTGCAATGCAAGTCGCTTCAAAACCTCACCGCCACCGGCATAGAGATTTTTTATCCAATGGTTCCGGCATCAGCCATCCTTGAAGTCGCGCGTGCATTACATGCGAGAATTGAGGGCGGCCATCAAGCAGTTAACGTCAATGATCTGCTTATAGAGCTGGCGGGATTGGCTGATGGAAAGCTTGGTGGTCTCTCTATTTTGGAGATCTTGAAGGCCGACGATGCAATGATCGGTGAGATTATGTCCAGCGTCACGACTGGATCCTTCAAGGGCACGGCCAGCCTGCTATACACAGCGACTTTCAAGCAAGGGAGGAGAGTATATGACATCTATTCAACGATTCATGATTTCAATGACTTCCTTCACGGCTGCATTGGCGATTGCTGGCAGGGTGATGTAAATGTGAACTTGGAAGGTCTTTGGGCACTCCGCTTTGATGAATTCGGTTTTCTTGATGGAGTACTCGAAGCCAACGGATTTGACGTAGGTGAATTCAAAGACGAGAAACAAGATACCCGTAGGTATTCACACGAAAAGGAAAAACACCGCTCAATAAGCGTAGAAAGGATCTCGCCCGATGGCGAAGCGAAACCCGACGAACTTTATGGTTGGGATGAAAGATGGGACGACAAATTCATCGACGATTCGCCAAATCGTGAACATGGCGGTGACGAAGCAAATAGGGAGCGTAACCCAGATTCAGGCATCAGTGTCAGGGCAGGCGATAAGGAGCCTCGGCGGATCTCATCCTACAGTTTGGTTAATCTAATCGGCGCAGGCGACTCGATTGATAACTACTCTCCGGAGACGCAGAAAAAGACGCGAAACGCTGCGAAGGCCACACGAGACTATTTGCAGGCGCAGGACGAAGCAGATTACGCCGCTGTGGCTGCTGATTTCGCAGAAGGGGCGGGCGATGTCGAAACGAAGACACGTGCTGACCAGAAGCAAAAAGAGGCAGATGAAAAGGCGGCCAAAGCCAAGGCTGCGACTGAGGCTGCATTAAAGGCGCAGGAAGAAGAAAGAAAAGAGCAGGAGAGGCAAAAGCAAGAGGCAGAGCAAAAGACGCAGGTCAATATTCAAGTTGCTTACGTCCTGCCGCCACACTTGGACGATGTCGGTGGCCACGACAACCTGTCAATTTGGGAGTTAAAGAGACTTCTCCGCTGGGTGCGTTGCATAAAAGTGAACTGCACGCTCATCAATGTGGCACCTGGTTTGCAGCCGCAACGTGGCTTTCCAGCGACTCTCAAAATGACAGCACAAGAGGTCTTCTGCATGCATGCGATCTGCATACCTGATCCCGATGGTGAGCATGGCAACGCTATTTCCAAGGAGCAATACGAGGCTTTTCTGTTAAATGAATGGTGCAAGCGCGCGAATGATCCAGAAAACTGCAAGGCGGCGGTGCCTCCAAACTTGAGAGAACTTGTGAAAACTCTTGAAGAAGAGCAGATAAAGAAGTTTCTCCGGAAATGGTGTGGGGTCAATCCGTTGGCTGTCCAATTCAAGCGGCCAGCTGTGGCTAACGGCATTGAAATTCCCAGGATTCAAGTACAAAGCGGAGGTCGGGTAGTGACCATGCCGGACTTTGCCCGAATTGAAGAATCTTTGGTGTCTAGAAATCCCAGAGTTGCGAGCATCCCGATGCGCGGAGGAGTTTGTCCATAGTAAATGGACATTCACCTTGACGCCGAATGACGTCGCATTGGGAGTTCTCCAGTTTCTCTTTTTGACACCCTTTTCTTTTCTGCAAGCTGAAAATTTTCTCTTTTTGATTGCCTATTTTATGAAAACGTCTTCCAATTTGGGCGGGGCGCCTCCGCGGTCCTGACCCGCCTGCCGGGCAATGACGAAAATCGCGGTTAAGACGAAGCTAAAACCAAAAAAATTCGTTTCCGTTCTTCCTGGAGAGCTGGAGCCTGGCCCACTTTCTAGAAAAAAGGATCGAAACGATGACTGTTATCACACCAACCGGTAAGCTACTTGAGCGTCTCCGTGCTTCTGCACAGGAGCAACATTGGCGCAATAGACACAATAGACACTGCGCAGTTTATACCCAGATTCTCAACGACATAGCTTTTGAAGAGCTTAAGGAAATTGATGCGTTTCGACATCCAACACATGTCTCGACCAAATCTGACCTTGGCATGGATGCGGAGGTGACTCGTCAGCCAGCAAATTGCTGGGAACAACTGTCCAGCGAGTGCTTTGTGTTGGATGTCGAAACGCGTTCCCTGACGTCTTTGCCAAGAATGCTGCCACTGAACCAAGAATACCAAGTGCCCGCGCTCCAAGTACTTTGGACGGAGGTGTCAACGGCGGTGCAAAAACCTGCCACAGGGGCGGAGCAAAAGTCGGCCAGTTTAGTGGGTGCGCCCTGGGGCGTGCGGCCCTCAAATAGCAGGCACGTTCCAAGGCGCATTGGCCGTCAGGCCAATTGTTCAGATTTCAGGTTGACGGATTGCCGAGGCGTGCGCGGCTCTGGTTGAGGCGGTAGCTTTCGCCATTCATTTCCAGGATGTTCACGTGATGGGTCAAACGATCCAGCAGGGCGCCGGTGAGACGTTCTGTGCCGACCGTAGCCAACCAGTCCCTCGACCTTGCCTTTATCATTCCCCTTGCCGGGACGGCCATAACGGTCATCGATAGTGAACGACCACTGGTGTCGGTGTCTCGTTCAATTGATTGCCAACACTACACTTGAGATCAAAAAACAATCTGGTCGGCTATACTGATCCTCCCCCACTGAAGTGGTCCGCCCCTATAGTTGGGAAACGGAGGATCAAACATGGGAATCAAACGACACAAGCCGGAAGAGATTGTCAC
>NZ_JBBPEU010000033.1:0-3261 GCF_040225985.1 Shimia fortis
TTCACCCGGTCATGGCCGAAGCCGCCATTGATGAAGTCGTTGCCGTCTCCGCCAAAGATGACATCCCCGAAGGCCGAGCCGGTCAATACGTCGTCCCCTGTGCCACCAATCACCGTGTCCGCGCCGAAACCGCCCGCGATCGAGTCATCGCCGGCGTCTCCACGCAACTCATCGTTGCCATAGCCACCGTCGATCGAGTCATTGCCGTTGCCGCCATAGATCACGTCGCGCAGGTCCAAGGTCGGGTCTTCGGACGGATCTCCGCCGCCCCCGAGCAGGGTGTCGTTCCCGCCACCGCCCACAAGGGTATCGGCGTTGCCTCCGCCTTCCAGAAGGTCATCCCCCCCCTGACCATTCAAAAAGTCAGAGTCAGTGCGCCCCCTCAAGTGATTAAAGTTGGCATCCCCCGTCAGGTGATTGCGCCCAAGGCCGCCAATCACGCTTTCGATCGAGGTCAGAACGTCTCCGTCCGCCTGCCCTCCCGATGCTGTCCCCGCCGCGAGGTTGACCGTCAGGGCTTCGGTTTGTTCAAAATACCGCGCCGTGTCGTTATCTGCGCCCCCATTCAGGATATCGGCGCCTTCGCCACCGGTCAGCGTATCGTTTCCGGCCAAGCCGATCAGCGTGTCATTGCCATCGCTTCCGTCGAAATGGTTGGCCTGGGCGTCGCCCGAGACGTAGTCGCCATGCACGGTGCCCCAAAAATCCCACAACACAGTAGTCTGCCCGATAATGTCTGCATCCCCGTGTCCGTCATTGCTGACAATGCCTGTCTGAAGATTGGCAACTACCCCGTTATTGGCGCCGTTGCCGCCATAGTTCATGATCACCGTCATGTCACTCTGACCAAAGAAATTGATCCGGTCCGAGCCGCTGTTTGGTGAGATGAACAGCGTACCAGTCGAACCGGGCCGCATTGTAATATTGAACACGTCATCCTCGAACGTGCCGGCGATGCCGAGGAAATGGTCCATCGTGTCGCCCACGCCCAGCAAAGCGGTGTGTCCATCCACCGATCGCTCGCCTTTCGAGATCAGGCCCGTATCGGCCACTGCGTCGATGTCGACCCGGATCGCAGAAAAGAGGTCCCAGTGGTGAATGTCGATCCAGCTGTCCGACCCGCGCAGGTCAATGATGTCGTCCCCTCTGCCCGCGCGCACGATCCCGCCGTCTGGCCCCGGCACCAGAACGTCATTACCATTCTGCCCAATCAAAGTGTCATGGCCAGCGCCACCAATTAACGTATCATGTCCGTTAGCACCGCCGTTACTCATGAGTTCGTCATCGCCACCAAGGCCATTCAACAACGAATTGGCATTGATTGGGCTAACCCCAACGTCTGCCCCTTCTGTACCGGTCCAGATTGTGTCGGCAGGGATGCCGCCGATCTGCCAGATCCGTGCGGCAATCTCGGCATAGGTCAGGGTCAAATCATTGAACTGCACGATCTCAACCGAATTGAACAGGGTCTGGAACCCTTCCGAAGTGCGCATCGTGACGGCATCGCCTAGAATGTCCCCATAGGTTCCCGAACTTAGCGCCGCAGTCACGGCAATTTCGCTGCTGTTGGCGTCGACAATCACGGTATCGGTTCCAGCGCCACCAATAAGGGTATTGTCCCCCCAAAGTGCAAGAAAGGTGTCATCACCCGCGCCCCCGTCCAGCGTATCGTTGCCGGTGCGCCCATCCAGCGTATCATCACCGCCAAGACCATAAAGCTCGTTGTCGTCGCTATTGCCTTCAAGATGGTCATTGCCCGCTTCAGATCCGGCAACATTTTCGATATCAAGAAGCGTGTGGGTGAAAGCTTGTCCGTTCCAAAGGCCGTTTGCCATGCGGAGCGCCAGATTGACCGTCACGCCAGTTGTCGGAGCCGCATCATAGCGCACGGCCCCTTGCATGTTTTCCAACCCGGTCACGATATCGTTGCCAGCCCCCATCTGGTAGCTTGTTTCCCACCCCAGCGTGATCTGGTCCGCAAAAGTGGTTCCGATGATCTCCAAAGGGCTACTCCCCGTGATCTGCTCTTGATTGCCAAACCCGTCATTCGAGATCACGCCGGTGTCGAGATCCACCACCAGCGCCTGCGTCGCCGCCTGTCCTTGTTCATCGACGCTGAAGTTCAGCCGCACAAGGCCGTTATGGCCTAGATGATAATTGTCACTACCCTGCCCGCCGATAATCTCCAGCGCCATTTCCATGCCGCGATCAAATGGGTTTCTATGCGTCGTGAAAGTGTCATTATGGGCCGTGCCGATCAACCTGCCGCCATCGGTTGCCCCAAGCTCGAACGCCTCGTGCAGATTGTACCATTCGTCTTGATCCCCGCCGGGTTTTTCGATGACCCCGTATCGCAGATCTGCCGAAACCGGCCCGCCAAGGCCGCTATAGTCTATTGTGACAAACCCTCCAGCCGGGTCAGGTGCCAGATAGAGAAAATCATACCCTGCGCCACCGATAATCCGGTCGTGCCCGCCACCTGCGGTTTCAATGACATCGTTGCCAGCACCACCTTCGAGCCGGTCATCCCCTGCACCCCCCCGAAGTGTCTCGTTACCTGCGCTGCCGATCAGAGTGTCGTTGCCGTCGCCGCCGTCATAGGTGGTGCCCTCATTGTTTGCACCATTGGCCGACAAAATATCATTCCCCTCAAGACCCGAAATGGTATCAGCGCCGCCATTCCCGAAAAGGGTATCGTCAGACGCGGTGCCATTCAGGACCTCGCTATTTTCGGTTCCTGGAAATATGGGCATGGGGTATCTCCTCTAAATACGTTTCTTCGAATTCACAAAGACATTGACGCTAATTAGGGTCGAAAACGAGTCCCCTGTCCAGTTTCACGAGGCTTTCAGTGCATTGAACGGGGGCGCGCTTCTATCGCTGCTGTCATGCCAACAACTCGAACAATTCCCCGCCGATCTGCAGGTTGATGCTGTCCTGCCCGCCCCCATCAACCAGCGCCCACATGATCTGGCCGGTGGGCCGATAGATGACGAACGCCTCTTCCGTGCTGTCGTCACCCGAGCGTTCGCCCGCCGCGTTGGTAGTGTGGGTAAAGTTCACCTGGAACTGTGACCGCGTGGCAGAGCCGTTGCCGAATTGCAGGATATCGCCTTCGGCCGCGTCATAGTCCTGGATCCAATCCGACCCGTGGCCAAGCACGCCAATATGGAAGAACCGGTCGCCGCCGGTGCCGCCGTTTACAAGGTCATGGCCAAACCCGCCATTGACGAAATCGTCGCCATCGCCGCCAAAGATCAT
>NZ_JBBPEU010000034.1:0-3174 GCF_040225985.1 Shimia fortis
GTGACAATCTCTTCCGGCTTGTGTCGTTTGATTCCCATGTTTGATCCTCCGTTTCCCAACTATAGGGGCGGACCACTTCAGTGGGGGAGGATCAGCAGAAGACCACGTCTCGGGTCCGCACCGACAGGGCACCTGCCTGCACCTCGACCCCGCCGCTGAAGGGTTGGACGTTTGTTATTTCGGTGGCCTCTCGCACAAGCACGCCCGCCGCACGCGCCTGTTCAGCCAGAAGTTCGGCATAGGCCAGCGGATTGATGTGAATCCCGTTCGGAGTCAGGAACCCGGCATGATAACGGTCCGACCGCACGTAAGCGCAAAGCGCGTCGCGGTCGAGAAAGGTCACGGCATCGCCCAGATCCGCCTCGGCCGCCAGTATGCCGTTGATATCTGCCTCGGACAGAGGGTGGCGCACGAGGGTCAGACCACCCTGCCCCCAAATCACATCGTCACGGTCCGATTTGGCGATCCGCCCCGCCACCCAATCACAGCCTTCCTGCGACAGGCGATGCAGGGCCTTGCCATGATCAGCCCCCAGCATTCTGATCAGGGTTTGCGTGCTTTCGGCAAAGCCGGGCAGCACAAAACCACCATTGCGCCCCGAGGCGCCCCAGCCCACCCTGTAGCTATCACAGAGCAGGACCGATCTGCCCTGCTCGGCCAAGGCGACAGCGGTGCTGAGACCAGCCAGCCCGGCCCCGAGCACCACGGCATCCACATTGGCAGGCACGGGATCCGCGTAAAGCGCCCTCTCGGGCAGCAAAGAGGCATAGAAACTGTCAGTATGCACGGCGGGGCCTGCCTGTTGGTCGAAGATGGGCCAAGCCTAGGCTCCGTCGATCCAGACGACAACCGCGCACATGCGGGTCAGAACCGCAGGTTGACCTCAAGCGCGGCGGAGGGGCCGAAAGTAGCATAGTTTCTCAGTTCCAGAACCGCCCCAAGATCGGTGCCAAAGCGCGGCGGTGTGCGGATGCCAAAGCGCAGACTGGTAAAGGCCAACGTGTCCGAGTTGACTTCACGAATGCGCAGGACCGGCGAGTCGACACGGGTTCTTGTATAAGCGTGCAGTACCCCGCCCCCCAGCCCCACGGATACAGGCACCGACCCGAACAGGCTGTCGCGATAGACCACCGTTGCACCCAGTTCGGCGCTGAGCGTACGGAACCGGATGTCGATCCCCTGCACGAGCACCCCTGCCCCGTTGGGCAACCGATAGTTGGACTGGCCATAGGCCATCATGGCAGAGCCTTCGAAGTACAGCGGCCCTGAAATCCGCGCAGCCCCCACAAGACGCCCCCCGACCCGGCGCGAGCGGGACTGTTCATAGGTCACGCGGCTCGATCCGCCCCCTGCCGCGGCCGGTCGGGGCTGGGTCAGGAAATCGCTCGGGATATCCTCGGCCTGAGACGAGCCGCCATTGCCCACGAAAGACAGGATCGCCGCCTCGAGCGCGGCCGGCACATGGGCCTGTTCGTCAGACCGCAGGAACATTTCGGTCCGCCATGCCACCTGCGCCCCCGCAGACGAGGCAAACACGCAAAAGGCGAAACACACACCAACAAGAAAAGACGCACCGGACACCATGTCTCACTGCATTTCATGGAATTTTGATATTTACAATCGCGTTAAGCTGACGCCAAGTAGGGCCAGCTTTGAACGATTTAACGGTGGAACACACGTCATGGTAACCTTCTCTTTCGACTCCGACATTTCCTATTTCTTTGAATTCATGAATGGCAGTGGCGCCGACTCTACGGATTACGATGCTTTTTTCCTCGATCACCAGGACGCGTTGGAATACATGGACAACGTGTCGCCGGACATGCAGCTTGTCTCGCTGTCCTCGAACGAAATCATCTTCTCGGATGCGGTGACCGGCCACACCATGACCCTGACCGGCACCGGCATTTCCCCGGTGAGCAGCCTGGACGATCTGACCACCGCCATCGACAACGGGCTGGCTTCGGGCGCGTTTTCGACGGTCACGCTGGAAGGTCCGGCCTATGCGGGCGGGCCCGTAATCACGCTGGCCACACTCCAGACCCAAAGCGACAGCTATACCTTGTCCTCGGGCAACCAAACGCTGACGCTGCAGGGTGTTTTGCCAACCACCCTGTCGCAATTCAGTGATCTCTTGGATGCGCAGACCCGCATCGACAATATCGACTTCCTGACCGACCCGCAGATCGCGCAACTGATCAGCGACCTTTCGGCCTTTGCCGGAACGGGTCTGGAACTCGCCAATGATGGCGAGGTGCTGATTTCGCTGCAGATCACCGACACGGCGCTAACCCTGATGATCGACGACTACACGCTGACGGTCAACGGCACCTTCCCTGATGATCTTGGGGCTATGCTGGACGTCATGCTTGATATGGACGCGGAGTCCGATCTCAACGGATACATGGCGTCGCTGGCAAATGTGCCGGGCCTCGCCATCAATTCAATGACCGTGACCGGCCCCGAAGGCCAGACCCTTATGTCGATGACTGGCCCGATCACGGATGAGGCGTCGATCGACAATGCCACGGTGATGATCGACGGCGTTGTGGTGAATGACCTTATCCTTGGCAATGATTACGAGTCCTTTGACGGGGTAAGCCCAGACTTCGCCGATCAGCTTTTTGTGTTCCACGGAGACGGCGCACATGTGTTTGGCCTTGGCGGAAACGACTATCTCCAAGGTGGCTCAGGGAACGACTATCTGTTCGGCGGGTCAGGCAACGATACACTGAATGCGGGCGATGGGAATGACTACCTGAACCCCGGGCGCACCGCAGAAGAGGGCTGGGATATTATAAACCCTGGCAGCGGCAATGACACGGTGGATTTCTCGGATGTCTATCGCAGCGGGGCCGCGCTGAACCAGTTTGGGCTCTCGAACGGGTTTGTGGCCGATATCAACAGCGCAGCCAACACCGGCACGGTCGACAAGGGCGCGCTTGGGACCACCACGCTGATCGACGTCGGCAATGTTGTCGAGTGGTGGGGGCTTGAGGTCTACGGCACCGCGCACAACGACACCCTGAACTTCACCCTGCGCGAGAACAGCACCGACTGGGTTTCGTATTATAACTTCGGCGGCAGCAACACGATCAACGTGCTGGGCGGCGACGGGATCGTGCGTCTGGACTATCGCGGGCAATCGGGCGGCATCAACGCCAACCTGACCAC
>NZ_JBBPEU010000035.1:0-1538 GCF_040225985.1 Shimia fortis
ATGATCTTTGGCGGCGATGGCGACGATTTCGTCAATGGCGGGTTTGGCCATGACCTTGTAAACGGCGGCACCGGCGGCGACCGGTTCTTCCATATCGGCGTGCTTGGCCACGGGTCGGACTGGATCCAGGACTATGACGCGGCCGAAGGCGATATCCTGCAATTCGGCAACGGCTCTGCCACGCGGTCACAGTTCCAGGTGAACTTTAACCACACCACCAACGCGGCGGGCGAACGCTCGGGTGACGACAGCACGGAAGAGGCCTTCGTAATCTATCGGCCCACCGGCCAGATCATGTGGGCGCTGGTGGATGGGGGCGGGCAGGACAGCATCAACCTGCAGATCGGCGGCCAGGTATATGATTTGATGCTGTAATTCCTGATGGATGCAGGCTTGGGGCGCGCAGAGAACACCTGCGCGCCCTTTTCTTTGGCCTCGCAGAGTAATTCGTTGGACGGTCGGCCGCTTTACAATCTCATCAGTTTTTCTTGTCAAGTAACGCCCGTTGCCCTCTATTTATGAACAGGAGAGGACAAGAAGGGACCGGCCATGACCCTGCAAATCACACGGCTCTGGATTGATACCGAGGACCGTTTCGCGCTTGACATCACCAACATGGGCAGCGCGCCGGTTGAAGCCGCAGGTTATGGCATCGGGTTCAGTTCGATCTACAATTTCAGCCTGAACCAGAGCTCTCTGGAAAACATGAACCCCGCCCCGACCACGATTGGCGCAGGCGAGACCATTACCGTAGGCTCGCGGTTTCTTGGCGATCCTGCGCCCGGGGTCGACCATGATGACCAGAATTTCTTTATGCAGTTCTTCTTTGCCGAGAACGTGGATGCCCTGTTCCTGTCGCGCTGGAACGGAAGTTTCTGGGAACGTATTGACAGTATCGGGGAATACTCTGGTGGCGTGCCGGGCTGGCAGACGGGCATGGTCTATACGGCGTCCCCATCGCGCCTGCCGGATGCGTCGGTTTCGGATGATTTCGATATCACCACGGATTTCACCGCAACCGCCTATGGCGCGCCACTGCCTGTGTCGCCGACCGCGGGGGATGACACACTGACGGGTACTGACGGGGCGGACGCGCTGGACGGGCTGGCCGGCAATGACAGCCTGTCAGGTGAGGGCGGCAATGACACACTGAACGGCGGTGACGGGGCAGACACGCTTGTCGGCGGGGCTGGGGATGACAGCCTTGTCGGGGGTGAAAGCGCGGACGACCTGCGTGATGTGATCTATGGCGGCGATGGCAACGACCTGATCGAAGGCGGGTATGGCAATGATGAACTGCGCGGGGACGCGGGCGACGACACCATCGAAGGCGGCTTTGGCGCAGATACCGTGATTGGTGCGGGCGGTGCCGACATCCTGACCGGCAGCGCCTGGTCCGATCTGATCTTCGGCGGGAATGGCGACGATTTCGTCAATGGCGGCTGGGGCCATGACCGCGTGAATGGTGGTGCCGGCGCAGACCGGTTCTTCCATATTGGCATTCGCGACCATGGATCGGACTGGATTCAGGACTACAA
>NZ_JBBPEU010000036.1:0-1390 GCF_040225985.1 Shimia fortis
CGTATCAGTCGACAGCGACGGCGACGCGGTCATGGACATGCGGTTCGTCATCAATGCCCAGTCCGCGCTGGATGCCGGTGATTTCATCCTGTGATGTTAACCGGCCCGCAAGAGGCGTGGCGCAAGCAATTATTGAAGAAAGGAAGAAATAAATGCCGATCAATGTAATTAACGGGTTAGTGACAACAGGTCAGACCTTGGGGGTTGGAGACGATCTTGTTGTCACGCAAATCGGCAGCCTCATGTCATCCGGACGCGCCGTTTCGGCCACGCATGACGAGGATGTGTCAGTAGCGATCTATGGCACAGTCACTGCCGGCGATGAAGCCCTCTATTTTTCGGGTGGGGGTGACAGCTCCTCGGCCACGATTTTTGTGGGCGAAACCGGTGTGGTGAGAAGTTTTCAAGATACCGCCATGCTTTTTTACCGCGACGGGGTCGTTATCGAGAATAACGGCGCCATTTCGTCCGGCGATAGCCCGGCGATCCTTTTTGCGACTGGTGTAAATGGCGCGAACATCCATAACACCGGAACAATCAGTGGCGGTGTAGATGCACATACAATCTCGTTTGCGGGTAATTCCACATTAACTGCAGTTGGGACATTCAGAGTAACCAATTCGGGCATAATCAGGTCAGACAACAATTTGGTGAACGGCCTTTACGAAAACATGTGGGTGACCAATTCCGGCACGATGATCTCGACCGATGACGGCGTGGTTCTCTCGGGATCGACTTATACCAATTCGATCTGGTTGCTGAATTCGGGCCAGTTTCTGGCAAATGACTATGCGGTTTATTCCACATATGGCAGTGACCGGATCACCAATCTTGGTGAAATGGCCGGAAACATCTATACCTCACAAGGGGATGATCGGGTCGTGAACTCGGGCCGGATCATCGGAAACATCTCCACTGGCAGAAACGATGACTTTGTCCGCAATTCCGGGTTTGTCGATGGCATAGTTAGGCTTGGGGAAGATGGGGATGAGTACCGTGGCTATGGAGGCCATGTCACCGAAGGGATTGAGCTTGGTTTCGGGGATGATGCTGCCTGGGTGGATCAATCGGGTGTCGAGATCGACGGCGGCGCTGGGGTCGATACCGTTGTGACCCGCGCAGGGACCACCGTGATCGACGTCGAAGAGGTAACCGTGCGCGGAACCGAGCATGTGGATGTGACCGTCGCGCAAGGTGCCTCGACGGTTTACGGGAACATCGGCGACAATCATTTTATGAACCATGGTGCAGACTCTGTGGCCTTCTATGGCCGCAGCGGGGATGACCGGCTCGAGGCCGGCACCTCTGGCGACACGCTGGATGGCGGGGCCGGGAATGATATGCTGATCGGCGGGACCGGCGTCGATACCATGACCGGTGCCGCGGGCGA
>NZ_JBBPEU010000037.1:0-1217 GCF_040225985.1 Shimia fortis
TGATCAGCCCCACCTAAGTGGTCCAGTTTGAATGTTAGTGCATGATTGGCCTGGGTTCCATCGGGATGATGGTTTCCGGCGCCGGCGGGCGGTAGCCCAGAGCACTATGTGGTCGTTTGGTGTTGTAGTGTTTCCTCCATTGTTCGATCAGGATTTGCGCCTCCCTTAGCGAGTAGAAGACTTCGCCGTTCAGCAGTTCATCCCGAAGCCTTGCATTGAAGCTTTCGCAATACCCGTTCTCCCAAGGCGAACCGGGCTCGATGTAAGCCGTCCTGGCGCCGACCGCCGCAATCCAGTTTCTCACGGCCTCTGCGATGAACTCAGGGCCATTGTCTGATCGGATGTAAGCAGGGACACCGCGCAGGATGAACAGGTCCGTCAAGGCATCGATGACCTCGGTCGAGTTCATCTTGCGTTTCACTCGGATCGTCAGGCATTCCCGGCTGTGCTCATCCAGGATGTTCAGAGTTCGGAATGCCTTCCCGTCATCTGTCCGGTGGTGCACGAAGTCATACGACCAAACGTGGTCGCGATACTCAGGCCGGAGCCGAACACACGACCCATCGTTCAGCCAGAGCCGTCCTCTCTTCGGCTGTTTCATTGGAACCTTCAGCCCCTCCCGTCGCCACAGTCGTTCGACACGCTTATCGTTCACCAACCAGCCTGCGTCTCTGAGCAAAGCTGCGATCCGGCGGTAGCCGTACCGACCATACTGGCGCGTCAGCTCGATCATGTCGGCCACCAGACGCTCTTCATCAGCACGCCCAACTGGTAGTCGCCTCTGTGTGGAGCGATGCTGCCCCAGGACACGACAAGCTCGACGTTCTGAGATGTGGAATTGGCTTCGCACATGATCAATGCAGGCTCGGCGACGTGAAGGGCTCAGTAGTTTCCCCGTGCAGCCTCCGATAGGATCAGCTTGTCCAGCGTCAGGTCCGACACGGCTCGACGCAGCCGGTCATTCTCCTTCTGAAGCCTCTTTAGCTCCTTCAGTTGGTCGGTTCCCATTCCACCATATTGCTTACGCCAGCGATAGAACGTCTGTTCTGTAATCTGCACCTGTCGGATGGCATCGACGCGCGGCATTCCCTGCCCACACAGCACCTCAACCTGCCGTAACTTCGTGACAATCTCTTCCGGCTTGTGTCGTTTGATTCCCATGTTTGATCCTCCGTTTCCCAACTATAGGGGCGGACCACTTCAGTGGGGGAGGATCA
>NZ_JBBPEU010000038.1:0-1150 GCF_040225985.1 Shimia fortis
CCGCACTGCAACATCGGCACCATCGGTCACGTTGACCACGGTAAAACCACGCTGACCGCAGCGATCACCAAGCAATTTGGTGACTTCAAAGCCTATGACGAGATCGACGGCGCGCCGGAAGAGAAAGCCCGCGGCATCACCATCTCGACCGCGCACGTGGAATACGAAACCGACGCGCGGCACTACGCCCACGTCGACTGCCCCGGCCACGCTGACTATGTGAAAAACATGATCACCGGTGCGGCGCAGATGGACGGCGCGATCCTGGTTGTGAACGCAGCTGACGGCCCGATGCCCCAGACCCGCGAGCACATCCTGCTGGGCCGCCAGGTGGGTATTCCCGCCATGGTCGTGTTCATGAACAAGGTTGACCAGGTTGACGACGAAGAGCTTCTCGAGCTCGTCGAAATGGAAATCCGCGAACTGCTGTCTGAATACGACTTCCCGGGCGACGACATCCCCGTCATCGCCGGTTCGGCTCTGGCCGCACTGGAAGACCGTGACCCGGAAATCGGCGCCAACAAGATCGCCGAGCTGATGGCCGCTGTTGACGAATACATCCCGCAGCCGCCGCGCGCTGTGGACGAGCCCTTCCTGATGCCGATCGAAGACGTGTTCTCGATCTCGGGTCGTGGTACGGTTGTGACCGGTCGTGTGGAGCGTGGTGTGATCAACGTTGGTGACGAGATCGAAATCGTCGGCATCAAGGACACCCAGAAGACCACCTGTACCGGTGTTGAAATGTTCCGCAAGCTGCTGGACCGCGGTGAAGCGGGCGACAACATCGGCGCGCTGCTGCGTGGTGTGGATCGTGAAGCGGTTGAGCGTGGTCAGGTTCTGTGTAAGCCGGGTTCGGTAACCCCGCACACCAAGTTCGAAGCCGAAGCCTATATCCTGACCAAGGATGAAGGTGGCCGTCACACGCCGTTCTTCGCGAACTACCGTCCGCAGTTCTACTTCCGTACCACCGACGTGACCGGCACCGTTGAGCTGCCCGAGGGCACCGAGATGGTGATGCCGGGCGACAACCTGAAGTTCAACGTTGAACTGATCGCGCCGATCGCGATGGAGCAGGGCCTGCGCTTTGCGATCCGCGAAGGCGGCCGCACCGTTGGTTCGGGCGTTGTGTCGAAGATCGTCGAGTAATCGA
>NZ_JBBPEU010000039.1:0-968 GCF_040225985.1 Shimia fortis
ATGCCGAAAGATCTGGCCCCCCAATCTAAACCCGACCTTTCCTCTTTCACGTGGGAGGATCCGTTTCTTCTTGAAAGCCAGCTTGCCGAGGATGAACGCATGGTGCGTGATGCGGCGCGGGCCTATTGTGACGAGAAGCTGATGCCGCGGGTGACGGCGGCCTTTGCCGACGAGAGCACCGACCCCGAGATTTTCCGCGAGATGGGCGCGATGGGCCTTTTGGGCACCACCATCCCCGAGGCCTATGGCGGCATTGGTGCGGGCTATGTGACCTATGGTCTGGTCGCCCGCGAGGTCGAGCGCGTTGATAGCGGCTATCGTTCCATGATGTCGGTGCAATCCAGCCTCGTGATGTACCCGATCTATGCCTATGGCACGGAAGCGCAGCGCAAGAAATACCTGCCGAAACTGGCCTCGGGGGAATGGATCGGCTGTTTCGGCCTGACCGAGCCGGACGCGGGCAGTGATCCGGGCAGCATGAAGACCACCGCCAAAAAGGTGGACGGCGGCTATGTGCTGAACGGGTCGAAAATGTGGATTTCCAACGCGCCGATCGCCGATGTGTTCGTGGTCTGGGCCAAATCCGAGGCGCATGAAGGAAAAATTAAGGGTTTTGTGCTTGAAAAGGGCACGGCGGGCCTGTCGGCGCCCAAGATCGAGAACAAGGCGTCCCTGCGCGCCTCGATCACGGGCGAGATCGTGATGAGCAATGTCGAGGTTGGTGAAGACGCGCTGTTGCCCGATGTCGAAGGCCTGAAGGGGCCGTTCGGCTGTCTCAACCGGGCGCGCTATGGCATTGCCTGGGGCGCGATGGGCGCGGCCGAGTTCTGCTGGCACGCGGCGCGGCAATACGGTCTGGACCGCAAGCAGTTCGGCAAGCCGCTGGCGCAGACGCAGCTGTTCCAGCTGAAGCTTGCGAACATGCAGACCGAGATCGCGCTGGGGTTGCAGGCGGCGCTGCGCGTGGG
>NZ_JBBPEU010000040.1:0-820 GCF_040225985.1 Shimia fortis
GCCGGCACCTCTGGCGACACGCTGGATGGCGGGGCCGGGAATGATATGCTGATCGGCGGGACCGGCGTCGATACCATGACCGGTGCCGCGGGCGATGACGAATTGCTGGGCGACGCGGGGGGCGACAGCCTCTGGGGTGGCCACGGTGACGACACTCTCAGTGGCGGCACGGGCGATGACCGGATTTACGGCGGCGAAAGCGCCGACCTGATGTTTGGCGAAAACGATCAGGACACACTATCGGGCGGCGCGGGCAATGACACGGCCTATGGCGGCACGGGCAATGACCGGCTGTATGGCGGAGAAGATGACGACCTGCTGTCGGGGCAGAACGGCAATGACACGCTTTCGGGCGGAACCGGCGATGACGCGATGCTGGGCGGCAACAACAATGACCAGTTGTTCGGCAATGAAGGCCGCGACCTGCTGTTTGGCGACAGCGGCGATGACTCGCTGAATGGCGGCACCGAGGATGACGTTCTGGTTGGCGGGTTGGGCATCGACGTGATGACCGGCGGGCACGGCAATGACGTGTTCGTGTTTCTGGACGCGGCCGAGTCGACCGATGCGGCGCGCGATACCGTGCTGGATTTCGTGCGCGGCGAAGACCTGATCGACCTCTCGGCGGTGTCGGCCCAGACCATGGGGTTTGTCGGCAATGCGGGCTTCACCGGTGGTGGCGCGGCTTCGGTGCGCTATGCGCTGAACGTGGCGGGCAACGCGGTCGTATCAGTCGACAGCGACGGCGACGCGGTCATGGACATGCGGTTCGTCATCAATGCCCAGTCCGCGCTGGATGCCGGTGATTTCATCCTGTGAT
>NZ_JBBPEU010000041.1:0-780 GCF_040225985.1 Shimia fortis
GGTAAAGGTGAACGTCACCTCGCCATCGGTATCCGTCACGCCGTTGAAGTTGTTGCCGTAATCGCCGCTCTCCACGACACCGAGACTCAACTCCGGATAAGGCGCTTCGATAAGGAGGTCCGTGACGCCCCAAACGTAGTTCGGCGTTTGCTGTACAAAAGTAATGGTGTTCGTACCGAGCGTCTGCAACGTGACGGGAATATCCAGCACATGCGCAGAGGTGCCTTGATTGACACCCGTGTCCAGGAAACCGATGCTTGAACCGTTGACCAGAACTTCGACCTCGTTTGGGTTGTCGATGTCAAAGGCCGTAAGGCTCAACTGCATCAACGCACCCAAACCGGTAAACGTTGCCGACACGCGACCATTGCCGTCCTGACTGCCCTCGAACCCGTTGCCGTATGATCCGGTCTCGATCACCCCCGGCATCAGTTGGAACGACGCGGCGAGTTGATCGTAAGTATAGACAGCACCCGCCATTTCTATGAATTCGACATCGTCCTTGATCGTCGTCGTGTCGCCGCCCAAAGAGAGCAGCAGGTCGTCGCCCGACAATGTAATAGTGAATTGCGAGAGCTCTTGGGTGAACACCGCCCGATCCGCATTTCCGTCACCACCGACCAGCAGATTGTTCCCCGCTCCGCTGATCAGCGTGTCGTTGCCATCCCCGCCGGTCAACGTGTCGTTGCCACCCGCGCCGTCGATGTTGTCATCGGCAACCGTCCCGGTGATGCTGTCGTCGCGCGACGAGCCGAGGATCGAGACATGCTCGCCTTGGCC
>NZ_JBBPEU010000042.1:0-774 GCF_040225985.1 Shimia fortis
GGTCAGAACAACCCAGTCAACAGTTACGGCGCCGTTTTCGTCTTTGCGGAAGTTTTTGATGAATTTGATCATGGTTTTGTCCCTCCAAAGGATCATTTGATTTTCAGTCTCACCCTGCCGGGTCCTTGTGAGCCGCTCTCTCTCTTTGGCTCGTTCCCGACTTGGTATGACTGTAATATCCGCTTTGATTGGGGCACGATTTGGGCGCGATTGGTGCCTTTTTGCAGTGTTTCAGTGAATTTGCAGAGTATTACGGCCCTATTTGGGGTTTATTCACATTTTTCTTGGAATAGGGGCTTTCCGGGGCTTGCGAGTCGCGAATGCTGCCGGAGTCGGAAGCATCTGTTGGTATCTACGGCCCTGGCGGGGGAATCGGATGTCACGGGGTCAAACATCCCTGCACGTGACCAAAGCGCTTGTTGATGAGGGGGGCGGCAGGCGGCTTTCGTTGAGAGTCCTGAATGGGCGCGTCATGAACGGCAGTAATGCTGGGCTCGAAATGATCTGAAATCGAAACGGCCTGGGAAAGGCCTTCAAAAAAGAAAAAGGGCTGTATCGGAACCCCGATACAGCCCTGATCTTTGCCGCGAGGCGATCAGCTTATTGGCCGATCTCGCCTGCGATGTCGCCAGCTGCCTGAGCGGCCAGGGTGTTGGTGTTGGCTTCGATCGCGGTGTAGGCTGCGACGGCCAGGCCAACAACGGCTGCGGTCAGAACAACCCAGTCAACAGTTACGGCGCCGTTTTCGTCTTTGCGGAAGTTTTTGATGAATTT
>NZ_JBBPEU010000043.1:0-602 GCF_040225985.1 Shimia fortis
GACACGCTGGTTGGTGACCGCGGCGCGGATACGCTGGACGGGAATGGCGGCAGCGACCGGGTGTCCTACTCTTACGAGACCGGCACCCGCGGGATCAGCGCAAACCTGACCGCTGGTACGGTGGTCGACACCTATGGTTTTGTAGATACGTTGATCGGCATCGAATTTCTCGCAGGTTCTCTCAATGACGACACTCTGCGCGGGTCTGCCGATGGCAACCTACTGATTGGCGAAGACGGCAACGACCTGATCGAGAGCTTTGCCGGGAATGACATCCTGATCGGTGGAGATGGCAACGATACGCTGGACGGCGGCGCGGGTGTGGACGAAGTGTCTTACCTGCGCGAAGGCGGCAACCAAGGCGTCAACGTCAATCTGACCACAGGTGTTGCAACAGATACCTATGGCGCGACCGACAGCCTGATTTCCATCGAGCGCCTTTACGGCACCGAGCAAGCCGACACCCTTGTCGGTTCGGCGGAAGGCGATCTGATCTTCGGAGAAGCAGGCAACGACCTGATCCAGTCGCAGGGCGGCAACGACACGCTGGTTGGTGACCGCGGCGCGGATACGCTGGACGGGAATGGCGGCAGCGACCGGGT
>NZ_JBBPEU010000044.1:0-467 GCF_040225985.1 Shimia fortis
GGCGGCAGCAACACGATCAACGTGCTGGGCGGCGACGGGATCGTGCGTCTGGACTATCGCGGGCAATCGGGCGGCATCAACGCCAACCTGACCACGGGCCAGATCGCGCATTTTGAGGGCACGGACACGGTCACCGGCCTTGGTTCGGGCCCCACTGTCGAAGTCGCAGGCACCAGCGCCACCGACAGCTTTATCGGCAGCATGTATGACGACCGCTTCATCGGCGGCGCCGGGTCCGACACGATGGACGGGCGCGATGGCAATGACATGGTGCGCTATGACCGGTTCGGCGTCACCGCGGTGAACGTGAACCTTGAAACCGGCCGCGCCACGGGCACATGGTCGGGCACGGCCTTCACCCACACGCTGCTCAATATCGAAAGCGTGCGCGGGTCGCGCGATGATGGCGACAGCCTGATCGGCAACAGCGCGGGCAACCGTCTGGACGGGCGCGGCGGCAACGATGT
>NZ_JBBPEU010000045.1:0-466 GCF_040225985.1 Shimia fortis
GGCCAAGGCGAGCATGTCTCGATCCTCGGCTCGTCGCGCGACGACAGCATCACCGGGACGGTTGCCGATGACAACATCGACGGCGCGGGTGGCAATGACACGATTGTCTACCATGGCGGTGCCGACACGATGCTTGGCGGGACCGGAACGGACACGCTTGATTTGTCGAACGCGACCACCGATGTGGTTGTCGACCTGGCCAGCGGCACCGGCTCGCATGATGGCGACGCGCTTGTTGTTGGCGGGTTCGAACGGGTCAATGGCAGCGATTTCGACGACACGCTGATCAGTGGGACCATGGCAGGCGAAAGCGTGAGCCTTTATGGTGGCAGCGGCAATGACACTTTGCAGGCGTCCGGCACCTTGGGAACGGACCTGCTGTTCGGCGGTGGCGGGAGCAACACGTTCCTGTTCAACGACGCGTCGGGCACTTTTGTGAACACGTTCTTGTTCGGCACCGGCACCA
>NZ_JBBPEU010000046.1:0-385 GCF_040225985.1 Shimia fortis
GTGTCGTTGCCATCATCGCCCCGCAGCTCGTCATTGCCATAGCCACCTTCGATGCTGTCATCGCCCGCGCCGGCATAGACCACGTCGCGCAGGTCGCTTTCGCTGTCGCCGCCCAGGATCGTGTCATTGCCGTCGCCCCCGACCAGCGTATCCGCCCCAAGGCCGCCCATCAGAAGGTCGTCGCCAGCCCCGCCGCGCAACAGGTCATTGCCGTCGCCGCCATCCAGCGTGTCCTGCCCCGTGCCGCCGTCCAGCGTGTCGGTGCCATCCGTGCCCGTCTGGTTGCTGCCACCAAGCGCGGCCACTTCCGAGTAAGACCGCAGCCCGTCAAGGAAATGCAGCACCTCGACCGTGTTCTCGACGAAATCGGTGCCTTCGCTGGACG
>NZ_JBBPEU010000047.1:0-375 GCF_040225985.1 Shimia fortis
GGCGACGATGTGGTTGTAGCGGGGTTCCAGCTGGACACCTTGCATGGGGGCGATGGCACGGACCAGCTGACGCTGGATTATTCGGGCGTGTCTGCGGGCGGGCTGACGGCGACTGGGCTGTATTTGCGGCTGGACACGGATGGAGGCTATTCGAGCCAGCGAGAGCATATTTACCTGAGCGATGACAGCACGACCCAGACCTATTTCCAGGGGTTTGAGGTGTTCGCGATCACGGGGTCGTCCGGGGATGACCGGATCACGACGCGCGAGGGGGATGACCACCTTATCGGCGGCGCGGGCCATGATGACCTGAGCGCGGGCGCAGGAGATGACCGTCTGTCCGGTGGTGCGGGCAACGACACTCTGCGCGGCGGC
>NZ_JBBPEU010000048.1:0-362 GCF_040225985.1 Shimia fortis
GACGACGTATTGACCGGCTCGGCCTTCGGGGATGTCATCTTTGGCGGAGACGGCAACGACTTCATCAATGGCGGCTTCGGCCATGACCGGGTGAATGGCGGGGCTGGTGCTGATCGTTTCTTCCATGTTGGGGTTCCAGGTCATGGCTCGGACTGGATTCAGGATTATAACGCCGCTGAAGGGGATGTGCTTTTCTTCGGCAATGGCGCGGCGACCGCCAGCCAGTTCCAGATCAACACGGCGGACACGGCCAATGCGGGCGCTGATGGCATCAGCGAGAGCTTCGTGATTTATCGTCCCACTGGCCAGATCATGTGGGCCTTGGTGGACGGCGATGCACAAACGTCGATTAACCTGCAGAT
>NZ_JBBPEU010000049.1:0-326 GCF_040225985.1 Shimia fortis
GGCAAGCCGCTGGCGCAGACGCAGCTGTTCCAGCTGAAGCTTGCGAACATGCAGACCGAGATCGCGCTGGGGTTGCAGGCGGCGCTGCGCGTGGGACGTTTGATGGACGAGGCCGAGGCCGCACCCGAGATGGTGTCGATCATCAAGCGTAACAACTGCGGCAAGGCGCTGGAAATCGCGCGCCACGCCCGCGACATGCATGGTGGCAACGGCATCAGTCTCGATTTCCACGTGATCCGCCACATGGTCAACCTCGAGACCGTGAACACCTACGAAGGCACCCACGACGTGCACGCCCTCATCCTGGGCCGCGCACAGACCGGGCT
>NZ_JBBPEU010000050.1:0-326 GCF_040225985.1 Shimia fortis
GGCAAGCCGCTGGCGCAGACGCAGCTGTTCCAGCTGAAGCTTGCGAACATGCAGACCGAGATCGCGCTGGGGTTGCAGGCGGCGCTGCGCGTGGGGCGCCTGATGGACGAGGCCGAGGCCGCACCCGAGATGGTGTCGATCATTAAGCGCAACAACTGCGGCAAGGCGCTGGAAATCGCGCGCCACGCCCGCGACATGCATGGCGGCAACGGCATCAGTCTCGATTTCCATGTGATCCGCCACATGGTCAACCTCGAGACCGTGAACACCTACGAAGGCACCCACGACGTGCACGCCCTCATCCTGGGCCGCGCACAGACCGGGCT
>NZ_JBBPEU010000051.1:0-315 GCF_040225985.1 Shimia fortis
ATCTCGACCGGCGGCGGGTCTGACCGGGTCTATGGCGGCAATGGCCATGACATCCTGACCAGCACCGGCACATCAGGAGACAGCATCAGCCTCTACGGCGGCAACGGGGATGACACGCTTGTGGCCTCGAGCACAACCAGCCAGGACCTGCTGTTCGGCGGGGGCGGGAGCAACACGTTCCTGTTCAACGACGCGTCGGGCACTTTTGTGAACACGTTCCTGTTCGGCACCGGCACCAGCGACACCGTGCTGTTCGAAGCGCAGGCCGATGGCGACCATTTCGACCTTGACGGGATCGAGCTGGGCGGGATCGAG
>NZ_JBBPEU010000052.1:0-309 GCF_040225985.1 Shimia fortis
AATATCGAAAGCGTGCGCGGGTCGCGCGATGATGGCGACAGCCTGATCGGCAACAGCGCGGGCAACCGTCTGGACGGGCGCGGCGGCAACGATGTACTGAACGGCGGCATGGGCGACGACACGCTGATCGGGGGTGACGGCTATGACACCGCCCTGTTCGGGGTCGCAACCGGCGACATCAGCGTCCGCGCCGTTGACGGCGGCATCGAGGTCGCGTCCAGCGAAGGCACCGATTTCGTCGAGAACACGGTCGAGGTGCTGCATTTCCTTGACGGGCTGCGGTCTTACTCGGAAGTGGCCGCGCTTGGT
>NZ_JBBPEU010000053.1:0-309 GCF_040225985.1 Shimia fortis
AATATCGAAAGCGTGCGCGGGTCGCGCGATGATGGCGACAGCCTGATCGGCAACAGCGCGGGCAACCGTCTGGACGGGCGCGGCGGCAACGATGTGCTGAACGGCGGCATGGGCGACGACACGCTGATCGGGGGCGACGGCTATGACACCGCCCTGTTCGGGGTCGCAACCGGCGACATCAGCGTGCGCGCCGTTGACGGCGGCATCGAGGTCACGTCCAGCGAAGGCACCGATTTCGTCGAGAACACGGTCGAGGTGCTGCATTTCCTTGACGGGCTGCGGTCTTACTCGGAAGTGGCCGCGCTTGGT